>NZ_JBIRZM010000019.1:0-29776 GCF_044390825.1 Streptomyces sp. NPDC018833 | reverse complement strand
GCCGTCAAGCCACCGGCACCGTGCTGCGGCGCCTGCGCAGCGCACCCTGGCCCAGCACGACCCGGTCGGCCGGCAGCACAAGCAGCATCTGGTCGGTGATCCGGCCCGTGAGCGTCACCCCGGTGCGCTCCAGTTCGAGCACCGGCACCTGCTCCCTGCCGTGCAGCCCGAACCGGGCCCGCTCCTGTGCGTACGGCATCCGGCAGCGCAGGTCGTCGACCAGCTGGAGCGGCTCGTCCCAGCGGCGCAGCGGCCACAGGGCCGGGTCCTGCGGCACGGAGACCGCCTGCGGCAGCCAGATCCGCGCGGTGCACAGCAGGGTGCCGCCGATCCGGTAGCCGAGACCCAGCCGCAAACCGAGACCGTCCTCGCGCCCGTCCTCTCCCTCGCCGACGGCCCAGTCGGGCGCCGGTCCGGCGTCGGCGTCCAGCGCGTCGACGGACACGTCGTACCCCACCGACCCAAGCGCCTCGACGACCGGGTCCGTCCGTACGGCGCGGATCCACGCCGCCTCGTTGAGCGGCAGCCGGACCCTGCTCTCTTCCATCCGCATCATGTTCTCTTCCCCGTGGACACCCGGCGTCGCCGGACGTACCGGAGCCCGGCTGCCCGCTGGGGGGCGGCCGGGACTCCGCTGACCACAATTGGTGACGAACGATCAACATACTGTGGACGAAGGCGCGTTGGCGAGGAGCATTCGGCTCCCGGGTGACCTTTCGATCAGTCCCCGGCCCGCCCACGGAATCGGCGGTGCTGTGATGTGCAGGACTGTGCCGGGGGCGGCGAGTGGCCGACAAGCACGGCCGCCCGACCTTGTCATATGCCCTGTGCCCGGGCCGAAACCCCCGGCCTCCGGGCCCCGGCCCCGGGCCCCGGGCGAGATCCCCCCAGCGTGGGCCACTTCTTGTCGAGTGCGACGGCCCTCAGCTGGTCCATCGTCAGCGCGGGCCGCTCGCGGCTCGCGTCCTGCCCCTGGCCGGGCGCGTTGAACGCCGGGATCACGACCCGGAACCCGTCCGGCCGCAGCGTGTCGACGGTCCAGCCCACGGTCCCCGCACCGCCCTTGGCGTCCGGATCGGCTTCCTGGCTCTCCAGCACCCGCGTGCCGTCCGGCAGCTCGGACGCGTCGGTGAAGCGCGAGGCCAGATCACTCATGCCCGGCTGCACATTGATCTGGATGAAGCTCCGGCCCTTGCCGTCGTCGACGACGACGTAGCCGTACCCCACGTCACCGCCCCTGTCCGTGACCTCCATGCCCTTCGGCAGCAGCTGGGTGAGCGTCTTGGTGACGTCCTCGCCGGACGGCTCGCCGGGTCGTGTGTCCGCCGCCGGAGGATTGCGCGCCTCGGCACGGAACTCCTCCGTCAGCGGCTGCCAGGAGGCATCCGTGACCAGGGACTTCATCTGCTCGGCGGTGAGCGGCGGCGCAGACCGGGTGATCTCGCCGCCCTTCTCGACCGGGGAGTCGTACTCACTGGCGTCGACGAGGACGCCCTGGGGGGTGACCATGGTCGCCCGCCACTGCTTCGCGCCCTCCCCCCTGCCGTACACGAAACCCCTGATCAGCATGAACCGGGAGCCGTCCGCGAGGGTCTCGGCCGTGCAGGAGTCCTGGTCGACGAGCGCCTCGGAGGGGCAGGTGACGTAGTCGTCCGCCATTTCACCGTCCGGCCCGACGGTGTTCAGGCTGAGCGAGATCTGCGCCTTGCCCTTCCCGTCGTCGAAGACGACCGCGGCGTACGGCATCGAGGGCCCGACCTTGCTGCTGCCGCGGCCGCCCTCGTGGACGACGTCGCCCTTCGGCAGCAGCGCCTTGAGCACGTCGATCATCTCTTCGGCGGTGACCGCGCCGTCGGTCTTCTCGACCGCCAGGTGGGGGATCTCCCCCGCGGAGGCGACCGATCCCTTCCCGCCGTCACGCTCACCGAGCACACCGGTCGCATATGTCCGGGCAGGCCCACCGTCACCAGCGCCAACGCCCCGCCGGCCACCGCGGCGCGGCGCACGGCCACCTTGCGGCGGCCGCGGTTCACTCCGCCCTCGACGAGGGCCGGCCGGTCGGCGGGCAGGATGCCGGCGCCGGTGCGATGCAGCGCATCGCCGAGTCAGGCCCCGTCGGCGAACCGGTGGTCGGGCCGCGGGACACGCGGCCGGATTGCGGGCGCCGACGACGTCCCATCGGCCTGCGGGACCGGCGCCCCGTGCGCGGGCGCCGACGACGTCCCATCGGCCTGCGGGACCGGCGCCCCGTGCGCGGGCGCCTCGCCCTGCGGGACAGCCACCCCGGGTACGGGTGCTGGGGACGTACCGTCGGACTCCGGCGCGGCCGGACGCAGCAGTTCGCGCAGTTCGGCGAGTGTCTTCTCGTGCGCGCCGTCGAACGCCTCCAGCGTCCGCACGGCGGCCCGCCACTGTTCCCGCGCCTCCCCGACGCGCCCCGCCGACCGCAGCAGCAGCCCCTGCTGGTGCCGGGCCAGGCCCACCATCTGGGCGTCGCCCCGCGCGCCGGCGCTCTCCAGCAGTCGCGTGCACTCCACCGCCGCCGCCTCGTCGCGTCCGAGCCCCCGCAGGGCCCGGACGATTCCCAGCCGGCCCTGCGACTGGCCGTGCCAGGGCCCGTCGTCGCCGAGGATGCGCAGGCACTCCTCGAAGTGGCGCAGCGCGTCGGCCGGTTCGCCGAGCGTGAGATACGCGTAGCCGATGTTGCAGTGGGAGGTCTGGACGAGTACGTCGCCGCCGAGCCGCATCCCGATCTCCAGGGCTCGCTCGTGGTAGCCGATGGCGGCGCGGGCGTCGGTGTGCTCGTAGAGGTTGCCGAGCGCGATGAGGACGACTCCCTCGGAGTACGCGTCGTCGAAGCGGTGGACGAGTTCCAGGCTCTCCCGCAGGACCTCGGCCGCCTCTTCGTACCGCCCCAGCGCCTCCAGCAGCAGCCCATGGTTGCTGAGACTGCGCTGCATACGGCGCTCGTTGCCGAGTTCGCGCCAGGCGGTGAGCGCCTCCTCGTTGAGCGGCAGGGCCCGGTCCGGCCGGCCGCTGAGGAAATGCAGCCCGGCCAGATCGCTCAGTGCGTTCGCCTCCGACTCGGCGTCGCCATGGGCGCGGGCCGCGTCGAGAGCGATACGGCCCACGACGGCGAGTTCCTGGAGCCGGCCGCGGTGCCGCAGCAGGATCGACCACGCGCGGACGAGGAGGGGCACGGCCCGGGAGGCGAACGCGTACCGCTCGGTCAGCGCCACCGCGTTCACGACTTCGGCGTCGCACCAGGCCAGCGCCGTGTCACCGCAGGGGAAAGGTTCCGCCTCACCAATCGGATCGGGCAGCCGCAGCTCGGTGTCGGAGCCCACCGGGGACAGCGTCAGCGCAGCCTGCCGCGCCCGCTCGCCGTACCAGCGCAGCACGCGCTCAACCGCGGCCTCCCTGCCGCCCTCCCGTTCGGCCAGCTCACGGGCGTAGTCCCGCACGAGGTCGTGCGGCACGAACCGGCCGTACGACACCTCCTGCACCAGCGCCACCTCGACCAGCCGGTCCAGTGCCGCCGCCGCCCGCGGCTCGTCGCTCTCCATCAACCGGGCCACGGCGGCGACGCCGTACTCGGGCAGATCCACCGCGCCCATCCTGCGCAGCGCGAGAGCGGCGTCCCGGTCGAGGCCGTCATGGGCCACGGCGAGCGAGCCGCGCACGCTCAGATCGTCGTAGTCGAGATGGTCGAGCCGCCCGGTCTCCGCGTCCAGCAGGCCGGCGAGCACATCCGGGGTGAGCGCGCTGCGGGCGGCGAGCCGGGCGCCGACGACCCGCAGCGCCAGCGGCAGCCGCCCGCACAGCTCGACCAGCCGCTCCAGCCGCTCGCCCGGGCCACGACCCGAGACCGCGCGCACCAGCTGCTCGCTGTCACTCTCGCTCAGCGGCGCGAGAGGGAGACGCTCGGCGCCGTCCAGCGCGGTCAGCGAGGAACGGCTGGTGATCACGACCGCGCAGCCCGCCCCCGCCGGCAGCAGCGGCCGCACCTGCGCGGCGGACGCGGCGTCGTCGAGCACGAGGAGCGTGCGGGTGGGGGCGAGCACCGAGCGCAGCAGCGCGGTCGCCGCGTCGAGCGCGTCCGGTACCTGACGCGGGTCGACGCCCAGGTCCCGAAGCAGCGCGGCGACGGCCTTGGGTGCCTCCAGCGGGGTCATGCCGGGGGTGGCACCGTACAGATTGAGGTACAGCTGCCCGTCGGGGAACTCCCCGCTGAGCGTGTGCGCGACATGAGCGGCCAGCGCGGACTTGCCGACCCCGGCCATTCCGGAGACGACGGCGACGGCACCACCCGCTGTCAGCGCGGTGCGCAGACGGGCGACGGTCTCCTCGCGCCCGGTGAAGTACGCGGGTCGCGGCGGTAGTTGCGCCGGTGGCCGCCGCTGGGGCACCTGGGGCGGTGGGGGCTGCGGCTTCGTGATCGGGCCGCGGAGCACCTCCTCGTGCGCCTCCCGCACCGCGGGCCCGGGGTCGATGCCCAGCTCCTCCACGAGCGTGCGGCGCAGCGAGCGGTAGACGTCGAGCGCCTCGGCCTGCCGGCCCGTGCGGTGCAGCGCCAGCATCAGCTGCCGGTGGAACGTCTCACGCAGCGGGTACTCGGCGACCAGCGCCGCCAGTTCGGGCCCCAGAGCGTCGTGCCGGCCGAGAGCCAGCTCGGCGTCGTAGCGCCACTCCAGCAGCAGCAGCCGCGACTCCCGCAGCCGCTGCGCCAGCGCGGGTTCGGCCTCGTCAGGGCCGAACACCCCGGCCAGCGGGCTGCCCCGCCACAGCGCGAGTCCGTCCCGCGCGGCGGCCACCACCACGGCCCAGTCGCCGCGGCCGCACGCGGCGCGCGCCGTGCGCACCCGCTCCTCGAACACCTCTGTGTCCAGCTCGCCGGGCGCGACCCTCAGCACATATCCGGGCGCCACGGCTCGCAGGCGGCCCTCCTCGGCGAGAATGCGGCGCAGTCGGGTCACATGGTTGTGCAGGGACGCGTGGGCGGACGCGGGCGGTTCGTCGCCCCACAGTGCGGCCTTCAACTCGTCGACGGGCACCACCTTGTTCGGGCGCAGCAGCAAGGTGGCGAGCAATGTGCGGAGCTTGGCACTGCCGAGATGCTGCGGCTCGCCCGCGGCGTCGTGCACGGCCGGCGCGCCGAGCAGGCGGAACCGCATCGTCTTCCTCCCCCGTAGCCACCCGTCCGTGAGCGCTGGCCCATGTTAGCGATCTGTTGGAGTGGCCTGTTTGGATAAGTTCATCGGATCCGGCCCGCTGGTGCTCGGCGTGGGGAAGCCACACTCGGGGGAGTGTCGCCGCCGCGGCCGGATTCGCGGACAGAGAGAGCCCCGGGTCACTTCGGGTGCCGGGGCTCTCGTCCGTTCCGTCCCGCCGGCGAGCGGACTTCTGCGGGGCAGCGGTGCGGGCGGATTGTCCGCGGTCCGCATCAGAGCCACCGCATCAGAGCCAACGGCGCGCCGCTGCGCGTACATCCTCTGCTCCCAGCCGTTGCCGGTGGCGCGCTTCAGTCGGTCTTCGCCGACTCGTCGAAGAACCTGACGATCCGGGGCAGGGCTTGCCGCACCGATCCGTTGTGGTCGTGGTCGCCGACGTCGGTCAGCCGGCGTGCGGCGCCGTTCCTCGTCAACTGGTCGGCGCAGTACATCGCGTGACTGAAGTCGACATCCTTGTCGCCCCGGCCGTGGAAGATCTCCACCGGTACGTTCGGCCGCCAGTCGCACGTGTTGTCCATCGGGCGCAGCTTGTCCTTCAGGACACCGTCGGGCTTGCGGATCTTGTTCAGGAAGTCCTCGGTGAACAGGTCCTTGGAGGCCGCCGGGAGTTCGCTGACGTTCTGCCCGGCGGTGTGATGGCCGTCGAAGAGACCCTCCACCTTGCTGTCGTAGGGGGAGCGGAAGAGGTCGCCGGGTGACGTGTAGAGGCCGTACGTCTTGTTCCAGGCGGTGACGAAGTAGGCGAGGTATATACCGGATTTGGCGATCTTGTCGTCGGCCGCGGCGGCCTCGAAGGCCGAGAGGTTGTAGGGGCCGCTGACCGGGGCGAGTGCCCCCAGCCGAAAGTAACGGTCGGCGCCCTCCTGCTGAAGCGCCCGGCCTACCAGCATGGTCGCGGGGCCGCCCTGCGAGAACCCGCTGACCTGAACCTTCCGCTTCAGCTCCCGGCCGTTGTGGTGGGCGAAGGTCCGGGCCGCGCGCAGGCCGTCCACCGAGGCCGCGACGGTGGCCCGAGGGTCACCGTAGGGGTGGAAGCCTTCGCCCGAGCCGAGGCCCACGTAGTCGGGAGCCGAAACGGCCCGCCCGGTCGAGGCGAACAGCAGAGCGACGAGCCGGTCGTTCGACTTCGGATTCTCCGAGGCGACGTCCTTGCGATAGACGGTGGTGCCGTGCAGCCAGGAGACGGTGGACAGGTGGCGCGCCCCGCCCTTGGGCAGGACGACGAGCTGGCTCGCGATCGTGGGGGCGCCCGCGCTGTCAGTGGTGCGGTAGGTGACCCGATAGGCGGTCACGCCATAGCGGACCTGGGACGAGTCGATCTTTCCCTGGAGCTCCCCGGCCACTTCCTCCGCTGTGAGGTCGGCCGCTTGCTCGACGGAGACGACGGCCCCGCCTTGTGCCCGCTCACTGTGGGAGCCGGCCGCCGCCGAGACCCGGAGCCACCAGGGCGGACACACTGCCGAGGACCGCCGCACCAGCCAGAATCTGGATATTCGTTCGCCGCGAAGTCATGGATGGATCATGCCCGTCGGCCGCTCCGCTGGGACATGGAGCGACCCCCCGGGCCGCAAAGGGGGAAACCCTCCTCGGGGCCGTAGGGGATGCCGGCTGCCCTCATCCCCTATTTCCTACGGGACAGGCCCCGTAGTTCCAGCTCGGACACCAGGGAGCAAGTAACCCGCCGGTAGGTTTCGGATGTTCAGCGACGGCGGCGAGCAGCAGGGTCACGCTCTGCGACGTGCCGGGCGACCGCGTCGACGCCGGGGCGGGCGTACCGCTCCAGGGAGCGGACGGAGGCGTGGCGGGAGCGGACGGAGGCGTGGGCGGGAGCGGGCCAGCAGCATCGGGGTGGAGGTGTCGCCCTCGGCGTCGTGGGTGAGGGCACTGTGGTGGAGCCGGTGCAGGGTCCAGCCGTCCAACTCCTCGATGTCCTCGGGTGAGGCGAGGGGGTTGGCCGGCAGCCGGGTGTTCTCCTCGAAGATCTCCTCAGCCCGCGGCAGGAGAGCCGGGCGGGGCCGGACTCGGGGCACACGTCGAGCGTCGGGCGGCTACCGTGGACAGGGAGTCGCCCCTGCCCTGCACGGGGGTCACTTCCTCGCCCCGGACAGGGAGCCGTCCCTGCCCGTTGACAGGGGTGGCCGCCATTGCTTGGATGCGCCGCAAGCGCTTTCCCGGCTGCCCGTCAGACCCTGGAGCCCAGGTGCATCTCTCGCGTCGCACCCTGTTGTCCCTGTTGCCCGCGGTGGCCGTACCGGCCGCCGGGCAGCCTCCCGCGTCGGCCGCGCCCCTCACCACCTCCACGAACGCCGCCACCACGAACACCGCGCCCCCGAACGCCGCCGGCGCATCCGACCACGCCGCCCTGCTCCGCAACACCATCGCCGTGTTCGCCGGGACGACCGAGTCCAACGCCCGGCCGGAGGTCGCGCCCAAGCTCGCGGCCATCGAGTCGACCGCCCGCGCCCGGCTCACCGCGATGGACGACGCCGGGCCGGGCGAGCTCTTCAAGGGCGTCCCGCTCGGGGCGAACGACGCGAACCTCACCCGGTCGTTCCAGTACCTGTACGAGATCGCCCTCGCCACCCGCACCCCCGGCCGCGCCGCCTCCGACCTGCGCGGGAACGGGACGGTCGAACGCCGCGTCGTCGACGCGCTCGCCCACCTCCACGACACGTACCACGGCGACCAGTCGAAGGGCTACTACGGCAACTGGTTCAACTGGGAGATCGGCATGTCCACCCACCTGAGCAGGATCCTCGTCCTGCTCAGGGACGAACTGGCCGCCCACCGCCCCGACTTCCCGGCGGCCTGCGTCGCCTCGATGGACGCCTATCTGCGCAACGGCAAGGACGGCGACGTCGACCTCGACTCCCGCTTCCACACCGGCGCCAACCTGGCCGACATCACGACCAACCGGATCCTCCAGGGCGCCGTCCTCGGCGACGACGCCCGCATCGGCAAGGCCGTGACCGACCAGCTGACCGTGTTCGCGACGATCGACCCGTACGACCTGCGGCACGGTGTCACCGACGGGTTCTACGCGGACGGTTCCTTCATCCAGCATGCCTCCGTCGCCTACACGGGCTCGTACGGCAAGGGCCTGCTCACCCGCGTCGTCCAGACCGTCAAGATCCTCGACGGCACGGCCCACGCACCCGGCCACGACCTCACCGAAACCGTCCGGCGCTGGGTCACCGACGGCTTCGCTCCGGTGATCTTCGAGGGCTGGATGATGGAGATCGTGAAGGGCCGCGGGGTCTCGCGGACCACGACGGGCTACGCGGACGTCGCCACGGTCGTCGAGGCGGTCGTCGACCTCTCCTCGTACGTGACCGACGCCGACTCCCTCATGGCGTACGTCAAGTTCGTGCGCGACACCGCGAAGTCCCCGCCCGATCCGGCGGCGTTCGTCTCCCCGGTCAGCATCGCCCGCTACGCGGACATCCTCGCCTCGCCGGTCCTGGCGAAGGACCTCACCCCCGCCGCGCACCACGTCGCCTTCAACGCGATGGACAGGACCGTCCACCGCCGCCCGGGCTACGCCTTCGCCCTGGCCCGCAGCTCCGAACGCGTCAGCAAATACGAGTACATGAGCGGCGAGAACCTCATGCCCTGGTTCCACGGCGACGGAGCCCACTACCTCTACCTCTCCGGTGAGGACCAGACCCAGGCGTACGGCGTCGACCACTACACCACTGTCTCGCCCTACCGCCTCGCCGGCGTCACCGCCCCCGTGGAGGCGCGCGGCACCGTCCCCGAGCTCTACGGCGGCCTCTGGTACGACAACCCGTCGCGCGGCTTCACCTCGTCGTCCGAGTCGCAGAACACCTACGTGTACTTCCCCCGCGCCACCAACGCCTTCTCCGGCGGCGCCCGCCTCGGCGCCTACGGCGCGGCCGGCCTGGTGCTGGCCGACGACGTCCCGTACACCGCGCAACAGGCCGGCACGCTCCCCGACGACTTCGTGGCCTACGCGAGCGCCCGCGCCACGAAGTCGTGGTTCCTGCTCGACGACGAGATCGTGGTGCTCGCGGCGGGCGTGGGCGACCCGGCGGGCCGGGCCGTGACGACCACCCTCGACACCCGGATCGCCGCGCCGTCGGCCACGGTCGCCCTCACCGGCGCCCTGCGCGACGGCAGCCCCTGGTCGGGCACCGGCACGGCGCCGCTGGCCTGGCTGCGCTACGCCGACACCACCAGGAACACGGTGATCGGTTACGTCTTCCTTTCGGGCCCGCCACCCACCGCCTCCCTGGACACCGTCACACGCAGTCGCCGGGTCGTCCGCCAGTCCAACCCGGACACCCAGGTGACCAAGCAGGTCTTCAGCCTCTCGATCGACCAGGCCCCCGGCGCCCCGCCCACGGCGACGGCCTACGCCCTCGTCCCGCACGCCACCGCCCGCCGCCTCGCCTCCTACGCTCGGGGCCCGGTGACGGTCCTGACCAACACGCCTCGCGCCCAGGCGGTCAGACACGCACACCTGGGCCTCGTCGCGGCGAACACCTTCACCCCGGGCACGCACTCCGTGGAACGCCTGACGATCGACGGCCCGGCCTCGGCGCTCCTGCGCAGAACCCCGGACGGCACGACGGCGCTGGCGGTCTCCGACCCGACGACGCGGCGCCGGACGATCACCCTGACGCTCCACGGCCGCACGCTTCGCCCGGTGTCGGCGGACGAGGGGGTCCACGTCCGCCCCGTCCCCGGCGGCACCCGCATCGAGATCACGACCCACCAGGCGTACGGCAGGAGCTTCACGGCAACGCTGCGCCGCTGAACGGCCGTCAGTCCGGGTCGACCAGCGCTGCGATGTCGCCGGCGGTCCAGTGCCCGGCGGCACCGGGGCAGGTGGCCAGGTACGCGGCGATGTCGCCGGCACTCCACGCCCCGGACTCGGCAAGCCCCGCGGCGAGGTGCTGCACGTACGCAGCGGAGGGCCGCCGCAGCGCCACATCGTGCACCCGCCACGGCGCCGTGAACGTGAGCACCGGAATCCCGTCGAGCGTGCCCGGGCACACCAGGGTCTCGTAACGCCCTGCACCGAGACGCGAACGACCGAGACGCACGGCTTCGCTCAGGTCGAGGTCCGCACCGGGTTCCCGGTACATCTCCTGTGCCGCGATGTCGGAGAACTGCTGGACCGTGATGAGGTGCGCCCGCGCCCAGGCGAGCCCTTCCGCCGACGGATCGTAGAACCCTCGACCACCCGTCCAGACCGGCGACTCCGTGGCGAAGTACACGGCCCCGGGCAGCACAACGGGCACGGACCGCAAGGGCCCGCTCGTGTCCCGGCATCCCGGATAAGCCCGTGCGGCCCCGGGCGGCCGCCCGCCCACGAGGTAGTAGTGCAGGCGGGCGATGTGCATGTTGGACCCGTAGGACGCGTACCAGACGCGCTCCCCAACGGGCGCCCGAGAAGGCCCCGGAACCAGAACATGAGGCCCCGCCATGGCTGCTCCGCGATCAGATCGTGACGGATGACACGCGGGCCTCCCGGGAGGACGGCGCGTCACACGCGAGGGTCGGTGTCCGACTCCGAAACTACAGAACCCGGGCTCGGAGACGATCCGAACCGGGGTTCCGGTGGAGCCGCCTTCGAAGACGCTCACTCGGCAGGGGCGATCTCCACCCGGACCGCGTCCACCGCGGCGCCGAGGGCGCGCTCGACGGAGACGGCGGTGTCGCCAGTGGCGATCACCGCGCCGACGGCACTGGAGGAGAAGTGCTCGGGCGGGAGCCTGATGGTCGTACCCGGCGTGCGGTCGAGCACGACGTGCTGGACGCCGGTGACGCCGAGCGCGGTGTCGACGCCGTCGACCCGCACAAGCTTCCCTGCCACCGGGGCCATGATCTTCCGCAGGCCGGCGCGCAGCGGCGGCTGATCGGGCAGGCGCGGTGCCCGGCCGGTGGCGACCCGGATCACGTTCTCGTGGAAGGGGACCCCGGTTGCCAGCCCGACGAGATGGGAGCCGATGAAGTCGCCGCCGGCGCGGGCGGCGACTTCGATCAGGCGGGCACCTGCCCCGGGGTCGTACATGCACTCCAGGTGGAAGGCGCAGTCGTCGAAGCCGAGGGCGAGGACGGCCTCGCGCGTGAGCGCATGCACGGCGGAGCGCGCGGCGCCGGGCAGGGTGCTGGGGTGCAGGTGGGCGAGTTCCAGGCGGAAGGGCTCGGTGGTGGTCTTGTCGGTGATTCCGCAGACGGTCACCTCGCCGCGGTGCACGAAGCCCTCGACGCTGTGCTCACTGCCGCGCAGCAGCTCCTCGAGAACGAGATCGCCGCGGTCGTGGCGGAAGATGCTGTCGCCGTCCGTGCCGGTGAGGCGGGTCAGCTCGTCGAAGGCGGGCCGCAGTTCCCGTTCGTCCCGCAGCAGGAAGATGCCCTTGCTGCCGCTGCCGGCAGCGGGTTTCAGCACGGCCGGGAGTCCGATGTCGTCCAACGACCGCACGGCGTCCTGCCAGGTCCGTACCCGGGCGAAGCGGGGTATCAGGTGCGGCCGGTCCGCGAGGGCATGGCGCATGAGGTACTTGTTGCGGGCGAGGCGGGCCGCGGCGGGATCGATGCCAGGCAGGCCGAGGCGCCGGGCGGCGCGGGCCGCCGGTTCGACGCCGGCGTCGGACCAGGTGACGACGCCGACGACGGTGTGCGCGGCGGCGACGCCGTCCACCGCCGCGTCGAAGGCGTCGGTGTCGTGCGGGTCGACCGCGCGCACCTCGGCGAGCAGTGCCTGCGGCAGTCCCGCCGGCGGCCGGGCCGCGAGGAGCGCCACGGAGAAGCCGTTGCGGTGTGCGGCTTCGAAGGCGGTGCGGTGTTCGAGCGGGTTCTTGCGCAGCCCGACGAAGAGGACGACGGGGCGCGGGGAGGGCTCGGGCACGGTCACTCCACCTCAATGGCGAGGTCGGACTCGACGCGATCGAGGAGCGCCTCGAACTCCTCGGCCGTTTCCGCCCCCACGACGACCAGCAGGCACCAGTCCATGGCATGGGAGAAACCGACCGAGTCCCCGGTCTTCTTCATGCTGCGCCAGCCGAGCACACCGTCGACGGCCGTGATCTGCTCGTCCGTCGGCATGGCGGTGATGGTTCCGGCGCGGGAGGGTCGCAGGTGCAGAGCCCCGATGTGCCGGCGCGGGGGCACCGCCTCTTCGACGTGTCCGTACAGGAGTCCGTTGGCAACAGCATCGTGCACGCTGTGTCCGAGGTGCGTGGTGAGCATGTCGGGGATCCAGCCGCCGCCGATGCGGGTGGCGATCTCCGAGAAGACCAGCTCCCCTGTGGGGGTCTCGAACACCTCCAGGTGGGTGACGGCGGTCTCGATGCCCAGTGCCTCGTTGACGGTGGTGTGCATCTGGAGGAGGCGTTCGTAGAGCTCGGGGTGGTCCTCGCGTGGGAGGATGTACGAGCCGTCGCGGGTGCGCGGGGCGCCGTGCTCGTCGCCGGCCGTGGCCACGTGGTCGAGCCGGGGCACGTAGTACGCGCTCACGGTCAGGAAGAGCGGTTTGCCCGCCCACCACAGTGCGTCGATGTGCAGTTCACGGCCGTGCACGAAGCGTTCGACGATGAGGTGTCCGGAGCTGAGCCGCTCGGGCTTCGGCAGGTCGCGCAGGACTGCGGCGATCTCCGCCGCGTTCTCGACCCGGGCGGTGCTCATGGTGCCGAAGCCGAACGCCGGTTTCACGACGGCGGGGAATCCCACATCGGGGAGGCCGTCACCCTCGGCGAAGGTGGCGCCGACGGGCAGGGAGGCCCACTCCGCGACCGGAACGCCGGCGGCGGCCACGAGGTGCTTCATCATCCGCTTGTCGCGGACGGCCGCCTGCATCGCCGCGCTCGCGCCGCCGCGGCCTAGCAGGGTGCGCAGCTGGGCGGCGCCGAGCTGGCCGTCCTCGGAGAAGCAGAGCACCTGGTCGACCTGGACGCCGCGCACGGCGAGGTCCACGGCGACGCCGGTCATCTCTTCGACGGAGTCGATGCTGCCGACGCGGTAGACGGCGCGGGCCGCGCCGGTCAGTTCGGGGGACGCCGCGGCGCGGGCCGCCTCGGCCTCGTCGAGCACGAGGTAGAGGTGCGGGGTGGCGGCGAGCAACGCCCGGACCATGTCGGCGCGCCACTTGCAGAGCACGACCGTGGGTCCGTCATGGGCGATCCGGGGCGGCTCGGTGTCCGGGGCGGACGGCTGTGCGGGGGACGTGTCGTCCGGCTCCATGCGGATGTCGATCTGCCGGCGCACGGCCTCGGCAGCGGCGTCCACGTCGGCGGGGCTGTCGGCGAGGAGCAGCACGTGGGCGACCCGGTCACCGGACGAGTGGAGGCCGGCGACGATGTCGCCGGCGTGCTTCTTCTGCCCGACCCTGAGCACCTCGGGACGGTCCGCCGCCTCCTGGGTGCCGTCCACGGACACGATGCGGCCCGGGCGCGGCGCGGGCAGGAACAGCACGCCCGCGGTGCGAGGGCGTGCGGCGGGAAGGCTGACGGTCCTGCCGAGGGACAGCTCGATGACGCTGCGGAAGAAGTCATGCCCGTACGCCCGGCACATCAGTTCCATGATGTGGTCCCCGGGGGTGCGCACGGCGAACTCCATCGGCCGGAGCACGCTGCCGTCGTCGCGGTACTCCAGGTGCACGATGCCGGTACGGATGCCGGCAGCGGCCACCAGTGCGGCCGTCTGCCGGTCGATGCGATCCCGGTCGGCGGGGAGATACGGCAGCTGGTGCTGGAGTTCGACGAACTCGGGCGGTCCGGTGGTGACCTTGCGGGTGTGGTTCTGGAAGATCACCTCGCCGTCCTCGACCAGCCCTTCCCAACTGTATTCGGGCGCGTCGAGGTACTCCTCGATCAGCACCAGCTGGCCCACGTCCCGGCGGGCCAGGTCTGCGCGGAGCGCGTCCTCGCTCGCGACGCAGCGGACTCCGGCGCTGCCCATGCCGCGCAGCGGCTTGACGACCACCGGGTAGCGGCCGCGGCTCCATGCGGCGGCCTGGTCGGCACCGTCGACGACGGCGTGGTCGGGCTGGGGGAGTCCGGCGTGCGCGAAGAGAGCGCGCTGAACTGCCTTGTTGCGACTGGCCTCGGCGGCGGCGAGGGAGGGTCCGGGCAGCCCGAGCCGCTCCTGCACCCGGGCGGCGGCCAGAACGTGCTGTTCGGCGAAGGGCACGACGCCCTGCGGGCGGTGACGGTCGGCTGCCTCCAACGCGGCTTGGAGCCAATGCGTTTCGGTACTGCCCGTGGGGGCCTCGAAGTGCGTGACGCGGCTCTCGTGCTGCTCGCGCCAGGTCTCGTCGTCGAGCAGCACGGTGCTCAGACCGAGATCGTGGGCGGCGGCGACGTAGCCTCGTCCCATGATGCCCGCGCCGACCAGCAGCAGTGTGTCCGTCATGTCGTTTCCCCTGTGTGTGGCACGGGTGTCTGTTCGGGTGTGTCGTCGGCGGCGGGCCCCTTCGTCGCAGCGCGCCGCCGACCGAGGGTGAGCAGCAACAGCAGGCAGAACGAGGCAAGGCTCAGCCAGACCGCGGTGGCCTCACCGGTGAGCGTGAGGGCGGCACCGATGGAAGGGCCCGCGGCCGTGCCGATGCCCATCGCGCCGCCGGCCAGCGCGGAGACGCGGGTGACGTCCTGCGGCCGCACCGAGTCGATCAGCCAGGGGTGGAACGAGCAGGAGTAGGCGCACTCGCCGATCGCGAAGACGACGGCGAAGAGCAGGAGTCCCGCGTAGCGAACGGGGAGCGGACCGAAGGCCGACGCCGCGCCCACGGCGTAGGCGGTGGTCCACAGCACCACGGCCACCCGGAGCCCGTACGCCTCGTCGCGCCTGCTCAGCAGGCGGGTCACCCAGGTCTGTCCGAGAGCCACCACGGCGGTGTTCACGAGCAGCAGTGCGGAGACCGTGCCGAGGCCGATGCCCATCAACTGGACGGCGACGAGCGGAGCCGTCGCCTCGAACTGGCTGTGCCCGAAGAGGTAGGCGCCGAGTTGGAACAGGACCGCGAACGCGCCGGCGGCCCCGAGCCACTTCCAGCGCCCACCGGCTGCGCTCCACCGCTCCTTGGCCTCGGGCCTTGTGAACTGTGCCGCTCGCTCGGCGCCCGTGGCTCCGGCTGCCTCGCGGCGCTCCCGCGCCCGGACACGGTGGAAGGCATAGGTGAGCGGCAGATAGCTCAGCGCGTTGCAGACGAACAGCCACGGCACGGCCGAGGTGGCGAAGAAGCCGGTGGTCAGGCCGGCGACAACGGCCCCGAGCCCGAGGCCGACGTTGATCGCGCGGTAGCGGCGGGCGAAGACCGATCGCCGCTGCTCCTGCGGCGTCAGGGAGTTGAGCACCGGCACCATGGCGACGAGCAGACAGCCCTGGCCGCAGCCGATGAACGGGACGGCTGCCAACAGAGTGGCCAGGGAGCCCGCGGCGGCGGTCCCCAGGAAGCCCACGGCGAGCATCAGCGTGCCGGCGAGTCCGAGAAGCGCGGGTGGCGGCTTGATCCGGCCGGTCGCGAGGACCGCGGCGGTCGTCAGGTTGGCCGCGGCGGCGCCGCCGTAGAAGACGCTGACACCGGCCGTCCCCATCGCGGGCATCCCGGACAGGTAGAGCGCGGTGTACGGATAGACCAGGCCGGAGCCGAACGTCGACACGCCGTTGACCAGGATCAGCGCATCAGCCGCGGTGAGGCGGCGGGCGGGGCTTCGGGGCATGCTCACGCGACGGCGCCCTGTTCCCCGAAGGCCGCGTTGAGGAAGTACGTCCAGTCCGGTGCACCCGGGTCGGAGACGTGCAGCAGGTTCTCCACCGCGTCGTAGTGGGTGGTGGGATAGCGGACGACCCGGCGCACCAACTCCTTGAAGATGTGCAGGGTCGACAGCTCCTGGTCCCCGGCGTACCGGTAGATCTCAACCTCCTGATCCACCAGGTACGAGCGCAGGCTTCCGGCGAGCCGGGTGAAGTGGGTGTTGTCCGCGTAGAGGCCGAGAAAGTCGCGGTGTGTGCAGCGGGTGCGCAGACTGTCGGCGATCGTGAAGCCGAACGCCTCCGCGACGCTCAGCACCAGGTCTGTCGTGCGGAGGGGGCCGTCGTCCGGCGGGTTGAGGACCGGTCCGGTCAGCAGGTTCCGCAGAGCGGCGAGCCGGAGGCCGGGGGCGTGCAGGGTGCGGACGTACCAGTCCCTGGCGCGTACCTTGCGCTCGATGTTGTTCAGCCCCCAGGCAACCGCCTGCTCGGAGGTGTCCGCCTCGAAGTCGTGGGAGGCGGCGGGCTCGTACACACACAAGAGTCCGCGCACGGTGTCGCGGGCGAGCACGGCGGGGCAGTGCGCATAGGGGCCGGTGAGGATGTCGGGCTTGAGAATGAGCAGAGCACCTGCGCTCATCGGGCCTCCCCCAGAAGGACGTCGAGCAGACCGAGCAGCCGGACGAGGTCGTCGTCGGCGATCGTGCGGTAGAGGCCGACGCGCAGCACGGTCGGCCGCGCGGGGTCGGCGAGCCCGTACGCGAGTGCCCGTGTCTCCAGAAAGTCCGTCACCCCGCGCACGGCGGCCGGCGTGAGGGAAGTGGGCAGGACGGCGGCGAGGTCGCGTCCCGGGCGGTGCGGCGGGCCCGCGAGCCAGGAGCGGCCGGCCGTGTGGGCGCGGACCAGCTCCAGGCGGACCTCGACCTCGCTGTCCAAGCGTTCGGGGTGCGACTCGGCGAGGGTGCGTACGCCGTGGGCCAGCATCATCAGGTCCGAAGCGCTGGGGCGGGGCGCGCCGGGCGCGTCCACCGCCAGCAGGGCGCGGACGCCGAAGGGGCCACTGTCCTCTTCCGCCCGGGCGGCCGCGGCGGCCCGTGGGGACAGGGTGAGGACGGTGCAGCCGGGCACCACACCGAGGAGCCAGCTGGGGCAGAAGCAGGCCACGTCGAGTTCGCCGAGCAGGGTCTCGTCGAGCGGCCAGGAGGTGCGCGAGAGGTCCGCGGCGGTCCAGCCCTTGGGGCCGCGGGCGGCGGACGGCCGCTCGGCAGGGTCGACCGCCCGGGGGACGGCGTCATGCGCCCCGACCCACTTCTCCTGGGCGAGCAGCCGGGCCACGGTGTGCGGTGGGGCGGGGACGAGGACGCAGCTGTGGTCGTCCGGCAGGTGCAGCAGCGCGCGCAGTTCCTTCAGGACCGACTCGGTGAAGCCGTCGGTGTGGGCGAAACCGGGTTGGAGTCCGAGGACCACGGGTCCGGACCGTGCGAGGGACGCGAGGCGGTCGGCGGGGACGGGGACGCAGGCACCGCCCAGCCGGGGCTCGCGAGGTATCAGCGCGTCGGGTATGTCATACAGCTCGACGGGCGTGAACTCCTGGTTCCCGTGCGTCGTCCCGGCAGGTGCCGCGAGATCACCGGGGTCTGCGGGCAGGTCTTCGGTGTCCACCAGTGCCATCGGTGTCATCCCAGCTTCCGTCGGGTCACAGTGCGTACGTACGGGCCCGCCTGGTCGCCCGCGCCGTCGATGACTGCGGCGAGTTCGGCCCGGGTCTCCTCGACCGCGGCGGCGGTATCGGCCGGCGGGGCGAGCAGGCGGCGCGCGACGTGCGCGGCGCACCCGGTGCCGTCATGGCGCGCCGCCTCGCGCTGGAGCAGCCGGACGAGCCACTTGACCGAGGGGACGGTCACGCCCGCGGCGGCGAGCGCGCATTGCCCGGTGTGTACGAGGGCCTCGCGGTACATCCACGCGGCCGAGTCGGCATGGCCGTCGGCCAGTTCACCCGACACATCGGTGAGCCGGTTGACGGCGGCGACGGCGGCGACGTTCAGCAAGTAGGCGGGCAGGTCCCCGGTGCCCAACTCGTCACGCAGTTCTTGGAGTCGGTCAGGGCGCCGCAGGGCGCGACCGGTCCGGACGCGGTGCAGGATCTTGAGGTTGTCCTCGTCGACGAGTTGAGCGATGCCCTTCTCCCCCGACAGGCCGGCCACGCTGGCGTGGAAGGCGTCCCGCAGCCGGCCGAGCGCGTCCGGGTCGAGCACGGCAACGTTCACCTCGCGACCCTCGTGGTAGGCAACGGTCGCGGTGCGCTCGCCCTGGCGGGCCGCTGTCTCCGATCCGGTGACGCGGAAGTCGCCGACGACGTAGAGGTCCAGGTCGGAGTTGCGATTGGCGAGTCCGTCGGTCGTGGAGCCGGCGAGGAAGAGCAGCTCGTCGCCGCTGCCACCGATCGCCGCGAGGGCGGTGGCGGCGAGAGCCGCGTACTCGGTTGCGGCGTGCTCCGCCGTTCCGTTCGCGGGGGCGGGCGTGGTTCCTGGTGCGTTCACTGCTGTTCCCTCGACGCCATCCGGGACCGGCAGCGGCTGCCGAAAGCGGCCAAAACCTCGCGGTCCAGAAGCGATTGGTCGGTGTGGTGCTCGAAGTGCCACTGCACCCCGAGGACGAAGCGGTCCGGCGCGCCGACGCTGATCGCCTCGATGGTCCCGTCCGGGGCCACGGCCTCGACGAGGACCTCTCCGGGGACCTTGGACAGGCGGTCGCTGTGCTGGGAGTTGACCGGCACGGTGCCCGGATCCTGGCCGGGGCCGACCAGTCCGGCGAGGAGCCCGCCGGGCCGGACGTCCACGGTGTGTGCGGGCGCCCACCGGTCGGGGCCGTCCACGCCGGCCCGCAGCCGGTGCTTCACGTCCGAGCGGGGCACGGTTTCGAGGGCGCCGCCGTGGTGCACGGCGAGTTCCTGCATGCCGCGGCAGCTGGCAAGCACGGGCAGACCGGGGATCCGGTCGGCCTCGTGCAGCAGTCCGGCCGCAGTCGCGTCCCGGGCCGGGTCGTACTCCCTGCCGGTCACGGCGTCGGCGTCCCGCCCGCCGTAGCGAACCGGGTGGACGAACGATCCGCTGCCGGGGAGCACCAGCCCGTCGAGGCGGGCCAGGACGCTGCCGGCATGTTCGGGTCGTACGGTGTGGAGCAGGACGGCGGCCACTCCGGCATGGTCGAGGAGGGCTTCGGTCAGGTGGTCGTTGACCCGGGAGTACGTGGTGCCGTTGGCCCGCTCCTTCTGGCAGGCGAGGACTCCGACCAGCGGGAGGTGCGGCGTGCCGGTGGTCACCGGGCCGACTTGCGTACGTCCGCGACGGCCGCGGGCAGGTCGGCCGGGTCCTCCGTGACGACGACCGCCACGACGGTGTCCGTCCCGGGCCAGTCCTCGGCGAGGACGACCCGCGGGTGGGCGAGCACGGCCTCGGCCATCTCGGCTGCCGGGCGCCCGGCCTTGGGCAGCAGCACCATGGCCGCGCCACGGTCCGGCTCGGGGGTCTCGCCGGGCAGTTCCCCGTCGGTGAGCAGGGCGAGCAGGGCTTCGTAGGGCCGGACGGCCCCCTGGTGCGCGTACGGGATGAGGTGGGAGTTGATCAGGTCGCCGCCGAGCCGTCCGCCGACCTCCAGAACAACGGGGCCGGCGGAGGCGAGGCGGAGGTCTACATGGAAGCCGCCGGTCCGGATGCCGACAGCGAGCACGGCCTGTCCGGCGGCCTGCCTCAGGTCCTTGACCTGTATGTCCGTGAGGGCGGAGGGGACGGCAGTGGCCCACGACGCGGACAGCGGCCCGTCGACGCTCTTGTCCGTGACGCCGAGAATCCGCACCTCGCCGTCGGAGACGACCCCGGAGACGGAGTGCTCGGAGCCGTCGACGTACTCCTCGACGAGGAAGTCGGTCGTGCCGGAGTAGTTGGCGGCAGTCAGCGCGAAGACCTCGTCCAGGCCGGTGTCCGAGGTGATCAGCGCCATGCCACGGCCGCCGGAGCAGTGGGCGGGCTTGAACACCAGTGGCCTGCCCGCGGCGCCGAGCTCCGAGACGATACCCCGCAGGTCGTCAGCCGTCCGGCCCGCCCGCCAGGGCGGGTTGAGCCCGTACGGCTCCATGGCCAGGCGCTGGGCGGCCTTGTCCGTGGTGACGGCCGCGGCGGCGGTACCGATGCCACGCACCCCGAACTGCTCGGCGAGCAGCGCGGTGAGGCCGACGTACTTGTCGCCCCAGCAGGCGACGGCGGCCGGAGCCGAGTCGGGCGACGCCTGTGCGGCCTGGTCCGCGAGCGAGGAGCCGCGGTCGAAGGAGCCGCGCCGGTGTTCGGGGAGCCCGGTGTGGGAGACGTCTGCGTCGGAGGCCACGTGGATGCTCAGTCCCCGTGCGGCGGCGGCATCGAGTTCGGCGCGCCATTCCAGGGGAGAACGCCGCAGGCCGAGGTAGAGCACCGTGGGGCTCTCGGCCTCGCCGCTCTTGTCCACTGCCGTCGGCTTCACTGCGGGGGTCACTGCTGTCGTCATCTGGTCAGACACCGTTCTCGTTCGCCGTCCTCGCCTGTGCGTCCACTTCAGGAGCCGAGGTACCGTACCGCTCCTGGTACCAGACGTTTCCGAAGTCGTTGACCACAAAGGCCGCTTCGCGTTTCTCCAGCCGAAGAGCGTGTTCCTGGTAGAGACCGCGCAGGACCTCGCCCATCGCGATCGCCGCCCGCAGCTCGCCCAGGCCGTAGACGTCACCCTCACTGCGCATCAGCCGCAGGTCGTGCACGCCGGGCCGGTGCGCGCCGGCGAGGGTGATGCCGAAGGGGACGCGGATGGCGTGCCGCACGCCGTTGGCCACGTGACCCTGGTGGTGGTGCGACGTCCACTCCGTCATGTCGGGCATGGAGGGGGCGAAGAACCAGTCGCGTTCGGCGAAGCTCGCGTCGTCCGTGACAGCGGCGGCATGCGGCATGAAATGCCAGCTGTTCCAGCGCATGCGGGCCGCGATGGCGCGCACCACCTGGGGCACCTCGGCGGCGGCTCCCGCATCGGCGAGCCGGCGGCGGAAGTCCTCACTGGGTACGACGCAGCAGTAGTACTCGCTGGTCTTCCAGTGGCCGGGTTCGATACTGCCCTCGGCCAGCAGGGAGCTGAGCCGCAGGATGTCGCGTGGGCCACGGGACATGCTGACGTCGGATGCGGTGCCGGCCGCGGCGGAGGCGACGAGTTGGTGCAGCACCTCCTCGAAGCGGCTGCCGAACCCGGCCTGCGAGGGTTGTGGGTCGCCGTCGAGGAGCGGCTGCCAGTCGACGTCGAATCCGCCGCTGCGGATCGCGTCGGGCGCAGACGGTACAAGATCGGAGAGGGTGTCGAGGAACACCTCCGGCACATCCGCGCCGGTCACCGGGGTGTCGAAGAAGTGTTCCTTCTTGTTGATGGTCATCGACTGGACCGTGCGGTAGACCACCGCCCCGGACTCCAGCTTGCGTGCCCTCAGTTCCCGGGCCCGATCGGCGAGTTCGAAGAGCCTGCCGACCGCAGATCCGGACGCCTCGGCGTCGGGAACCTCCCCGTCGTACGCGAGGATGCGGCCTTCCAGGAATTCCGTGAGCCTGCTCGGAATGAGCTGCGTGCCACTGAACTCCTCGGTGCGGGAAGGGGTTCCGGAAGAGATCAGCGCGGACATGCAGACGACGAAGCACGCGTCGGCGGCGCTCCACTCACTCAGCGGAGTCTCGGAGAGGACCTTCATCCGGCAGCGGTCGGACTCCGCGCCCACGGACTTGCCGACGAGGTTGCCCGACCGGCCCAGGTTCGTGTAGCAGAAGTCGCCTATGTAGAGGCGTATCGGCCCGACGTGCCGGAACAGCAACCGCAGTCGGCCCACCAGATCCGCAGCATGCTCTTCGCCCTGCTCTCTGAGCCAGAGACGGCAGGACTCGATCTCGGCGCCCTCCAGTTCGGCGAGGCGCGCGCACTCGGCGTCGAGCCCCTCCGGTGCCCCGTCGCGCCAGTTGACACCGGCGACCGTGCGCAGCTCGGATCCGCCCGTCTCGCCGGGTCTCAGGATGCAAACCTTGCCCGCCTTCAGCTGGCCGAAGCGGTGGCCGTCCGTGTGGTCTGCGGCGGGCTGGGCGACGGTGGCGCGAGCGGCTTCCATCGCGTCGAGCAGGTGGCGCTCGCTCGACCTCAGCGCGCCGAGCGCCACCTCCGGCGCCAATCGCTCGCCGATGGTGGCCAGGTGGCGGATGGCCGGGCCGGCGGCACTCTGCGCCGCGGCTTCCGAGGCGACCATCTCCAAGAGCTTGTCGAATCCTTCGGTACGAAGGAGGCCCATCTGCGATTCCCCCTGTGTGAAGACGTGACTGTACGCATGTGAGCGATCGCCAATGAACGCCGTATGCCATACGGAGTGGAACGAGAGAGCGTGAAGAACGGTCTGCAGGCCGCGGGTTGGCCGCACGCTGCGATGAGCCCCCGGCAAGAAAGAGGGGGAAGGCCGGTGGGCCTCTGCCGTGGAAGGAATCCGGAAGAGCCCCGTTGCTGCTCCGACGGCGGCGGACCGGATCTCTCAGGAACCCGCCACACGAGAAACTTTAACCTCAGTAACATCCGTCAGCAACCTTTAAACGCACGGTAGTTGCTCATGCCACACGCTGCCGGGGGAGCCACGGGAGCGTCCACGCGGCCTCATCAGAAGGCCCGCCCGCCGGAGAGGGCGAGAGGTGAACCGGTGGTGAAACCGCAGTCGAAGGCCACCAAGAAGGCGACCGTGCGGGCTGCGGTCACGACGCGCCTGTCTTGCAGAAGGGAGATGTCGCGGGTGCCCGCCCCGAGGTCCACCACCGTGACCAGGCCCTCCAGGCTCCTGTGCCGGGCCGCCGCTCCGCAGGCGCGGTCGGCTCATGGAGCAGCCGCGCCAGTTGCAGGATCAACCCCCGTTTTCGCGTGGGGTGATGCGGAACTCAAAGGGAACAGTTCCGGGGTCCAGCGCGGTCACACCGCCGTCCACGGTCAGTACCGCACCGTTTACGAAGGACGCAGCCGGCGATAGCAGCCAAGCGATGGCCTCGGCGACCTCACGAGGCTCCCCGGGGCGGCGTGCTGGCAGCAGCCGGGTGGCCTCCTCATATGCTCCAGCGACGTCATTGGAGGTCAATCCGGCCTCCTCAGCGAACCGGACCATGCGGCGGTCGGCCATCTCCGTACGCACCCAGCTGGGGCAAACGGTGTTGGCCCGCAAGCCCTGAGGCCCGTAGTCCACAGACAACGACCGGCACAACTGCAGCAGTGCCGCCTTGGACGTGGCGTAGGCGGCATTGCCCACCCCGTTGCGCAGGGCAGAGACCGAAGCGACCGCGACGACAGATCCTCGGGCCCGAAGCAAGTGCGGCAATGCCGCCCGCATCAGAAGGAAGGGGCCGGTGAGATTGGTACGAAGCACCAACTCCCAGTCCGCATCGGATAGTTCCCCGACACCCCCGCCGCGTCCCACTCCCGCATTGACGACCAACCCATCGAGTCGACCGAATCGCGCGACGGCAGTCTCGACGAGGTGGAGAACAGCGTCCGGGTCGGCGGTATCAGCCGGGCAGGCCAAGGCTCCGGTTTCCGTGGCGACGCGATGCAAAGGCTCTGGTCGTCGCCCGGAGACGACAACGTCGTGCCCGGCCGCCCGTAGAAGCCGCGCGGTTGCCGCACCGATCCCCGTTCCTCCTCCAGTCACGACCACAACACGCTGATCCGGCATAGGTCTTCGACCTCCTGTCACTGTCGGATCGGGCGACGTGATCTTATGTGGCTGCGGACCAGCGACCAGAGTCAGCGTGACTAACTCGACTGAATCAAGCCGAAGTTGAACTCTGAAGGCCCTGGGGGCCGCAGCCGAGAAGAAGACTCCACGCTCGTGACTTCTCACACCCCGAATCCGGTGCGCGTCCGTTCGTTCGACCCGTTTCGTCCACGAAGCCCAGCGCCCGACACGCCGACTTCCGCAAGAGCAGAGCAGCAGAATCACCACCGCCAATAAAGGCCCAGGTCACAGGCCTGGGTCAGGAAACCCCGATGCGCACCCCCTCCTCGGCGGCCATCCCGCAATCTGGCCCATCCATCAGGAGATCAACACAAAAGACCAGGTCAGAAGGCATCTGACCTGGTCCCAAGTGGAGCCGCCGATCTAGGAAGCTTCGCACCTGCATCGAGATGAACCGAGCTCACTTCCCCTGAGCCAGGAGTCAAGCAATTGACCGCTTTCGCTGGTCAGCCGCGTCCTCCCAGACCACTCCGCCGCCTCACGTCGCCGTCCGGTGGCGCTGCGGGGGTTCATTGGGCGATGCGCTTCGGCCGCTGCGCGACCCGAACGCCGAGCAGGAACAGAGGTGACCAACGGAGGGGTCGGCCCGATGCCGGACCTGACGGGGCATCACGTTCCCATGAATCGAAGTCCTCGATCAGCATGTAGCGCACGTGCGTCTTCTGTTCACCTGATCGTGCCGACTCGTCCTGGGCGGTCGAATTCTTCACGGATCCGCTGGGCCTCGGGCCTGATCGCGCATTCCCGAGCGTGGTCGTTGATCAACCCCATGGCTTGCATGAACGCGAACACCGTGATCGGTCCGACGAACTTCCAGCCCTGCTTCCGCAGGTCCTTCGACAGCGCGACCGAGGCCGGGGAGGTCGACATGGTCTGCGGCCCGGCCAGGTCGCCCGCGTCGGGTTCGTAGCGCCACACGAACGCCGCCAGAGATCCCTCCCGCTCGACCAGGTCCTCGGCCCGGCGGGCATTGTTGATCACCGCCTCGATCTTGCCGCGATGCCGGACGACGCCCGCGTCGCCCAGAAGACGCTCGACGTCACGCTGGTCGAACCGGGCGACGGCAGGGATGTCGAAGCCCGCGAAGGCGGCGCGGAAGTTCTCACGCTTGGCCAGGATCGTGCGCCAGCTCAGCCCGGACTGGAAGCCCTCCAGGCTCAGCTTCTCGAACAGCCGCCGGTCGTCACCGACGGGAAACCCCCACTCGGTGTCGTGGTAAGCGAGGAACTCCGGGACAGCTCCGCTCCACGAGCAGCGCGGCGCGCCGTCGGGGCCAAGGAACGGCGCCGTCACAGCAGGAAGCCCAGCCGCTCGTCCGCCATTCCCGGCGCGATCTCGATGATCTCCGCCGTGACGACGTCCTGGGCGACGAACGGGTCGTCGTCGACCCGCTTCTGCAGTTCCTCGCGCGAGGTGTTGTGGGCGAGGACTGCGCCACCGAGCCCTGGCTGGATGCTGCCGACCAGCAGGAAGACCCCGTCGTCCAGGCCGCGCTTGATCCACTCCTGATGGCCGGTCATGTGCTGAGAGGCGGAGCCTGAGTTGCCGGAGAACCGAAGCAGGACCACGAACATGCGATCTCTCATTTCTCGTAGGTGCTCAGCCAATCGCGCACCCGGTCGACTTCCCGCTGGATGAACGCCTCGTCGCGGAACGCGTTGGCCATGACGGCGACGCCCTGGCTGAAGACGAGCACGTGCATCGCCAGCTCATCGGCCTGCGCAGCCTGCCCGAGCAGCACGAACTGCTCACGAAGCCACACGCGGAACAGGGTGAACAGGCGGCCGGCCTGACCGAGCATGGCGTGCTCCAGCTTGGCCAGCTCCGTGGTCAAGGTGCCCACCGGGCAGCCGTAGTCCTGGATGTCGGCGCGGTTCGTCAGCTCGATCTCGACGTACCGCATGATGCGGCCGGCCGGGGTGGGCGCCTCGGCCTCCCACTGCTCCAGCATTCGCCGGGTGTCGTCCAAGCGGGCATCTATCACCGCGTCCAGGATCGCGTCCTTGGACTTGAAGTGGTAGTAGAAGTTGCCCCGCGACAGCCCGACGGCTCCGGCGATGTCCGCGAACGAGGTGTGCTCGTAGCCGTGGTGGTAGAAGAGCCGGTCGGCCGCCGCCACGATCTGTTCACGGGTCGCCACCGCAGTCACACTGATCCCCTTTCGTCGTAGGACAACCGACCTAGAGCACTTACCGTAGGTCGCCCGTCCTAGACCGTCAAGTCGTTGACACCCCAGGCGTCGCCGACCTAGCGTGACGGCTCTCTAGGACAGTTGTCCTACGATGCTCGTGCCAGAAAACTGGAGCTCCTCATGCCCCTAGACTTGTTCGAGCCGTTCGCCCTGGGCGACCTCAAACTCGCCAACCGGATGGTGATGGCGCCGATGACCCGCAACCGCGCCGACGCGGACGGGTGCATTCCCGAGTTGATGGTCGCCTACTACCGGCAGCGCGCCACCGCGGGCTTGATCGTCGCGGAATCCACCACGGTCTCACCGCAGGCGGTGGGCTACCCCTTCACTCCCGGGCTGCACACCGACGCCCACGTGACCGGCTGGCGGCACCTGACCGAGGCAGTCCACGCGGCGGGCGGCCACATCTTCGTGCAGCTGCAGCACTGCGGCCGCATCTCCCACCCGAGTCTGCTGGACGGGCAGGCGCCCGTCGCCCCCTCGGCGATGCAACCCGCCGGCCAAGCAGCCACCTACGCCGGCCCGCAGGACTTCGTGACGCCCCGCGAGCTCGGCCGAGACGAGCTGCCAGGGATCGTCGCGCAGTTCCGGCACGCAGCCGAGCTGGCGAAGCACGCGGGCTTCGACGGTGTCGAGGTCCACGCCGGCAACGGCTACCTGATCGACCAGTTCCTGCGCGACGGGAGCAACCACCGGTCCGACGCGTACGGTGGCAGCGCCGCCAACCGCATGCGCTTGCTGAACGAGGTCCTCGACGCGGTGTGCGCCGAGTGGCCCGCCGAGCGGGTGGGCGTGCGCCTGACGCCGGAGAACAGCTTCAACTCCATGTCAGATTCCGATCCGCAGGCCCACTTCGCGTACTTCCTGGGGCAGCTGAGTCCGCGCGGCCTGGCCTATGCGCACATCCTGGAGGGCGACATGATGACGAAGACGGCATCCATCGACTACCGCGCACTGCGGACGGGGTTCGCTGGTGTGTGCATCGCCAACAACGGCTACGACCTCGCGCGCGCCCGGGCAGCAGTGCACACCGGGAAGGCCGACCTGATCGCCTTCGGCACGCCGTTCCTGGCCAACCCGGACCTGGTCCACCGCTACCGGGAGAACCTGCCTTTGACCGCAGCCGACCCGACCACGTTCTATGTCGGAGGCAAGGCCGGCTACACGGACTATCCGTTCCACCGAGGCGACGGAGCCGAGACACGCCACCTCGCGACCGCGACCGAGTGAGCGACCGGGCCAGCGGGGCGCGACGTATCGCAACTGGGGTGTGACGCCGCTGGTGCCGGCTGGGTGACACCCTTGCCTTGCTGACAGCCAAGCCTGCCCGACCAGCACCGGGTTCCCGCCTGGGGTCGGGCAGGAACCGCAAGAGACTGCTCCGGCCTGTACGGTCAACGGCGCCTCCCAGCCCCGAAGTCCTGGTCCCAATGCCGTGACTCTGTTGGTGATGTTCCCGGGTCATGCGGTGGCGGCGCACAGAGCGTGGAAGCGTGTTGATCGGCGGCGGGTGATTGGCGGCTCGGCGATCCAGTTGGCGACGCGGTGAAGTTGCAGGCCAGCGCGGTCAGGACGTGCTGGACGTGGGTTCTGGGCAAGGCCCCGGTAACGGGTTCTGCGCAGGCCGCTCGTGCCGACGTAGGGCCTCGGCGTGCGGTCCACCGCACGCCGAGGCCGACGGCCGTCAGGAGTCGGCGAAGAGCTGCAGGGCGGCCCGGACAGCTCGTTCGAACGGCTCCGTGCTGCCGCTCGCCCGGCACAGCACCTGTGCCCCTTCGAGGAGGGCGACGAGCAGGGCGGCCTTCTCCTCCGCGTCGGCCGCCGTCAGCCCCGCCTCCCGCAGGGCCCGGGAGAGCTGCTCCGTCCACGAGGCGAACACCACCGCCGCCACCCGGCACAGCTCGCCGTCGTCCTCGTCCGGGGGCACGGTCACGGCCGCGACGGCGCATCCGGCGCCCTCGGCCGCCGCCTGGGCGACCGGCCGTGCGAACTCCACGAAAGCCACGGCGACATCCCCAGGGCCGGCCGCCCCGATCTCCGCGAGCCGGTCGCACACCTCGCGGCCGTGCTGCGAGACGGCCTCGACGGCCAACTCGTTCTTGCCGCCGGGGAAGTGGTGATAGATGGCGCCACGGGCCGCCCCGCTCCGCGCGAGCACATCGGTGAACGACATGCCCTGCAGGCCGCGTTGGCGCAACGCGCCAACGGCGGCATCCACCATCCGGCCCCGGGTCTCCTTGGCCATCTCGTCTCGACCCTCCGCTCGCCTCTGCCCTTTACCGCTTGACTAGGACGGCCATACTACTCCAGAGTCTTTCTCGCTAGGACGTACGTACTACTGTCTCCATTCCCACCCGAGATCGAGGAGCACACCCATGCCCATCGCCGTCATCGCGCCCACCGGCGCCCTCACGCCGACCGGCGAGCGGGAGATCATTCCGCAGCTCAGCGACGCTCTCATCGACGTGAGCGGCCTGACCGGCAACACCTTCTTCACGCCCATGGTCGCCGGCGCGTTGCACCTGCTCGACCCTCAGCACGTGTACGCGGGCGGAACCAACCGATCCCTCGTCCTGATCGAGCTGAAGCTGCCCGACATCGGCCTGGATTCCGTCGCAGCACGGACGGCCTTCATCGAGAGGGCCACGGACATCGCGTACAAGCTCATGGCACCGGGCCACGATCGCGACGACATCCGGATCAACATCATCAACGCCCCGGACGGAGGCTGGGGCATGGGCGGCCGCGCCTACACGGGCGAGCGCCTGGTCGAGGCCATCACCCAGGCAGCCGTCACGAGCCCCACCAACGCCTGACCGGCTCCCCCTCCCCCAAGTCCGGGGAATTGGGAAACGATACGTCCGCCCTCAGCCGCGATGAGACCGAGGGCGGACGGGCGTGGACGGGGGCAGTGGGCGTCACGGCGCCACCTCGTACGCGCCGGACAGCACCTCGACACGCTGCCAGACCGGGGCCGAGCGCGCCTCGTCGACCACCGGGCGCCGGACTCCAAGCAGACCCTGCGCTGCACCTACCCGCAGCTTTTTCCTGAACAGGCTACGGGCCTCGATTCCGCCGGAAGCGGGGTCGAACCTCGGCACGGACTCGCCGCCACCGAGCCGACCGCGCAGCTTTTCCACCCAGTCGTTCAAGGGAAGCGCAGTAGGTTCCGTTCGGACAGCCTGCAGGCGGGCACGCAGGGCGTCGGGATCGCGCAGGGCGCGAGGGGGCCGTGCAACGAACCGGTCGTGTGAGGCCATGGCCCGCAGTGTGCGCCCTCTGACATCAACGACCGCCGCCATGCTTGAGGCGTTCGCGGTGCTTTCTCAGCTTCACCACTTCGTGGGGTGCGGCGAGCGTCGTTCGTCGGCCTCCCGGTTGAGGCGGTCCTGGAGGCGCAGGTTGAGGTCGGTCATCCTCCAGACGCTGTGCGGTGGAGACGGTGTCCACCGGTCGGCCTGGCCGGTGCCTGGACACCGAGGGCCGGGCGAGACGCGTGCACAGCTCCTACCGACGGAACTTGGACGAGGACCGTTGGGTGCTCGGCGGGTCGTGGTCCGGGCTCCGTGTGCGCCGGTACGTCGACGTGTGATGCACGAGTCTGCTCGGCGTCTCCGGGAAGAACACCAAGCTACCCGTCATGAGCGGCTGGTTCACCATGAGGGGGCACCTTCCCGGGTGGGTGGCCCGCCCGGCGGGTCGTTGACAGATATGTTCAACTGGCCTGACTCTACTAGATGATCGATTCCAAGGGGTCAGTGATCATAGGCGGTCAGTGAGCGCAGGATGGGCTGCCCGGTGTGGTCGTTGTGCCAGATCGCGGCGGTC
>NZ_JBIRZM010000018.1:118203-157973 GCF_044390825.1 Streptomyces sp. NPDC018833 | reverse complement strand
GGTTACATTCCGAACCCGGAAGCTAAGCCTTTCAGCGCCGATGGTACTGCAGGGGGGACCCTGTGGGAGAGTAGGACGCCGCCGAACAATCATTGAGCCTCAACCCCCTGACATTGTCCGGGGGTTGAGGCTTTTTTGCGTCCCGGCGTCCCTCCTGAGGCAACCTGGGGCGCCGGTCGCGCCGGTCGCGCCGGCGTACAGGCGTTTTGGAAACGCCTGTACGGATGGGCTATGCTTCATCTCGTTGCCGCGCGGAACACCGCGAAAGCAACAGGCCCCTATAGCTCAGTCGGTAGAGCGTCTCCATGGTAAGGAGAAGGTCAACGGTTCGATTCCGTTTGGGGGCTCGGTAAAGCAAGAAGGCCCCCCGCCCAACCGGCGGGGGGCCTTCTTCGTTGTCAGCTCTTATGGGGCTCGTGCACGCGCATGGCCAGGATCGCCATGTCGTCCGAGGCGGGCTCCGCGGCGAAGCGTTCGACGGCCCGCAGCACCCGGGCCGCCACCGCTCCCGCCGTCAGGCCCGTGCAGGTCCTGAACACATCGGTGAGACCGTCGTCGCCCAGCATGCGCGGGCCCTCGCGGCGCTCGGTGACGCCGTCCGTGACACACAGCAGGACATCGCCGCGGTCAAGGGTGACGACCTGCTCGTAGAGCTCTAGGTCGTCCATCACGCCGAGCAGCGGCTGCGGGTCCGCCGCCGGTTCCACGGAGCCGTCCTGACGCAGGCGCAGCGGTAGCGGGTGGCCGGCACACACCACCTTGAGCACCGCGCTGCCGTCCTCCTGCGGCCACAACTCCCCGTACAGCAGGGTGAGGAATCGGCTGCGGGCGCCCTCGTCGAGGATGGCGGCGTTCAGCCGCTCAAGCACCGCGGGGCCGCCGAAGCCCTCACGGGCCAGCAGACGCAGGGCATGGCGTGCGAGGCCGGTGACGGCCGCCGCTTCCGGGCCCGTACCGCAGACGTCGCCGATGGCGAAGCCGTAGGCGCCGTCCCGGATGGGGAACAGATCGTAGAAGTCGCCACCCACCTCGTTGCCCTCGCCGGCGGCACGGTAGATCACCTCGACCTCGACACCGGGGATCTGCGGCATCTCCGGTGGGAGCAGGCTGCGCTGGAGGGACTGGCTGATCGCCATGCGCTCGGAGTAGAGGCGGGCGTTGTCGAGGGCGAGAGCGGCCCGGCGCGAGAGGTCCTCGGCCAGCTCCAGGATCTCCTGGCGGAAGTGGTCGTCGGACGGCTTGCCGAGCGTCAGCATGCCGATCACGCGGTTCCGCGCGACGAGCGGGAGAACGACCGTCTCCCCACCGACCGCCGCCGCCGTCGCGAGCGTCACGCCGATACCGGAGGAGACCGGCGGGCTCGAACCGAGGCCCAGTTCACGCTTGGAGGCGAGCAGGGCGGCGCGCTGGGCGGCCTCGGCCGGTGCGTTCCACACCCGGGCACCCGGGGTCGGTACAGGGTCCGGCGGATCGATCCTGGACAGAAGCGCCTTGATGCCGTCGATGCGGTCCTCGTCCTCGTGGAGCACATAGCTGAGGTACGGCTCGGAGGACTGGTCGGCGATCGTGTAGACCGCGCACCAGGTGGCGAGGGTGGGGACCGTCATCTGGGCCATCAGGGCCAGGGTCTGGTCGCGGTCCAGCGTGCCCGCGAGCAGATCCGACGCCTCGACGAGGAAGGACAGGGAGCCGCGGCGGAGCCGTTCCAGTTCGCCGAGTCGGGCCGACTCGACGGCCAGCGCGATGCGGTCGGCGGCGAACTGCAGCCGCAGGGCCTCTTCGTTGGAGTAGCGTCCGGCGGATTCGGCGGCCACGCCGAGGGAACCGGTGAGCCGGCCCTCGACCTTGAGCGGGACGGTGACCACCGACCGCATGCCGGTGGAGTTGAGGAGCGGTACGGCGCCGGGGACGGCGGTGAGGTCCTCGTGGACGGCGGGCATTCGGGCCGAGCCGTAGCGGCCGGTGCCGGCCTCGACCGGGACGCGGGCGAACCGCTGGCGGGCCGAGGGGAGTCCGGTGGTCGCGCGTACCTCCAACTCGGTCTCGTCGTCTGTGGCGAGCAGCAGGAAGGCGGCGTCGCCGTCGAGCATGTCGCGGGCCCGTTCGACCGTGCGCTGGAGCAGGCCGTCGAGATCGTCGGGCGCGGGCGAGCCGATGAAGACCTCGAACGGGTCCGTGGCGCGGCTCTCTGCGCCGTGGTCGGAGACGGGCGCGCGCTGCGGGGTCTGCAGAACGGCCCGTTCCTCGTCGCGCACGAGGAGACAGACCGTGGACGGCTCGCCGTTCCTGTCGCGTACCCGGAGGTGGGAGGCGTAGACGGGGACGACGCGGCCGTCCGCCCCGCGGATGCCGTAACTGCCTTCCCAGCGTGAGAGCTGCAGTGCCTCGGCGATGCCTGTGCCGGTGCCGGGCGTGTGCGGCCAGGCGGCGAAGTCGGTGAGCGGTTTGCCCATGACCTGCTCGGCCGGGTAGCCGAAGAGTCGCTCGGCGTCCTCGTTCCATACGACGATCGTGCCGCTGCGGTCGATCTGGATGACGGCCACACGCACCCGCTCGTCGGCGACGGGGAGCATGGCCGTGGGGAGGGCGGGGCCCGCCGAGCGGGTGCCCACCGGGCGCTGTGGGAGGTCCAGTTGGAACCAGACCTGCTTGTGCGTGGGCGTGTACTCGACACCCCAGCGGGACGCGAGTGCCGCGCAGAGCAGCAGTCCGCGTCCGTTCTCCCGGTCGGGGTTGCCGAGCGGGAGACCTGTGGCCTGAATGGGGATCTCGCGCTCGGGGTAGCGGTCGGCGACCTCGATCCGCACACCGTCCTCACTGCGCAGGCACAGGACATCGGCCGAGGTGCCCGCGTGGATGACGGCGTTGGTGACCAGCTCGCTGGTGAGGACCACGGCGTCGTCGACGACGTCCGAGTACCCCCAGCCCTGGAGGGTGTCGCGGACAAAGGCACGGGCGGTCGCTACGGACCGCCCGACGGGGTCGAAGCTGGCGGCCGCCCGCGCGGTGATCACAGAACTCCTTGTACGCGTCTCGACGCCCGGCTCTGCCATGATCGGCTTGCCCCTCCCCGTGCCCGGTGGTCGTGGATTGCAACCGCACCGCCCCCGCCGGGCGGACCGGGGCGGTTGGACAGCCGGACGCCAGGTTACTTACCTTCGCTGTCCGAGCGGATGCCGGTCGAGGCTGTTTCCGCCCTCCGGGTGTGGGGACGCTATGCGAAGCTGCCGAACTGTTATGGCCTGGTTCCGGCATGGTGAAACACTGGGCAGGCTGCTGAGTAGGCCCGGGCAGTACGGTCAACCCCTGCGGGAGGGACACGGTGGAGTCTGGCGTGGCGGCGCGTGGCAAGGATACGCGCGCGAAAGGCGGACGGTCCCGGAGCAATGGGACAACCGATGTCGACACAGCGGCCCTGAACAGGCTGAAGTCGGCGTTGGTGGCGATGCGGGACGGGAACTTCCGGCGCCGCCTGACCGTGTCCGGCGACGGTGTCATGGCCGAGATCGCGGCGGTCTTCAATGAGGTCGCCGACCGCAATCTGCATCTCACGGGCGAGATCGCCCGGGTCCGCCGCATGGTCGGGCGCGAGGGAAAGCTCACGGAGCGGCTGGAGACCGGGGCCTGCGAGGGCTCGTGGGCTACGGCCATCGACGCCTCGAACGAGCTGGTGGACGATCTCGCGCGGCCCGTCTCGGAGGTCGGCCGGGTGCTGTCGGCGGTCGCCGAGGGTGATCTGGACCAGCGCATGGAGCTGCGCTCGCACTCGACGGACGGCCAGGACGGCACGGTGCGGCCGCTGCGGGGCGAGTTCCTGAAGGTCGCGCGTACGGTGAACAGCCTGGTGGACCAGCTGTCCGCGTTCACCGACGAAGTGACCCGGGTCGCGCTGGAGGTCGGTACCGAGGGCAAGCTCGGCGGCCAGGCCCAGGTGCGTGGAATGTCGGGTTCGTGGAAGGACCTCACGGATTCGGTCAACACCATGGCGTACCGGTTGACGGCTCAGGTGCGGGACATCGCCCTCGTCACGACGGCCGTCGCCAAGGGTGATCTGTCGCAGAAGGTGACCGTCCATGTGGCGGGCGAGATGCTGGAACTGAAGAACACCGTCAACACGATGGTGGACCAGCTGCAGTCGTTCTCCTCCGAGGTGACGAGAGTCGCCCGGGAGGTCGGCACGGAAGGCGAGCTGGGCGGCCAGGCGACCGTTCCCGGTGTGGCCGGCGTGTGGAAGGACCTCACCGATTCGGTGAACACGATGGCCGGCAACCTGACCTCCCAGGTGCGGGGCATCGCCGAGGTGACGACGGCCGTCGCGAACGGCGATCTGTCGCAGAAGGTCACAGTGAGCGCACGCGGTGAAGTGGCGCAGCTCGCCGAGACGATCAACCAGATGACCGAGACGCTGCGGACGTTCGCCGACGAGGTCACGCGTGTGGCCAGTGAGGTCGGTGCGGAGGGTCTGCTCGGCGGTCAGGCGCAGGTGCCGGGTGCGGCGGGTACGTGGAAGGACCTCACCGATTCGGTGAACACCGTCTTCCGGAACCTGACCACCCAGGTGAGGGACATCGCGCAGGTGACGACGGCGGTGGCGAACGGTGACCTGTCGCAGAAGGTCACGGTCGATGTCGCGGGCGAGATGCTGGAGCTGAAGAACACCGTGAACACCATGGTGGACCAGTTGCAGTCGTTCGGTTCCGAGGTGACCCGGGTGGCCCGGGAGGTCGGCGTCGAGGGCCGGCTGGGCGGTCAGGCCGAGGTGCCGGGTGCGGCGGGTACGTGGAAGGACCTCACCGATTCGGTGAACACCGCGTTCCGGAACCTCACCGGCCAGGTGAGGGACATCGCGCAGGTGACGACGGCGGTGGCGAACGGTGACCTGTCGCAGAAGGTCACGGTCGATGTCGCGGGCGAGATGCTGGAGCTGAAGAACACCGTCAACACGATGGTGGCGCAGCTGTCCTCGTTCGCCGACCAGGTGACGCGGATGGCGCGGGACGTGGGCACGGAGGGCCGCCTCGGCGGTCAGGCGCGGGTCGACGGCGTCAGCGGTACGTGGAAGGAGCTGACGGACTCCGTCAACTTCATGGCCGGCAACCTGACGTCCCAGGTACGCCAGATCGCCCAGGTGACGACGGCGGTGGCGCGCGGCGATCTGTCGCAGAAGATCGACGTGGACGCGCGCGGCGAGATCCTGGAACTGAAGAACACCATCAACACGATGGTCGACCAGCTCTCCGCGTTCGCCGAGCAGGTGACCCGGGTGGCCCGTGAGGTGGGCACCGACGGGCGGCTGGGCGGCCAGGCGCAGGTGCCGGGCGTCGCCGGTGTGTGGCGCGACCTGACGGACTCGGTGAACGGCATGGCCGAGAACCTCACGGGCCAGGTGCGCAACATCGCGCAGGTCGCCACGGCGGTGGCGCGCGGTGATCTGTCGCAGAAGATCGACGTGGATGCCCGGGGCGAGATCCTGGAGCTGAAGAACACGCTCAACACGATGGTCGACCAGTTGTCGAACTTCGCCGAGCAGGTGACGAGGGTGGCCCGTGAGGTGGGCACCGAGGGCATCCTCGGCGGCCAGGCGGAGGTGCAGGGCGTCTCCGGCACTTGGAAGGACCTCACCCAGTCCGTCAACTTCATGGCGAACAACCTCACCAGTCAGGTGCGGAACATCGCCGAGGTCACGACCGCAGTCGCCAAGGGCGATCTGTCGAAGAAGATCACCGTCGATGCCAAGGGCGAGATCCTGGAGCTGGTGACGACCGTCAACACGATGGTCGACCAGCTGTCGGACTTCGCCGACGAGGTGACCAGGGTCGCCCGCGAGGTGGGTACGGAAGGTGTGCTGGGCGGCCAGGCGCGGGTGCGCGGCGTCACCGGTATCTGGAAGGACCTCAGCGACAACGTCAACCTCATGGCCAACAACCTGACCAACCAGGTGCGCAACATCGCCCGTGTCTCCTCCGCGGTCGCCAACGGCGACCTGACCAAGAATGTGACGGTCGAGGCGCGCGGTGAGGTGGCCGAGCTGGCGGACACGGTCAACACCATGGTGCGGACGCTGTCGTCCTTCGCCGACGAGGTGACCCGCGTGGCCCGCGAGGTGGGCACCGACGGGCGGCTGGGCGGTCAGGCGCATGTGCCGGGCGTCTCGGGCACCTGGAAGGACCTCACCGAGTCGGTGAACTCCATGGCCTCCAACCTCACCGGCCAGGTGCGGCAGATCGCCACGGTCACCACCGCGATCGCGAAGGGCGATCTGACCCGCAAGATCGACATCGACGCCCGGGGCGAGATCCTGGAGCTGAAGACGACGATCAACACGATGGTCGACCAGCTGTCGTCGTTCGCCGAGGAGGTCACGCGCGTGGCCCGCGAGGTGGGCACCGACGGGCAGCTGGGCGGGCAGGCGCGGGTGCGCGATGTGGACGGCACCTGGCGCGATCTGACCGAGTCGGTGAACGAGATGGCCGGGAACCTGACCCGGCAGGTGCGTGCCATCGCGGCCGTCGCGACCGCGGTCACCCGCGGCGATCTGAATCTGAAGATCGACGTGGACGCGGCGGGGGAGATCCAGGTCCTCCAGGACAACATCAACACGATGATCGCGAACCTGCGCGACACAACCCTCGCCAACGAGGAGCAGGACTGGCTGAAGGGCAACCTGGCCCGTATCTCCGGTCTGATGCAGGGCCGGCGCGATCTGGACGACGTCGCTTCGCTGATCATGAGCGAGCTCACCCCGGTGGTCTCGGCGCAGCACGGCGCGTTCTTCCTGGCGATGCCGACCGGCGGTGGACCGGACGTGTCGGGCGGAGGTGAGTCGTACGAGCTGGTCATGCGCGGCAGCTACGGATACTCGGCGGGCCTGATGCCGACGTCGTTCCGGCCGGGGGAGACGCTGATCGGTACGGCGGCGGAGGAGAAGCGGACGATCCAGGTCAATGTGCCGCCGGGTTATCTGAAGATCTCCTCGGGGCTCGGTGAGGCGTCACCGGCGTATGTGATCGTCCTTCCGGTGCTGTTCGAGGGGAAGGTCCTCGGCGTCATCGAGCTGGCGTCGTTCCAGCCGTTCACGCAGATCCAGCGGGACTTCCTGAACCAGATCGCCGAGATGATCGCCACGAGCGTCAACACGATCAGCGTCAACACCAAGACCGAGGTGCTGCTGAAGCAGTCGCAGGAGCTCACCGAGCAGCTGCGTGAGCGCTCCGCCGAGCTGGAGAACAGGCAGAAGGCCCTCCAGGCGTCCAACGCGGAGCTGGAGGAGAAGGCCGAGCTGCTGGCCCAGCAGAACCGCGACATCGAGGTGAAGAACACCGAGATCGAGGAGGCGCGGCAGGTGCTGGAGGAGCGGGCGGAGCAGCTCGCGGTCTCCATGCGCTACAAGTCGGAGTTTCTGGCGAACATGTCGCACGAGCTGCGGACGCCGCTGAACTCGCTGCTGATCCTCGCCAAGTTGCTCGCCGACAACGCCGAGGGGAATCTGTCGCCGAAGCAGGTCGAGTTCGCGGAGACGATCCACGGCGCCGGTTCCGACCTCCTGCAGCTGATCAACGACATCCTCGATCTGTCGAAGGTCGAGGCCGGCAAGATGGACGTCAGTCCGACGCGTATCGCGCTGGTTCAGCTCGTGGACTACGTCGAGGCGACGTTCCGGCCGCTGACGGCGGAGAAGGGGCTCGACTTCTCGGTCCGGGTCTCCCCGGAGCTGCCGGCGACGCTGCACACCGACGAGCAGCGACTGCTGCAGGTGCTGCGCAACCTCCTGTCGAACGCGGTGAAGTTCACCGACAGCGGCGCGGTCGAGCTGGTGATCCGGCCGGCGGGCGCGGATGTGCCGCAGTCCATCAGGGAGCAGCTTCTGGAAGCCGGTTCGCTGCAGGACGCGGACGCGGATCTGATCGCCTTCTCGGTGACGGACACCGGTATCGGGATCGCGGCCGGCAAGATGCGGGTGATCTTCGAGGCGTTCAAGCAGGCGGACGGGACGACCAGCCGGAAGTACGGCGGTACGGGACTGGGGCTGTCGATCAGCCGGGAGATCGCGCGGCTGCTGGGCGGCGAGATCCACGCGGCGAGCGAGCCGGGCCGCGGCTCCACGTTCACCCTGTATCTGCCGCTGTATCCGAGCGAGCTGCCGCCGCACGGGTACCCGCAGCTCGCGCCCGGTACGGGCGACGACCGAAGTGAGGAGCCGGCCGCGGAAGACGGCATGCAGGCGCCGGCCGCGTCCCCTCGGCCCGCCGGAGCCCAGGTGGGGCCCGCGGCGCTGCTGCGCCGGCGCCGCAAGGCCCTGGCGGCGAGGAACGGGCAGCAGACGCTGCCCGGCCGGACGCAGGGCCTGGAGCAGTGGGCCGACGCCAGCGCCGGCCAGGAGGGGACCGAGGAGCGGCGGGTGTTCGCCTTCGACGGCGAGAAAGTGCTGATCGTCGACGACGACATCCGCAATGTCTTCGCGCTGACGAGCGTGCTGGAGCAGCACGGACTGTCGGTGCTGTACGCGGAGAACGGCCGGGAGGGCATCGAAGTCCTGGAGCAGCACGACGATGTGACGGTCGTGCTGATGGACATCATGATGCCGGAGATGGACGGCTATGCGACGACGACGGCGATCCGCAGGATGCCGCAGTTCGCCGGGCTGCCGATCATCGCCCTGACCGCGAAGGCGATGAAGGGGGACAGGGAGAAGGCCATCGAATCCGGCGCTTCGGACTATGTGACCAAGCCGGTCGATCCCGACCATCTCCTCGCCGTGATGGAGCAGTGGATGCACGCGAAGTGAGCGGGCGCCGCCCGCGTCGCGGCCGTTCGCTGATCGATCCCGTCCGAAAGTGTGTGGGGTTGACGTCTATGGGGAACTATCCGGTCTCCCCCCACGTTTTCGGTACGTGCACAGTGACATCACGGTGACAGGGTGTGGCGACGGGCGGGGTGCGGCTACGATGACCGGCACAAGGACGGGCGACGCAAGGGAGTCGTCCCCTGGGGCGGCGCCCGGTGCGTCCTCCGGCTCTGTGAGCCGGAGAGACCCCATGCCGGGGCGAGGAGGACGGGGCATGGTGCAGAAGGCCAAGATCCTCCTGGTCGATGACCGGCCGGAGAATCTGCTCGCGTTGGAGGCCATCCTCTCCGCGCTCGATCAGACACTGGTGCGGGCATCGTCAGGGGAGGAAGCGCTCAAGGCGCTGCTGACAGACGATTTCGCGGTCATTCTGCTGGATGTCCAGATGCCGGGCATGGACGGGTTCGAGACCGCCGCGCACATCAAGCGGCGTGAGCGGACCCGCGACATCCCGATCATCTTCCTGACCGCGATCAACCACGGCCCCCACCACACCTTCCGGGGTTACGCGGCTGGGGCCGTCGACTACATCTCCAAGCCGTTCGACCCCTGGGTGCTGCGCGCCAAGGTGTCGGTGTTCGTCGAGCTCTACATGAAGAACTGCCAACTGCGTGAGCAGGCGGCTCTGCTGCGCCTCCAGCTGGAGGGCACCGGCCAGGGCGACGTGGGTGGCAGCCGTGAGCCCGCCGGCCTGCTGGCGGAACTGTCCGCGAGGCTCGCGGCAGTTGAGGAGCAGGCCGAAGCACTCTCCAAGCAGCTCGACGACGACTCCGCCGACGCGGCGGCGGTGGCGACCGCGGCCCATCTCGAGCGTAAACTCACCGGCCTTCGCCGTGCCCTCGATGCCCTGGAGCCCGGCACCGGCGGGGGCGCCCCGACGCTGCCCTCCCAGAGCTGAGCCGCCGGCGGTTCGGCGGGGCCGTCAGCACCCTGAAGAGGCGTCAGTTCCCTGCCCCCTCAGGCACGACACGAACGGGTGATGCAGTGGGCACACGTGTCCGCTGCCGTCGTCACCGGTAACCTCAGCACCATGGCCTCACGTACGTCCGGCAAGGGTTCCCAGGGCACGGCGGGCACCGCGAAGCCGCGCGCCGGCCGTACGACCGGCGCAGCGAAGAAGGCGGAGCCCGCCAAGAAGACCGCCGCGAAGAAGTCCGCACCCACGAAGAAGGCGCCCGCGAAGAAGGCCGCGGCCGGGAAGACGCCCGCGCCGAAGCCGGCGCCGTCCCCCACTGGGGGCGTGTACCGGCTCGCGCGAGCCCTCTGGCTCGGTCTGGCGCACACGGTGGGCGCGATGTTCCGCGGGATAGGGCGCGGCGCCAAGGGACTTGACCCGGCGCACCGCAAGGACGGCCTCGCACTGCTGTTGCTGGGCCTCGCGCTCGTCGTCGCGGCCGGTACCTGGTCGAACCTGCGCGGGCCCGTCGGCGATCTCGTCGAGATGCTGGTGACCGGCGCCTTCGGACGCCTCGACCTGCTCGCACCGCTGCTGCTCGGCGCGATCGCCGTGCGCCTGATCCTGTTCCCCGAGAAGCCCGAGGCCAATGGCCGGATCGTGATCGGCCTGTCCGCTCTCGTCATCGGTGTACTCGGCCAGGTCCACATCGCCTGCGGCTCGCCAGGCCGCGGCGAAGGCACCGAGGCCGTACAGGATGCCGGCGGCCTGATCGGCTGGGTGGCGTCCAAGCCGCTGATCTTCATGATGGGCGAGGTGCTCGCGGTCCCCCTGCTGGTGCTGCTCACCGTCTTCGGCCTGCTCGTCGTCACCGCGACCCCCGTCAACGCCATCCCGCAGCGGATGCGCCTGCTCGGCTCGAAGCTCGGCCTCGTCGACGCCGAGCGCGAGAGCGGCATCGACGGCACCGAGGAAGACGAGCGCTACGACGAACAGTGGCGGGAGTCCCTGCCCGGCCGTCCCCGCCGTTCCTCTCCGCGCCGCCGTGACGAGCCCGCCGACGCCTACAGCCCGGACCTGCCCGAGCAGGAGGCGCTCGAACGGCGCAAGCGCCCGCGTCGCCCCTCCGTGCAGCCCGCCATGGGGCGCGAGCTGGACGCCGTGGACGTCGCCGCCGCGGCGGCGGCCGCGCTCGACGGGGCCGTACTGAACGGCATGCCGCCCTCGCCGCTCGTCGCCGACCTCACGCGCGACGTCACCGCGGACCGGCAGCGGGTCGCCTCGCCGGTGCCGACAGCGCGCGAGCCGGAGGGCACCGGGCCGAAGCCGCAGGACGTCCGGCGGATGCCGCAGGAGCCGGCGGCCAAGGGTTCCGTACCGGACCTGACCAAGCCGGCGCCCGACGAGTCCCAGCCCCTGCCGCCGCGCGCCGAGCAGCTGCAGCTGTCGGGCGACATCACCTACGCACTGCCCTCGCTGGACCTCCTGGAGCGCGGCGGCCCGGGAAAGACGCGCAGCGCCGCCAACGACGCGGTCGTCGCCTCGCTGACCAACGTCTTCATGGAGTTCAAGGTCGACGCGGCCGTCACCGGCTTCACCCGCGGCCCGACGGTCACCCGCTACGAGGTGGAGCTCGGCCCAGCTGTGAAGGTCGAGCGCATCACGGCCCTGACCAAGAACATCGCGTACGCGGTCGCGAGCCCCGATGTGCGGATCATCTCGCCGATCCCCGGCAAGTCCGCGGTCGGCATCGAGATTCCCAACACCGACCGGGAAATGGTCAACCTCGGAGACGTGCTGCGCCTCGCGGACGCCGCCGAGGACGACCACCCCATGCTCGTCGCGCTCGGCAAAGACGTCGAGGGCGGCTATGTGATGGCCAACCTGGCCAAGATGCCGCACGTCCTGGTCGCCGGTGCCACGGGCTCCGGCAAGTCCTCGTGCATCAACTGCCTGATCACGTCGGTGATGATAAGAGCGACACCGGAGGACGTCCGGATGGTGCTCGTCGACCCCAAGCGAGTCGAGCTGACCGCGTACGAGGGCATCCCGCATCTGATCACGCCGATCATCACCAACCCCAAGCGGGCCGCCGAGGCCCTGCAGTGGGTGGTACGCGAGATGGACCTGCGCTACGACGACCTCGCGGCCTTCGGCTACCGCCACATCGACGACTTCAACCAGGCCGTGCGCAACGGCAAGGTCAAGCCGCCCGAGGGCAGTGAGCGCGAGCTCCAGCCGTACCCGTACCTGCTGGTCATCGTCGACGAGCTCGCCGACCTGATGATGGTCGCCCCGCGTGACGTGGAGGACGCCATCGTGCGCATCACCCAGCTGGCGCGCGCGGCGGGTATCCATCTGGTACTGGCGACCCAGCGCCCCTCGGTCGACGTCGTCACCGGTCTGATCAAGGCGAACGTGCCCTCCCGGCTCGCTTTCGCGACCTCGTCGCTCGCAGACAGCCGGGTCATCCTCGACCAGCCGGGAGCGGAGAAGCTGATCGGCAAGGGCGACGGGCTGTTCCTGCCGATGGGGGCCAACAAGCCGACCCGTATGCAGGGTGCCTTCGTCACCGAGGCAGAGGTCGCCGCGGTCGTCCAGCACTGCAAGGATCAAATGGCCCCGGTCTTCCGCGACGACGTCGTGGTCGGCAGCAAACAGAAGAAGGAGATCGACGAGGACATCGGCGACGACCTCGACCTGCTGTGCCAGGCCGCCGAGCTGGTCGTCTCCACCCAGTTCGGCTCGACGTCCATGCTGCAGCGCAAGCTGCGCGTGGGCTTCGCGAAGGCCGGCCGGCTGATGGACCTGATGGAGTCGCGGAACATCGTCGGCCCGAGCGAAGGGTCCAAAGCGCGTGACGTTCTCGTGAAACCGGATGAATTGGATGGAGTGCTCGCCGTGATCCGGGGAGAGACTCACTCGTAAGGGTTTCGGGAGCAACCGTTTCCCTTGGTCGTACGTCAAGTTGGAGGGAGGGGCAGCAAGGTGTTCCGCCCTGGGAAAGGGCGGCCATTCCTATGGCGTACAAAGTCTCGCGCCCGGTTGCCCCACCCTTTCGTACCACCCATAGACTGAACCTCCAGCAGGTGGCTACACGCTCGAAAGGCGCCCCCGTGTCCATCGGCAACTCCCCCGAAGACAACCGGCCTTCAGTCGAAGAAGACGACCGGCCGTCGATCGGTCACGCCCTGCAGCAGGCGCGTGTCGGCGCCGGTCTGACCGTCGACGAGGTCAGCTCCTCCACCCGGGTGCGCATCCCTATCGTGCACGGGATCGAGGAGGACGACTTCTCCCGCTGCGGCGGCGACGTGTACGCGCGCGGCCATATCCGCACGCTCGCACGCGCCGTCGGGCTCGACCCCGAACCCCTGATCGAGCGGTACGACGCCGAGCACGGCGGACGCCCGTCGCCGACGCTCGCCGCACCGCTGTTCGAAGCCGAACGCATCCGCCCCGAACGACGCCGGCCCAACTGGACGGCGGCCATGGTCGCCGCCATCGTCGTCGTGGTCGGCTTCGCCGGCTTCACGCTCTTCAGCGACGGCAGGGACACCCAGGTCGCCGAGGCCCCCGCACCCGCCGAGTCCACCCCGGAGAAGCCCGGGGTGACCAAGCCCGCCGACCCCAAGCCCGACCCCTCGGACAGCGCCATCGCGGCGGTGCCCAAGGACAAGGTCACGGTCAAGCTGTCGGCCACCCATGACAAGAGCTGGATCTCCGCCAAGTCGCACAACGGCAAGCTGCTCTTCGACGGCACCCTGCTCAAGGGCGAGTCCAAGACCTTCCAGGACGACGAGCGCGTCGATCTCATCCTCGGCAACGCGGGGGCGATCGAGCTGTTCGTCAACGGCAAGAAGGTCGACGGCGACTTCGAGATGGGCGGCGTCGAGCGGCTGTCCTACACCAAGGGCGACCCCGCGGCCGGCTGACCGGGCGCGGGGCCGCCCCCCGGCGAGGGGCGGCCCACGAGCGCAAGGCGAGCGGGCGACGGACGGGAGAACCCTCGCGGCAGGGAGGCGGGCCGGGACAAAGTAGTCTTGAGTCCATGCCCGAACGCCGTACCGTCGCCCTTGTCACTCTCGGCTGCGCCCGTAACGAGGTGGACTCGGAGGAGCTCGCAGGCCGCTTGGCAGCGGACGGCTGGGAGCTCGTCGAGGAAGCCTCCGACGCGGATGTCGCCGTCGTCAACACCTGCGGATTCGTCGAAGCCGCCAAGAAGGACTCCGTCGACGCCCTGCTGGAGGCCAACGATCTCAAGGACCACGGGCGTACCCAGGCGGTCGTCGCCGTCGGCTGCATGGCCGAGCGGTACGGCAAGGAGCTCGCCGAGGCGCTGCCCGAGGCGGACGGCGTGCTCGGCTTCGACGACTACGCCGACATCTCCGACCGGCTCCAGACCATCCTCAACGGCGGGATCCACGCCTCGCACACCCCGCGCGACCGGCGCAAGCTGCTGCCGCTGAGCCCGGTCGAGCGCCAGCAGGCCACCGAGGTGGCCCTGCCCGGCCACGGCGACATCGCGACGGCGCCGCAGGACCTCCCGGAAGGTGTCGCGCCGGTGTCCGGCCCCCGCGCGCCGCTGCGCCGCCGCCTCGGCACCAGCCCCGTCGCCTCGGTGAAGCTGGCCTCCGGCTGCGACCGGCGGTGCACCTTCTGCGCCATCCCTTCGTTCCGTGGTTCCTTCATCTCGCGCCGCCCGAGCGATGTGCTCGGCGAGACGCGCTGGCTGGCCGAGCAGGGCGTCAAGGAGATCATGCTGGTCTCCGAGAACAACACCTCGTACGGCAAGGACCTCGGCGACATCCGCCTCCTCGAGACGCTCCTGCCCGAGCTGGCCGCCGTCGACGGCATCGAGCGCGTCCGCGTGAGCTACCTGCAGCCCGCAGAGATGCGCCCCGGCCTGATCGACGTGCTCACCTCCACGCCCGGGATCGCCCCCTACTTCGACCTGTCCTTCCAGCACTCCGCCCCGGGCGTACTCCGCGCGATGCGCCGCTTCGGCGACACCGAGCGCTTCTGGGAGCTCCTGGAGACCATCCGGGGCAAGGCTCCGCAGGCAGGTGTACGGTCCAACTTCATCGTCGGCTTCCCCGGTGAGAGCGAGGCCGACTTCGCCGAGCTGGAGCGCTTCCTCGGCGCGGCCCGCCTCGATGCCATCGGCGTCTTCGGCTACAGCGACGAGGAGGGCACCGAGGCCGTCTCCTACGACAACAAGCTCGACGCCGATGTCATCGCCGAGCGCCTCGCGCACCTGTCGAGACTCGCCGAGGAGCTCACGGCGCAGCGCGCCGAGGAGCGCATGGGTGAGACCCTCGAGGTACTGGTCGAATCCGTGGACGACGAGGACGGGGCCGTGGGCCGCGCCGCGCACCAGGCGCCGGAGACCGACGGCCAGGTGCTCTTCACCTCCCCCGAGGGCCTGGTGCCCGGCCGCATGGTCGAGGCGAAGGTCGTGGGTACGGAGGGCGTCGACCTCGTCGTCCAGTGCCTTGGCGAGGAGGCGGGCAGATGACCGGAGTGCCGGCATCCGCGGCGGGCGGTTCCGGGAGGCCGGCGCCCGGCGGCAAGCTGGGCGCTGCGGCCGTCGATCAGGCCAGCCTCTGGAACATCGCGAACATCCTGACCATGGTGCGCCTGCTGCTGGTGCCGGGCTTCGTGGTGCTGATGCTCCAGGACGGCGGCTACGACCCGGCCTGGCGGGCCTGGGCCTGGGCGGCGTTCGCCGTTGCCATGATCACGGACATCTTCGACGGGCATCTGGCGCGCACGTACAACCTGGTCACCGACTTCGGGAAGATCGCCGACCCCATCGCCGACAAGGCGATCATGGCGGCGGGGCTGATCTGCCTGTCGGCTCTCGGTGACCTGCCGTGGTGGGTGACCGGCGTGATTCTCTTCCGCGAGCTGGGGATCACGCTCATGCGGTTCTGGGTGATCCGGCACGGGGTGATTCCGGCCAGTCGCGGCGGCAAGATGAAGACACTGGCGCAGGGCACGGCGGTCGGGATGTACGTCCTGGCGCTGACCGGACCGCTGGCGACCATGCGCTTCTGGGTGATGGCGCTCGCGGTCGTGCTGACGGTGGTCACCGGGCTGGACTATGTGCGACAGGCGATCGTCCTGAGGCGCAAGGGGATCGCCGAGGAGCGGGCCGCCCGCGCGGCGGCGTCCGAGGCCGAGGGCACGGAACGGTGAACACGGCGGCTCGCGTGCTGGCGCTGCTTGCGCAGCGTGGCGAGACGCTTGCCGTCGCCGAGTCCCTCACCGGCGGTCTGGTGGCCGCGCAGCTGACGGAGGTCCCAGGGGCGTCTCAGTCCTTCCGTGGGTCCGTGACGGCCTATGCGACCGCCCTGAAGACGGATCTGCTGGGGGTCGACGGTGCTCTCCTGGCGGCCCGCGGCGCGGTCGACGGCGAGGTCGCGGCGCAGATGGCGGCGGGTGTACGGGGCCGGCTGGGTGCCGTGTGGGGCATTGCCACCACCGGCGTCGCGGGGCCCGAGCCGCAGGACGGGCAGCCGGTCGGCACGGTCTATGTTGCTGTTTCGGGACCTTCCGGCGCCGGGAAAGTGGCCGCTTTGCGGTTGAACGGCCCCCGGGAGGAAATCCGTAGAGAGACTGTACGCAGAGTGCTCGACCTGCTCTCTGACGAACTTCACGGAAATGCGCGGACACAGGATACGGAACAGAACGGGGGGACTTGATGTTTGCAGCCCTGAGTGAACACGACATCGCTCCCCGCACGGCCGCCGTGCAAGGCGGTACGGTGGGGCGTGAAGGATGCGGCTACGCGGTCCGAGGAGGGAGCCACCGATGATTCTGCTCCGTCGCCTGCTTGGTGACGTGCTGCGTCGGCAGCGCCAACGCCAGGGCCGTACTCTGCGCGAAGTCTCCTCGTCCGCCCGAGTCTCACTCGGCTATCTCTCCGAGGTGGAGCGGGGGCAGAAGGAGGCATCCTCCGAGCTGCTCTCCGCCATCTGCGACGCGCTTGACGTACGGATGTCCGAGCTCATGCGTGAGGTGAGCGACGAGCTGTCTCTGGCCGAACTGGCCGAGTCGGCAGCCGCCACCGAACCGGTGCCCGCGCCGGTACGCCCGATGCTCAATTCCGTCTCCGTGACGTCGGTGGCAGGTGTGCCGACGGAGCGGGTGACGATCAAGGCGCCCACGGAAGCGGTCGACGTCGTCGCCGCCTGATCCGTAAGGCACTGCACGGCTGGGTTTGAGGCAGGTCCCGAGTGGTACGCGAGTACCAGTCGGGGCCTTCTTCTTGCTCCCGAATGACCCTTTTGTGTAGTTGTGCGATTGTGGACCGTAGTCGGCATCCCTAGGGAGGACGCGCATGTCTGTCGTGAAGAGCCCTCTGTCCGAGGCGGACCTCAAGACGGTGGGTGACGCGCTGAGGGGCGCACTCGTCGACCTGATCGATCTCGCCCTGGTGGCCAAGCAGGTCCACTGGAACGTGGTCGGGCCGCGGTTCAGGTCCGTCCACCTCCAGCTCGACGAGGTCGTTGCGACCGCGCGCCAGCACTCCGACACAGTGGCCGAGCGCTCGTCGGCGATCGGTGTGTCGCCGGACGGGCGGGCCGCCACGGTGGCCGCGCAGAGCGCGATCGGATCCGTGCCGGACGGCTGGATCAAGGACGTGGACGTGGTGCGGACGCTGGTCGACGCACTGGGCGCGGTCATCGTCCGGATGCGGGAACGCATCGATGCGACGGAGAAGCCGGACCCCGTGACCCAGGACATTCTGATCGGGGTGACGGCCGACCTCGAGAAGCACGCGTGGATGTTCCAGGCGGAGTCCGCCTGACCGGCGGTCGTGCGCGAGCAGTTCGCGGTGCCGGGCGACGGACGCTTGAAGAGGGCGGCGTTTCGCGAGGGGGCCCTGCCGAGGTGCCGATCGGCCCGATGGGCAAGGACGTTCGAGCGCCGGGACTGTCAACCGTGCGCCCCTCCCGGCGACCGGGTCCGCCGCACTACCGTGGACGGTCCCAAGGAGGCGGCATGGCGATACGCACAGCGGTTCTCGTGCCCGTCGCACTGCTCGGCCTCGTGGCGGGCGCGGTGTGGTGGTGGGCCGTCCTGCGTCTGGCGCTCGTTCCGGATCAGGCGGGCGTCCTGGAGGGGGCGGTGGCGGCGGGTGGTTGGGGGCTGAGCCTGCTGCCGGTACATGTGTCGGCGTCCCGCGGCGTCACCAGGGCATCACGACACCGCCGTTCGGACGGAATATCTGACCCGTCGTGAACGACGAGGCGTCGGAGGCGAGATGAAGGACCGCGTGGGCGATGTCCTCCGCTTCGCCGACGCGGCCCAGCGGGGACGCCCTGATGAGCGCTGCCTCGGCCCGGCGCTGCTGCTCCGCGTCATGACGGTCGGTCATGGGGGTGCGGATCCAGCCGGGGGCCACGGCGTTGACGCGGATGCCGTGCGGCCCGAGCTCGGTCGCGAGTGTCCTGGTGAGCTGGACGACCGCCGCCTTGGCTGCGCTGTAGCAGAGCAGACCCGCTTGTGCCGAGTCGACGGCACCGGACGCCATGGTGACGATCGAGCCCCGGCCGGCGGGGTCCTCGGGGACAGGGGCGGACGCCGTGCGGCGTTCGCCGCTTCCCGGACGGGCCCGGTCGATCATGGCCCGGGCTGCCTCCTGGCAGGTGTACAGCACTCCCTTGAAGTTGATGGCCAGGACGCGGTCGAGGTCCTCGTCCCGCGTCTCGAGCACCGTGCCCGTGTGCATGATCCCGGCGATTGCTGCCACGATGTCGAGTCCGTCCGTGCTCTCGATCGCGGCCCTGACCCCCGCCCGGTCGGTGACGTCGACGGTGTGGGCGACGGCGGTGCCACGGCCGCTGCGGATCAGGGACCGGGTCTCGTCCAGGCCCCGTGCGTCGATGTCGGCACAGTGCACGACGGCCCCCGCTTCAGCGAGCAGGACGGCCGAGGCACGTCCGATGCCGCCCGCCGCTCCGGTGACGAACGCCGTACGGCCGCCGAGATCGTACGCCGAGAGACCCATGGGCGGACCGTACGACCGACCTGACGGTCCGTCAATCAGCAGGCGCCGATTGGCAGCCCGGGCACCAGTAGGTGGGGCGATCACGGCCCCCGTCACCTTGATCGGCCCTGCGCACGAGGGTTCCGCAGCGGGGACAGGGGTGGCCTTCACGGCCGTAGACGTACAGCCGCTGCCCGGGGCCGCGGCGGCCCGTGGTGACACGGTCGGGGCGGGATTTGTTGGCGTCGAGGAGCCGGTGGGCGGTGGCCACGAGACGGGCGAGCATGTCCGCGGGCAGCTCGCCGACGGGGAGCCAGGGCGTCACGCGGGCCAGGAAGGCCAGCTCGGACTTGTAGACATTGCCGATGCCGGCGAGGTTGCGCTGGTCGAGCAGGGCCTCGCCGAGGGGGCGGGCCGGGTCGGCGAGGAGGTTGGCCACCGCCGTGTCCGGATCCCAGTCGGGGCCGAGCAGGTCGGGGCCGAGATGCCCCACGGCCTGCTCCTCGTCCGCGGTACGGAGCAGTTCCAGGACGGGCAGGCGATAGCCGACTGCCGTGTAGGCCTCATTGCCGAGGACGGCACGGATCTGATGCGCGGGGCCGCCGCGCCAGCGTTCACCGGAGCCGTACACCTGCCAGGAGCCGTCCATCCGCAGGTGCGAGTGCAGGGTGAGGCCGCCCTCGATACGGGTGAGGAGGTGCTTGCCGCGCGGAGTGACGTCCAGGACGGTGCGGCCGGTGAGATCCGCGGTGGCGAACCGGGGCACTCGCAGATCGGACAGGGTCAGCACGCGGTCGGCCAGTGCGCGGTGCAGGCGGTGGGCGGCCAGCCACACGGTGTCTCCTTCGGGCATGACATCCATGATGCGCGACGGGATCGGGAGCGGCGGGCGGCATGGTCCCGGCTGGTCGGGCGGGCGCAGCCTGGTCCCGGCTGGTCGGGCGGGCGGCCGGACGGACGCGACGGCGCGGGACGGGGGGCGTCCGGCTGGTCAGGAGGGCAGCCGCGCCGGTCGGCGTCTTTCCGGCGGGCGGGGTGAGGATGCCCCGGGCTGGCTGGTTGCGGAGCCTAGGAGGCCCGGGCGGTCGGCGGGCGGAGTCGAGGGTGCTCGGGCGGTCCGGCGGGCTTGGCCTGTGCCCGGTTGGCTGGGAGGGCGGTCGACGGCCTTGACGGGCCGGTCCTGGGCCGGAGGGTGCCCCGGGCGGTCCGGCGGGCAGGGGCGAGGATGCGTGGGCGCTCCTGAGCGCTGGGTGCCGTCACCGGGCGTGGGGCGTCCGGTCGGTCGGGCGAGACCGGCGGGGACCCGGGGGCATCCGGCCGGTCAGGAGGGCCGGCCCGGGCTCGGATCAGGGCCGCAGGCGCAGGCCCCTCGGTGTGGCGTGGAATCCGGCGGTCTCCAGCGCACCGCCCAGGGGCGAGGTCAGGGCCGGCGAGCCGTTGGCCCGTTCCACCGTCACCGTCCCCAGCGCGCCCTCACGGGCCGCGGTGGCCAGTGCGGCAGCCGCCGCGTGCAGGGCCGGGGCCAGCGGGTCCGTCACCCAGGAGAGCAGCGTCTTGCCGCCGCGCTCCATGTAGAGCGTCAACTCGCCGTCCACGAGGACGACGAGGGAGCCCGCCTTGCGGCCTGGTTTGTGCCCGGCGCCCTCGGGCGGCTCGGGCCACGGAAGCGCCGCGCCATAGGCGTTCGCCGGGTCGGCGGCGGCCAGCACCATCGCGCGGGGCGCCGCCCGGCCCTCGTCACGGTCCCGGGCGGTGGAGGCGGCACGCAGCCTGTCGACGGCGCCGTCCATAGCGAACTGGGCGGCTCCGAGGCCCTCGACGACATAGCCGCGGCGGGCCTGCCCGCTGTCCTCGAAGGCCGACAGGATGCGGTACGTGGCGGAGAAGCCGCCCTCCACGCCCTCGGCGGCCACCGCGCCGCGGGTCACCACACCATGGCGGTCGAGCAGGCTGCGGGCGAGAGCGTGCGCCCGGTGGGTCGGCTCGGGCTCCGGGGCGGGCAGGAGGGACCAGCGGCCGCTCACGGTCGGGGGGCCGGAGCGGGTGGCGGGCCGGGCCGCCACCGACAGGGTGCCGTACCGGCCGCGGGGGACCGTGCGCTTGGCGCGGTGCGCCGTCGAACCGGCCGTGCGGCCCGACCCGAGCAGGGCGCGCAGCGGTGCCAGAGTGTCGTTGGTGAGCCGACCGGACCAGGCCAGGTCCCAGATCGTGTCGGCGAGTTGGGGATCGGTGGCGTCGGGGTGGGTGGTGGCGCGGACCTGGTCGGCGATCTGGCGGAAGAACAGGCCGTACCCCCCGGACAGGGCGGTCAGCACCGACTCGTGCAGGGCCGTCAGCTCCAGCGGGTGCGGTGGCGGGAGCAGGAGCGGAGCGGCGTCGGCCAGATAGAGCGAGACCCAGCCGTCCTTGCCGGGCAGGGCGCCTGCGCCCGCCCACAGCACCTCTCCGGTCGTGGTCAGTTCGTCGAGGAGGGTGGTGCTGTAGTGGGAGACGCGGGAGGGGAGGACCAGTTTTTCCAGGGCGGAGGCCGGAACAGCCGCGCCCTGGAGCTGCTCGACGGCGCGGGCCAGGCCGTCGATGCCGCGCAGCCGGTTGCTGCCCATGTGCTGCCACTGGGGAAGGAACGCGGCGAGCGCGGCGGGCGGGACCGGCTCCAGCTCGTGGCGGAGCGCGGCCAGGGAGCGGCGGCGCAGACGGCGCAGCACGGCCGCGTCGCACCATTCCTGGCCGATGCCTGACGGGTGGAACTCGCCCTGCACGACGCGCCCCGAAGCGGCGAGCCGTGCCAGACCGCCTTCCGTGACGGCCGGGCCCATACCGAAGCGGGCCGCTGCCTGGGCCGAGGTGAACGGTCCGTGCGTCCGTGCGAAGCGGGCGAGGAGATCGCCCAGGGGATCCTTGACCGGCTCGGTGAACGCCTCGGGGACACCCACGGGCAGCGCGGTGCCGAGGGCGTCACGCAGTCGGCCCGCGTCCTCGACCGCGGCCCAGTGGTCGGTGCCCGCGATGCGGACGCGGATCGCGCGGCGCGAGGCCACCAGCTCCCGGGGCCAGGCCGGCTCGCCACCGCGCTCGGCGAGCTCGGCATCGGTGAGGGGGCCCAGGACGCGCAGGAGATCCGCCACGCCCTCCGCGTCCTTGACCCGACGGTCGTCCGTGAGCCACTGCAGCTCCCGCTCCAGCTCGGTCAGCACGTCGGCGTCGAGCAGCTCGCGCAGCTCCGCCTGTCCCAGCAGTTCGGCCAGCAGCCGGGAGTCCAGCGAAAGGGCTGCCGCCCGCCGCTCGGCGAGCGGCGAGTCGCCCTCGTAGAGGAACTGGGCCACGTAGCCGAACAGCAGGGAGCGGGCGAACGGAGAGGGCTCGGGCGTGGTGACCTCGACCAGGCGGACCCGTCGGGACTCGATGTCTCCCATGAGCTCGGTGAGTCCGGGGACGTCGAAGACGTCCTGGAGGCATTCGCGGACGGCTTCGAGGACGATCGGGAAAGAGCCGAACTCGCTCGCCACCTGAAGCAGTTGGGCCGCACGCTGGCGCTGCTGCCACAGGGGTGTGCGCTTGCCGGGAGTGCGCCGCGGCAGCAGCAGCGCCCGCGCGGCGCACTCCCGGAACCGGGAGGCGAACAGGGCGGACCCGCCGACCTGGTCGGTCACGACCTGGCTGATCTCGCTCTTGTCGAAGATCGTGTCCGCGGCTCCGACGGGGGCCTGCTCACTGTCGTACGCCGTGTCGATGTGGACCGGGTCCTGGTCGAGGAGGTCGAGACCCATCAGGTCGGCGTCGGGCAGGCGCAGCACGATGCCGTCGTCGGCGTGCATGACCTGCGCGTCCATGCCGTACCGCTCGGCGAGGCGGGCGCCGAGCGCCAGTGCCCACGGCGCGTGGACCTGTGCGCCGAACGGCGAGTGGATCACCACACGCCAGTCGCCCAGCTCGTCCCGGAACCGCTCCACGAGGATCGTGCGGTCGTCCGGGACATGGCCGCAGGCCCGGCGCTGCTCGTCGAGATACGCCAGCACGTTGTCCGCCGCCCAGGCGTCCAGGCCCGCTGCCAGGAGTCGCAGCCGGGCGTCGTCGGGTGCCAGCCCGCCGACCTCGCGCAGGAACGCGCCGACCGCACGGCCCAGCTCCAGCGGGCGGCCCAGCTGGTCCCCCTTCCAGAAGGGGAGGCGGCCGGGGACGCCCGGGGCGGGTGAGACCAGCACCCGGTCCCGGGTGATGTCCTCGATCCGCCAGGACGTGGTGCCCAGGGTGAAGACGTCGCCGACCCGGGACTCGTACACCATCTCCTCGTCGAGCTCCCCGACCCTGCCACCGCCCTTCTTGGGATCCGCGCCCGCGAGGAAGACGCCGAAGAGCCCCCGGTCGGGGATGGTGCCGCCGGAGGTGACGGCTAGCCGCTGCGCCCCCGGCCGGCCTGTCACCGTGCCCGCGACCCGGTCCCACACCACGCGCGGGCGCAGCTCGGCGAAGGCGTCCGACGGATAACGCCCCGCGAGCATGTCCAGGACAGCGGTGAACGCCGACTCGGGCAGGGAGGCGAACGGCGCTGCACGCCGGACCAGCGTCAGCAGGTCGTCGAACTGCCAGGTGTCCATCGCGACCATGGCCACGAGCTGCTGGGCCAGTACGTCCAGAGGATTGGCCGGGACGCGCAGCGATTCGATGGAGCCGGTGCGCATCCGCTCCGTGACGACCGCCGCCTGCACCAGATCGCCGCGGTACTTGGGGAAGACGACCCCTGTCGAGACAGCGCCGACCTGGTGCCCTGCCCGGCCGACACGCTGGAGACCCGAGGCGACCGAGGGCGGTGACTCCACCTGGACGACCAGGTCCACCGCGCCCATGTCGATGCCCAGCTCCAGGCTGGAGGTGGCGACGACTGCGGGCAGCCGGCCCGCCTTGAGGTCCTCCTCGACCAGGGCGCGCTGCTCCTTGGAGACCGAGCCGTGGTGGGCGCGGGCGAGGAGCGGTGGCGCGCCCTGAGCGGCCCCCGACTGCGCCAAGATCTCGGCCGGCGGCCCCTCCTCCGGCAGGGGAGTGCCCGTCACCCGCTCGTACGCGATCTCATTGAGGCGGTTGCACAGACGCTCCGCCAGGCGGCGGGAGTTGGCGAACACGATCGTGGAGCGGTGGGCCTGGACGAGGTCGGCGATCCGCTCCTCGACGTGCGGCCAGATCGAGGGCTTCTCGCCGGGACCCTCGGACGCGTCCGAGGCGGGTGAGCCGCCCAGCTCCCCCAGGTCCTCGACGGGGACGACGACCGAGAGGTCGAACTCCTTGCCGGAAGGCGGCTGGACGATCTCCACCCTGCGCTGCGGCGACAGGTACCGCGCCACTTCGTCGACCGGCCTGACGGTGGCCGACAGGCCGATCCTGCGCGCCGGGCGCGGCAGCAGCTCGTCCAGACGCTCCAGTGACAGGGCGAGGTGCGCGCCGCGCTTGGTGCCGGCCACCGCGTGGACCTCGTCGAGGATGACGGTCTCGACACCCGCCAGGGCGTCCCGCGCGGAGGAGGTGAGCATCAGGAACAGCGACTCGGGCGTGGTGATCAGGATGTCCGGGGGCCTGGAGACCAGCGCCCGGCGCTCGGCTGCCGGGGTGTCGCCGGACCGTATGCCGACCCGCACCCCGGGCTCGGGCAGGCCCAGCCGCACCGACTCGTGCCGGATCCCGGTGAGCGGGCTGCGCAGATTGCGCTCGACGTCGACCGCCAGCGCCTTGAGCGGGGACACATACAGCACGCGGCAGCGCTTCTTGGTCTCCGCCGGGGGCGGTGTGGACGTGAGCCGGTCGAGAGCGGCGAGGAAGGCGGCCAGCGTCTTGCCGGAGCCGGTGGGTGCCACCACCAGAACGTCCGAGCCCTCACCGATGGCCCGCCAGGCTCCCTCCTGTGCGGCAGTGGGCGCGCTGAACGCCCCCGTGAACCAGCCTCGGGTCGCGGGGGAGAAGGAGTCGAGCGCAGTCCTGGCCATGCCCCCCATCGTGCACCCGACCACTGACAACCCGTGTCCAGGAGGCGGACGGGCAGGTCGCGGACGCCGGGCCGGGCGCAGAATTGCTGCATGGAGAGCGACGCGGCACCGGACCGGAAGGACGAGTGGGCGCGGCACTGGCAGTACCCCGGCGTACCCGGCCTGGACCTGCTGCGTGCCCGCTATGTGCGTCACTCCTTCACCCGGCACACGCACGAGGGCTTCGTGCTCGGCGCCGTACGACGAGGCATCGAGGACGTGCTCATGCCGGAGGGGACGATCCGGGCCAGGCCCGGCACCGTCGTCATGATCAATCCGGAAGTGCCGCACTCGGCGAGGGCGGGGGTGCCGGAGGGCTGGGTGTACTCGACCCTCTACCCCTCCTCCGGGCTTGTCGCGACGATCGCCGAGGACGTGACCACCCTGCGCGGCACCGCGGGATTCGCCGAGACGATCGTCGAGGACCCGGACACCGCCCGCCTGGTCCACGAGGTGCACCGCGCCGCCGAAGAGGGCAACGCGCTCGCCGCCGACAGCGTGCTGCGCATGACGGTCGCGCGGCTGCTGCGCCGCCACGGGCGTTCACTGCCCGCCCGTCCGCCGCTCGCGTCCGGAGCCCGTACGGCGGCGCTGGCCAGGCAGCTTCTCGAGGAGCGGATGGCCGATCCGCCATCGCTGGAGGAGCTCGCGCAGGAGCTCGGCACCAGTCCCTTCGCGCTCCTGCGCGCTTTCAAGGCCGCGTACGGTCTGCCGCCGCACACCTGGCTGACAGACGCGCGCGTGCGCCGCGCCCGCCATCTCCTGGACGCCGGGACGGCACCGGCCGAGGCCGCCGTCGCCGTCGGCTTCGCCGATCAACCCCATCTCAACCGCCACTTCACCAGGATCGTGGGCGTGCCGCCGGGGGCCTATCGGCGTGAGCGAACCGTTGTCCGGCCCACGTCTGCTCGTTGATCGCAGCGCACGTACTCCGCGAGCCGGCGCCGCGCCGAATACACCGATGCCACGGAAGCCGCCGAGGTGGTGCTTCTGGCCGATCTGCTCATGCGACTGCTTGGCAGGATCGAGGCCAGTCGGCAGCCCTGACTCGCCCGGCACTCCGCTGAATCCGCCCGTGCACCCTTCCGCGTGAAGTGCGGAGAGGCACGTCGGACGTGGAAACGCCGCCCGACCTGTAGTCGAGATCGACCGGTCCGCGAGCAACGGCCGTCCACACGTTGACCGCCTGGCGGCCGATCCAGGCACGGAGGGGACGCGCACCCGGGGCGCGGCTCCGAGGGCGCGGTCACCGCAATGGGCGTGCCGTCTGGGGCGCGGTCGGGCCGTGGGTCCGCGTCGTACGTCGCATCCGGATCCTCTTGCCCCTAGCGAGACGGCACCGTACGCTCACCAACGACGTACCGACCAGCCGGTATGTCCCGTGCCTGAGCAGTACGCGGCGGCGAGCAGCCTGCCGGTCGCGCCGCAGGCCCGATCCACCGCCGATCGCAGGAGCCGCCGGAGATGACCAACGTCAACCACCAGGTGCGCCTGGCCGCCCGCCCGGTGGGCGAGCCGCAGCCCACGGACTGGAAGCACGTCGAGGAGCCGGTCGGTGAGCCGGGCGACGGGGAGTTCCTGGTGCAGGTGCTCTACCTGTCGATCGACCCGGCGATGCGCGGCTGGATGAACGCGGGCAGGTCCTACATCCGCCCCGTGGAGATCGGCGAGGTGATGCGCGCCGGCGCGGTGGGACGGGTGATCGCCTCCCGCCACCCCGGCTTCGCGGTCGGCGAGCATGTGTCGGGCACATTCGGCGTGCAGGAATACTGCCGGTCGGACGGGCGCGACGTCACCAAGGTCGACCCGGCGGCGGCCCCCCTGCCGACGTATCTCGGCACGCTCGGCATGTCGGGCCTGACGGCCTACTTCGGCCTGATCGACATCGGACGTCCCGAGCCGGGCCAGACCGTCGTGGTCTCCGGAGCGGCCGGGGCCGTCGGCAGCGTCGTCGGCCAGATCGCCAAGATCCTGGGCTGCCGGGTCATCGGCATCGCCGGGGGCGAGCGCAAGTGCCGACTGGTGGTCGATGAGTTCGGGTTCGACGCCGCGATCGACTACCAGACCGAGGACGTCCGCAAGGCGCTGCGCCAGCACGCCCCCGACGGCGTCGACGTGTACTTCGACAACGTCGGCGGCGACGTCCTGGACGCCACGCTGCTCACGCTGGCGCGCGGTGCCCGCGTCGTCATCTGCGGCGCGGTCTCCCAGTACAACAGCACCGAGACGAAGGGCCCCAGCAACTACATGTCGCTGCTGGTCAATCGCGCCTCCATGACGGGCATGGTGGTGTTCGACTACGCCGAACGCTACGCCGAGGGAATCGCACAGCTCGTCAAGTGGCAGGCGGAGGGCCGGCTGCGGGCGCTGGAGGACGTCGTACCAGGTGGCGTGGCGGCGTTTCCCGAGACCCTGATGCGGCTGTTCCGCGGTGAGAACCACGGCAAGCTGGTGCTCAAGGTCGCGGACGAGTAGGGCAGAGGAGAGAGAATCCAGTGAAGGCACTGACCTACCACGGCCGCCATGACATTCGATACGGCGATGTCCCCGACCCAGCCGTCACCAGCCCCACCGACGCGGTCGTCCAGGTCACCACGGCCGGTATCTGCGGCAGCGACCTGCACATCTACAGCGGCAACTCGTTCAGCCCGGAACTGGGCTACACCCCGGGACACGAGTGCGTCGGCGTGGTCGTCGACACCGGCGACCAGGTCACCCGCTTCAAGCCCGGCGACCGGGTGCTGGTTCCCGCCTCGGTCGGCTGCACCCGGTGCCGGACCTGCGCGGCCGGGTTCACCGCCCGGTGCGAGCGCGCCAAGACCGCGACGGACCTCTGCTACGGGGTGAGCCCGCAACTCCCGGGCAGTCAGGCCGAGGCCCTCGCGGTGCCCTACGCCGACGTCAACCTGGTGCACCTGCCCGAGGGCATTTCCGACGAGGCCGCCGTGGTCCTCACGGACAACGCCCCCACGGCCTGGTACGGGTGCCGCCGCGCCCGCATCCAGCCCGGCGAGACCGTCCTGGTCATCGGCCTCGGCCCGGTCGGCCTCATGGCCGCCCAGTCCGCCTTCGCCATGGGCGCCGCCCGTGTGCTGGGCGCGGACCTGGTCGCGGAGCGCCGTGCCTTCGCCGCCACCCTGGGCGTCGAGCCGGTCGAGGGCGAGGACGCACGGACGGCCGTACGGGAGATGACCGCAGGACGCGGTCCGGACGCCGTGATAGAGGCCGTGGGCTCGGACGCCACCATCGAACTCGCGCTCAAGGCCGTCCGGCAGGCTGGACGGGTCAGCGTCATTGGTGTCAGCCAGAACAAGGCCTTCCCCTTCCACATGGGACTGGCTCAGGTCAAGGAGTTGGAGTTCGCCATCGGACTGTGTTCGGTCCACTACGAACTCCCTGCCCTGATCGCGCTCGCCCAAGCCGGCCGGATCACCCCGGAGGTCGTGGTCTCCCACCGCTTCATCCTCTCCGAGGGTCCTGCGGCGTACGAACTGTTCAACAGCCGTGCCGACGGCGTCCGCAAGGTCCTTCTCGACCCTGCCCGTTGATCACCTCGGTGCTGCCGCCGCGTCACACTCTCCGTGCCGGTGGCAGCACCACACCGCCCACCACCCGTTGCGTGCCGATGCGCGGAAGATCCGCGCCACCCATGCCCGACGGCAGAACCCGCACCTCCCGAGAACGCGACCAGTACGCACGTCGTGTCCGCCCGGGGCCGGCTCGGGCGCAGACCGCCCAACGCCCACACCGACCCGGACGTCACCAGCGTCGCGATCGGCTCGGCGCTCCCCCTTGGGCGCGTCCAGCCACCGAGGCCTCGGTGCGGAGAAGCGCAAGAACGTACAAGACGGCCCACGGCGGCCCTGCGTAGCGTCCCCGGCGTGGCAGAACAGACAGCTCACCCAGAGATGCCCACCCGCAAGGCACCGGTGCCCGGGCCGCGCGAGGCGACCAAACCGGACTCGGCCGTCGTCCGTGACGCCCTCGGCGTCGGGATCGCCGTCGGCCTGTCCGGATTCGCCTTCGGCGTGACGTCGGCGGGCTCCGGTCTCACCCTTCTGCAGACCTGTGTGCTCAGCCTGCTGGTGTTCACCGGCGCCTCGCAGTTCGCACTCGTCGGAGCCATCGCGGCGGGCGGCAACCCGTTCGCCGCCGCGGCGGGCGCGTTCTTCCTGGGCGTACGCAACGCCTTCTACGGGCTGCGGCTGTCGCAGTTGCTCGCCCTGCCCCGTTTCGTACGGCCGCTCGCGGCCCACTGGGTCATCGACGAGACCACCGCCGTCGCGCTCGCCCAGCCCACGCGGCGCAGCGTGCGCATCGGCTTCACGGTCACCGGGCTCACGCTCTACGTGCTGTGGAACCTGACCACGCTCCTCGGAGCACTGGGCGCGGAGGCGATCGGCGACACCGACGCGTGGGGACTGGACGCGGCCGGGCCCGCCGTCTTCCTCGCCCTGCTCGCTCCCATGCTGCGCACGGCCACCGAGCGGGCCGTGGCCGGGCTCGCGGTGGTGCTCGGACTCGGATTCCTGCCGGTCCTGCCGGCAGGAGTGCCGGTGCTGGTGGCGGCGCTCGCCGCGCCGGCCGTGCTGTGGCTCAAGGGCCGTGCCATCGGCGGGCGAACGGACACCGCCCGGCACACGGACGGGGCAGGAGGGACGGGCCGTACCAGGGCCCCGGAGTCGGGCCGTACGAAGGTCCCGGAGACGGGAGAGGCCCCGCGGAAGGGAAAGGGAGAGGACCGTTGAGCATCTGGATCGCGATCGCGGCGACCGCCGTCGGCTGCTACCTCGTCAAGCTCGTCGGCCTCCTCGTACCGGCCGACACCCTGGAACGTCCGCTCGTGCGGCGGCTGGCCGCGCTGCTGCCCGTCGCCCTGCTGGCCGCACTCACGGCGCAGCAGACCTTCGGCGTCGGTGACGCGCTCGTCCTCGACGCCCGGGCGGCCGGGCTGGGAGCCGCCGCCGTGGCACTGCTGCTGCGCGCGCCCTTCCTGGTCGTCGTAGGGGCGGCCGTGGCGGTCACGGCGGGCGTACGCGCGCTCGGGGGCTGATCGCGACCACGCGCGCGTGGGGACCCGTATCCGGCCGGCCCGTATCCGGCCGGCCCGTACCCGGTCGGCCCGTGCCCGGTACGGCGAGGCTCCTGGCAGGGAGGCGACAGTGGCCATGCGGGCGTGAGCCGTAGGGGAAGGCCGCCATCTCGCGGGCGACCAGGTGTCAGCGGCCACGCGCGCGTGGGGCCCGGCGCCGGGCGGGATCGGACGCCGGCGGCAGGTCAGCCGATCGGACGGCCGTATGCCTGGAGCGTCCGCAACGCCTCGATGGTCGCCAGCGGCCGGGCCTCCAGGGTCGTCCCCGGCGCCCACGCGCGATAGGTGATCGGCCAGCCGCCGTCCGGCTCCTGCTGCGCCGCCAGGTGATCCAGCGAGCCGGCCATCTCCTCGTCCGTGAACCAGCGACGGGCGAGGGACGCCGGAGTGGGGGCGTAGTGGTGCGGGAAATGGTGTTCGCCGGGGGCGTACCCCGGCGCCACTGGCTGGTCGTCCAGCCGCCGCGGATCGAGGGCGACCAGCCGCTGTTCGCGGACCATCCGGCCGAGCCGGTCCGCGGCCGCCTCGGCGCGGGAGCGGTCCGGGGCGCTGTCCAGGAACGCGACCGCCGCTTCGATCTCGTACGGATGGGACTTGTCGAGGGCGTCCACGGCCGCCCAGCAGAAGTCAGTGGCCCGGAACAGCCAGGCGTGCCACACCTGATTGCGGTGCAGCAGGCCGACGACCGGGCCTGTGGCGAGCAGTTCGCTCGGCGGGTTGTCGACGATCGGGAGGAACGGGGCGGCCGGATATCCGCGCTGTGACGGGTGGATGGCGGGCAGCGCGCCGTCCGGTGTCGACACCTGGGTGAAGTAGCGGCACATCCGCTCCACACGCAGACCGCCGCAGCGGCCGATGGAGTCCAGCACCCGCAGGGCGTGCGCCGTGTGCAGGGGCTGGCTGACGGGGCCGCGCAGATCGGGTTCAAGCGCGTGGCCGTAGCCGCCGTCCTCGTTGAGGTACGCGGCCAGAGCCGTCTCGACGACGTCCGAGCCGCCGCCAAGGAAGTGGTACGCGAACCGCCGCTCCTCCAGGACGCGGGCGGTCAGCCAGATGAAGCGCTCGGCGCGGGCGAGTGGAGACGCGAGCGGCGTCTCATTGGTTGCTCCGGTTCCAGCCATGTTCCGACCGTAGGGCGGAAAGGGCTTTCGGCAAGTCCGACGGGCGGAGCTGCACTCGCAGGGGGCGGGATACTGGAGTCATGCGGTTGACGATTTTCTGGGAGCGGATGGCCGATCACTTCGGCGCCACCTACGCCGACTCGTTCGCGCGTGATCATGTGATGACCGAGCTGGGCGGCCGCACGGTCCACCAGGCCCTGGCGGCGGGCTGGGAGGCGAAGGACGTCTGGCGCGCCGTGTGCGCCGCCATGAACATCCCCGCTGACAAGCGCTGACATCCGGGGCAGGCAGTTCCCTGCCGCCGGCGTACGGGACACTTGGCCGGTGGACCGGACCGACAGCAACACCCAGGACGAGACCGCCGCTGACGTGACCGTGCAGGACGTCGCCGCCTCCACCACACCACCCGGCACGCTCCCGCCGACGGCGGTGAACGGCAACGGCGGCGCTGTTCGCATGCCGCGCTGGCTGCCGCGCGCCATGGTGCTGGCTCTCGCCCTCTACGCCTGTTTCCAGCTCGGGAGCTGGGCCTTCCACCAGCTCATCGGGCTGCTGATCAACGTCCTGATCGCGTTCTTCCTGGCGCTCGCCGTGGAACCCGCGGTGGGCCGCATGGCCGCGCGCGGCATGCGTCGAGGGCTCGCCACCTTCCTGGTCTTCTTCGCGGTGCTGGTGGCCGGGATCGGGTTCGTCGTGCTGCTCGGCTCGATGCTGGCCGGTCAGATCATCGACATGGTCGAGGACCTTCCCAAGTACATCGACTCCGTCATCCGCTGGATCAACGGCACCTTCCACACCGAGCTGTCCCGGGTCGAGGTGCAGGACAGCCTGCTGCGCTCCGACTGGCTGCGGAAGTACGTGCAGAACAGTGCCACCGGCGTGCTCGACATCTCGGCGACCGTACTGGGCGGGCTGTTCAAACTGCTGACGATCTTCCTGTTCTCGTTCTACTTCGCGGCCGACGGTCCGCGGCTGCGCCGTGCCCTGTGCTCCGTCCTGCCGCCGGCCAAGCAGACCGAGGTGCTGCGTGCCTGGGAGATCGCGGTCGACAAGACCGGCGGATATCTGTACTCGCGCGGACTCATGGCGCTGATCTCCGGTGCTTCGCACTTCGTCCTGCTGGAGATCCTGGGGGTGCCGTACGCTCCCGCGCTCGCGGTGTGGGTCGGCCTGGTCTCGCAGTTCATCCCGACGATCGGCACCTACCTCGCGGGCGCCCTGCCGATGCTGATCGCGTTCACCGAGAACCCCTGGTACGCCCTGTGGGTGCTCGGATTCGTCGTGTTCTACCAGCAGTTCGAGAACTACATGCTGCAGCCCAAGCTGACCGCCAAGACGGTGGACATCCATCCGGCGGTCGCCTTCGGCTCGGTGGTGGCGGGAACGGCACTGCTGGGGGCGGTCGGCGCGCTGATCGCGATCCCGGCGGTCGCGACGCTCCAGGCGTTCCTCGGCGCCTATGTGCGGCGGTACGACGTGACCGACGACCCACGTGTGCACGGACACCACCGTCCCCGCGCGAGCCGGGCGCTCGCCCGGGTGCGGCTGGCGCTTCGCCGCGACCGGCCGGCACCGGAGGGGCATCGCGCCGGGGCCGACGGGCTGCCGGAGGCGTGACCGGCGCGGGGGGCTCGGTCGAGGCCTGGCCGCGACCGGTCTCGGTGCCGGTGGACCGCCCTGCCCCGGGCCGTTGTCCCGGCGGAGGAGCGGGAGGACCCTGAGGAGGTACTGCGAAGCGACCGCGTACCGCCGGGGACCGTTGGCTCATTGGCATGGTGAGCTTGACACCAAAATCGAACATCCATTCTCATGGGGTTCCGGCCCGGATTCCCGCGGGATCCCGTGAGTTATCCACAGGCTGGAGGGACGGCGGGGCCCATTGTCAGTGGCAGGGGTTAGCGTCTTTGACGTGAAGCGATCGACTCAAGCAAATCGGGTGGAACCCATGGCAGGAACCGACCGCGAGAAGGCGCTCGACGCCGCGCTCGCACAGATTGAACGGCAGTTCGGCAAGGGCGCCGTGATGCGTCTGGGCGAGCGGCCGAACGAGCCCATCGAGGTCATCCCCACCGGGTCGACCGCGCTCGACGTAGCCCTCGGCGTCGGCGGCCTGCCGCGCGGCCGCGTGGTGGAGATCTACGGCCCCGAGTCCTCCGGCAAGACGACCCTGACCCTGCACGCCGTGGCCAACGCGCAGAAGGCCGGCGGCGCAGTGGCCTTCGTGGACGCGGAGCACGCCCTCGACCCCGAGTACGCGAAGAAACTCGGCGTCGACATCGACAACCTGATCCTGTCCCAGCCGGACAATGGCGAGCAGGCGCTGGAAATCGTGGACATGCTGGTCCGCTCCGGTGCCCTCGACCTCATCGTCATCGACTCCGTCGCCGCCCTGGTGCCGCGTGCCGAGATCGAGGGCGAGATGGGCGACTCCCACGTCGGTCTGCAGGCCCGTCTGATGAGCCAGGCGCTCCGGAAGATCACCAGCGCGCTCAACCAGTCCAAGACCACCGCCATCTTCATCAACCAGCTGCGCGAGAAGATCGGTGTGATGTTCGGCTCTCCGGAGACCACGACCGGTGGCCGGGCGCTGAAGTTCTACGCCTCGGTGCGCATGGACATCCGCCGCATCGAGACCCTGAAGGACGGCACGGACGCGGTGGGCAACCGCACCCGCGTCAAGGTCGTCAAGAACAAGGTCGCGCCCCCCTTCAAGCAGGCCGAGTTCGACATCCTCTACGGCCAGGGCATCAGCCGCGAGGGCGGTCTGATCGACATGGGCGTGGAGCACGGCTTCGTCCGCAAGGCGGGCGCCTGGTACACCTACGAGGGCGACCAGCTCGGCCAGGGCAAGGAGAACGCGCGCAACTTCCTGAAGGACAACCCCGACCTCGCCAACGAGATCGAGAAGAAGATCAAGGAGAAGCTGGGCGTCGGCGTCCGCCCGGAGGTGCCCGCGGCCGAGCCCGGAGCGGACGCGGCAGGCGTGGCGGCGTCCGAGGACACGGCGAAGTCCGTGCCCGCACCGGCTTCCAAGGCGAAGTCGGCCAAGACGGCGGCGGCCAAGGGCTGACCCATGGCCCGGCGCACCGAATGGCCGGGCGACAGCGCCGACTCGTCGAGGGCCGAGCAGGCGCTGCCGCCCCAGGATCCGGCGGAGCGGGCGCGGGCGATATGCCTGCGCCTGCTCACCGGGACACCCCGCACCCGTAAGCAGTTGGCCGACGCGCTGCACAAGCGGGAGATCCCCGCGGAGGTGGCCGAGGAGGTCCTCTCCCGGTTCGAGGACGTGGGACTGATCAACGACGCAGCTTTCGCCGACGCCTGGGTGGAGTCGCGGCACCACGGCCGTGGCCTCGCCCGCCGGGCGCTGGCCCGAGAGCTGCGGACCAAGGGCGTCGACGCCACGCTGATCGACGAGGCCGTGGGGCAGCTGGACTCGGATCAGGAGGAGGCGACGGCTCGGGAGCTGGTCGACCGCAAGCTGCGCACCACCCGTGGCCTCGACCGTGACCGCCGCCTGCGCCGCCTTGCCGGGATGCTGGCCCGCAAGGGCTACTCGGAGGGCATGGCGCTCCGGGTGGTCAAGCGCGCCCTCGAAGAGGAGGGCGAGGACACCGCGGACCTGGACGACACGACGTTCTAGCGGGCGGCCCGGTGTCCGGCCGCCCGGCCCGCCGCCCCCTCGCGACGCGTGCGCCAACGCCGGCACCTCCCCGCGACCGGCAGGCCGCCGCCCGCCCGGTGTGCGCCGCGACGCGCCCCGGCCGAGGAGTAAATGGTGCGCCGAAGTCCACTCGCGACACCCGCTATGCGTGTGCGCCACGTTGCGGCGCCGTCCGCGATGCGCGACGCCCATGCGTGTGCGCCGATGCCCATGTGGACCGGGCAGCGCGACTCGGTCCGCCGCACCGACCAGGTGCGCGCCGACGCCGCCCGCGACGCCAGGCACCGTGCGCCCAGCTACGTGCCGTGACGCGCGCCGACGCGCGATGCCTGGCCGCCACGCGTGTGGGCCGACGCGCGATGCCCGGCCGCCACGCGTGTGGGCCGACGAATTCGTGCGGAGCGGTCAGGGCGAACTCGGTCCGCTGTCAACCAGGTGTGCGCCGACGTCCGCTCGCAAACGCGCGACGCCCACACGTCGAGGCCGTGCGCCGCTCCGCACCTACCGCGTCACCGGCAGACCCGCGGCCCGCCAGGCCTGGAAGCCGCCGACGAGGTCGGTCGCACGACGCAGGCCCAGTTCGTGCAAGGAAGCGGCCGCGAGGGACGAGGCGTACCCCTCGTTGCAGATCACCACGATGCGCAGGTCGTGGTGCGTCGCCTCCGGCGCCCGATGGCTGCCCTGCGGGTCGAGCCGCCATTCCAGCTCGTTGCGTTCCACGACCAGTGCGCCGGGAATCACTCCGTCCCGCTCCCGCAGCGCCTGGTAGCGGATGTCCACGAGGAGCGCTCCGTCCTCGGCCGCCTCGAACGCCTCCTGCGGCCCGACGCGTACCAGCCCTTCCCGTACGCGTTCCAGCAGCTCGTCGATCCCTGTGCGTTCGCTCACTGCCAGTCCTCCGGGCGCTCGACCTGCTCGAGTCGAAGGACCGCGCCCGACCTGCTGAAGCGCCTCATCAGCGGGAGCGGCGGATAGTAGGCGTGCACGGAGACGGCGTGGTCGGTGGGCGACTCGTTGAGCACTTCGTGGACATGGTGCGTGCCGAAGGCGCGCGCCCGTCCCGCGCTCAGGTGGCGCCTGCGGTCTACGCCTTCGTTCAGTTCGAGCGTCTTCCAGCCGCCCGCGGGAAGCCGGACCGCCAGGGAGTGTTCGGTCAGCTGCCCCTCCGCGGTGGCGAACGCGCCCAGCGACTCGGCGTGGTCGTGCCAGCCGGTTCCGGTGCCGGGCGGCCAGCCGATCAGCCACGCCTCGCTCCCGCGCGGGCCGTCGAGCCGCAGCCAGGTGCGGCCTTCGGGGTCGCGCGGCAGGGAGGCGATCAGTTCCCGGTCGGCGGCGGCGCGCCGTACGAAGCCGAGCAGTTCTGCGGTGGTGGGGCCGCCCGGGGCGTTGGCACCGGCCGGGCGTGGAGCAGTGATGACAGAGGGTGCGGGAGCAGTCTGGGACACGGATACCGTCCTGGAAGTTCGCTGGCGAGCGCGCGGGCACAGCGGGCCACGGCGCGGGGAAGGCGATTCAGCAGGACGGGCGACACACGCAGCCCGCGTAGCGGACGAGGTCCATATGGACCCTCCGCCACAGGCGCACATCGGTGTCGTTCACGCTCCGGAGTACACCACGGGGCACAGCGCGGGTCAATTGATGTCTGCGGTACGGCCGGTACGGTCGGTACGGTCGGTGCCAGCCGCCGAGGGTGCGCCACCGCGTACGGTGTCGGCCGCCGCGTACAGCTCGGTGGGCCGTACGCCCGCGAAGGCCGCCGCCAGGTGTCCGTCCGGCCGGACGAGCAGCACGGTGTGGGCCGACGCCCCGGGATAACTCTCCGTCACCAGCAGCTCGGCCTGCATCGGAAGCCCGGTCACGGCCTCCGCCAGCCTGGGCATCACTCCGGCGCTCACCCAGTGCCGCCGGTCCCACACCCCGGTGCCCGGCGCGACGAGCACCACGAGCAGGCGGCCCTGCCCCAGCCGGTCCCGCAGCCGTGCCGCCGTGCCGTCGGGAGCGGTCACCCGTACGTCGTCGACGGGGGCGCCCGTCTCCGTGCCGACCGCGTTCCAGGGGGTCAAGGGTTCGGGCGTGAGAACCGAGTGCGCGTAGACAGGGGGTGCGCCGAGTACGCCCTGACCGAGGTGACCGTCGGTGAGCATCGTGTCGTGGCCGCGCGCCGCCCCGGGCAGGTAGGTGCGCAGACCGCTGCCGCTGCGCAGTATCGGCAGCGACTGGTCCGCGGCGCGCAGCCGCGCGGCGACGGCGGTGCGGCGCTCCTCCTGATAGCTGTCCAGCAGTGTCCCGGACGCCCCGTGGTGCCAGGCGCGCGCCAGCTTCCAGGCCAGGTTGTCGACGTCGCGCAGCCCCTCGTCGACGCCCTGCGTGCCGAGTGCGCCGAGGAGGTGTGCGGCATCACCGGCGAGGAAGGCCCGCTCGACGCGCCACCGGCGTGCGAGGCGGTGGTGCAGGGTGTACACGCCGGTGTCGATCAGCTCGTACGCCGGCGTCGCGCCGCACCAGCCTGCCAGGGTGTCCCGTACCCGCGCCACCAGCGCCTCGGGGGTGACCAGTTCGCCGCGGGGCGGCAGCAGCCAGTCCAGCCGCCACACGCCGTCCGGCAGGGGGCGCGCGACGACCTCGTCGCCCCCCGACGGCCACGGCGGTCGGCGGTGCAGCAACGCTTCGCCCTGCCAGGGAAGTTCGGTGCGCAGTGCGGCCACCGCATGGCGTTCCACCGCCGTACGCCCAGGGAAGCGGATGCCGAGGAGCTTGCGGACCGTGGATCTGGCGCCGTCGCAGCCGACGAGGTAGCTGCCCCGCCACCAGGTGCCCGAAGGGCCGCGGCTGTGGGCGGTGACGCCGCTGCCGTCCTGCTCCAGCGAGTCCAGACGGCTGTCGATGGCGAGCCGTACGAGCCGCTGCCTGGTGACCGCGTCCCGCAGCCCGCGGGTGAGGGTGTGCTGCGGGATGTGCAGGGGAGCGGGGGTGATGCCGTCGCCGAGCGGAATGTGCCGCATTTCCTGCTTGCGCCGCATCGACCGCCAGCCCCTCCAGCGGATGCCCTCGTCACGCAGGGTGCCGCAACCGAGCCGCTCCACCAGGTCGGCGGTGTCCGAGCGCAGGACGACGGTCCGGGCGGGGCGCGGTTCCTCCTTGCCGTTGCTCTCGTCGAGGACGACGGAAGGGACGCCCTGGGCGGCGAGGGCGAGGGACAGGGCGAGGCCGACCGGCCCGGCCCCGACCACGATCACCGGGTCCACGAGCTGACTCCTCGGGCGCGAAGGGTCATGCGAAGAGGTACGGAACCAGCCCGGTGCGCGATCACAGAACGTATGCAACTCACTGCCGGTGCCTGCGTCAAGCGACACCGGGGTGCGGCGAGGGGCGGTGGCCCGCGGCCACCGCCCCTCAGCGTTCGAACATCCGATGAACCGTCAGAGCGTCCGTCCGTCATCGGTCTTGGTGACTCCGGGCTCACCGACGGGCTCCTCCGCGCCGCCCGGTGCGGTCAGGACCGCGCCCGTGCTCTTCTTGCCCCGTCGCAGCCTGCCCTCCAGCCAGGAGGCGAAGCTCGTGAGAAGCAGGTTGAGGAGGATGAAGATCACCGCGACGACGATGAAGCTCGGGATGGTGTTCGCGTAGTTCGCGGCCAGCGTGCTCTGAGCGCTGAGCAGCTCCGTGAAGGCCAGCAGTGCGCCGCCGAGCGCGGTGTCCTTGACGATCACGACGAGCTGGGAGACCAGTGCGGGCAGCATCGCGGTCACGGACTGCGGGAGCAGGACGTTCGTCATCGTCTGGCCCTTGCGCAGGCCGATCGCCTTGGCAGCCTCCGTCTGGCCCTTGGGCAACGACAGGATGCCTGCGCGGACGACCTCTGCGAGGACCGACGCGTTGTACAGCACGAGGCCGGTGACCACGGCGTACAGCGGGCGGATGTCGCTGCTGATGGCGTCGGAGTTCGCGTAGAGCTGGTTCGCGAACAGCATCAGGAGGAGGACAGGGATGGCGCGGAAGAACTCCACGACCACCCCGGCCGGGATGCGGACCCAGCGGTGGTCGGAGAGCCGGGCGATGCCAAAGACCGCACCCAGCGGAAGCGCGATGACCATGGCGAGGGCTGCTGCCTTCAGCGTGTTGCCCAGGCCGGGCAGGAGATAGGTCGTCCAGGCCTGAGCCTCGATGAACGGCTTCCACAGGGACGACTCGAGCTGTCCGTTGTCGGACAAGACGCTGAGGATCCACCAGACGCCCAGCCCGAGCAGGGCGAGGAACGCGGTCGTGTAGACGATGTTGCGACGCTTGGCGCGGGGCCCGGGAGCGTCGTAGAGGACGGAAGTCATCGCTTCACCGCCATGCGCTTGCCGACCCAGCCGAGGATGAGTCCGGTGGGAAGGGTGAGAACCACGAAGCCGAAGGCGAAGACCGCCGAGATGAGGACCAGCTGTGCCTCGTTCTCGATCATCTCCTTCATCAGGAGAGCCGCCTCCGCGACGCCGATGGCCGCTGCGACGGTGGTGTTCTTGGTGAGCGCGATCAGCACGTTGGTGAGTGGACCGATGACCGAACGGAAGGCCTGCGGGAGCACGATGGTTGTCAGGACCTGCGTGAAGCTCAGACCAAGAGCGCGTGCCGCCTCCGCCTGGCCGACCGGCACGGTGTTGATGCCGGACCGCACGGCTTCGCAGACGAAGGCCGCGGTGTAGACCGAGAGCCCGAGGACAGCCAGCCGGAACGGCAGAGCCTCGAAGTCGTCGGGAACCCCCATGGTCATGCCGAGGGTGTCGGCGAGACCGACTGCGGAGAAGACGATGATCACGGTCAGTGGGATGTTCCGGACCACGTTTACGTAGACCGTGCCGAATCCGCGCATCAGGGGCACCGGACTCACCCGCATCGCGGCGAGAACGGTGCCGAGCACCAGAGAGCCGATTCCGGAGAGGACGGTGAGTTTCACCGTCATCCAGAACGCCCCGAGCAAGTCGTAACCTTCAAGAAAGTCGAACACGATCTCCCGCGCTTTCGCGTGTGGGAGGGCCCGGCGCGCCGCCCTCAGGGGGGGCGCGCCCCCCCCCCCCCCCGTCACATGAAGGAGGTTACCCTCGTGGGGGCCGGGGAGGTCGTGTATGTGGCCCGGGCCCAAGTGTGCCTAAACTCCCCCGGAC
>NZ_JBIRZM010000018.1:29656-118193 GCF_044390825.1 Streptomyces sp. NPDC018833 | reverse complement strand
TTTTCACCCGGAACCCCCCCCCCCCCCCCCATTTCCCCCCCATAAACCACCCCCCCCCCCCCCCCCCGGGGGGGGGGGGGGGGGGGGCCCCGGCCCCCCCCCCCGGGGGGGCGCCCCGCCTCGTCAGCCCTGCTTCACTTGACGATGTTGCCGATCTTCGGGGCGGGCTCGTTCTGGTAGTTCGCCGGGCCGAAGTTGGCCTTCACGGCCGCGTCCCAGGACTTGTCCTGGACCATCTTCTCGAGGGCGGCGTTGATCTTGTTGACCATCTCGGTGTCGCCCTTCTTGACACCGATGCCGTAGTTCTCGTTGCTCAGCTTGAGGCCGGCGATCTTGAACTTGCCCTTGTACTGCTCCTGCGAGGCGTAACCGGCGAGGATCGAGTCGTCGGTTGTCAGCGCGTCGACGGCGCCGCTCTGGAGGGCGCCGAGGCACTGGGAGTAGGTGCTGTACTGCTTCAGCTGGGCCTTCGGCGCGAAGTCCTTCTTCACGTTCTGCGCGGAGGTGGAGCCGGTGACCGAGCAGAGCTTCTTGCCGTTGAGGTCGTCACCCTTGCTGATGTTGTCGTCGGCGCGGATCAGCAGGTCCTGGTGGGCGAGGAGGTACGGGCCGGCGAAGTCGACCTTCTGCTTGCGCTCGTCGGTGATCGAGTACGTTGCGGCGATGAAGTCCACGTCGCCGCGGGCCAGCGCGGTCTCGCGGTCGGCGCTCTTCGTCTCCTTGAACTCGATGTCCTTCTCGTCGTAACCGAGCTCCTTGGCGACGTACTTCGCGACGTCGACGTCGAAGCCGGTGAACTTGCCGTCCGGCGTCTTCAGACCGAGGCCGGGCTGGTCGTACTTGATGCCGACGGTGATCTTCTTGCCGCCGCCGTCGGTGCCGGTGTCGGTGCCGCTCTCCTTGCTGTCGGAGCCGCAGGCCGTGGCTGACAGGGCGAGCGCGAGCACGGTGGCCGAAGCGGCGGTGACCTTACGAAGCTTCATGATGACTTCCCTAGAGTTTGACGCGAAGTGTTGGATCAGACGCGATACGGACAACTGATCCAGGACTCAGTGGTGGAGGATCTTCGACAGGAAGTCCTTGGCCCGGTCGCTGCGCGGGTTGCTGAAGAATTCCTCGGGCGATGCCTCTTCGACGATCCTGCCGTCCGCCATGAACACGACCCGGTTGGCGGCGGATCGGGCGAAGCCCATCTCGTGGGTGACGACCACCATCGTCATCCCGTCTCGCGCCAGCTGCTGCATGACCTCGAGGACTTCGTTGATCATCTCGGGGTCGAGTGCCGACGTCGGCTCGTCGAAGAGCATGACCTTGGGGTCCATCGCGAGCGCCCGCGCGATCGCGACGCGCTGCTGCTGGCCACCGGAGAGCTGGGCGGGGTACTTGTCGGCCTGCGCGGCGACCCCTACCCGGTCGAGCAGCGCCCGCGCCTTCACCTCGGCGGCCTTCTTGTCCGTCCTGCGCACCTTGACCTGGCCGAGCGTCACGTTCTCCAGCACGGTCTTGTGCGCGAACAGGTTGAACGACTGGAACACCATGCCCACGTCGGCGCGGAGCCGTGCGAGCTCCTTGCCTTCCTGAGGCAGCGGCTTGCCATCGATCGTGATGGTGCCGGAGTCGGTCGTCTCCAGGCGGTTGATCGTGCGGCACAGCGTGGACTTTCCGGACCCGGACGGTCCGATCACCACGACGACTTCGCCGCGCGTGATCGTCAGGTCGATGTCCTGGAGCACATGCAGCGCGCCGAAGTGCTTGTTCACGTCGCTCAGTACGACCAGGTCGCCCGCAGCGGGTACGGCTTCGTCTGCGCCCTTGGTCACTGACACTCCGCTCATCGGCTTCTTGCTCCGTCCTCCTCGGTTGCAGAGGACCCTAATCACGCGCTGCGACCACAGTCATTACATCTGAGGGGAAATTGAGCATAACGATCGGGCCGCAATCGGACACTCTGCGTGAACAGGGCGGTGGTCAGCGTACCGGGTAGGTAACGGAAACCACTGTGTAACAGGATGCCCCTTGACTCCTTGCGGGCGCATCGGCGTTCATGCCCTGTTGGATGCCGCGACAACGCTCTGACACTCTGACGTCGGCGCCGACCATCCGACGTCCTTGCGGATCGCCGCATCATCGACCGTACGAACACCGCTCACGAACGTAGGGGGGCCATGAGGCTGCTGCTCGTCGAGGACGACGACCACGTCGCCGCCGCCCTGTCCGCGGTGCTGGCGAGGCACGGGTTCCAGGTCGTCCACGCCCGCAACGGCGAAGAGGCGCTGCGCGCGGTGCTGCCCGACAGCCATCCGGACAAGCCGCCCTTTGGCGTCGTGCTTCTCGATCTCGGTCTCCCAGACCAGGACGGCTACCAGGTCTGCGGCAAGCTGCGGAAGCTCACCTCCACACCCGTGATCATGGTGACCGCGCGCTCGGACGTCCGGTCCCGCATCCACGGGCTCAACATGGGCGCCGACGACTACGTGGTCAAGCCGTACGACACCGGTGAGCTGCTGGCCCGTATCCACGCGGTCAGCCGGCGAACCGGAGCCACCGACGACGCCCAGCAGGGCGCCACGGGCGACGCCCTGCGGCTCGGCCCGGTCGTCATCGAGCTGCCGACCCGGCGCGTCAGCGTGGACGGGGAAGATGTCCAGCTCACCCGCAAGGAGTTCGATCTCCTGGCGCTCCTCGCCCAGCGGCCCGGAGTCGTCTTCCGGCGCGAGCAGATCATCAGCGAGGTCTGGCGCACCAGCTGGGAGGGAACCGGCCGCACGCTGGAGGTGCACGTCGCGTCCCTGCGGTCCAAGCTGCGCATGCCGGCGCTGATCGAGACCGTACGCGGCGTCGGATACCGGCTCGTCGCGCCCGCCGGGGCGTAGGGCAGGCCGTTCCCCGTGCGTACCCGACTGCTTCCGCTGCTCATCGTGCTCATGGCCGGCGTGCTGCTCGCGCTCGGCTTCCCGCTGGCCGTGAGCCTCGCCGCCGCTCAGCAACAGAGGGTCGTGGTCGACCGGATCGACGACACCGTGCGCTTCGCGGCGCTCGCGCAGTTCGTCACCAAGGGGCTGGCGGTGACGGACGAGCGCCGCTCCACCCTCCAGGAACAGCTCGACCGCTATTACGACACCTACGGCATCCGCGCGGGCGTCTTCCACCGGGAGATGAACTCCATGGCGCGCGCACCGCAGACCTGGGTGCTGCCGGGAGAGGGGGAGAGCCGGGAGGCGTTCGAGGAGGCGCTCACCGGCCGGCGCAGCGAGGATCCCCCGCAGGTCTGGCCCTGGCAGCGGGGCGAGCGGCTCGTCGTCGCCTCACCGGTGGTCCGGGACGGAGATGTCGTCGCCGTCGTCTTCACCGACTCGCCCACCGGCCACCTGCGTTCAGGCATCCTGCGGGGCTGGCTGCTCATCGCGGCCGGCGAGAGCGCGGCGATGCTCCTGGCCATGGGTGCCGCGTTCCGGCTCACCGGCTGGGTGCTGCGGCCCGTACGCGTCCTGGACGCGGCCACGCACGACATAGCCACGGGCCGGATGAACTCCCGCGTCGCCGCCGCGGGCGGCCCTCCGGAACTCAGGCGGCTCGCCCGTTCCTTCAACGAGATGGCCGACAACGTCGAGGAAGTGCTCGAACAGCAGCGTGCGTTCGTCGCCGACGCCTCCCACCAACTGCGCAACCCGCTGGCCGCCCTCCTGCTGCGCATCGAGCTCCTCGCGCTGGAGCTGCCGGCCGGCAACGAGGAGATCGCCTCCGTGCGTACGGAGGGCAAGCGCCTCGCACAGGTCCTCGACGACCTCCTGGACCTGGCGCTGGCCGAGCACGCCGCCGCGGACCTCCAGCTGACCGACATCGGTGAGCTGGCGGCCGAGCGGGTCGCCGCGTGGCGGCCCCTGGCGGACGAGAAGGGCGTGGTACTGGGCGGGGACACGGCACCGGTCACGGCATGGACGGATCCGGTCGCGCTCTCCAGCGCCCTGGACGCAGTGATCGACAACGCCCTGAAGTTCACGCCGCGAGGGGAGCCGGTCACCCTCGACGTCACGTCGAACGGCGACACGTCCACGATCGTCGTGACGGACTGCGGACCTGGGCTGACGGACGAGGAGCTGTCCCGTATCGGCGACCGCTTCTGGCGCAGCGGCCGCCATCAGAACGTGAAGGGGTCGGGCCTGGGCCTCTCCATCGCCCGTGCGCTGCTGATGGCGGGCGGCGGCTCGATCGACTACGCCCACCACGAGCCCCGCGGCCTGCGCGTGACGGTAACGGTGCCGCGCACGCCGCCGGGCGGTGAGTGACACCGGGGGCGTATGCCGGGGCGGGGTGCCCGAGTCGGCGCGAGTGGCGGTGGTGCGTGCCCTCGGGTGACGGTGGCGCGTGCGGGCGGTGGCGGGCGCGTGCGGCCTGTGGCGTGTGCGATCTGGCCGGCGCGGCCGCGTCGCGCGGCCGGGGGAGCGCGCTGGCCGTTACGGCTTGGCCGAGCGGTAGTAGCGCCGGGCGCCATCGTGCAGCGGCAGCGGCGCCGTGTAGACCGCGGTCCGCAGATCCACCAGCTGGGCCGGATGCACCGTGTTGCCGATGTGGTCGCGGCTGTCGATCACCGTCCGCGTGAAGCCCTCCGTCATCGCCGGATCCGTCCGGTCCGTGGTCACCAGAAGGTTCGCGACCGCGATCGTGGAAACGGGCGTACCGCCCTGCGCCTGGAGATACGCGTCCGCCGGCATCACCGCGGAGCGGTAGTAGCTGGTCGAGTCGCCCGTGGCGTGCAGCTTGTCGACGACCTCAGCCTCGAGCGGGACGAGCCGGATGTCGAACCGCTCGGACAGTTCCTGCACGGTGTTCGTGGGCAGACCGCCCGACCAGAAGAACGCGTCAAGGCTGCCGTTCTCCAGCCGTCCCGGCATGGTGTCTATCCCGGCGGGGACGGGGGTGATGTCCCGTTGCGGATCGAGTCCCGCGGCGGTCATCAGCCGGTCGGCGACCAGCCGGACCCCCGACCCCTGCTGGCCGACGCCCACCACCTTGCCCCGCAGTTCGCGCACCGACGAGACCGGCGACTTCTGCGGCACGATCAGGTGCACGTAGTCGTCGTAGAGCCGCGCGCAGCCGCGCAGCCGGTCGGCGCCCGGCAGGCCGTCCCGCTTGTACGTCGCGACCGCGTCGGCCGTGGCGATGGTGAAGTCCGCCTCGCCGGACGCCACGCGCGCGAGGTTCTGCTGCGATCCCTCGCTGGTGATCAGATCGATCTCCACGTCGGGCATGTCCTTGGCGAGTGCCTCTTCCAGCAGCACGCCGTACCGCTGGTAGACGCCGCTGCGCGATCCCGTGCTGAAGGTCAGCTCGCCGCTCGGCGACGTCCGACCGAAGGGCAGCAGCCACCACGCGAGCATCCCGAAGGCGACAAGGGCGGCCGCCGCCGTGAGGGCACGGCGGCGGCTGATGCGGAGGCCGACGGGGAGCATGGCGCGATCCTGCCAGCTCACCGGGGGTACTGGCCAGGCCCCTCCGGTGCGCACCGGGTCGGCTGCGGCGCCGGGGTCCACCAAGGCAGAGGCGTAGCGGCACGGGGACCCCGTACCCTGGTGGGCGCGATGAGTGCGAAAACTTACGAGGTGCGCACCTACGGGTGCCAGATGAACGTCCACGACTCCGAGCGGCTGTCGGGCCTGCTGGAGGACGCCGGTTACGTGCGGGCTCCCGACGGCGCCGACGGTGACGCCGACGTCGTCGTCTTCAACACCTGTGCGGTGCGGGAGAACGCCGACAACAAGCTTTACGGCAATCTCGGCCGCCTCGCGCCGATGAAGGCCAGGCGCCCTGGGATGCAGATCGCCGTCGGCGGCTGCCTCGCGCAGAAGGACCGCGACACCATCGTCACCAAGGCGCCGTGGGTCGACGTCGTCTTCGGTACGCACAACATCGGCAAGCTCCCGGTGCTGCTCGAGCGTGCCCGCGTCCAGGACGAGGCGCAGGTCGAGATCGCGGAGTCGCTGGAGGCCTTCCCCTCGACGCTGCCGACCCGCCGCGAGTCCGCGTATGCCGCCTGGGTCTCGATCTCCGTCGGCTGCAACAACACCTGCACCTTCTGCATCGTCCCCGCCCTGCGCGGCAAGGAGAAGGACCGCAGGCCCGGCGACATCCTGGCCGAGATCGAGGCACTCGTCGCAGAGGGCGTCTCCGAGATCACCCTGCTCGGCCAGAACGTGAACGCCTACGGCTCCGACATCGGCGACCGCGAGGCGTTCAGCAAGCTGCTGCGTGCCTGCGGGAAGATCGAGGGCCTGGAGCGGGTCCGGTTCACCTCCCCGCACCCGCGCGACTTCACCGACGACGTCATCTCGGCCATGGCCGAGACGCCGAACGTGATGCCGCAGTTGCACATGCCGCTGCAGTCCGGGTCGGACACGATCCTCAAGGCGATGCGGCGCTCGTACCGGCAGGAGCGTTTCCTCGGGATCATCGAGAAGGTGCGCGCGGCCATTCCGCACGCCGCCATCTCCACCGACATCATCGTGGGCTTCCCCGGCGAGACCGAGGAGGACTTCGAGCAGACGATGCACACCGTGCGTGAGGCCCGTTTCGCCAACGCCTTCACCTTCCAGTACTCCAAGCGCCCCGGCACACCCGCGGCGACCATGGAGAACCAGGTCCCCAAGGAGGTCGTCCAGGAGCGCTACATGCGTCTGGTCGCCCTACAGGAGGAGATCTCCTGGGAGGAGAACAAGAAGCAGGTCGGCCGCACCCTCGAGGTGATGGTCGCCGAGGGCGAGGGCCGCAAGGACGGCGCCACGCACCGGCTCTCCGGCCGCGCGCCCGACAACCGCCTCGTCCACTTCACCAAGCCGGAGACCGAGGTGCGTCCCGGTGACGTCGTGACGGTCGAGATCACGTACGCCGCTCCGCACCACCTCCTCGCGGAGGGTGCGGTGACGTCCGTACGCCGCACCCGCGCGGGCGACGCGTGGGCGCGGCGCAACGCGGCGGAGGCCGCGAAGCCGACCGGTGTGATGCTCGGCCTGCCGAAGATCGGCGCCCCGGAACCGCTGCCCGCGGCTGCGGCACCGGGCTGCGGCTGCGACTGACCCGCCCCCTGCCGGCCGGTGCCTCGGTGAGCGGCCACGATCGCGTCCGGCACGCGCGCGTGCCGGACGCGGCGATCGCACCCCGACGCGCTGTTCGTCGTGCGACGCTCACGGCGCTGCGGCTCTGGCGGGTGCTGCTGGTGCTGTGGCGTTGAGTGCGGTGGGGCCGGCGTGCTGTTGATGCCTCGGCGTTCACCGCGGGAGGGTCGTGCGGGGTGCTGCTCGTCATGCGGCGGTCACCGCGACCGTGGCCGCCGCGGACCTCGTTCTGGGACCGCGGCCCGTTCTGCGGCGCGCAGGCACTCCTGACGGGCCGCGTGCCACTCTCCGACCAGGGTCTTCTCCGGCCGCGGCCGCTCAGTGGGCCGCGCCGGGTCGCCGACCCGGTGGCATGTGCACGCACTAGGCTGCCGATCATGCTTGTCGCCGCCGCCGTGTGCCCTTGCCCGCCCCTCCTGGTGCCCGACATCGCTGCCGGAGCCGCACCCGAACTCGACACCGCCCGCGAGGCGTGCGCCGACGCCGTGGGCCTGCTCGCCGCTGCTCGGCCGGACCTGCTGCTCGTGGTCGGACCGGCCGCGGAGGCGGAGCACGGCACGTACCCGGCGGGAACCCGAGGCTCCTTCCGGAGCTTCGGCGAGGATCTCTCCGTATGCCTGGGCGAGGGGCCCGAGCGGGAACGGCAGCTGCCTGCCTCGCTCGCCGTCGCGGCATGGCTGCTCGGGCGTACGCACTGGGCGGCCTCTCCGGTGGAGGGCCTCGCTGTGGACGACCGGCTCGTCGGCGACCGCTGCGCCGCGGCCGGGCGCGAGGCCGCCGCGCGGAGCGAGCGGGTCGCGATGCTGGTCATGGGCGACGGCAGTGCCTGCCGGACGCTCAAGGCCCCGGGATACCTCGACGAACGCGCGGCGGGCTTCGACCGGGACGCCGCGCGGGCGCTTGGCGCGGCGGATGCCGAGGCACTGATGGCGCTGGACGCGTCGCTGGCCCGGGAGCTCAAGGCCGCCGGCCGCGCCCCCTGGCAGGTGCTCGCGGGTGCCGCGCGGGGCGCAGGACTCGAGGGCCGCCTGCTATACGAGGACGCACCGTACGGGGTGGGCTACTTCGTCGCGACCTGGTCCTGACCACCAGCAGGCCGACCGGGCGCCACGGCAGGAACCGGTCCGGGCCTGACCCACCGGTCCTGGCACGGCCCGACCGCCGCGGCAGCGCGCCGGCCGGGAGGGCCGCCCGGCTACGGGCCCCCGCCCACGTGCGGGCGCCGTCTCTCGCGCAGACGGAGGGCCGCGGAGCTTGCGTTCCGCGGCCCTGCGTTGTTCATCTCAGGCTGCCGGCGGCGTCGTGCCGGGGCCCTTCTCGTCGCGGTGCGCGATGCGGCCCAGGGCCTCCTTGGCCTTGCCCGTACCCGTCTCGATCTTGCTGCTGTACTTGCCCTTGGTCTTGTCGTCGACCGTCTTGGCGGCCCTGTCCAGGCCCTTCCCGATCCTGCCCTCGTGCTGCTGGGCCAGGTCGGTGACCTTGTCCTTGGCCGGGGCGAGCTTGGCCTTCAGGGTGTCCAGGAAGCCCATGGTTCACCTTCCCTCGTCATCCCGTGTGGGGCACTACTTCCGGGCGCCTTCACCGGCCTCGCTGTCCGCCGCCTCCTCGGCGGACTGCTGCTTGGGGATGTCCACCCCCGTAGCGGCTGTCTCCTCGGCGAGCGTGCCATCCGCATCGGCTTGGGAGTCGGACGGGGCGCCGGCCGGGGGCTCCGCCGCCACGGTGGCGAGGGGTGCCTCCTGGTCCGACGCCTCGGCGGTCGCCACAGACTTACCGCGGAACCATGAAAAAACGCCCATATCTGCTCCATAGCGTACTCGTGCGGGCGAAGTTCCGCGCCGCCCGGAGCGTCCCATTGCGCCGCTCGCGGGTACCGGCCCGAAACCGGCGTCCGGAACCTCGCAACAGGCAACGACCCCCGCCGCCTGCCGTCACTTCGCTCGTTCGGGGAGCGGTGCCGGGGTTTGCGAAACTGGGGCGGTGAGAAGTGCAGCTCCCGCACCGCGGGTCATCGCCGTCGTCGGTCCCACTGCGGCCGGAAAGTCCGATCTGGGGGTCTTCCTGGCCCAGCGGCTGGACGGCGAAGTCGTCAACGCCGACTCCATGCAGCTCTACCGTGGGATGGACATCGGCACCGCCAAGCTGACAGCCGAGGAGCGCCACGGCGTCCCGCATCGGCTGCTCGACATCTGGGACGTCACCGAGACGGCGAGCGTCGCCGAGTACCAGCGGCTGGCCAGGGCGGAGATCGACCGGCTGCTCGCCGAGGGCCGCACACCCGTCCTGGTGGGCGGCTCGGGGCTGTACGTTCGCGGCGCGATCGACGCCCTCGAATTCCCGGGCACCGACCCCGATGTGCGGGCCCGGCTGGAGGAGGAGCTGACCGTGCGCGGCTCCGGGGCACTCCACGCCCGTCTTGCCGCCGCCGACCCTGATGCGGGCCGCGCGATCCTGCCGGGCAACGGCCGTCGCATCGTCAGGGCGCTCGAGGTCATTGAGATCACGGGCAAGCCCTTCACGGCCAACCTCCCGGGCCACGACTCCGTCTACGACACCGTGCAGATCGGCGTCGACGTCGGGCGGCCGGAGCTCGACGGGCGCATCGCCCTGCGTGTGGACCGCATGTGGGAGGCTGGGCTGGTCGAGGAAGTGCGCTCCCTTGAGGAGCAGGGACTCCGCGAGGGGCGCACCGCGTCCCGCGCGCTGGGCTACCAGCAGGTGCTCTCCGCGCTCGCGGGGGAGTGCACCGAACGCCAGGCCCGCGAGGAGACCGTGCGCGCCACGAAACGTTTCGCACGCCGACAGGACTCCTGGTTCCGGCGGGATCCGCGGGTGCACTGGCTCAGCGGCGCGGCGCAGGACCGGACGGAACTTCCGCAGCGTGCCCTGGCGTTGATCGAACGAGCGGTCACAGCCTGATCACGTGATGGCATCGGGACGCTCCGCCCGTCATTCCGGCCACCTGGAGCGTGCCATCATCGAGCATCGATCGACAGCTGAGTCCGAGTTGGGAGGGCGCGTGGCGATGGAGGCCGGCCCTCGCGACACCGAGCGGGAGCGCCGAGATGCGGCCGAAGGCACCTCGGGGCTGAGCCCGGACGGTCCCGACGAGCATGACGTACTCGCCGACGAGGTCGAGGTGGAGCTCCGCCCGCAGCGGCGCCTGCGCATCTGGCAGCTCGCTCCGATCGTCGCGCTCGCCGCTGTCGGCTCCCTGATGTTCGCCTTCCCGCTCGCCTTCGGCACGGGGGACGGCGGGGCGGTGGTCGCCATGCTCGGCCTGCTGATCAGCTGCTGCGCGGCCGGCTGGGGCGTGATGGCGGCCCGTCGCGTTGGGCACAGCTGGCCCGGCCTGCCCGCCCGTGGCTCCGGCGAGCGTCCGGACTGGCGCGTCCTGGCTCTGTATGTGGGCGTGGGGGCGGTCCTCGTCGCCCTCGCGGTGTGGCGGGTGGCCCGCCTGCGCTGAGCCGGCGCATGGGGGCCGCGTGCCTGCATGAGCGGTGGAGCGGCGCTCACCGGACCCGTACGCCCGAGCTGAGCGGCACCGCCCGTGTCACGCCTGCGCCGCTCTCGCGTCCATCCGTGCGTGCCGCGCACCCGTGCAGCGCACCGCTAAGTGCACCGCATCTGCGTCCGTCGCCTCGTGCGCCCGTGCCGAGGGCGTCTCGACCGACCGGAGCCGAGCCCGTCGCCCCGCCGCCCGGCGCGGCCCTGCCCCGGTACCCTCCCATCCACCGGACGGCCCGCTGTCGGACCGTCCTCGTACGATGGTGGGCGTGACCATCTCGCAGACCTCCCCCATCCCCTTCCTCAAGGGCCACGGCACCGAGAACGACTTCGTGATCGTCCCGGACCCGGACAACGGCATCGACCTGTCGGCGGCGGCCGTCGCCAGGCTGTGCGACCGCCGGGCCGGTATCGGCGGTGACGGGCTGCTGCACGTGGTGCGCTCGGCGGCCCATCCAGAGGCCCGGAGCATGGCGGACGAGGCCGAGTGGTTCATGGACTACCGCAATGCCGACGGCTCCATCGTGGAGATGTGCGGAAACGGCGTCCGGGTCTTCGCCCGCTACCTCCACCGTGTCGGCCACGCCGAGGCCGGAGACATCGCCGTGGCGACCCGCGGCGGCGTCAAGAAGGTCCACATCGCCAAGGCGCCGGCCGGCGCCGGAGCCGACGCGGGTGACATCACCGTCTCCATGGGGCGCGCACTGCTCCCCGAAGACGGGGTGACCGTCACGGTCGGCGAGCGCAGCTGGCCCGCGCGGAATGTGAACATGGGCAACCCCCACGCGGTCGCGTTCGTCGACCGTCTGGACCACGCGGGGAATCTGTACTCTGCGCCCCCGTTCAGCCCGGCGTCGGTCTACCCGGACGGGGTGAACGTGGAGTTCGTCGTCGACCGCGGTGAGCGCCACGTCGCCATGCGCGTGCACGAACGAGGGTCCGGCGAGACGCGATCCTGCGGTACGGGCGCGTGCGCGGTCGCCGTCGCGGCGGCCCGCAGGGACGGCGTGGACCCGGCCGTCACCGGCATCCCCGTCACGTACACGGTGGACGTGCCCGGCGGCCGTCTCGTCATCACCGAGCGGCCCGATGGGGAGATCGAGATGACCGGACCGGCTGTGATCGTCGCCGAGGGATACATCGAGCCCGCTCTCCTCGAAACCGTGCTCGCGTAGAGCTTCGCTCGAATGGGTGATCCGTTTCACGCTGGGCGAGAGCGGGACTGCGCCACGTGGTGGGCTCGGTAGCATCAAGCACCGGCCCGGAGGCACGATCTGACCTTCCATCGCCGGTCGAAGCAGCCGGAGGTGCCCATGAGTGCAGAGGCCGCCAACCCTGGTGCCCACAGCCGCAGGCGCGGCCGTCCCAGGATCGACCTTCGCCGGATCGGCCGCGCCGCGCTGCTGGGCCCCACCGGCCGTGACCGTCTCCCCGACGCGATCGGACATGTCGTCGACGCGCACCGCGCGCACCATCCGGACGCCGATCTCGCCCAGTTGCACAAGGCGTATGTGCTGGCGGAGTCGTCCCACCGCGGGCAGTTCCGCAAGAGTGGTGAGCCGTACATCACCCATCCCCTCGCCGTCACGCTCATCCTCGCCGAACTGGGCGCCGAGACCACGACGTTGACGGCGTCGCTGCTGCACGACACCGTCGAGGACACCGAGGTGACGCTCGACCAGGTGAAGGCCGAGTTCGGCGCCGAGGTTGCCTACCTTGTCGACGGTGTCACCAAACTCGAGAAGGTCGACTACGGTGCCGCCGCCGAACCGGAGACGTTCCGCAAGATGCTCGTCGCCACCGGCAACGACGTCCGCGTGATGTCGATCAAACTCGCCGACCGGCTGCACAACATGCGCACCCTCGGCGTCATGCGCCCCGAGAAGCAGGCGCGCATCGCCAAGGTGACCCGTGACGTCCTCATCCCCCTCGCCGAGCGGCTCGGTGTGCAGGCGCTGAAGACCGAACTGGAGGATCTGGTCTTCGCGATCCTGCACCCCGAGGAGTACGAGCGCACGCGCGCCCTCATCGCCGAGAACGCCACGGCGTGCAACGCACTCGCCGCCAACGCGGAGGAATTCCGGACCGTGCTGCGCGACGCCGGTATCACCGCCGAAGTCCTCATCAGACCTAGACACTTCGTGTCCGTGCACCGTGTCTGCCTCAAGCGTTCCGAGCTGCGCAGCACCGACTTCGGGCGTCTGCTCGTCCTCGTCGCCGAGGACGCCGACTGCTACGGGGTGCTCGGCGAGCTGCACACCTGCTTCACCCCGGTGATCTCCGAGTTCAAGGACTTCATCGCCGCCCCCAAGTTCAACCTGTACCAGTCGCTGCACACGGCCGTCGCGGGCCCGGACGGCGCCGTCGCCGAAGTCCTCATCCGCACCCACCAGATGCACCGGGTGGCCGAGGCCGGGGTGGTCGCGCTCGGAAATCCGTACGTGCCGACCGAGGGCGCGGAGCCGCCCGACGGCGAGCGTGCGGATCCGACGAGACCCGGCTGGCTGTCCCGTCTCCTCGAATGGCAGCAGTCCACACCCGACCCGGACACCTTCTGGACCTCCCTGCGCGCGGACCTGGCGCAGGACAAGGAGATCACCGTCTTCCGGGCCGACGGCCGGGCGCTCGGCCTGCCGGCCGGTGCCACCTGCGTCGACGCGGCCTACGCCCAGTACGGCGAGGCGGCGCACGCCTGCATCGGCGCCCGCGTCAACGGCCGACTGGCGACCCTGAGCACCCAGCTCAACGACGGCGACACCGTGCACGTCCTGCTCGCCCAGGACGCCTCCTCCGGCCCCTCACCGGACTGGCTCGACCACGCCCGTACCCCCGCCGCACGGATCGCCATCAGCGGCTGGCTCGAAGCCCACCCCGAGGGCGTGAGCGCCCAGGCCGCCGCTCCCCGGCACCCCGCCCCACGTGCGGCCGACCGGCCGGCCTCGGTGAACGCTGTCGTCGACCTTCCGGGTGCGACGGTACGGCTCGCCGGCTGCTGTACACCGGTCCCGCCCGACACCGTCACCGGCTTCGCCGTTCGCGGGGGCGCGGTGACCGTCCACCGTGCGGAATGTCCCGCGGTGGCCCGGATGGAAAGCGCCGGCCGCGCGCCGGTGACCGTGCGCTGGGGCGACGGTGCCGAGTGCCGGGTCACCCTGGTCGCCGAATCGTTCGGCCGGCCCCGGCTGCTCGCCGACCTCACCGAGGTCATCGCCGGCGAGGGCGCGGCCATCGTCTCGGCCACGGTCGAACCGCCGAGCCAGCAGCGCGTACGGCACACGTATACCCTGCAACTCCCAGACGCCGCCGGTCTTCCCGCCTTGATGCGCGCCATGCGCGACGTTCCGGGCGTGTACGACGTCAGCAGGACCCAGCATCCGGCCTCGACCACCTGACCTCGTTCGGGTGGGGACGCGACCCGCCGTCGCGTGCCGTCCCGGCCGCCCAGCGGCGCGCTGGTAGCGGTAGGGCATGCCGCACACTCCCCGACGCCGCCTGCGTGCCCTGCTGATGGCCGCAGCATCGGCCACCCTCGTCGCCGCGACACTGCCCGAACCCACCGCCCTCGGGATCGGCGACCGGCTGTTCCCCCAGCTGGGCAACCCCGGTTACGACGTCATCGCTTACGACATCGCCCTCACCTACACAGGCAGCAACACCGAACCCCTGGACGCCGTCACCAGGATCGACGCGTTGACGCACGAGCGTCTCGACCGGGTCAACCTCGACTTCAGCCATGGCACGGTCCGCTCCGTCGAGGTCAACGGCAGACCCGCCGAGTTCGCGTCCGCCGGTGAGGACCTCGTCGTCGAGCCCACGACGACCGTCGCCGCCGGATCGAACCTGCGGATCACCGTCACGCACACCAGCGACCCGCGCGGGCCCAAGACCGCCGGCGGCTGGGTGCGCACCGGCGACGGACTGGTGATGGCCAACCAGGCCGACGCGGCCCATCGCGTCTTCCCCTGCAACGACCACCCCGCGGACAAGGCGTACTTCACCTTCCGTGTCACCACCCCCGACAACCTGACAGCTGTCGCCAACGGTCAGCGGGTGGCCCGTTCCCGGAACGGCACCAGCACCTCCTGGGTCTATCGGACCGGCCATCCCATGGCCTCCGAACTCGCCCAGGTCGCCATCGGCCGTTCCGCCGTCGTCGAGCGGCAGGGCCCGCACGGCGTGCCCATCCGCGACGTCGTCCCCGTCGCAGACAAGGCCCGACTCGAACCCTGGCTGAAGAAGACCCCCGGCCACCTGCGGTGGATGGAGGACAAGGTCGGCGCCTACCCCTTTGAGACGTACGGCCTGCTGGTCGCCGACGCCTCCACCGGTTTCGAGCTGGAGACCCAGACGCTGTCGCTCTTCGAGCGGTCCCTGTTCACCGACGCCGCCTACCCCGAGTGGTACGTCGACTCGGTCATGGTCCATGAACTGGCTCACCACTGGTTCGGCAACAGTGTGTCGCCCCGTACCTGGTCCGACCTGTGGCTCAACGAGGGGCACGCCACCTGGTACCAGGCGCTGTACGCCGAGGAGAAGGCGAAGCAGCCGCTGGTCGAGCGGATGCGGCAGGCCTACCGGCTGTCCGACGGCTGGCGCGCGGCCGGCGGACCACCCGCGGCACCACGGGCGCCGGCGCCGGGGCAGAAGCTCGGTCTCTTCCGGCCGGTGGTCTACGACGGCAGTGCCCTCGTCCTGTACGCCCTGCGGAAGACGATCGGCGAGGCCGCGTTCACCCGGCTGGAGCGGGAGTGGGTCACCCGATACCGCGACGCCACGGCGAGCACGAAGGAGTTCACCCAGCTCGCATCCCGCGTCGCGGGGCGTGACCTCAGCGGATTCTTCGACGACTGGCTTTACGGGAAGAAGACACCGGCCATGCCGGGCCACCCGGACTGGCGCAGCGTGGCCCCGAAGCCGGCGCCGACCGCCGAAAAACCGGCGTGACTGCCCCGGCAGGCCCGTGGGACCATTCAAGAGACCGGCGACGCTGCCGGGCCCGGGAACCCCTAGGGGAATCTTCCGGGGCCGTCACACGTTGTGACTGGTGAAACCAGGGCACACTGCCCTTGTGGGCACGCCGCCCGCATCCGCTCTTTCCATCGACGTAAGGATCCAATGACCTCCTCTTCTTCCCCTTCCCAGGACGAGCAGAGCTTCGCGGAGACGCGCACCGAGAGCCTTCGGGCCGATGCCCTGATGGAAGAGGACGTCGCCTGGAGCTACGAGATCGACACCGAGCGGGACGGTGATCAGTTCGACCGCTCCGAGCGGGCCGCTCTGCGGCGCGTGGCGGGCCTCTCCACCGAGCTCGAAGACGTCACCGAGGTCGAGTACCGGCAGCTGCGCCTGGAGCGCGTCGTGCTGGTCGGTGTGTGGACCTCGGGGACGGTGCAGGACGCCGAGAACTCCCTCGCGGAACTCGCCGCGCTCGCCGAGACCGCGGGCGCACTGGTGCTCGACGGCGTCATCCAGCGGCGCGACAAGCCCGACCCGGCCACTTACATCGGATCGGGCAAGGCGAGCGAGCTGCGCGACATCGTGCTCGAAACCGGAGCCGACACCGTCGTCTGCGACGGTGAGCTCAGCCCCGGCCAACTCATCCACCTCGAGGACGTCGTCAAGGTCAAGGTGGTGGACCGCACCGCCTTGATCCTCGACATCTTCGCCCAGCACGCCAAGTCCCGAGAGGGCAAGGCGCAGGTCGCCCTGGCGCAGATGCAGTACATGCTGCCCAGGCTGCGCGGCTGGGGTCAGTCGCTGTCCCGGCAGATGGGTGGCGGCGGCGGTGGCGGCATGGCCACCCGAGGCCCCGGTGAGACCAAGATCGAGACGGATCGGCGACGGATCCGCGAGAAGATGGCGAAGATGCGCCGAGAGATCGCGGAGATGAAGACCGGCCGCGAGATCAAGCGCCAGGAGCGCCGCCGCAACAAGGTGCCGTCGGTCGCGATCGCCGGTTACACCAACGCCGGCAAATCGTCCCTGCTCAATCGCCTCACCGGCGCCGGCGTGCTGGTGGAGAACGCACTGTTCGCCACCCTGGACCCGACCGTCCGACGAGCGGAGACCCCGGGCGGCCGTCTCTACACCCTCGCCGACACCGTCGGATTCGTCCGGCACCTGCCGCACCACCTGGTCGAGGCGTTCCGCTCCACGATGGAGGAGGTCGGCGACTCCGACCTGATCCTGCACGTGGTGGACGGTTCGCACCCGGCTCCGGAGGAGCAGTTGGCTGCCGTGCGCGAGGTGATCCGCGACGTGGGCGCGCTGGACGTGCCCGAGATCGTCGTGATCAACAAGGCGGACGCGGCCGATCCGCTGATGCTGCAGAGACTGCTCCGCATCGAGCGGCACGCCATCGCCGTCTCAGCCCGCACCGGTGCGGGCATCGGAGACCTGCTGGAGCTCATCGACGCCGAACTGCCCCGGCCGGAGGTCGAGATCGAGGCCCTCGTCCCGTACACCCGGGGCGGGCTCGTCTCCCGCGCGCACGCCGAGGGCGAGGTCATCTCCGAGGAGCACACCACGGAGGGCACCCTGCTCAAGGCGCGGGTCCATGAGGAGCTGGCCTCCGCACTGGCTCCCTACACACCGGCGACCCGCTGACGCGGCACAGCGGTAGAGCGGTCCCGAAGCGGGCCGGCGCCAGCGGTCCCCGGAACGAAACGGAAGGCCCGCCTCCCTCAAGGAGGCGGGCCTTCCGCGTTGTCCAGCCGGTACTCGAAGGACCTACCGGCCCGCGAACTTGTCGCTCATCATCGAGAAGATCTGCTGCGCCCCGCGGTCCAGCCGCGGGCCGGCCAGCCAGCCCGAAGTGACCGGGCCTATCGACGTGTTGGAGACGAGCACCGTCTTGCCGCCGGGCTGCCGGACGAACCAGCCGCCGCCCGAGGAGCCGCCCGTCATGGTGCAGCCGATGCGCCACATCGTCGGCGTGCCGGGGGCGATGGAGAGCCGGCCGGGCCGGTCCAGGCACTTGTGCATGATCGCGCCGTTGTACGGCGGCGCCGCCGGGTAGCCCCACGCGCCCATCGTGTCGATGCTCTTCGCCTCAGGAGCCTCGAAGTCGACGTCGAGGGCGGCGCCCACCGTCTCCTCCAGGGACTTGGAGCCCCGCTCCGGCTTCACATGCATCACGGCGTAGTCGTAGGGGGCACCGGTGCCGCCGGTGGGACCGCCCTGGTCGATCCACTCGCCCGAGGTGGCGACCCAGTCAGCCCAGTAGACGCCGTACGGGGCGATCTCCTGGGGCTGTGCCTTCTCCAGCGCGGCGGGGGACTTGCCCTTGTCGTTGTAGGCCGGGACGAAGGCGATGTTGCGGTACCAGCCGCCGGCCTTGCCCGCGTGGACGCAATGACCGGCGGTCCAGACAAGGTTCGACCGGCCCGGGTTCTTCGGGTCCTTGACGACCGTCGCCGAACAGACCATCGAGCCCTCGGGGGCGTCGAAGAACACCTTGCCGACCGGCGCGGCGTTCTTGTGGTAAGGCTTCTTCTCCGCCTCGGCCCGCACCGGGCGCGGCTCCGGGTCGGTGACATCCTGGTCACCGGAGATGTCGCCGGCGGCGAGCGTCTTGGCCGGTGCCTTGGCCGTCGTCATCCGCTGGGGCTCCCACAGACCCTCGATCACCGGGTTGACGAAGTCCTTGGCCTCACGCAGCCACTTGTCCTTCTCCCAGTTCTTCCACTCGCCGTTCTTCCACTGGTCGAGGTCGACACCGTGCTCCTTGAGCTTGTCGGCCAGGTCGGCGGGAAGTGCGGCGTCTGCGCCGCCGTCGCCTGCGCCTGCCGCGGAGGCGGCGGGCTTGTCGGCAGCCTGGTCCTCGCCGGGTCCGCAGGCGGTCGCCGTCAGCGCGAGAGCCGAGACGAGGCCGGCGGCAGCCAGCAGCGGACGTATGGATCGCATGGTAACGATTCCCCCTGAAATGCGTGCGAAATGTGCCATGAACGCGGGTGCACCTGCGCCTGATGCGACACGTCGAGGCAGGTGCACTGCGTACTTGCCATGGGCGTGTCATGCGAAAAGGCGGCGGCCTTCCGGAGCCGCCGCGGGTGCGGCACCACTCTAAGCCGGTGCGCAGGAGTGCAGTTGAGGCCGGTGGGCAACTCCACGGAGTCTCCACGTGATCAGTAAGGGGCGCCCGGCCTCACACGGCCGAACGCCCCTGCTCTCACTCACGCCTTCGGTCCCTCACACGGCGGCTCCGTCGCGCGAGGCTCTGTCAAGGGGCGGCTCCGCCGGAGGCGGCTCTGTCCCGCGACGGCTTCGTCACGCGACGCGGGCATCCCCGGTCACTGCCCCGCGAACTTCTTGCTGACCGCCGTGTAGACGCCCTCGGCCTCCTTGCCGAGGCGCGGACCCGCCAGCCAGCCGGCCGTCACCGGGCCGATGGAGGTGTTGGACACCAGGGCAGGCTTGCCGTCCTGCCCCTCGGCCACCCAGCCGCCACCGGAGGAACCGCCGGTCATCGTGCATCCGATGCGGTACATCGTCGGCTCCTCGGCCTTCAGGGAGAGCCGGCCCGGCTTGTCGGCGCACTGGAACAGCTTCTGGCCGTCGTACGGCGGAGCCGCCGGGTAGCCGGTCGCCGTCATGCTCGCGATGTCCGGTACCGCCGGGGCGTTGAAATCGACCGGCAGCGCGGCGCCGACCGTCTCCTCCAGCGACTTGCCCGTGCTGCCCTTCTCCGGGGTGACGTGGATGACCGCGAAGTCGTACGGCGCACCCTGGCCACCGGTCGCGGCGCCCTGGGCGATCCACTGCTCGGACGTCTGGGCCCAGTCGCCCCACCACACGCCGTACGGAGCGATCTCCTCCTTCGGGGCCTTCTCCAGCTCCGAGGTGGGCTTGGCGCTGTCGTTGTAGGCCGGGACGAAGGCGATGTTGCGGTACCAGCCGCCGCTCTTGCCGGCGTGGACGCAGTGGCCGGCCGTCCACACCATGTTCGACTTGCCCGGGTTGGCCGGGTCCTTCACCACGGTGGCGGAGCAGACCATCGAGCCCTGCGGGCCGTCGAAGAAGACCTTGCCCGCCTCGGCGGCGCTCGCGTGGTACGGGGCCTTCACCGGCACGGCGTCGACGGGCTTCGGCGTCGGGTCGGTGACACCCTCGTCACCCGAGATGTCCGGGTCGACGGGCTTCGCCGGCGGCTTGTCGGCATCGCGCATCCGGTCGGGGTCCCACAGGTCCTCGATGATCGGGTTGACGTAGTCCTTGGCCTCACGGAGCCACTTGTCCCTGTCCCAGTTCTTCCACTCGCCGTTCCTCCACTTGTCCAGGTCGATCCCGTGCTCCTTGAGCCGGTCCTTGAGATCGTCCGGAATCGTGATCTTGTCGTCGGCGGTCTGACTGGCCGGGGTACTCGGCTTGTCGCCCGCGGTGTCCTCGTTCGGACCGCAGGCGGTGGCAGCCAGCGCCAGTACGGCGGCAAGGGACGCCGCTGCAAGCGTCGGGCGAATGGGTCGCATCTCGTGATCCCCCTGGGACTTCGGTGCTGCTGTTTCTGTCTGAACTTCAGGCAACTGTCGGCAATGTCGGTACTTTTGGCGACGGACCGGGCCCGCCGCCGCCCCGGTGTATCCCGCCGCCGGGTGCGGCCCCCACTATGCCGGTGCCGTTGGGGACGGCGTGCACCAGGTCCGCGGTTCCGCCCGCGCAAGGATCTTCCTCCCGGCCGTGATCCCCGGCCCGCCGCGTCGTTGGTACGGGCGGGGGACACGGAGGGCGGCCTCGACGCCGAGCGGTCGCGGGCCCGGAGCCGTACCCATGGGAGACGCAACCGTGACAGCGGGAGGACCAACAGCCGTGGCCGTGACCGAACCTGCCCCGACCACCCCGGCCGCCCACGAGGGCATCCTGCGCCGGCAGTCGCTGCGCGAATCGGCCGCCCGCACCTATGCGCGTTCACTGCCCATCGTTCCCGTACGCGCCCGGGGGCTGACGATCGAGGGCGCCGACGGCCACCGCTACCTCGACTGCCTCTCCGGAGCCGGCACCCTCGCGCTCGGGCACAACCACCCCGTCGTCCTCGAAGCCATCAGGAAGGTCCTCGACTCCGGTGCGCCGCTGCACATCCTGGACCTGGCCACACCCGTCAAGGACGCTTTCACCACGGAGCTGTTCGCCACCCTCCCACCGCAGTTCGCCGCCGACGCCCGGATCCAGTTCTGTGGGCCGGCGGGCACCGACGCCGTCGAGGCGGCACTGAAACTGGTCCGCACCGCGACGGGCCGCAGCGGGATCCTCGCCTTCACCGGTGCGTACCACGGCATGACGGCCGGCGCTCTCGACGCATCGGGCGGCGCCACCGGCGTGCGCGTGACACGGCTGCCCTACCCGCACGACTACCGCTGCCCCTTCGGTATCGGCGGCGAACGCGGGGCCGAACTCACCGCACGCTGGACCGAGAACCTCCTCGACGACCCCAAGGGCGGAACGCCCGCACCCGCCGGAATGATCCTCGAACCCGTACAGGGCGAGGGCGGAGTGATCCCGGCACCCGACGAGTGGCTGCGCCGGATGCGCCGGATCACCTCCGCCCGCTCCATCCCGCTGATCGCCGACGAGGTGCAGACGGGTGTCGGACGCACCGGCACCTTCTGGGCCGTCGAGCACAGCGGCATCGTGCCCGACGTCATGGTGCTGTCCAAGGCCATCGGCGGCTCGCTCCCGCTGGCGGTCATCCTCTACCGGTCCGAGCTCGACACCTGGCAACCGGGGGCGCACGCCGGGACGTTCCGCGGCAACCAGCTCGCGATGGCCGCCGGGGCGGCCACACTCGCGTACGTACGCGAGAACCGCCTCGCCGACCGGGCCGCCACCCTCGGCGCCCGCATGCTGTCCCGTCTGCAGGGCCTGGCCGCCGCCCACCCGTGCATCGGAGATGTGCGGGGCCGGGGCCTGATGATCGGCGTGGAACTGGTGGACCCCGACTCCACCGCCCCCGACGCGATCGTCCCACCGCCCGCTCCCGAACTCGCCGCGACCGTGCAGCGCGAGTGCCTGAACCGCGGCCTCATCGTCGAACTCGGCGGACGACACTCCGCAGTCGTCCGTCTCCTTCCTCCACTCACCCTCACCGACGAACAGGCCGTGGCCGTCCTCGACCGCTTCGCGGACGCATTGGCCGCCGCCGAACGCTCCACTCGACGCCGCACCGACAGCGGGCAGTCGTACTGACCCCGGACACCGTCACAAGGAAGCCTCCGTGAACCCCACCCCCGCACCCGAAGTGCCCGAGGCCCACGGCCGCCCCACCGCCGCACACCTCCCCCACGTCGCCGTGGGCGGACCGCTCACGGCCGAGGCGGCGACGGTGCCGCGCCAGCAGGGCGGGGGCCTCGACGACGAAACCCCCGGCCCGGCCCGGCGGTTGCCGACGGCTCCCGAAGCGGCGGATCACCTCGACCATCCGGATCCCCGACATGCGGCGGATCACCTCGACCACCAGGATCCCCGCCGTGCGGCCGATGCCGCCGCGATCGAGAACCTGCTCCGCTGCTGGGTGCGCGAGAACAACCTTGCCGCGCCCGACGGCACTACCCTGCGCATCCCGCTCCACGCCAGCGGAACCGCGCTGCTGGTCCCCGTCCGTTACTGGTCGGCCACCGGTTGGCACCGATTCGGGCTGCCGTCCCTGGAGAGCAGCCCCCGCGATGCCACCACCGCCGACGCGGTGACCGTCGCCGCGCTCCTCGGCAGGGAAGCCGGCGGCGCCGAAGCGGCCGATCTCGTCGGCCGTGTCGCCGATTCCGTACAGCGCACCGCGCAGTTCATCGCTCACCGGCGCAGGCTCCCCGCCGCCCCCGAGGCTGCGGACCTCTTCCTCTCCGCCGAACAGTCCCTCCTGCTCGGCCACCCGCTGCACCCCACGCCCAAGAGCCGCGAGGGACTGTCCGACGCCGAGTCCCGTCTCTACTCACCCGAGTTGTACGGCGCCTTCCCCCTGCACTGGCTGGCAGTCGACCGCTCCGTCCTCGCCGGTGACTCGGCCTGGACCGAGCAGGGCCGCACGCTCGCCGCCGAGCAGCTCACCTCCCGCCTCGCCGGTGACCTCCAGGTCCCCGGCGACTGCGCCGCGCTGCCCCTGCATCCCTGGCAGGCACGAGACCTGTGCCACCGGCCCGCCGTGGCCGCGCTCCTGGACGCCGGTCTCCTCCACGCCCTCGGCCCGCACGGAGCCGATTGGCACCCCACCTCCTCCGTCCGCACCGTGCACCGCCCCGGGGCACCCACCATGCTCAAACTGTCCCTGGGACTGCGCATCACCAACTCCCGCCGGGAGAACCTCCGCAAGGAGCTCCACCGCGGTGTGGAGGTGCACCGTCTCCTCCGCGCCGGACTCGCCGAGCAGTGGCGGGCCGCCCACCCCGGGTTCGACATCGTGCGCGACCCCGCATGGCTCGCCGTGGACACCCCGGACGGAGAACCCGTCCCGGGGCTCGACGTCATGCTGCGCCACAACCCCTTTCGCCACGGCGACGACGCCGTCTGCGTCGCGGCCCTGACGTCCCCCCGGCCGTGGCCCGGCCGCACCGGCACGCACTCGCGACTCTCCGACACGGTCGAGCGCCTCGCCGCCCGCACCGGCCGGCCCGTCACCGCGGTGGCGGTGGAGTGGCTCCTGCGCTACCTCGACCAGGTCGTACGCCCGGTGCTCTGGCTCGACGCCACCGCGGGCATCGCGCTCGAAGCGCACCAGCAGAACACGCTGGTACTCCTCGACCCCGAAGGCTGGCCCGTAGGAGGCCGCTACCGGGACAACCAGGGCTACTACTTCCGCCAGTCCCACCGCGACGCGCTCGAGCACCGCCTCCCGGGCATCGGCGGCGCGAGCGACACGTTCGTCGCCGACGACGTCACGGACGAGCGCTTCGCGTACTACCTCGGCATCAACAATGTGCTCGGCCTGATCGGCGCCTTCGGAGCGCAGCGCCTCGCCGACGAAGGGGTCCTACTCGCCGCCTTCCGGCGCTTCCTGGCCACCCATGCCTCTCTCGGCTCGCCGCTGCCGACTCTGCTCCTCGAAGCCCCGACGCTGCGGTCCAAGGCCAACCTGCTCACCCGCCTGCACGGCCTCGACGAACTCGTCGGCCCTGTCGACACCCAGTCCGTCTACGTCACCATCGCCAACCCTCTCGTGTCCTGAGAAGCGTGCGGATCACCGAACGCCGACACCGTGACGCCGTCCGAACGACGAGAGGAGACCGTCGCCGTGCCACACCCCGAAGCCACGACCGACATCCGTGCGGAAGAGGCCTCCCCGCCCGGCTCAGGCCCGGAGGCCACCCTCCATCTGCGCCTGCCCGACGAGTTCCGCGCGCTCTTCCACCAGGACGCCCACAGCAGCACCTCGCGCGCGAAGCAGCTCCCGGCCTCCGCCCAGGACCCCTTGGGCGCCCCGGCAGACCTGTTGGACACCCCGGCGGACTGGGGCCCCGTGAGCACCCCCGCCGGTGAGTTCCGCCTCGTTCCCGTACGTCCGGACCGGGACGTTGCACTGATCACCCGCTGGATGAACGACCCGGCCGTTGCCGCCTTCTGGGGACTGGCCGGACCCGAGTCCGTCACGGCCGCGCACCTGCGCGGCCAGTGCGACGGAGACGGCAGCAGCATCCCCTGCCTCGGCGTACTCGACGGCACACCCATGAGCTACTTCGAGATCTACCGTGCCGACCTCGATCCCCTGGCCCGTCACTATCCGGCCCGCCCGCACGACACCGGCATCCATCTCCTCCTCGGCGGCGTGGCCGACCGCGGACGGGGACTGGGGTCCGTACTCCTCAGAACCGTTTCCGACCTCGTACTCGACCGCCGCCCCCGCTGCGCACGCGTCGTCGCTGAACCCGACCTGCGCAACACCCCCTCCGTGTCCGCCTTCCTCACCGCCGGCTTCCGCTTGTTCGGGGAAGCCGACCTACCCGACAAGCGAGCCGCGCTCATGGTCCGCGAGCGCGATCTGCGGCACCTGCTGTGACCGGCTCGCTGCGTTCCTGCACCGCTCGAACCGCATCGGTTCCACTCGAGGAGTCCCCGTGCCGAAGCCCCCTGCCAGCCACGACTCCACCGCCTCGACCGAGAACACCGCCTGGATCGAACCCACCGCTTCGACGGACTCGTCCGCTTCGGCAGAGTCCACCGCCTCGACCCGCGCCACGCCTTCGACGGAACGCATCGGCGCCGCACAAGCCGCAGGCGCCGCACAAGCCGCACGCGCCGAATCCGCCGGACCGGCGCCGGGGCCGTCGCTGTCCGGCCCGTGTGTGCCGCCCGGCCTCGACCGGGACAGCTGGGAGCGGGCCGCCGCCCGACTGCTGGCCAAGATGCTCGGCGAGTTCGCCTACGAGGAGATCATCGAGCCGAAGATCGTCGAACAGCAGGCGGACTCGGCCGGTGTCCCCCACAGCGCCCACCCCGGCGAGCTCACATGCCCCGCACCGAGCCGGCGCTACGTCCTCACCGTCGACGACCGCGGAGACCTGACCTTCCTGGCACGGCGCGGTGCCTACGGAAGCTGGCGCGTGGAGGTCGGCTCCGTCGAGTGGGGCGGGCAGCCCTTCTCGGACCCGCTCGCCTTCCTCGCCCGGGCGAAGGACACCCTCGCCCTCGACGGGGCCACCCTCGGCCACCTGCTGCGCGAGCTCTCCCTCACCCTCACCGCCGACACCGCGCTCGCCCACAACGCGGTCACGGCCGCCGAGCTGGCCGACCTCGGCTACGCCGAACTCGAGGGACACCAGACCGGACATCCGTGGCTCGTCCTCAACAAGGGCCGCATCGGATTCTCGGCACGCGACGCCGCCCGCTGGTCACCCGAGGCACGCCGCCCCGCTTCCCTGCCGTGGATCGCCGTCGGCACCGCACTCGCCCGGTACCGGGGCGTCGCGCACCTCGCCACACCGGACGACCTCTATCACCGCGAACTCGACGACTCCGTGCGCGCCGCATTCCACGCCGCACTGCGCGCCAGAGGGCTTGATCCGGCGGCGTACCTCTTCCTGCCCGTACACCCCTGGCAGTGGGACGAGGTGCTATTGCCGCTGTACGCACCGGCGATCGCCCGGCAGGAGATCGTCCCGCTGACCGAGGACGGCGATCTCCGGCTGCCCCAGCAGTCCATCCGCACGTTCGTGAACGTCGACCGCCCCGATCGGCACACGGTCAAACTGCCGCTGTCCATCCTCAACACACTGGTGTGGCGCGGACTGCCCACGGAACGGACCCTCGCCGCTCCGGCCGTCACCGCGTGGGTGCAGGGACTGCGGGACGCCGACCCGTTCCTCCGTGACGACTGCCGGGTGGTCCTTCTCGGAGAGGTCGCCTCGGTCACCGTCGAGCATCCCCTCTACGACCGCCTCGACGATGTGCCCTACCAGTACAAGGAACTGCTCGGCGCCATCTGGCGCGAGCCGCTCGGGCCGCGCCTGGACCCGGGCGAGCGGGCCCGCACCCTCGCGTCACTGCTCCACACCGATCCGCGGGGCCGCGCCTTCGCCGCCGAGCTGGTCGAGCGGTCGGGACTCGGGCCGGAGGTCTGGCTCCAGAGGCTGTTCGCCGCTCTCCTGCCTCCGCTGCTGCACTTCCTCTACCGCTACGGGACGGTCTTCTCCCCGCACGGGGAGAACGCGATCGTCGTCTACGACGAGCACGACGTTCCGGTGCGGTTGGCGATCAAGGACTTCGTCGACGACGTCAACATCAGTGCCCGGCCGCTGCCCGAGCACGCCTCGATGCCGGACGAGGTGCGGCGGATCCTGCTGACCGAGGGGCCCGGTTTCCTCACCCAGTTCATCCACTCAGGTCTCTTCGTGGGTGTCTTCCGCTATCTCGCCCCGCTCTTCGAGGATCAGCTCGGAGTCGCCGAGGCGGCGTTCTTCTCGCTCGTAAAGGCGGAGATCCTCCGGTATCAGGCCCGCTTCCCCGAGCTCAAGGAGCGTTACGAGCTGTTCGATCTGCTCACGGAACGTATCGAGCGGTTGTGCCTGAACCGCAACAGGCTTCATCTCGACGGTTACCGCGACCGGCCCGACCGCCCCCACGCCGCCGTGCACGGCACCGTGCCCAACCCGCTCGGCATGGCCTGATGCGCGCGATGGGTGATCGTGGTGTCAGTGGTGCCCCGTAGGCTGGTCGAGCTATGACGAAGCCATCCCTCCCCGAGCTCCTCCACGCCGCCGTCACCGCCGTCGGCGGGGTGGAACGGCCAGGCCAGGTCACCATGGCCAAGGCCGTCGCCGAGGCCGTCGACGACAATTCCCACCTTCTGGTGCAGGCCGGCACCGGCACCGGAAAGTCCCTGGGATATCTGGTCCCGGCGCTTGCCCATGGGGAGAGGGTGGTTGTCGCCACCGCCACCCTCGCGCTGCAGCGCCAGCTGGTGGAGCGTGATCTTCCGCGCACCGTCGACGCGCTGCACCCCCTGCTGCGCCGGCGGCCCGAGTTCGCCATGCTCAAGGGCCGTTCCAACTACCTCTGCCTGCACCGTCTGCACGAGGGTGCGCCGCAGGACGAGGAGGAGGGTCTCTTCGACCAGTTCGAGGCCGCCGCGCCGACGAGCAAGCTCGGCCAGGACCTGCTGCGCATGCGGGACTGGGCGGACGAGACCGAGACGGGTGACCGCGACGATCTCACGCCTGGTGTCTCCGACCGGGCCTGGAGCCAGGTCTCCGTCTCCTCCCGCGAATGCCTCGGGGCGTCCAAGTGCGCATACGGCGCCGAGTGCTTCGCCGAGATGGCCAGGGAGCGGGCGAAGCTCGCCGACGTGGTGGTCACCAATCACGCGCTGCTCGCGATCGACGCCATCGAAGGAGCGCCGGTCCTGCCGCAGCACGAGGTGCTGATCGTCGACGAGGCGCACGAACTGGTCTCGCGCGTGACCGGTGTCGCCACCGGCGAGCTCACCCCGGGCCAGGTCAACCGTGCTGTGCGCCGCGCGGCGAAACTGGTCAACGAGAAGGCGGCGGACGCGCTCCAGACCGCCTCGGAGACGTTCGAGCGCGTGATGGAACTGGCGCTGCCGGGCCGCCTCGAGGACATCCCGGAGGACCTGGGCTACGCGCTCATGGCGCTGCGTGACGCCGCACGGACGGTGATCAGCGCGATCGGCTCCACCCGGGACAAGTCGGTCCAGGACGAGGACGCCGTGCGCAAGCAGGCGCTCGCCTCCGTGGAGAACATCCACGCCGTCGCCGAGCGCATCACCCAGGGCTCCGAGTACGACGTCGTCTGGTACGAGCGGCACGACCGCTTCGGCGCTTCGCTGCGTGTGGCGCCCCTGTCCGTCTCGGGGCTGCTGCGCGAGAAGCTGTTCTCGGAGCGCTCGGTGGTGCTCACCTCCGCGACCCTCAAGCTGGGCGGCGACTTCAACGGCGTGGGGGCATCTCTGGGGCTCGCCCCGGAGGGCACCGGCGGGGAGGAGGTGCCGCAGTGGAAGGGCCTCGACGTCGGTTCGCCCTTCGACTACCCCAAGCAGGGCATCCTCTACGTCGCACGGCACCTCGCGACGCCGGGCCGTGAAGGTTCGCGCGGCGACATGATGGACGAGCTGGCCGAGCTGGTGGAGGCCGCCGGCGGACGCACCCTCGGGTTGTTCTCCTCCATGCGGGCCGCCCAGGCCGCCGCCGAGGAATTGAGGGGGCGGCTCGACACGCCGATCCTGCTGCAGGGCGAGGAGACGCTCGGCGAGTTGATCAAAAATTTCGCCGCCGATCCGGAGACCTGCCTCTTCGGCACGCTCTCCCTCTGGCAGGGCGTCGATGTACCGGGCCCCGGGTGCCAGCTGGTGGTCATGGACCGCATCCCGTTCCCGCGGCCCGACGACCCGCTGATGAGCGCGCGGCAGAAGGCGGTGGAGGAAGCCGGCGGCAACGGCTTCATGGCCGTCGCCGCGACGCATGCGGCCCTCCTCATGGCGCAGGGCGCCGGCCGTCTGGTGCGTGCCACGGGCGATCGTGGCGTTGTCGCCGTGCTGGACCCCAGGCTGGCCAACGCGCGGTACAGCAGCTATCTGCGGGCTTCTCTGCCCGATTTCTGGTACACGACGGACCGCAATCAGGTGCGCCGGTCGCTGGCGGCCATCGACGCGGCGGCCAAGGCGGACGGCAGGTAGCCCGGCGACCGCGTGCGTCCCGCCCTGCCCCGCCCGGCGACCGCGTGCGTCCCGTCCCGCCTGCCCCGCCCTGCGACCGCGTGCGTTCCGCCGGGGCCACGCGTTTCCGCCGCGGGAGCCACGAATCCGTCCGGCTGGAAGAAGACACGGCAGGACCCCGGGACCGGCGCAGTGGGTCCCGGGGCCCGGTCAGAGCCGGCGGGTCCGTCAGACCCGCCGCAGCACCGCCACCACCTTGCCGAGGATGGTCGCCTCGTCGCCGGGGATGGGCTGGTACGCAGCGTTGTGCGGGAGCAGCCAGACGTGGCCGTTCTCCCGCTTGAAGCGCTTGACGGTGGCCTCGCCGTCGAGCATGGCGGCGACGATGTCCCCGTTCTCTGCGACGGGCTGACGGCGCACCGTCACCCAGTCGCCGTCGCAGATCGCGGCCTCGATCATCGAGTCGCCCACGACCTTGAGGACGAACAGCTCGCCGTCACCGACCAGCTGCCGGGGGAGGGGGAAGACGTCCTCGACGGACTCCTCGGCGAGGATCGGGCCACCGGCCGCGATCCGGCCCACCAGCGGCACATACGAGGCGGCGGGCTTGCCGGTGGTGTCCGTCGGCTGGGTGCTGGGCTGGTCGGAGCCGCGGACCTCGTACGCGCGGGGGCGGTGCGGGTCCCGCCGCAGGAAGCCCTTGCGCTCCAGGGCCATGAGCTGGTGTGCGACGGAGGAGGTGCTGGAAAGCCCGACCGCCTGGCCGATCTCGCGCATGGACGGCGGGTAACCCCGGCGCTGCACGGAGTCGCGGATCACCTCGATGACGCGCCGCTGCCGGTCCGTGAGGCCGGAGCTGTCAGCCCGGATCCCTGGAGGCCGGCCGGGCAGCGAGCGGGTGGGCTTGGGCCCCTCCGGGGTCGTGGCTGCGTCATTCATGGCATGCACCGGCTCGAATCGGTTCTGGGAGCGGTCCTGGGCAGTGATGGCGGCACTGTCAGCGGTGGTGGTCACGTCGGCCCCTCTCGAATGGTCTCCCTAGCTGGACAACGGTAGTTGCTTTCGAAAGGTTGCGCCAAACACACGTTCGAGTGAAAAATCGCGGATTGTCTGACGTGGCCGCTCAGCTGGGTGTATGTGCCAAGGCTGGTAATGCGGGTGGGCGAGTTCTTACGGTAGCCTCCGCCGCCGGAGGAGTGGGGCCGGGCCCGTGCCAGTCTGGCACTGCCTTCCGTCCGACCCTCGTCAGCCGCGCCCGCTCGTGCGGCTGCGCTTCCGGTCGTTCCTGCGCGCCCGGGTTCCGCGTGTGCGCTCCGTGCCCGGCCGTGCGCGAGGTGTGCCTTCCGCGCTTGGTGTGCGCTCTGTGGATGGCCGTCATGCGGCTCGTATTCGGCCGGTCGCCCAGCGGGTGCGCGCGACACGCGCTGCGGACCGAAAAAGCGGTCGGACCCCAGATCTAGTGGTTGGATTGTGACCGCCACCCAGAAGTTGTGGTCCCTGGTCCGCCGAGGCCCGGGGGATCGCCTATGCTTGGGGCTGCTTCGGGGGGCTCAACGGGCCTGTTGAGGCTATTCGGTCGTGCTGTTGAAGGAGGGGTTGGGAGCCATGCACTGTCCCTTCTGCAGGCACCCTGACAGCCGCGTCGTCGACAGTCGGACCACCGACGACGGAACGTCGATCCGACGTCGCCGGCAGTGCCCCGACTGCTCCCGCCGCTTCACGACGGTGGAGACCGCGTCGCTGATGGTGATCAAGCGCAGCGGTGTGACGGAACCTTTCAGCCGCACCAAGGTCATCTCCGGTGTCCGCAAGGCGTGCCAGGGCCGACCGGTCACGGAGGACGCCCTCGCTCAGCTCGGCCAGCGGGTCGAGGAAGCGGTGCGCGCCACCGGAAGCGCCGAGCTGACCACCCACGATGTCGGTCTGGCCATACTCGGCCCCCTGCAGGAACTCGACCTCGTCGCGTACCTGCGTTTCGCGTCCGTCTACCGGGCGTTCGACTCACTCGAGGACTTCGAGGCCGCCATCGCGGAGCTCCGCGGCGAGCGGCCACCCGTTGAGGAGCGGAGCGACGGGGCCGTCGAGGTCCCCGTTCCCGCCGCCGCCGCCGACTGAGCGGCACCGGCCGAGCGGGCGGAGCCTGTGTGTCACGGGTTCTCCGGCCGACTCGGGGCGGCACATGACCTGTCACGGGCGTCGAGAGGCGCTCCGGGACAACAGACACAAGCAGTGCCACGGGAAGATCTGGGCACTTCAGGGCGTTTTTGCCCATGTATGGGAGGCGGCATGACCGAGACGACGAGCGGCCCGGCACGAGGGTCCCGCACCAGGGGAGCCAAGGCGAGCAAGGGCCTGCGTATCGAGCGGATCCACACCACCCCCGGCGTGCACCCGTACGACGAGGTGGTCTGGGAGCGCCGTGACGTCGTCATGACCAACTGGCGTGACGGCTCGGTGAACTTCGAGCAGCGTGGCGTCGAGTTCCCCGACTTCTGGTCGGTGAACGCGGTCAACATCGTCACCAGCAAGTACTTCCGCGGGGCGGTCGGCACCCCCCAGCGCGAGACCGGTCTCAAGCAGCTCATCGACCGGATCGTGAAGACGTACCGCAAGGCCGGCGAGGACTACAACTACTTCGCCTCGCCCGCCGACGCCGAGATCTTCGAGCACGAGCTCGCGTACGCCCTGCTGCACCAGATCTTCAGCTTCAACTCTCCGGTGTGGTTCAACGTCGGCACGCCCCAGCCGCAGCAGGTCTCCGCCTGCTTCATCCTGTCCGTCGACGACTCCATGGAGTCGATCCTCGACTGGTACAAGGAAGAGGGCATGATCTTCAAGGGCGGCTCCGGCGCCGGCCTGAACCTCTCCCGTATCCGCTCCTCCAAGGAGCTGCTGTCCTCGGGCGGCAACGCCTCCGGCCCCGTCTCCTTCATGCGCGGCGCCGACGCCTCCGCAGGAACGATCAAGTCCGGCGGCGCCACGCGTCGTGCGGCCAAGATGGTCATCCTCGACGTCGACCACCCCGACATCGAGAACTTCATCGAGACCAAGGTCAAGGAAGAGGAGAAGATCCGCGCACTGCGTGACGCGGGCTTCGACATGGACCTGGGCGGCGACGACATCACGTCCGTCCAGTACCAGAACGCCAACAACTCGGTGCGCGTGAACGACGAGTTCATGAAGGCCGTCGAGTCCGGTGGGAAGTTCGGGCTGCGCGCCCGGATGACCGGTGAGGTCATCGAGGAGGTCGACGCCAAGGCGCTCTTCCGCAAGATGGCCGAGGCCGCCTGGGCCTGCGCCGACCCGGGCATCCAGTACGACGACACGATCAACCACTGGCACACCTGCCCCGAGTCCGGCCGCATCAACGGCTCGAACCCGTGCAGCGAGTACATGCACCTGGACAACACCTCGTGCAACCTGGCCTCGCTGAACCTCATGAAGTTCCTCAAGGACAACGGCAAGGGCAACCAGTCCTTCGACATCGAGCGCTTCTCCAAGGTCGTCGAGCTGGTCATCACCGCGATGGACATCTCCATCTGCTTCGCGGACTTCCCGACGCAGAAGATCGGTGAGAACACCCGCGCCTTCCGCCAGCTCGGCATCGGTTACGCCAACCTGGGCGCGCTGCTCATGGCGACCGGCCACGCGTACGACTCCGACGGAGGCCGCGCCCTCGCCGGTGCCATCACCTCGCTGATGACCGGCACGTCGTACAAGCGCTCCGCCGAACTCGCCGCGGTCGTCGGCCCGTACGACGGCTACGCCCGCAACGCCGAGCCGCACCAGCGCGTGATGAAGCAGCACGCCGACGCCAACGCCAAGGCCGTCCGCATGGACGACCTGGACACGCCGGTCTGGGCCGCGGCCACCGAGGCCTGGCAGGACGTGATCCGTCTCGGCGAGAAGAACGGATTCCGTAACTCCCAGGCGTCCGTGATCGCCCCGACCGGCACCATCGGTCTCGCGATGTCCTGCGACACCACCGGTCTCGAGCCGGACCTGGCCCTGGTCAAGTTCAAGAAGCTCGTCGGCGGCGGTTCGATGCAGATCGTCAACGGCACGGTGCCGCAGGCCTTGCGCCGCCTCGGCTACCAGCCGGAGCAGATCGAGGCGATCGTCGCCCACATCGCCGAGCACGGCAATGTGATCGACGCGCCCAGCCTGAAGCCGGAGCACTACGAGGTCTTCGACTGCGCCATGGGCGAGCGCTCCATCTCCGCGATGGGCCACGTCCGCATGATGGCGGCCATCCAGCCGTGGATCTCGGGCGCGCTCTCCAAGACGGTCAACATGCCGGAGTCGGCGACCGTCGAAGAGGTCGAGGAGATCTACTTCGAGGCGTGGAAGATGGGCGTCAAGGCGCTCGCCATCTACCGCGACAACTGCAAGGTCGGGCAGCCCCTCTCCGCGAAGAAGAAGGAGCAGGCGAAGGCCGAGGTGACCGCGAAGGCCGAGGAGACGATCCGGTCCACGGTCGAGAAGGTCGTCGAGTACCGCCCCGTCCGCAAGCGCCTCCCCAAGGGCCGCCCGGGCATCACGACCTCGTTCACCGTCGGTGGCGCCGAGGGATACATGACGGCCAACTCCTACCCGGACGACGGTCTCGGCGAGGTCTTCCTGAAGATGTCGAAGCAGGGCTCGACCCTCGCGGGCATGATGGACGCCTTCTCGATCGCCGTCTCGGTGGGCCTGCAGTACGGCGTTCCGCTGGAGACGTACGTCTCGAAGTTCACCAACATGCGCTTCGAGCCGGCCGGTATGACGGACGACCCGGACGTGCGGATGGCGCAGTCGATCGTCGACTACATCTTCCGCCGCCTGGCGCTGGACTTCCTGCCGTTCGAGACGCGTTCCGCGCTCGGCATCCACTCGGCCGAGGAGCGTCAGCGTCACCTGGAGACCGGTTCCTACGAGCAGTCCGTCGACGATGTCGAGCTCGACGTCGAGGGGCTGGCCCAGTCCGCCCCGGTGCAGCAGGAGCTGAAGGCCGTCGCCCCCCCGAAGGCGGAGGTCCCGGCTCCCAAGCAGGCTCACACCTCGGCCGAGCTGGTCGAGATGCAGCTCGGCATCAGCGCTGACGCGCCGCTCTGCTTCTCCTGCGGAACGAAGATGCAGCGGGCCGGTTCCTGCTACATCTGCGAGGGCTGCGGCTCCACCAGCGGCTGCAGCTGAAACTGGGCGGAACTGCGTGGATGCCACGTCCGACGTAGCCCGTACAGGTAGCTGACCAGCAGCTCACGAAGGGGACCGACCTCAGGTCGGTCCCCTTCGTCGTGCCTGCCCCAGGCAATGCTGCGGACCGGCCGTCAGCCGCTCATCAGGCTGACGAAGTCCTGCGGGTCGGTGTCGAAGCCGCGCACCGATTCGCGGAACTCCCAGTTCCCAGCCTCATCGCGGGTGAACTCGCACACGACGGCCGCCGTGGACTGCGAGACCGCGGTGAAGTCGCACGCTGACAGCTCGCCATGCCCTTCCAGGACCCGTACCAGCGTGTTGGCTATGTCGCCGAACACCTTCCGGCCGTCGCGCTGCTGGATGACGACTCCCACGACGACCCGCCCGTACACCGGCGCCAGCCGGTCGAACTCCAGCGTCATGACCTCGTCGGCGCCGAATCCCTGTCCGGTCCTGCTGTCCCTGGTCAGGATGATCGTCCCGTCCGGTGACCTGCTGTCGAAGTGGACGACGTACGCCGGCCTGCCGTTCGTGGAATCCGACCGGTACGTCGCGGCCACCAGGTCGAGATCGTTGGGCGTCTCGCCCAGCGGACTCGGATCCCACTTGAGGGCCACCTCGGCCTTCCGGACCCCCTTGCTGAGGCTGCTCACCGGATCTCCCTCCCCCTAACTGCCATCACATCTACGAGTGTTGACCGTAGCCGCTCGGAAGGGGATGCGGCGAGGCGGCCACTGTCCCACGGCCACGTCTCGGAACTCCTCCTTGACGCTGCCGCCAGAGGGCTCGGACCGGGACGTCCTGGTTCATGAACCAGCGCACCGTCGCACGGGCGGATGCACTCCTGCCGACGGGGACCGGGGCCGCGGTCCGGGCCGTACGATGGCGCGGTGCTGGTCAAGTGGATTCGCTGCACCGTGGTGGACCGTCGAGGGTTCGAGCGGGGGCAGCGGAAGTGGGCGGGGCTGCTGGGTGAGCCGGGATTCCGGGGGCAGGGCGGCGGTTGGAGCCGAATACGGCCTGATGTCGCCCATGTGTTCTCCTTCTGGGAGAGCCGGCCGTTCTACGACTCGTTCATGGCGCGGTCCCACGACAGGCTGGCGGCGGGACAGTCGGGCACGTACAAGGACATCCAGGCCAAGCTCTTCGACTACCGCTTCGATGTGAAGACAGGCTTCGAGCCGCGCTTCGCGGACGCGGATGTGGTGCGGGTGGCGCACTGCCGTGTCCGTGAGGAACGGGTCGAGCACTTCTCCCTCATGCAGGAGAAGGTGTGGAACCCCGCGATGGCCGGATCTCCGGGGATGGTGCGCGGGCTGTTCGGTGAGGCGCCCGGAAACGAATTCCTGGTGATGTCCATGTGGTTGTCCGCGGCGGAACACGGCAAGTACCGCAGAGAGCGGGTCGAGCGGCTCCTCCTGCGCGCACAGACCGAGGCCGACGTCTCCGCCCTGGCCGGGGACGTCGTGGAACTGGAGCCGTCCTGGACGGTCTGATCGTGCCCTTCCGCGACCCGGCCCGACCTGGACGGAGGATCACGCCCTCGCCTGCGTCGAGAAGACGCCGGCACGAACCGCCGCGATCGCCGCTGCGGCCGACCGGTCGGCGAGAGCCCGGTCGACCGGCTCGCGGCTGATGAACAGCCGGAAGAACAAGGGTGCGGAAACCGCTCGCACCACGTCGCCCGCATCGGTGGCCGCGGGCGCCTCGCCGCGCGCGATCGCTCGTTCGACCACCGCTGCCGACCGTCTGAATCGCTCCGCGTAGAAGGCGTGCAGGGCCTGGGCCGCACGCTCCGACCGGAAGGCCGCGGCGATGAACGCCGCAGGGGCTGCCGCCGCTGCCGGGTCGTCGAGGGATTCCGCCACCTCCCGTGCCAGCGCATGAAGGTCTCCTTCCAGGCTGCCGGTGTCTGGTGGGGTCCAGCTGTCCTCCCCGGCGAGGTCGAGTGCGTCGGCCAGAAGCTCTTCGAGGCCTCCCCACCGGCGGTAGAGGGTCGTTTTGTGGACGCCCGAGCGCTCGGCGACGTAATCCACGGTGAGGCCGGGGTAGCCGTATTCGCCGAGGCCCGTGAGGACGGCATCCCGGACGGCTGTGCGTGTGCGGGCGGTTCGGCCGCCGGGGCGCTGGGTGCCGGGTGCCGGCCTCTTCTCGTCCAATTGCCACTCCTGTTGCGTTAGCCGCTTTCATCGTGACACACTCTCCGTAACACGACAAGTGTTGCGTTAGTCGGCAACGGTCGGCTGCTTCTTGCGTGAATCGGAGGGGAGCCATGGGGTACCTCGCCCGGGAGATACCGGTGAGCCGCGCCGGTGAGCCCGCTCTTCCTGCCTTCGCACGCGGCCGCCCCCTCGCTGCCGAGGACGAGCGGGCGGCGCTGCTGCTGTCCTTCGGCCTGCGCGGTCCTTGCGATCTCCTGCCAGATGCGCCGGATGGATTCGGGCCGACTCCTCGACCGACAACGGCCGGGGCCTAGGGTCGTCCCATGGCACGACCGCGACGCATCGTCCTCGTACGGCACGGAGAATCAGTGGGCAACGCCGACGACTCGGTCTACGAGCGCGAGCCCGATCACGCGCTCAGCCTCACGACGCTGGGACTGGCCCAGGCAGAGGAGACCGGCGTACGGCTGCGCGCGCTGTTCGGTCGGGAGCGTGTCAGCGTGTACGTCTCGCCGTACCGCCGTACCCATGAGACCTTCCGGGCTTTCGGGCTCGAACCGGAGCTGGTCCGCGTCCGGGAGGAGCCGAGACTCAGGGAGCAGGACTGGGGGAACTGGCAGGACAGGGAGGACGTCCGGCTGCAGAAGGCGTACCGCGATGCCTACGGTCACTTCTTCTACCGCTTTGCGCAGGGCGAGTCCGGCGCGGATGTGTACGACCGCGTGGGGGCGTTCCTGGAGAGCCTGCACCGCAGCTTCGAAGCACCCGACCATCCGCCCAACGTCCTGCTGGTCACTCATGGACTGACCATGCGCCTGTTCTGCATGCGCTGGTTCCACTGGTCGGTCGCCGAATTCGAGTCGCTGTCGAACCCGGGCAACGGAGTGACCCGGATACTTCAGCTGCGCGAGGACGGGCGCTATGCGCTGGACCGGCCGTTCGAGCGCTGGAGGACCCCGGAGCCGTACGGCGTCACCGGATAGAGTGGCAGCAAGATGACCGCTGATTCCTCGCGCGACCGGCGCTTCGTACGCGCCCTGGACAGCCTGCGCGGACTGTCCGTGGGAGACGCCCTGGGCTCCCAGTTCTTCGTACCTTCGAACTATCCCCTGCTGAAGCGGCGCGAGCTGCCGCCGTCCGACTGGCAGTGGACCGACGACACCGAAATGGCCTGCTCCGTCCTTGCGGTGCTCGTCGAGCACGATCGCATCGAGCAGGACGCGCTGGCCCGCTCGTTCGCCGAGCACCACGACTTCGACCGCGGTTACGGTCCGGCCGTCAACCGGATGCTCCGGCTGGTCAGGGAGGGAGGGGACTGGCGGGAGCTGGCCGCCGCTCTCTTCCAGGGGCAGGGATCATGGGGCAATGGTTCGGCGATGAGGATCGCTCCGCTCGGCGCCTGGTACGCGGACGACCCCGAGCAGGCGACCCACCAGGCGGAGATCTCGTCCTACACGACCCACCAGCACCGCGAGGCGGTCGTCGGCGCCATGGCCGTGGCCGCAGCGGCCGCACTGGCAGCGAATCCGGCCGGCACACCGGGGCCGGCCGAGCTGCTGGACGGTGTGATCGCCCTGGTGCCCCGCAGCGCTGTCGGTGCCGGCCTGAGGCGGGCACGGGACATGCTCGACTTCGGTGACGCCGGCACAGTGGCGGCCGTCCTCGGCAGCGGTCGGCGCACCAGCGCCCATGACACCGTGCCGTTCGCCCTGTGGTCCGCCGCCCGGTCCCTCGGGGACTTCGAGGAGACCTTCTGGACGACCGCGCAGGTCGGCGGAGACGTCGACACCACCTGCGCGATCGCCTGTGGCGTGGTCGCGGCGGGGAAGGCCGGCCGGCCGCCTGCCGCCTGGCTGGAGCGGACCGAGGACCTTCCGGGGTGGCTGCCCCAGGGTCCGGGCTGATCGGATCCGGTGGCACGTGGGGGTATGGGCCGTCCCCCGTACGGCCCATACCCCCACGACCAGGACCCGATGGGTTGATCGGCTCCTAGCCCGCGTGTGCGCCCGGACCGGCCGCGCCGCTCAGCGCATCGAGGTCGCTCTTTCGGACCCGGATGACGAAGACGGCGGCCAGTACAGCGAGCCCGACCAGTCCCACACCGGCCCAGAAGGCGGTGGCGATCCCCTCGGCGAGTACCTGATGCCCCCACGGCGGCGGCAGTTCGTGCGTCCTGGCGAACGCCTCCTTCTGGGCGGGAGTGGACTCGGCGAGGAACGAGGGAAGCTGCCGTTCCGCCTCTTCCCTGCCGGCGGTTCCGAAGACGGTCATGAGAATCGACAGGCCGAGGGAGCCGCCGACCATCTGCGTCGCATTGAGCAGACCGGAGGCTGCGCCCGACTCGTGCTGTGCCACCCCGGACACGGCCGTCAGCGTCGCGGTGACGAAGACGAGTCCCATGCCGAAGCCGAACAGCAGCATCGGCCCGAGGATCCCTCCCACGTAGGAGCTGTCCGGGGCGATCACCGTCAGCCACGCCATGCCGCCGCCGCTGAGAACGGCACCCGAGACCAGGAAGGGCTTGGGGCCGAGGACGGGCAGCAGCTTCGAGGAGATTCCCGCGGCGGTCACGATCATCACGGTGACCGGAAGGAAGGCCAGCCCGGAGGTGATGGGGCTGTACCCCAGCACGTTCTGGACGAAGAGCACGATGAAGAAGAACATGCCGAACATGGCGGCCGAGAGGCTCATCATGATCAGGTAGGTGCCGGATCGGTTGCGGTCGGCGAACATGCGCAGGGGCGTGATCGGCTCGCGCGCCCTGCGCTCGACAAGGAGGAACGCGGTGAGCAGAACGGCGGCCACGGCGAAGGCCCCCAGGGTCAGTTCGTCGCGCCAGCCCTCCTCGGACGCCCGGATGAAGCCGTAGACCAGGGAGGCCATGCCCACGGTGGACGTGAGCGCGCCGGAGACGTCGAACCGGCCGGATTGACGCTCCGACTCGTTGATGAACACGGGAGCGAGGACCGCGATCAGGATGCCGATGGGGAGGTTCACGTAGAACACCCACCGCCAGTCGAGCCACTCCGTGAGCATGCCGCCCGCCAGCAGACCGATGGCCGCCCCGCTGGCGGACACCGCCGCGAAGATGCCGAACGCCCGGTTCCGCTCAGGGCCTTCGCGGAAGGTCGTCGTGATGAGGGCGAGTGCGGTGGGGGAGGCGATGGCGCCGCCCACACCCTGCAGGGCACGCGCCGCGAGCATCTGCCACGGTTCCTGGGCGATGCCGCACAGCAGGGAGGCGACGGTGAAGAGAAGCACGCCGGAGACGAAGACCCGGCGCCTCCCGAGGATGTCGCCCGCCCTGCCGCCCAGCAGCAGGAGGCCGCCGAAGGTGAGCGTGTAGGCGTTCACCACCCAGGAGAGCTGCGTCGTGGTGAACTCGAGTGCTCCTTGGATGTGGGGCAGCGCGATGTTCACAATCGTGGTGTCGAGGACCACCATGAGCTGGAGAGCCGCGATCACCGCGAGGGCGATTCCGGGGCGGCCCTGCCGTCGGGCCGCCCCGGGTTTGTCCGGAGCCGTCAACTGAGAGGTAGTCACTTCATATCCCCCACCCACGAGTTAGTGAACGGAGCCGTTCACTCCTCCGTCAACCGTAGAGAATCCCCGTCAGTGAACGCAAGCGTTCACTAGACCTCCTGTCCCCAACGGAGAGATGAAGATGGCCACTTCGCGCTGGTGCCCTGGTGCACAGGCCCCGCCGGGTCCGCTGCGCCGCCGAGGGCCCGTGCTGGAACGAGCGATCCTGGAAGCCGCGCTGGAGCAGCTGAGCACGGTCGGCTGGGGTGGCCTCACGATGGAAGGCATCGCCGCCGGAGCCCAGACCGGCAAGGCCGCCGTCTATCGCCGCTGGCCGTCGAAGGAGGACCTGGTCGCGGACGCCCTCGAAGCCGGGCTGCCGACGTTGGACGAGGCGGCCGACCACGGCGGCATCCGCGAGGATCTCTACCAGCTCTGCCGGCAGGTGCGGGACGCCATGTTCTCCCGCTCAGGCGTGGCGCTGCGCTCGGTGCTTCACGAATGCGACACCGCCTCCGCCGAGCGCTTCCGCAATGTCATCGTCAACCGGGTCGTCGAACCGTCCAACCGCCTCTTCCGGGAGGTTGTACGCCGTGGGGTCGCCCGGGGGGACGTCCGGGCCGACGCCACGTGTGACCTGGTGTTCGACGTCGTTCCTGGCTTGCTGATGTATCGCTCCAAGGTGTGCGGGAGCGAATGGCCGGACCAGGACGTCGCCGAAATGATCGACCAGGTCATGGTGCCGCTGCTACGGCCGGGCAGCGGCTGAGGAGCGGCGCGGAGCGCCTGACGGGAATCCGGGTGTCGCAGCGCCCCTCAGGCGGCGTAACCTTGCTGGCGCCATGCCGTACGAACCACCTACTCACGCAGTCGAGCGCTCGATCCGGGCAACCACCGGCGCCAAGATCGTCGCAGGCATCGACGAGGTCGGCCGTGGGGCATGGGCAGGACCGGTGACCGTCTGCGCGGCGATCACCGGACTGCGCAGACCGCCCGACGGACTCACCGACTCCAAACTGATCGCCCCGAAGCGCCGCACGGAGCTGGCGGTCCATTTGGAGTCATGGGTCACGGCACATGCTCTTGGTCATGCGTCTCCCGAGGAGATCGACGACCTGGGGATGACCGCCGCACTGCGGCTCGCCGCCGTGCGGGCCCTCGCCGGTCTACCGGTGCGCCCCGACGCCGTCATCCTCGACGGCAAGTACGACTACCTGGGAGTGCCCTGGCAAGTGCGTACGGTGATCAAGGGTGATCAGTCCTGTGTCGCCGTGGCCGCCGCGTCGGTGATCGCCAAAGTGCGCAGGGACGCCATGATGGCCGAGCTGCAGGGGGAGTTCGCCGTTTTCGGCTTCGCCGACAACGCCGGTTACCCCTCACCCGTGCACAAGGCGGCTCTCGCTGAGCTGGGGCCCACCCCGTACCACCGGCTCTCCTGGGCCTATCTGGACGCGCTGCCCAAGTGGCGGCACCTCAAGAAGGTCCGCCTCTCCCCGGAGGCGGCCGCACTGGAAGACGGGGGCCAGCTCGGCTTCGACTTCTGACCGCGTCCCGCCAACGCCCGGGTCGCTCTTTTGTGCCCACCCGCCGATGCCGTCGGCACCCGCATTTGATAGACATCAACCCATGCCTCTCATCCCCGAGGAGCCTCAGATTCACGAGAGCGCCCAGGGTCCCCGCGTGACACCGGCCGCAGGCCGCACCGCGCCGACCCCTCGTCCCGTACCCGGTCCGCGTTCCGCGGCCTCGCCGCGTCCCGGACACCCGGGACCTGGTCCGGCCAGGCCCGCGCCTCCCGCGCCGCGTCCGTCAGCGGCCGCCGGGAAACCCCAGCCGTCCCGGAAGGAGAGTCCTTCCGGACCGCAGATCCAGCTCATCCCCGCTCCGGCGGACGGCGCCCTCGACGCCGCGGGCGAGGCGGTCGACCTGCTGCTCGACTCCGGGCGGGCACCGGGCGACATCCTGGTCCTCAGCACGGGCGAACTGCATCCGTGGGCGGCTCACGAGCTGTCCTTCGGCGAGTCCGCCTACTGGGCCCAGCACGATGCCCGTGACGACGTCTTCTACGCGGCCGCGGACTCGGTGGAACGGGCATCCGCCCGTCCCGTGGTGGTCGTCGCCGTCAACGGAGGCGCGGACGACTCCGCCGCGCACGCACTGCCGGCTGCCGTGGCCAAGGCCTCGGCACTCCTGATCGTGTGCGGTGATCCCCAGCGGATCAACAGCGCGATCGGCGCTGGTGTTTGACAATGCTCAGCAGTCGCGGACCCATGGTCCGGTCGTGATCCGGCTGCCCTGACCACGGGCAGCCGGTGGATGACCGGTCAGCGGGCTGCGGTGCGCCGCAGCGCGTCCACCGCTCCGCCTGCCGTGCGCAGCGGGACGGGATCGCTCTCCAGTCCGGCATCGGCCAGACAGCCAGGGGCCGAGGTGGAGTTGGGCCGACGGCCGCCACGGCCTTCGCCCAGCACTTGCCAGCCGCCACCTGTCAGCGTGATGTACGCACCGCAGCGCAGCCCGTGCAGCGTGCAGGCGTCGCGCAGTCCCCACATCCAGGCTCCGTCCTCCTCCGTCCAACGCTCGTCGCCTTCACGGCAGTAGAGCAGAATGGCGGTGCGCACAGGGGTGCGCCGGCGCAGGTCGTGCGGGATGACGCGGCGCAGGTGAGCCAGCAGCGCATTGCGGAACGCCCAGCCGTCCACAGGCGTCGAGCGCCGGGAGAACGACGCGCTCGCGGCCAGGCGCTCCTCGTGATCGAGCACGGCGACGACGGCGGTCGCCGGTGCCGGACGGTGTCGGGCATGCAGCCCACTGACCACCTCGCGCGGATTGCGCAGCAGCGGAATTCCTGCTGCCGCCCACTCGGCGGGCTCCAGCAGCCGAGCGAGGCGGCTGGCCGAGTTGGCCGTCGCAGTGATCGAAGTGGCTGCGGACGAAGCGAATCCGAAGGTCACGGTCCTCCCTTCGCATACGCGCCCACAGTAGGGGCAGGGTCGGGTGAGGGCGCACCACGACAGGACCCTCAGAGCCGAACAGGCCTGCGCGGGGAGCAGTTCAATTCTTCCTGGCGCATGAGGATGCGGCAACGAGCAATTCGGCGTGACCGACGGGAATCGGCGGGTATGAGGCTCATATCCTTCCCTTCTTCCAGACATCCACGCGTCGGCGCCGTCCGCATCAGGACTGGACGGCAAGGACCAGCGGAAACACGCCCTTTGCTCCCGCCCGGCGCAGCAGCCGTGCGGCCACCGCAAGAGTCCAGCCGCTGTCCGAGCAGTCGCCGATGAGCAGCACCGGGCCGTCTACGCCTGCGATGGCCTCCGCGAGCTGCGGCGGAACGACGAACGCCTCATGAAGCGCCCGGACGCGCTGGGCGCTGTTCGTGCGGGAGAAACGCGACTCCAGAGCTTCCGGTGTGTACGCGACGGAGCCGAGCAGGGGCATCCGCCCGACCTCAGCGATGCGTCCGGCGAGCGAGCCGATCAGCACGGGCCGCGAACGGGAGGCGACGGTGACGACCCCCGCCGTCCGCGGGGAGCGTCGTCGGCGCCGGACGCCCAGCCGCCCGGCCCCCTGGCCCGATCAATGCGTGGCAGCACCCTTCGCGAGCCCTCTGCCACGCTGAGTGGATTCGCCGATTGTCAGTCCCATCGGGTTGCATGGGGGCATGGACAACCTGGAGCTCCGTGCTGAAGCCGATGCCATCCTCGCTGAGCTCGTCGGTGCCCCGGGGGGTTCGGCGCGGCTGCGGGAAGACCAGTGGCAGGCGGTGGCGGCTCTGGTGGAGGAGCGCCGGCGGGCTCTGGTCGTGCAGCGCACTGGCTGGGGCAAGTCGGCGGTGTACTTCGTGGCCACCGCTCTGCTGCGCCGTCGTGGCTCCGGTCCGACAGTGATCATCTCGCCGCTGCTGGCGCTCATGCGCAACCAGGTCAACTCAGCGGCGCGGGCCGGTATTCAGGCGCGCACCATCAACTCGGCCAACCCGGAGGAGTGGGACACGATCTATGAGGAGGTTGAGCGCGGCGTGACCGACGTTCTCCTCGTAAGTCCGGAACGCCTCAACTCTGTGGATTTCCGTGAGCAGGTGCTTCCCAAGCTGGCGGCGACGACAGGTCTGCTGGTGGTGGACGAGGCGCACTGCATCTCCGACTGGGGTCACGACTTCCGCCCCGACTACCGCCGGCTTCGGGCCATGCTCGCCGAGCTTGCCGCCGGCGTGCCGGTGCTGGCCACCACCGCGACCGCCAATGCGCGGGTCACAGCGGATGTGGCTGAGCAGCTGGGTACCGGCGCCGGTGAGGCTCTGGTGCTGCGCGGTTCGCTGGAGCGGGAAAGCCTCCGGCTCGGCGTGGTCCGGCTGCCGGACGCGGCGCACCGCCTGGCCTGGCTCGCCGAGCACCTGGATGAGCTGCCCGGTTCCGGGATCATCTACACCCTCACTGTGGCCGCGGCCGAGGAGGCCACGGCCTTTCTGCGGCAGCGCGGTTTCAAGGTGGACTCCTATACGGGCCGTACGGAGAACGCCGACCGGCTCCAGGCTGAGGCCGATCTGCAGCAGAACCGGGTCAAGGCGCTCGTGGCGACCTCCGCGCTCGGTATGGGTTTCGACAAGCCCGACCTCGGCTTCGTGATCCATCTCGGTTCGCCGTCCTCGCCGATCGCCTACTACCAGCAGGTGGGTCGGGCCGGGCGCGGGGTGGAGCACGCCGAGGTGCTGGTGCTGCCCGGCAAGGAGGACGAAGCTATCTGGCGCTACTTCGCCGACACTGCCTTCCCGCCCGAGGCGCAGGTCCGCCAGACCCTGGCGGCCCTCGCGGATGCGGGACGGCCGCTTTCCGTGCCGGCTCTGGAGGCGGCGGTAGACCTGCGGCGCACCCGGCTGGAGACGATGCTCAAGGTCCTCGACGTGGACGGCGCCGTCAAACGGGTGAAGGGTGGCTGGGAGAGCACCGGACAGCCCTGGACGTATGACACGGACCGGTACGCCTGGGTGGCCCGGCAGCGGGCCGCCGAGCAGCAGGCCATGCGTGACTACGTGAGCACGTCCCAGTGCCGGATGGAGTTCCTGCGCCAGCAGCTGGACGACGAGGGAGCGACCCCCTGCGGCAGGTGCGACAACTGCGCGGGAGCCTGGATCGACTCCTCGGTTTCGACCGAGACGCTGACGGGGGCGGCGAAGGAACTGGATCGCCCGGGCGTGGAGGTCGAGCCGCGCCGGATGTGGCCGACGGGGATGCCCGCCCTGGGCATCAACCTCAAGGGCCGTATTCCCGCCGGTGAACAGTGCTCCACAGGGCGCGCCCTGGGCCGGCTCTCGGACATCGGCTGGGGCAACCGGCTGCGCCCCCTCCTGGCGGAGAACGCCCCCGACGGACCGGTGCCCGACGACGTTCTGAAGGCCGCGGTGGCGGTCCTCGCCGACTGGGCGCGCTCTCCGGGCGGCTGGGCACCGAACGTCCCGGACGCCTCCGCCCGGCCCGTGGGCGTGGTTGCCGTGCCGTCTCTCACCCGCCCACAACTGGTCGACTCCCTGGCACAGGGAATCGCGTCCGTCGGCCGCCTCCCCTACCTCGGAACCCTGACGTACAGCGGGCCGAGCGGCGCACATTCGGCACGTCGCAGCAACTCCGCCCAACGCCTCAGGGCGCTCTCCGGTGCCTTCACCGTCTCCGAGGAGTTGGCTGCTGCTCTGGCTGCCTCGCCAGGCCCTGTCCTACTCGTGGACGACTACACCGACTCCGGCTGGACCCTCGCAGTCGCTGCCCGCATGCTCCGCCAGGCAGGCAGCGAACAGGTTCTTCCACTGGTCCTCGCCGCGGCAGGCTGAGCTTCTCCACTCCGCGGGTGCGACCAAACTCGTTGCCACTGCCGTGGTGGGCGCGCGCCATCTACCGTTCCTCATCACTGGGCAGGAGTGAGTCTTGGACCCACTGCCCGTCGCTGCCCGCATCCCGAACGGATTGCCCCGCCGGGTCTCGTCGATGCCCAGCACCTTCACCTCGGGCAGCGGGGCGTCGACCATCTCGCGCACCGTTGTGCGGAAGGCGTCTATCACCGTCGGCCAGGGCGGATGCGGGTCGCGGGCGGCCCAAATGACAGTGGAGCCGGCATCGCGCGCCCGGCGCCCGGCCGCCTCCCGCAGCCGGGTGGTGATCCGCACCCCGGCCGGTATCTGGGCAATGCTCTCGGTGAACGACTTCCTCGGGCACGTCAGCTCGTGGCACCACCAGTGGCGCTTGTGTAAGAAGAACTCCAACCCCTGTGCCTCGTAGGGCAGATCTTCCTGCGTCCAGGGGCACGTCCCGCCATGCACATCACACACCGTGACGAACAGTCAGCGTGTCTGACGAGACGCACCGCTCAAGTCCGAAGACCCACTATCGTTCGCCACCGACAACAGGTTCACCGCCTCGGTGCACCCCACCATGTCCCGTGCTGGTGGTGGACGCGGTTCCAGTCCTCCTCCGGAGCGTCCTCGGGCACGGCCACGAGCATGGAATTCGCCGCGTCATACGCGTGCTGGGCCTGGTCCGCGGTGAGGCGTCGGCAGTTCCACAGCAGTCCGGCCATCTCCTCCGCCAGCGGGTCCGCGGGCCATGACGGCTCCGAGAGGTCGACCCCCGTCACGGCGGCGAGGTCGCTCGGAGGCATGCCGAGGGTGACCGCGAAGCCCGTCACCAGTTCCGGTGTCAGCGGGACGCGGCCCTGGCCGATGCCGTTGATCGTGGAGGCGGCCAGGTGCACACGGCCACGGGTCAGCAGGGCCAGGGCCTTGGCGGCACTGGGCACGGAGTTCTGGAGCCGGTTGCCGCACAGCAGGTTGACGAGCGTCGCGCCGAAACCGCCCCGTTGCCGGTCGTAGGCCGGGGCCGACGGACCGACTCGCAGTTCCCGGGGCAGTTCGTCGACCAGTCGGTGGATACGGGCCCGCTGGTCCGGCGGCAGTGCCATGGTGATCTTGACGAGGCTCACGGTCCCGGACGCTGCCGCCGGGTCCCTCGGCGTGCGGGCTTCCGGCACCGGGACACCGGCTATCACGTGCAGATCCTCGGCGTGGAAGCCGAGGGCGGAGGCGAGGGCGTCCAGCTGACGCGACGACGGTGGCGTTCCCAGCACCACCGCCCGTAGCTCGGCCTCCGGGATGCCGGACGCCGATGACAGCCATGCGACGTCGCTCCGGCGTTGATTGAGCAGTCGAGTCAGGAGTTCGCCGAAGTTCGGGTGATCGGCCATGACGCCGCCTTACGTCGAGGGAGATTCGAAGAGATATCGGGACGAGAGAGGGGCGCGGCCCCCGGGCGCCGATACTGGATGCCACCGACGCCAGGAGCCGCACAGATCATGTGGCCGTCGTACTCGACCCGGCTGGTCGGGTTGCCGCCGGTGAATGCGTAGCGATTTCCGGTGAACGGGATGTGATAGGCGGTGCTGCCGGGCGTCGACCCGGCAGCACCGCCTTGATCCCTTCTGCCGCGAAGACCAGAAGCCCATTCGCTGCCAGATCCCACAACTACTGCAGGTTCGCCAGCCACCCTGACCAAACCAGAATCTCGTGCTTGCTTGAGAACTCATGCGCGGGATTCACGGCAGAGGTACAAAGAAACCGTGATGGGGGTGTCGTCGGGATCGAAATGCTCGAGACCTAGGATCACATGCACGTCGGCGACCTTCCAGCAGCCAACCCACACGAATGCGAAGTAGTCGGCGTCGAGCACCAGGTCTTCTTTCTCCACCGCGAACTTCTTGCCCAACAGAGAAGCAAGCCGACCTGCCAGCTCGCGACAATCACGAACCTTTTCCGGGTACCCCTCCATGACGTCGCTGACGTAATCAGGGGAGTCCCAATCGACTTGCCACTCCTGCAGTGTGACGCTGAGCACCACCAGGCCCTCGTAATCCGTGATTCCCAGACGGAGGCCATTGCGCGCCAAACGTCTCGGGTACGGCAGAGACACCGAGCCGTAAGGCTCCCAGCCGGACTGGACGAGTTCAGCGGAAACCTGCTCGGCATCCCACGGAGATTCAAACCGCGCAGCCAGCTCAAAGAGCCGGAGAGCGTGATCCAAATCGACATCAAGCATCAGCTTCTCCTACCGAAGGGAACGTGATAGACGCCAAGCGCACCACTTTCCAACTCCGCCGGGAACCACTCCCGGAAGAGCGCTCGACAGAACGCGGCACCACCTGGCCTCGAAACCGCATACCGGACGCCCCTGCCACCCAGGGCGCTGTTCAACCCCAAGAGGCGCTGCGCCCGATCGATCGCGTTGCTTTCATTGAAGACCGTGTCTTCGACAAGAGGATTTGTCGGAGTGCACGATGACGAGCACCCCGTCCAGGTCCACAATCACCTGCCCACCGGTGTCCGGCGCCGAAATGCCGGGCAACTTCCAGACCTTGGCGGACTTCGGCCCGCGCGGTCCGGATCGCCGCCAGGGCCCGCTTCCCGCCCGCGGCGAGTGTGATATGAGTTCATCCCGGGTTCTGGAAACGGCGGCCATCCGTATTTACTTGACACTCGCCGCCCTCCCCTTTCGCACGAGACAGTGGGTGCTGGGCAGGTCAAGGAGACCTGCCCAGCACCCACTCATTTCGGAAACGGCTAGGTGTCAGTCCGAACCGTTTGGATCCTACTCCTCCTCCGACCGGACCGAGCCGAAGGTCACATCAGGGCCCAGGGGCCACGGCTCACTCGCGGAGAACAGAGAGGGCGCGGCATAGGGTCTGGGCGCCTCACGCCACGACGGCACACTTGAAACGACGCAACTCCTTCCTTCCTCTTCGAGCATCCACGTCCAGGTTCGTGCGTCGGCCTCGAGCTCGGCGAACCTTGCAACTTCTTCGAACTCGGTGCTAGTCGCAGGTCGCACGTGGATTCCACTGCGATAGACCGGCTTCAGAAGCATGAATTCGACATGCTCGAAGTAGATTTCGACTCTGGTGGTGGTGTTGTCGATCGCGGCAGGATCGCTGCGGAGAATCAGGCGACGGTGCGACACGTCAAAGCTCCACACTTTGAAAATTCGCCCACGCCGAGTGAATTCAGACATTCGCCACTTCCCGCTAGCCGGCCCAGTTGGGCCGTGGCATGTCGTCGACCTTACTGCCAGCCCAGTACCAGTCGATCGATTCCCACGTCCGCTGTTCTCTGAGGACCTTCAGTCTGAACAGGGCCATCTCCCATGCTGTCCCGTTTCCGTAGACGTTATCCCACCGATCGCCGATGAGGGGCCTTCCTTGTTCCACGAGCAGATCCAGGGCCTGCCGCGGTGAGGTTGCTCCGGTCACACCGTCCAGTGCGACGGAGAGTTTGACGTCGCCGTCGTCGATGGCGGCCTGGACCTTGCTCATCCACATCGGACGCCCGTCGCCGTTCGGATCAGGGTTACCGTACTGAGGGCCGTTGTAGTTCTTTACGTTGGTGTCTCCTGCCTTACGCAGCTGCCGCACCAGATCGTCGGAGTGCGGATTAATTCCCAGCACCACATGCTCTGCGCCACGGCCCGCATCCGCCGCCTCGTCGAGGAGCTTCGCGCCCTTGAGCGTCTTGCCGGCACCAGGGAATGCGGATGCGGCGGCCACGGAGCACTGCCAGGCCGACGGATCGTTCCAGCACCCCTGGATGTCCGCGAGGCCGGACAGTTCCTTGAAGACGGTCCCGAGGTCCACCCAGTTCTCGAGGCCCGTGGAGCCGTCGTGGTGCTGGACGTTGAACTCAAGCGTCTCCGGATCGGGGATGACCGGGTCCCCGTCCATCCGGTACTCGCGCCGTGCCTGGCAGCCGACGTCGCAGGACTCGTGCCCGTCAAGCTCGATGTTGTTGACGGGGTTGCCCGCGGCGAAGGCGTAGCGACTGGCGGTGGCCGGGTCGGCGCCCAGGTTCATGTCGGCTGCGGCGCCGTTGTACATGTCCCGGCTGATGAAGCGGGCCGTGGCCGGGTCGTAGTCACGGAAGCCATGTCGTAGGTGCCCGACTGGGCGTTCCAGCGCTTGCCGTTGAACCGGTACGGGTTGGTCGGCTCGTCGCCGGGCGGCACCAAGGCGTCCGTGCCGGTGAACTGGTCCCTGACATCCTGGCCGTAGGCGCTGTAGCCGTAGGTGGAGGAGGGGGCACCGGTGTAGAAGGTCACGGCCTCGACGTCGCCGTGGCTGTTGTAGCTGTAGTAGCCCGTGTCGCCGTTCAGGTGGTTGGTCAGGGAGAGGCGTTCGCCTCCCAGGCCGTAGGCGTAGGTCTTGCTGAGGGTTCCGTCGAGCTCCTCGCTGAGTACCTCACTGGACAGGCCCAGGTAGTTGTACTCGTTGGTCCAGACGTTGTTGACGTTCTTCTCGACCGTGCGGTCGAGCGCGTCGTAGCGGTAGTTCGTGGTGGTTGTCTTGGCACCCTCCGAGCGGACGGTGCTGGTCAGGCGGTCGAAGCCGTCGAAGACGTTCTGCTCCATGACCTGGCCACCGTCATGGCTGACGGACTTCAGCCGGCCGAAGGTGTCGTAGGAGGAGTTCAGCCGGTTCTTCCGGTAGTAGAACTCGGTCAGGTCCGAGGTCTGGAGGAACAGCTGCTTGGTGACGTTGGAGTTGTCGTCGTGCCAGTACTGCTCCGTCCGGGGCTTGCTGCCGGTCCGGTCCGACTCCCTGATCCGGTCGACCGGGTCGTAGGTGTAGGCGGTCTCGGACGTCATGAGCCCGGCGCCGCTGCCACCCAGCAGCTGGGCGGTGTCCTTGCTCTTGTTGCCGTTGGGGTCGTAGGCGTAGGAGTGCGAGGAGACCGTGGAGCCGTCGGACTTGAGCTCCTTGGCGGTGCGCACCTGGCCGTTGGCGTAGTAGGTGTAGTTGACGGTGTTGCCGTTGTTGACCTTGGTGATGGTGGCGCGCTGGCCGCGGTCGGTGTACGCGTACTGCGTGACATCCGGCAGCGGGTCCGTCGCCGTCTGGCCCACGGTGACCTTCTTCACCAGGTCACGCAGGTCGTACTCGAACTTCGAGTGCTGCTGCGGGTGGCCGATGGTGTCGAGCAGGCCGTTGACGTCGTAGGCGTAGGAGGTGGTCTTCGGCTCCTGGCCGGAGAGTGCTTCCCTGACCGTCGCCACCTGGTTGAGCCCGGTGTGCGTCAGCTTGTACACGTCGGGCGTCGTCGTGCCGCGATCGGTCTCGTCGACCGAGTCCAGGTTGCCGTTCAGGTCGTAGTCGTAGGCGAAGGACCGGTCCGCCGGGACGCTCGCGGAGGCGTCCGTGCGGGTCTTCATGGACCCGTCCGGGTAGTACGACCAGCCCATGGTGCGCTTCGACGTGCCGTCCGCGCCGGTCAACGTCCGCTTCTCCTGCCGGCCCAGATCGTCGTAGTCGTAGCCGGTCTTGATACCCCACGGGTCCGTGGAGTCCTTGATCCAACCGTTGTCGTAGTAGGCGTAGACGGTGTCGATACCTCGGCCTCGCCCGCCGGCGGCAGGGAAGTCCTGGCCACCCGGCCGACCTCGTCGTAGACCGTTTCGGTGTAGATGTCGCCGGTGTTGTGGTCGGAGTCCGCCGGGTCGTACGGCTGGAACTGCTTGACCGGACGGTTGAGCTTGTCGTACTCCGTGCGGTGGGTGAAGTCCTCGGTGTTCGCCGTGTCCACGCCGCGCGGGGTGATGACCTTGGTCCGGTTGCCGACCTGGTCGACTCGTACTTCGTCGACCGGATCGTGGTCCCGTCGTACGGCACCTTCTGCTCGACGAGCATGGCCCGCTCGTCGTGGACCGCCTCGGTCTTGTTGCGCCCCTGGTCCGTGGCGGCTACGACAAGGGAGTCCTTGTCGTAGGCGGTGGTGGTGTACTTGCCGATGGCGTCGGTGACCTTGACCGGCCGGTGGTTCAGGTCGTACTCGGTCTTGACGGTGTAGTCGGTGGTGTCGGCCGTCGCGTTCTTCTTCGGGTCGATCATCGTCACCTGGTTGCCGACGTTGTCGTACTCGTAGGAGAACTTGCCGCCCCCGGCGTCCACGACGGACACGGGCTGGTAGATCGCGTCGTAATTGGTGGTGGTGACGTAGTCGGTGGCGTCGGCGGTAGCCGCGCCCTTCGGCTCGGTCGTCGTTCTGAGGTTGCCGACCTTGTCGTAGGTGTAGGTGCTCTTGCGTCCGGTGTTGTTGTTGTCCGGAGCGGTGGCCTGGGTGACCTGGTCGGCCGCGTCGTAGACCGCCGAGGACACGGCACCGGTCGGCGCGACGGCCTTGGTGACGTTGTCGTTGGCGTCGTACTCCGGCGCCGACGTGGTGATGAAGTACCAGCGGCCTGGACCTTCGGCACCTTGCTGACCAGCGGACGCTTGAACGTGTCGTAGGTCTGGGTGCTCGTCTTGCCCAGCGCGTCGGTGACCGAGCTGACCTGGCCGCGATCGTCGTATACGAACGTGGCCGCCTTCAGGTACGGGTCGGTGACCGTCCTCGGGTACCCGTTCGGGTCGAAGTCCGAGTTCGCCGTCGCGTTGTTGTTGGCGTCGGTCGTCCTGGTCGGCTGACCGTACGAGTCGTAGGTGTAGGAGGTGGTGTAGCCACTGGTCGTGGGCGCGCACTGGCCCGCGGTCCACGTGGCGGTGCCCTTGGGGTCGGTGACCGTCTTCAGGTTGCCGAAGCAGTCGTAGCCGTACTTCCAGGCCCGTCCCTCGGCCGAGGTCTTGCGGAACATGTCGGCGGCGTAGCCGTCGCCACGGGTCTGGTACTCGTAGACCACCCCGTTCGTCGGCTTCTGGCCGACCGCGCATTCACTCTGGGCGGGCAGACCGGCCTTGTTGCTCTCGGCGTCACGCTGCCAGAGCGGGTAACCGGTCTTCGGGTCGAAGCAGTAGGCGGTCTTCGCCCCGTTGGCCTCCTCGAACACGCTGACGTTGTTGTCCGCGTCCCACGTCATCTTGGTGGTCTCGGACTTGGCGTTCGTGGTGCGCACCGGCCGGGTGAAGTCGTCCAGGGTGTAGTGGGTCGCGTGACCCTCCGCATCCGTCACCGAGGTGTCGGTGAACGCCGGGTCGTCGTGTTGGGCACGTAGTCGAAGGCGGTGATGCCGTCGAGGTGGTCGGTGATGCCCTGGGCGCGCCAGTGATCCTTGGGGTCGTCGCTCTCGCTGGGGTAGTAGTAGTCCAGCGACGTGCCGTTGCCCCGCGGGTCGGTGGCCTCGACCAGCTTGGCGTTCTTGTTGCCCTGCGTCGCGTCGTAGCGGAACTTGAACACCTTGGGCTGCGCCGAGCCGTCACCGTCGGTGATGCGGCCGAGCAGTCCCTCCTGGGTGTAGAGGAAGGAGACCTTGCGGCCGGTGGCGCCGGTGCCGGAGGCCTCGAACCGCAGCAGCCGCCGCGCATCCGAGCCGAACCAACTGCCTGCCGCATTTGTCGTGTTGCCGAAGGCGTAGCCCTTGGCGCCGGTCGCCGTGACCGTCGGGTCGATGTCCTTCCAGGACTTCCCCGACCGGTAACCGGTCGGCACCGCCGATACCTCGGTCTGTACCCGGCCGTCGGACAGCTGCCAGTACCGGGCGTTCGCCGTACGCCTGGCCGTCAGTTCCGCAACGCGTTTCGGCTTCGCGGCCGTCTTGCCCTTCGGCAGTTTCTCCCGGCTCGGCAGCGTCGGAGTCCCACCGGTCGACGGCTCCTCCGGCCCGCCCGGCTCGTCTTCGTCCTCCGAGAACCAGCCCGCGAAGGAATCGACAATACCCTTGTCGTTATCACTTGAAACGGGTGCCGCATAAGCGACTTGTGGCAGCATGGTCCCGGCGACCGCCGAGACCACGAGGCAGGCTATTGCCCGCCCGTATCTCATTCTCACGCCATTCCCTTCATCGGCACCCGTCCCGCACTGGGCGAAAAGGGCGCACCGACATGCCGGCGCGGGCACTCCGTCGCCGGTCACGGTGGACCTGACCTCGACCGGAGCACCTCAGGGCATGCCGAACAAGGCCACCTTTCGCATGCGGAAAATCGGCCTTGCCGGAGGTGAGCGTGATCGTGTCGGGAGGATCTTCAGCACGGAGTTGATGCACCGTCAACTCATTGTCCATTTAGGACATTTCGCTGACCGCGTTGATATCGTTGGGCTCACCTTGTTCCCAAATTTCCGCTGCCTGGCATCGCTTGAATCCGATGGTGTATAACCCATCCGAATTCACGTCTAGAGAAAGCTGGGCCATGCCGACGACGACCGAAGAACCGGCAGGACCGGACGAGTCCGAAACCCCAGAGGCCACCGGGGATTCCCGGACCCCGGACGACCGCCGCATCGACCGCCGCGGTATCGCCGTCGCCGCGGCTCTCCTGCTCGCATGCGGCGCGCTCGTCACCTACGGAGTCCTCGACTCCGATGACGACCCGGCGGACAGGCGGGCGACCACGCCCACCGCCGAGGTGACCTACGAGGTGCTCGGCGAGGGCGCGGCCGACATCTCCTACCGCGGGGCCGACGACGACAAGGCGAATGTCGTCACGAAGGCCGGCCTGCCGTGGCGGAAGACCGTGAGCGTGCCGCTCGGCGCCTCCCCGATCGTCAACGTCACCCTCGGCGAGAAGGGCGGCACGGCCAGCTGCACCCTGGCCGTACGCGGCAAGCACGTCCAACGCGCCACCGCCACCGGCACCTTCGGCCGGACCACGTGCAGCAGTGAACTCCCCACCCCGGAAGCGTCCGCACCGCCTGAAGGAGCACAGTGACCCCGCACCTCCTGCGTCGTACGGCCAGGATCGTGGCGGCCACCGCCGTCGCCCTCGCCGCTCTCGGTCTGACCTCCCCGGTGACGCCGGCGGCGCAGATGCCGGCCGGAGTGCGGAGCATCGCGCTGCACGGCTCCGATTCCGCCGAGCGGTCGCTGCCCGCTCGGCGCACAGAGCCGTTCAGCATGCTCGGCGTCACCTGGAACGACCCGCGCGCCGAGCTCGGCGGCACGGCGCAGGTCCGTACCCGCGACCGGGCCACCGGCGTCTGGTCCCGCTGGCGCGAGCTCGAACTCGACACACGTACGCCCGAGGTCGGGCCCGATGCCGAAGCCGGCGGGGTGCGCGCCGGAACCCAACCGCTGTGGACCGGACCGTCCGACGGAGTACAGGTCCGGGTGACCGGGCAGCACGGCAAGCTGCCGGGCGGGATGCGCGTCGAGCTGGTGGACCCGGACGGGACCGGGGCGACCTTCTCCACGTCGTACGCCTCCACCGCCACCGCGAGCACGGCTCCTCAGCCCGTCGTGACCCCGCGCTCGGGCTGGGGCGCCGACGAGTCCCTGGTCAAGGACCCGGCGACGTACGCCACGGACACGAAGGTGGTGTTCACCCACCACACGGCGGGCACCAACGACTACACCTGCGAGCAGTCCCCGGACATCATCCGCGCGATCTTCCTCTACCACGTACAGGGTCAGGGCTGGAACGACATCGGCTACCACTTCCTCGTCGACAAGTGCGGCACCGTCTTCGAGGGCCGCGCGGGCGGCATCGACAAGCCGGTCGTCGGCGCGCAGACCTACGGCTTCAACACGGACACCACCGGAGTCGCCGTCCTCGGCAACTACAACGACGCGATCTCCTCGCAGCCCGTGCTCGACGCGGTGGCCGCGGTCGCCTCCTGGAAGCTCGGCCTGTACGGCTACGACGCCGCCGGCACCATCCAGCTCACCGCGGCCGCCGACAACGGCCTGTTACAACTCGGGCTACGGCGGCACCTCGCAGTATTTCGCCCACCGAGAGCCCTACGGCGACTGCAATCTCACCAACCTGATCTCGGCGCTCAAGAACGAGAACGCATCGCAGCACTTCGCCTGAGCCACCGCCACCACGGATAGGGGAGATCACCATGAACTGGAAGAAGCGCACTGCCGCTGCTGCGGCCATGGCAGCGGCGACCGCCTTGATCACCGGATGCGGTGCAGGCACGGCGACCGGCACTGCCGGTGCCACGCCGGTGGCGGAGAACAAGCCGATGGTGGACAAGGAGAACTGGCCCAAGGCAACTCCGGAGCGGGGCCTGGCCAAGGGCCTGTCTCTGCCGCTGGAGGCGTACATGCAGACCTACCAGGACACCGTGACCCTGGACCAGGCGTCGCGGAAGCTCCAGGAGAGATGCATGGCCGATTACGGCTTCTCCATAGAGCTGCCGCTGGCCGGTACGACACCGCCGCCGAACGACAACGACGCCAACATGGAGCGCAGATACGGGCTCACCGACGGTCAGTCCGCCGCCCAGTACGGGTACGGCCTGCCCGAGGCGCTGACGAACCAGGTGCGGCAGACGATGCCCGAGCTGACGGACGAAGAGGTTCAGGTGCTGACCGGGCACTCCAAGCCCGCCGATCCGACCGCGCCTGGTGCGGCCCCGGCCGCCGAACCCGAGTCCTACAAGGGCAGGACACAAGGGCGGCTGCTCCGGGTGGGCGAAGGGCAAGCTGAAGCAGCCCACGTCCGAGGACCTCGCCTTCGTCTCCGAACTGAACGGAAACAGCTTCACCGAGTCCATGCGGGCCCCGGCCGTGAAGCAGGCCCTCGCTGACTGGTCGCAGTGCATGAAGGCCGAAGGCTACACGGCTGCCACGCCGTTCGAGGCGACGGAGATCGCGCCGCACGCAGACGGCGGGGCGGCATCGAAGGAGGAGATCGCCGTCGCGCTGGCGGAGATCGACTGCAAGGAGAAGACCGATCTGGTCGCGGTGTGGTTCGCCGAGGAGTCGAAGATTCAGAAGGCGCAGATCGCCGAGCACCAGGACAAGCTGAACGGTGTCCGTACGCGGAACAGCAGCGCGGTGGCTGCGGCCAACGGGGAACTGGCCGGCTGATGCCGAGCGCGGGGCGCGTCCTGACCGCCGTGGCGGTAGGACGGGGTGTCCACTGAGCTGATCACGGGCACGGTCACCGCGGGGGAGAAGAAGAGGCTCGGCGCACAGGTCGGGCCTCGGCGGACGGAAGCGTGACGGTGCACACGCCGCTGCGGGAAAGGGACATGGTCACTCTCCCCGTCAGCCTCGGCGACCCATCCGACGCGACCCCGCGTCGTCCAGTCAGCCATTCAGGTCCACGCAAGCCCGTACGGGCGGCAAGTGAGCCTCTCTCAGAAGGTCGTCGACAGCGGCACCCCCCGGACCCCAACGCGCCCCTGCTGACCGAAATCAGCGTCCAGGGCGCACAGTCTCCGCCTCCCCCGGATACCCGCCCAGGCGGCGGCCTCGACCTGGTTGCGCATCAGCGCCGGCAGCGGTGAGACGATCACCGTGGGCCCGCTGCCGGCCGCCCGCGGCAGGGACGTGGCGACGAATCTGACCGCGGATTTGCCCCAGCCGGTGCGCTGGACGACCAGTGCCCGGCGCTTGTCTGCAACAAGCGCCTCGATGGCACGCCACTGGTCCTCGCGCAGGCGGGCGGAGCCTGAGGGGTCACTGACGAGACGGGCGAGTACGGATCGGCGGCGGCCCTGAGCTCCGCACGGTCTGCGTTGGTCATGCCCCCATGCAACCCGATGGCACCGACAAAGCGCGAACGAGCGGCCGGGCCTGTGGACAAAGTTATCCACAGGGGTCGCGGCAGATTGCTGCTCCGCGAGACGGTCCTGCCATGAACAAGCATCACGACTTCGCCGCCCGATCCGCCGGCGACCAGCAGGTCACCCTGCGCAGCCCTGCCGAACTGGCCGATGCGCTCCCGTACATGATGGGCTTCCACCCGAGCGACTCGATCGTGCTGGTCGCCCTGCACGGCGGCCGAGGGCGGTTCGGTGGCCGGCTCAGGCTCGGCATCCCCCGCTCGCCGCGCGAATGGGAGCCGGTGGCGCGGCAACTCGCCGAGTGCCTGATCCACGGCAGCGAGCGCCGCGGGCCGCGCCCCGACGGGATCGTCGTGTTCCTCTGCCAGGAGCCGGCGGACGGCGAGGGCGGACTGGATGTGATGGACCGGCTGCGCCCGCTGGCCCAGCGCCTGCGCACCGCCTGCGGCGCACTCGAGGTGCCCGTGTACGAGGCCCTGTGCATCTCCGAGGGCCGCTTTTGGAGCTATTGCTGCCCCGACGCGCGCTGCTGCCCGCCCGGCGGCACGCCACTCGCCCTTCCGGGCACATCGGTGATGGCAGCGGCCGCCGCCTATGCCGGCATTCAAGTGCGGGGCAGCCTGAGCGAGATGGAGGCCCGGCTGATGCCCTGGACCACTGGGGAGGCGATGGAGCATCAGCAGCGGGCCCTGGACCAGGCCGGCACGGCCCTCGTGCCTCGGATTCTGGACGAGGAGGGACGACAGCAGCTGGCGGCGGACACCCTGGAGCTGGCCCGGGCCCTGCTGGATCGGCTGGCACAGACCCCGCAAACCCCGCAGAGCCCGCGGACGGCCGCATCCGGCGAGGCCGACCAGGTGGACGACCGGCTCATCTCCCACCAGGAGGCAGCCGAACTGATCCTCGGTCTCCAGGACCGCCGGACCCGGGACCGAGCCGCTCAATGGATGGAGGGCCCCGACGCCGTTCCGGCGCTTCGTCTGTGGCGCGCTCTGTCCCGGCGATGCGTCGGAAGCTATGACAGTCACGCGGCCGCGCCGCTCACGCTCGCGGGCTGGGTGTCATGGTCCCTCGGCGACGAGCCTGCGGCGCGGGTCGCCCTTGGTCTCGCCCTGCGCGCAGACCCGGAGTACGTCTTCGCGCGACTGCTCCACCAGGCCTGCAACGAGGGCCTCGACCCAGAGACGCTGCGGCACTGTCTGCGCCAGGAGCAGGACTGGCCCACGCCGGGCGACCAGCCGAAGGTCGCCGTCTCCCCGGCCGGAAGTCCGGCCGCCGGTGACCAGGACATCCCCGACCGGCAGGCATCGGCCGATCGGTCGGCTGCGGCGACGGCCGCCGAGGTGCAGCGCCCCCGCCACCGGCGGCGCTCCGCCCGGGTTCGTTCTGCCGCTCGTGCCGCTCGTGCCGCTCGTGCCGCTCGTGCCGCTCGTGCCGCTCGTGCCGCTCGTGCCGCTCGTGGTCCCGCCGCCGGCTCCCGTAGTGGCACGATCGCCGGGGGGACCCAGGCGCACGTGGGCAGGCGCAGCGGGCAGCGCGGCAACAGGAGCCGGCGGTGACGCCCGTGACCTGGGCGCCCCGGCAGCCGTTCATCGTGGCGGCGGGCCGGTACGGCCCGTGCCGTCCCGCATGCAGCGGCTGTCCGACGTGTCAGGAAGGCGTGGCAGACCACCCATGGCCCCCAGCGCACCTCGCCGCCCGTCCCCGCCCGCAGGTCAGTTCTCCGGAGCCGTGCCCCGATCGCCGGCTCCAGGCCGCAGACCCGATCTGCCACCCCTGCACGAGGCGATCATGTGCGTCGCCCTGCCGTGTCTGGCGGTGTCGCCTCAGCACGGCCAGCTCAGCGGCAACGGAATCGAGGGCGTCTACCGGTCGGGCCGACGGCTGCTCTCCCGCTGCCGGCTGCGCATCCATGGCCGCGAACCACTTGCCCTGCAGGGCCGGTTGCTGTCCGCCGACGTCGCCGAGTTCCTGGCCGTCGTCCGTACTCCTTCCGAGAGCGGCCCCGATCCGGAGGTCGTCGTCGAACGGTCCCGCGACGCCCAGGGCACGGAGCGGATCACGCTGCGCAGTGCGGCGGCGCGCACACTCAGCCTGCCGGTCGAGATCGTCCTCGGCACGGATCTCGCGGAGCTGGGAGCCATCGCCGCGGGACGCCCCGGCCCCGAACTGCCCGCCAGCGTCCACGACTCGGGCCTGCGCTGGTCGGCCGGCCCCGACGGGGGCGGCGTCGGCGCGACCGTCACCGCGGACCCGGCCCCGCACGACGCACTCGCCTCCGCCGGAGTCCTGCGGTGGGACCTGGAGCTGCCTCCAGGAGCCTCACGCACCATCGAGCTGCGGGTGCGCGCGCGTGCCGCCCGCCACGGCACCGAGCCCGCGCCCGGCCTTTCCCGCCCGGCCGCCCGAGCCCTCGTCCCGGAACCGGGTCTCGAATGCGACGACGCCCGTCCGGCGGCGCTCGTCGCCACCGCGGTCGGCGATCTGCGGGCGTTGCTCGACCGCGATCCGGCGCATCCGGCGGACGCCTCTCTCGCGGCCGGGGTGCCGTGGCGCTGCAGGACGGCTCCCGCGGAGGCCTTGTGGGCCGCCCGGATGGTCCTGCCGCTCACCACGCGGCTCGCCTCCGCGACCCTCCGGAGCATCGCCCGCACGCAACGAACCGGTCCCGGTGCCGACTTCGGACACATTCCCGGTCCTCTCCGTGACGCCGGGCCGCACCTGCCCGCCATGTGCACGGGCATGGAGGCGACCCTGGCGTTTCCGACGGTCGTCGCGGAAGCCTGGCGCTGGGGTCTGTCCGAGCGGGACCTGGCCGAGTTGCTCCCCGCGGTGGAGGGCTGCCTCAAGTGGCTGCGGCGGGCTGCCGGGGAGACGGTCCTGCTCGCCGAGCCGGGGACCCCCGGCTTCCACCGCGCCGAGACCCAGGCGCACGCACACCGGGCCGCGCTGCTGGGCGCCGATGTTCTCGAGGCAACGGGCCGCCCCGGAGCGGGGTTCTGGCGGGCATGGGCAGAGCAGCTGCGGTACCGATTCCGGGAGCAGTTCTGGCTCGACGACCCAGGCGGGGGTCGCCCCGCCGCGGGCAGACTGCCCAGCGGTCGGCCCGTGCCGCAGATGGGAGCGGGGGCGGCGCACCTGCTCGACACCGGACTGCTCGGCGGCGGGAAGCACGCGGCCGGACTGCTCGACAAGGCGCAGACCGAGCAGCTGGCCCGCCTCTTCGACAGCCCGGCACTGCATTCGGGCTGGGGTCTGCGATCGCTCGGAGCGAAGGAGCAGGGCCACAACCCTTTCGGCCACCGCTCCGGAGCGGTGCGGGTCCACGAGACGGTGGTCGCCATCGCCGGGCTGGCGGCCGCCGGGTTCGAGCACGAGGCCTCCTCTCTCCTCCGCGGCGTGCTCGATGCCTCCGACCGGTTCGGCCACCGGCTTCCGGAGATGTTCGCCGGAGTGCAGCGCGGGGCGGGCGGCATTCCGGTTCCGCATCCGGCCGCGTGCCGGCCGGCCGCCCTGGCCGCGGCAGCCTCCGTCCGGCTGGCCGTCGTTCCGGCCGGGATCCGGCCCGATGCGCCCGGTGGGAGCGTCGCCTTGCATCCGATGCGCAGCGCACCGCTCGGAGCCGTGCAGATCTCCGGGCTGAGCGTGGGCGGGGAGCCGTTCGCCGTCCGGGTCAGCAGGCTCGGCCTCGGCATGGTCGAGGAGGCCGGCGAGGGTCTCCAGCTGGGTGTGTGACGGGAGATGGTGGGGGTCGGTGCGAGCGGCTGAGGAAACGGATGCAGGAGATGAGGAAGGGTGTCTTTATCGTCAGGCAGACGACTATGATCGCGGCATGTCTCCCTACGACCCGTCGGCCTATCCGCCCTTTGCTGTCACCGTCGACCTGGTCGTGCTCACTGTGCGCCGCCATGCCCTCTGTGCACTGGTCGTGCGTCGCGGGGAGCCGCCGTTCCAGGGGCGGTGGGCGCTGCCCGGAGGGTTCGTCCGGGCCGAGGAGGACCTGGCTGCCGCTGCGGCGCGCGAGCTCGCGGAGGAGACAGGGCTCTGCGCCCATGACCCGTCCTCACCCGCGCCGGCCAACGGGGCCCACCTGGAGCAGCTCGCCACCTACGGGGACCCCCAGCGCGACCCGAGGATGCGTGTGGTCAGCGTTGCGCATCTCGTCCTCGCACCCGACCTGCCGGCCCCCCGCGCCGGCGGTGACGCGAACAGCGCCCGCTGGGCCCCGGTGGAGGATCTGCTCGGGCAGGAGAACGGATTCGCGCGCGCGGACGAGCAGCAGGGTCCGCTCGCCTTCGACCACGCGCTGATCCTCGCGGACGGAGTCGAGCGCGCCCGTTCCAAGATCGAGTACTCGTCACTGGCCACGGCTTTCTGCCCGCCCGAGTTCACGGTCGGGGAGCTGCGGCGGGTGTACGAGGCGGTGTGGGGCGTGGCCCTCGACCCGCGCAATTTCCACCGCAAGGTGACCGGTACGCCGGGCTTCCTGGTGCCCGCGGGCGGCACGACCACCCGGCAGGGAGGTCGTCCGGCGCAGCTGTTCCGGGCCGGCGGGGCCACCCTGCTCAACCCGCCGATGCTCCGTCCGGAGGTCTGACCCCTGATCCGCCGGGGGTAGCACCGAGATCGGGGAGACCGCCTATCGCCACGGCGTGCTCGTGCACCGGCTCACCGAGGAGTTCGGTGACTGCTGGCCGCCGTCGGCGGCCCGGCCACCGCCCGCATCACGGCACAGCAGGAAACCCCCTCGTCGAGCCGGACACCACCCCGGCCAGCCCTTCGGGCACCGGCACCGTTCAGGCGACCCTGCCCACTGCGGTGACCGCCCCGCCGCTGCCGGCGCGCCTGCCCCCGCGGGCGTCGACGCGACCACCCCCTCGGCTGCCCACACCCCCGCCTCCGCCTCCGCGGACCCCAACGCCGCCGCGATCGTGCACCCCACGGCCCCCGCGTCCGGCACCTCCGCCGCGCACCCCACCGCCCCCGCGACCGTCGCCCGCTCGCACCCGACCGATCCGGCGAGTTCCTGCCCCCGCCCCGTAACCGCCCCGACAAGCGCGCAACCGCGGGTTCCCAACCGCCGCCGACCGCGCGCAGTCCGCGGTGGACCGTGCGTTACGAGCTGCGTCGCCTCCTCGGCGTCCGTACTCGCCGCTGATCGCGGTCGCCGCGGTCGCCGCCTCCCTCGCTCTGTGCGTGCTGCTCGCCCGGCCCGGGCCGCTCTGTCGCCCAGCGTCTTCGCCGCCTGGCCCGGTGTCCTGCCGCTGCCTCCCGCGCGCCCGGCGCCGGGCTGGTCGGGGCGCTGTCCTTCTGCGAGGAGTTCCGCTACCCCGCACTCGCCGCGATCCGGGGCCGTGCCCTGGCGGGCGGGACTGCTGTTGGCCGAACTCGCGGTGACCGCCGCCGCTGCCGTGCTGCTGGCGACTGTGGTGGTGGCAGCCGATGTCCAGGCTCTGCGCCCGGCCTACGGCGCCGGCTTGGGCGTGTTGCCCACGAAGTGGCCTCGTTTCGCCGCAACTTGGACGGGCCTGTGTGTGGGCTGCGCCTCGGCGGGCCTGCTCGCCGCCGGCGACTTCAGGGCCACCGCAGCCGGGGTTGCCGCGGTTCTGGCGGTGCCGGTGCTGATCGCGCCGCTCGTCGAGTTCGCGCTGCTGGGTCCGGCAGTTCGATCGGTCGCCGGGCTCCCGGGCCGCTTCCACGACATGGCCTGGGTGCGGCTGCCGCGTGAGCCGGAGCGCTGGGTTGGCAGTGGCTGCAGGTGGTTGCGCAACCGGTCCGAGGGACAGTGGTGTTGTCGTTGTCGGCACTGATCTGCGCATATCTGTTCATGGCGCTTCGATGTAGGGCACCTTGGTGATCGAGGTCGACCGGTTAGGGTCGGGCTGCTCGCAACTCCCCTGAGGATGCCCGATTCCTTACGATAAGGCGTCAATTGCGGGGTGGGCGCCGATCACCCTTTCGTGTGCTTTTCACCAAAGACCTCAAGGGGATTCGAAGCCGAGCCGACAAAGGATGCGTGAGTACCCTTGCGCACACCATGATGACCGCCGCCCGCCCCTCCGAGACCGGCCTCGCAGGCCCGGGCGAACTCGACCGATACCCCTACGCGGAGTCGCCGGGCGCCGACCGTGTCAGCCCTCCCTCCTGGGAGGGTGGGAACGCGGAGCTCGGCCGGGTCGCCCGCCGCGCGGCAGGCAACCGCGGCCGTGGTCTGCACGGTCAACTCGTCCAGCAGCTGGGACAGATGATCGTCTCCGGCGACCTCGGTGCCGACCGCCCGCTCGTCCCCGAGGAGATCGGCCAGCGATTCGAGGTCTCCCGCACCGTCGTGCGTGAGTCGCTGCGCGTTCTCGAGGCCAAGGGCCTGGTCAGCGCCCGTCCCAATGTCGGTACGCGGGTGCGGCCGGTGAGTGACTGGAATCTGCTCGACCCCGACATCATCGAATGGCGCGCCTTCGGCCCCCAGCGTGACGACCAGCGCCGGGAGCTGAACGAGCTGCGCTGGACGATCGAGCCGCTCGCCGCCCGCCTCGCCGCCGGCCACGGCCGCGAGGACGTGCAGCAGCGGCTCGGCGACATGGTCGAGATCATGGGGCATGCCCTTGCCCAGGGTGACGGCCTCACCTTTTCGCGGGCAGACGCCGAGTTCCACTCGCTGCTCATCCAGCTCGCGGGCAACCGCATGCTGGAGCACCTCTCCGGAATCGTCTCCGCCGCCCTCCAGGTGTCCGGAGGGCCGGTCACGGGCTGTGACCACCCCACCGAGGCCTCCCTCACCCACCACAGCCGAATCGTCGAAGCGCTCGCCTCGGGCGATTCGCAGGCCGCCGAATCGGCCATGCGGCAACTGCTCACGGTTCACCCGGAAGTGGAACGAGTGGTTCCCGCCCCGCGGGAGCACTGACCGCCTCGGCGGCCGGGGAGTGCGGAGGCGTACGCACAGCGTGTCGCCGGATTCCACGGGGATCCGGCGACACGCTGTGCGGTGAATGTCCCCATCTGACCGTTTCATGGCATATGGGGTGTGACTCGGGCCACGCGAATTGGGCGTAACACTCCTCGAAACAGTGCGATGACCTAAGAGGTGACAGCCGAGGAGGGAATACAGCCGCCGTGGACGGCGCTGTGACAGCTCCGAGGTTCCGCCCGCGCCACCGGCACATCCGCAGCCCGGTGGTCGTCGGCTCCGGCCCGATCATGGGCGGGGCCGGAAGCCGTTTTCCATCGTTCCGAGAGGTTGTTCGTGTCGGCCAGCACATCCCGTACGCTCCCGCCGGAGATCGCCGAGTCCGAGTCTGTGATGGCGCTCATCGAGCGGGGAAAGGCTGATGGGCAGATCGCCGGCGATGACGTGCGTCGGGCCTTCGAGGCTGACCAGATTCCGCCAACCCAGTGGAAGAATGTTCTGCGCAGCCTCAACCAGATCCTCGAGGAAGAGGGTGTGACGCTGATGGTCAGTGCAGCGGAGTCGCCGAAGCGCGCCCGCAAGAGCGTCGCAGCGAAGAGCCCGGCAAAGCGCACCGCCACCAAGACCGTCGCCGCCAAGACGGCTCCGGCGAAGACCGTCGCCGCCACTGCGGCGCCGTCGGCCGAGACCGTCGACGTCACGGCCGACGAGTCGGCAGCCGCCGCTACCGCCAAGAAGACCGCCGCCAAGAAGACGGCGGCCAAGAAGACCGCGGCGAAGAAGACCGTCGCCAAGAAGACCGCGGCGAAGAAGACCGCGGGCAAGAAGGACGCCGACGAGGTCGTCGAGGGCGAGGAGCTGCTCGAGGAGGTCCAGCCCGGCGGCAAGGGGGACGAGGAGGAGACCGAAGGCGAGAGCAAGGGCTTCGTCCTCTCCGACGACGACGAGGACGACGCGCCCGCTCAGCAGGTCGCCGTCGCCGGTGCCACCGCCGACCCGGTCAAGGACTACCTCAAGCAGATCGGCAAGGTCCCCCTGCTCAACGCCGAGCAGGAGGTCGAGCTCGCCAAGCGCATCGAGGCGGGCCTGTTCGCCGAGGACAAGCTGGGGAACTCCGACAAGCTCGCCCCCAAGCTCAAGCGCGAGCTGGAGATCATCGCCGAGGACGGTCGCCGCGCGAAGAACCACCTGCTGGAGGCCAACCTCCGACTGGTCGTCTCGCTGGCCAAGCGTTACACCGGCCGCGGCATGCTCTTTCTGGACCTCATCCAGGAGGGCAACCTGGGTCTGATCCGTGCCGTCGAGAAGTTCGACTACACCAAGGGCTACAAGTTCTCCACGTACGCCACCTGGTGGATCCGCCAGGCGATCACGCGTGCCATGGCCGACCAGGCCCGCACCATCCGTATCCCGGTGCACATGGTCGAGGTCATCAACAAGCTCGCGCGCGTCCAGCGTCAGATGCTCCAGGACCTGGGCCGCGAGCCCACCCCGGAGGAGCTGGCCAAGGAGCTCGACATGACCCCCGAGAAGGTCATCGAGGTCCAGAAGTACGGTCGCGAGCCGATCTCGCTGCACACTCCGCTCGGCGAGGACGGCGACAGCGAGTTCGGTGACCTCATCGAGGACTCCGAGGCGGTCGTCCCGGCCGACGCGGTCAGCTTCACGTTGTTGCAGGAGCAGTTGCATTCGGTGCTCGACACGCTGTCCGAGCGGGAGGCCGGCGTGGTCTCGATGCGTTTCGGACTCACGGACGGGCAGCCGAAGACTCTGGACGAGATCGGCAAGGTCTACGGCGTGACGCGTGAGCGCATTCGTCAGATCGAGTCCAAGACGATGTCGAAGCTGCGTCACCCGTCGCGTTCCCAGGTGCTGCGCGACTACCTCGACTAGGTCGACGCTGCACCTGCTGCCTGCATACGGCTGGAAGGGTCCGGTTCCCTGCGGGGAACCGGACCCTTGGTCGTGCCCCGGGCCCCGGCGAGGGTGCGGCGGACGGCACTCTGCACGACTCTGAGTGCACACAGTTCACGCAGAGTCAGGAGGCCGTATGCGTCGTTCCACCGTCCGAGGCCCGGCCGGAGTGCTGGCCCTCCTCGCCGCTGCGGTCGTGGCACCACTGGTGATGCCCCGTCCCGCCGCCGCCGACAGCGTGGTCGTCGGCGGCTACGAGGTGCGGGCCCAGGACAGTCCCTGGGTCGTGGCGCTGTCCAGCCGTGACCGGTTCGGCCCAACGCGGGCCGGACAGTTCTGCGGCGGCGTGGTCGTCGCGCCCACGAAGGTGATGACGGCCGCCCACTGCCTGAGCCGGGCCGTGCTGGGCAAGGAGGTGAGCGCGGTACGGGATCTGCGTGTCATCTCCGGCCGGTCGAAGCTCGACGGCGGCGGAGGGCGGGAGATCGCAGTGAAGTCCAGCTGGGTGTCTCCGGCGTACGACCCCAACACCAACAGTGCCGACATGGCGGTGCTCACCCTGGCGGAGGCCGTGCCGCAGGCCAGCGTGCTTCCGGTCGCGAAGGCGGGGGAGGCGGTGTACAAAACCGGAACCGGTGCCACGGTCTATGGCTGGGGCGACACGATCGGTGGCGGTCGCTACGCGCCCACGCTACGCGCGGCCCATGTGTCCGTACTGCCGGACGAGACCTGTGAACGGGCGTACCCGGGCGGACTGGGCGGCCGGTACAAGAAGACCACCATGCTCTGCGCCGGAGACCCGCAGGGCGGCCACGACGCCTGTCAGGGGGACAGCGGAGGCCCGCTGGTCGCGCAGGGGCGGCTCATCGGCATCGTGTCGTGGGGCAGCGGCTGCGGCCGCCCTGAGACGCCCGGCGTCTACACCCGGGTCTCGACCGTCGCCCCCTCGGTCGGGGAGGGCGTCACGGCAGCAGCCCGGTGACCCGTTGTCGGGGTCACCCTGTGAAAGCGGGCGGCCGCCCCCTGTGTCCAGGGGCGGCCGCCCGCTGCCGATCCTCGACCGGCCCATGGCTCGTCGTGGATGCGAGGTCTCAGTGGTCCTCTTCGCCGGCCCCGGCCGGAACAGCCGTCAGTCGGTCCGTCTCATCCTGTATCTCCGCGGCGATCTTCTTGAGTTCCGGCTCGAACTTGCGTCCGTGATGGGCGCAGAAGAGCAGTTCACCACCGCTGATCAGGACGACGCGCAGATAGGCCTGGGCGCCGCAACGGTCGCAACGGTCAGCGGCCGTCAGGGGGCTCGCGGGGGTCAGAACAGTAGTCACGTCGCCTCTTCTCTAGCTCGACGAGCTGTCGTACCAGGGGCAACATCCAACCAGCCCGAAAACGTTCCCGCTCGGGGCTTTCCCTCGAAATATTTTTCCCGAGGTGGCTGTCTGTTGCCGGTTGGCGGCGAATGAGCCGTATTGCTGCGCTCTACGGATTTCGCGTTGCTTGTCTCGTTTGGCCCTCCCGGCTGGGTTGCCGGTTGTTCATGAGGACGTGCCCGGAGCCTAAATGGTTCATGCGTGGAAGGGAACGTGATGTGCACGTCACCCCATCGAGGGATCGAACACTCATACGATGCTGGACTAGCATGAGAAATCACGTGGGTGGCGTTACATCGGCTCTACCAGGCCTCGGTACGCTCTGTGCGGCGACCGACGCCCGGGCCTTTACCCCACTTGGCCACATCTGAAATTCAGCGAGGAGCGAACCGCGTGACCGCCGAAACGTCCGTGCCGTCCACAGCGCTGCTGACCGCAGACCGTGACGGTTCCAACTACACCGCGCGGCACCTGCTCGTCCTGGAGGGGCTCGAGGCTGTCCGTAAGCGACCTGGCATGTACATCGGGTCGACCGACAGTCGCGGCCTGCTGCACTGCCTTTGGGAGATCATCGACAACTCCGTGGACGAGGCCCTCGGTGGCCACTGCGACCACATCGAGGTCATCCTCCACGAGGACGGGTCCGTCGAGGTCCGGGACAACGGCCGTGGCATCCCGGTCGACGTCGAGCCCAAGACCGGCCTGTCGGGCGTCGAGGTCGTGATGACCAAGCTGCACGCCGGCGGCAAGTTCGGCGGCGGGTCGTACGCGGCCTCCGGCGGTCTCCACGGAGTCGGCGCCTCCGTGGTGAACGCGCTCTCCTCCCGTCTCGACGTCGAGGTGGACCGCAACGGCGCTACCCACATGATCAGCTTCCGGCGTGGTGTGCCCGGCATCTTCACCGAGTCCGGTCCCGACGCCCCCTTCGACCCGGCCAACGGGCTCCTGAAGGGCAAGCGTGTGCCCAAGGCCCGCACCGGCACGCGCGTGCGCTACTGGGCGGACCGCCAGATCTTCCTCAAGGACGCCAGGCTGTCGCTGGAGACGCTCTACCAGCGCGCCCGCCAGACCGCCTTCCTCGTGCCCGGGCTGACCATCGTCGTCCGTGACGAGCGCGGCCCGGCCGGCGGTGACGGCGAAGGCAAGAGCGTGGAGACGTTCCGCTTCGATGGCGGGATCAGCGAGTTCTGTGACTACCTGGCGCAGGACAAGGCGGTCTGCGACGTACTGCGGCTGACCGGCCACGGCACCTTCAAGGAGACCGTGCCGGTACTCGACGACCGCGGTCACATGACCCCGACCGAGGTCACCCGGGAGCTCGGCGTCGACATCGCCATGCGCTGGGGCACCGGTTACGACACCACGGTGAAGTCCTTCGTCAACATCATCGCCACGCCCAAGGGCGGCACCCACGTCACCGGCTTCGAGCGCTCGGTGACCAAGACGATGAACGAGGTCCTGCGCTCCGCCAAGCTGCTGCGCGTCGCCGAGGACGACATCGTCAAGGACGACGCCCTCGAGGGCCTGACCGCGGTCGTGACCGTCCGGCTGGCCGAGCCGCAGTTCGAGGGCCAGACCAAGGAGGTCCTCGGCACCTCCGCCGCCAACCGGATCGTCGCCAACGTGGTGGCCAAGGAGCTCAAGGCCTTCCTGACGTCCACCAAGCGGGACGCCAAGGCCCAGGCTCGTGCCGTGCTCGAGAAGGCCGTCGCAGCCGCCCGTACGCGCATCGCGGCCCGGCAGCACAAGGAGGCGCAGCGCCGCAAGACGGCCCTGGAGTCCTCGTCCCTGCCGGCCAAGCTCGCCGACTGCCGCAGCGACGACGTGGAGCGCAGCGAGCTCTTCATCGTCGAGGGGGACTCCGCGCTCGGTACGGCCAAGCTGGCGCGCAACAGTGAGTTCCAGGCGCTGCTGCCGATCCGCGGCAAGATCCTCAACGTCCAGAAGTCGTCCGTCTCGGACATGCTGAAGAACGCCGAGTGCGGCGCGATCATCCAGGTCATAGGGGCTGGCTCCGGCCGGACCTTCGACATCGACGCCGCGCGCTACGGAAAGATCGTGCTGCTGGTCGACGCTGATGTCGACGGCGCGCACATCCGCTGCCTGCTGCTCACCCTCTTCCAGCGCTACATGCGGCCGATGGTGGAGACCGGCCGGGTGTTCGCCGCCGTGCCGCCGCTGCACCGGATCGAGCTGATCCAGCCGAAGAAGGGCCAGGACAAGTACGTCTACACGTACTCGGACAACGAGCTGCGGCAGACGCTGCTGGAGTTCCAGCGCAAGGGCGTCCGCTTCAAGGACTCCATCCAGCGCTACAAGGGCCTCGGCGAGATGGACGCGGACCAGCTGGCGGAGACCACGATGGACCCGCGCCACCGCACCCTGCGCCGGATCAACATCGGCGACCTCGAGGCGTCCGAGCAAGTCTTCGACCTGCTGATGGGCAACGAGGTCGCGCCCCGCAAGGAGTTCATCACCGGCTCGGCGGCCACGCTCGACCGCTCGCGCATCGACGCCTGACGGGCCCCCAGGGGTGGAGGCAAGCTCCACCCCTGGTTCCTCCCGCGGTCCGATCCGGTGCCGGTCCCGCCTCCGTAGCATCAGCGCGGACGGAGGAGGCCGGGGTGCCCGCCGACGCGCGAGGCGCTGTCCCGGATCGGGATCCCCCGGGCGCGCCCATCGCGCTCGACATCCGCGCTGCGACGGTGGAGGCGACCCGCCGGATCCGCGGCGAGCATCCCGCGACACAGGTCGTCGTGCTCACCACCTACGCGGACGACGACTCGCTCTTCCCCGCCCGGCGAGCAGGGTCGCGGGTTCACCATGGATGCGGACGGCGACGAGATCGGGCCGCGCCGTCCAGGACGTCATGGCGCGCCGGGCCGGACTCTCCGCGGTCGTCCAGCAGCGGCTGCTGGAGCAGGTCATCGCCGAACCCCGGCCGGCCGGCCCACGCCTGCCCGACGGGCTGACGGCCCGCGAGGGCGAAGTGCTCTCCCTGATCGCCGAGGGCCTCGGCAACGCGGACATCGCGCGGCGGCTGGGCATCTCCACGGCGACGGTGAAGACCCACATCAACAACCTCTTCACGGAGGCCGACCTCCATGACCGTGCCCAGGCGGTGCGCTACGCCTGTCGGGAAGGACTCGCTCAGCCACCAGGGACGGGCGTCACTTGATGGGGTGAAGACCAGGGAGAGAAGAGTCCGGGATCTTCCCGCTCTGTCCATACTTGTGCACGCGGGCCGAAACGGTTTGTTGACAAGGAGAGTTGAGCGTGGACGAGAGGGAAGGGCACAGCGCGTCGGCGGTGCGGCTCGAGGACCCGTGGTGCGACGCGCCGGCCTCCGGCTGGGGCCGGATGGACAGCACCGGCGGCCAGGTCCCGGTGACGCCGCCCGCTCCCGCGCAGCAGCGCGAGACCGGCCCGAGCGCCGCTGAGATCTACCTCGAGGTGCAGCGCAGCCCCGCCTTCCAGCAAGTGCGCCGCCGCTACCGGCGGTTCGTCGTGCCGGCATCCGTCGCCTTCTTCCTCTGGTACCTCGCCTACGTGGTGGCCGCGACCACCGCCCCGGACCTGATGGCCCGCCCGGTCGCCGACGCGGTGAACGTGGCGATGGTCGCAGGATTGGCGCAGTTCCTCACCACGTTCCTGCTGACCTGGGCGTATGCCCGTCATGCCCGGCACCGGCGCGATCGCGCCGCGCTCGATCTGCGCTGGGACACCCAGGAAATGACCAGGGGAGCCGGGCGTTGAGCGGCGATCACCAGGCCCTGGCGCTGCTGCTGTTCAGCGCGTTCATCGCGGTCACCCTCGGCATCACGACCTGGGCAGGCCGCAACAGGCGCGGTTCGGCCGAGGAGTTCTACGCCGGCGGACGGCTCTTCACCCCGATGGAGAACGGCTTCGCGATCGCGGGCGACTACATGTCGGCCGCGTCCTTCCTCGGTATCTCCGGCCTCATCGCCCTGTTCGGCTACGACGGAATGCTCTACTCGGTCGGATTCCTGGTCGCCTGGCTCGTCGTTCTCCTCCTCGTCGCGGAACTGGTCCGCAACTGCGGCCGGTTCACTCTCGCCGATGTCGTCGCCTCGCGGATGAAGGAGCGGCGCGTCCGCATCGCATCGGGAACTTCCTCGGTCACCGTGTCCGTTCTGTATCTGGTGGCGCAGATGGTGGGAGCCGGGTCCCTCGTCGCGCTGCTGCTCGGCGGGACGAGCGAAGCCGCGCGCTCGTGGACCGTCGTCGGCGTGGGTGCCCTGATGGTGATCTATGTCTCGATGGGAGGGATGCGAGCCACCACCTGGATCCAGATCGTGAAGGCCGTGCTGCTGATGGCGGGCGCGAGCGCGATGACCGTGCTTGTGCTGATGCGGTTCGGCGGCGACATCAACCAGCTGCTCGTCTCGGCTGCGGACCGCAGCGGTTACGGCAGGGAGTTCCTCGCGCCCGGCCTCCGGTACGGAGGTGACTGGACCGCACGCCTCGATTTCATCAGCCTCGGCCTGGCACTGGTGCTGGGTACGGCAGGACTGCCGCACATCCTGTCGCGCTTCTACACCGTGCCGACCGCGCGGGCCGCCCGCCGCTCGGTCGTGTGGGCCATCGGTCTCATCGGCGGCTTCTACCTGATGACGATCGTGCTCGGCTTCGGCGCCGCGGCCGTGGTCGGCACGGACGAGGTACGCGCCTCGAACGCCGCGGGGAACACCGCCGTGCCGCTGCTCGCCCTCGACCTCGGTGGGGGAGCGGGTTCGACCGGAGGCACCGTGCTCTTCGCGGTGGTCGCCGCCGTGGCCTTCGCGACGATCCTCGCGGTCGTCGCCGGTATCACGCTGGCGTCCTCGGCTTCGGTCGCGCACGACCTGTACGCGTCGCTGAGGCGACGGGACGGCGGCCGGTACGGCGAGGTCGCGGTCGCACGCGTCGCGGCCGTCGGGATCGGCGCGGTCGCGATCGCGCTCGGCCTGCTGGCCCGGGATCTGAACGTTGCCATTCTGGTGGGCCTGGCGTTCGCGGTCGCCGCGTCCGCGAACCTCCCCGTCCTGCTCTACTCGCTGTTCTGGCGCAAATTCACCACCCGAGGAGCGATGTGGTCGGTGTACGGAGGTCTCGTTCCCTCTGTGCTGCTCGTGGTGCTGTCACCCGTGGTGTCCGGAAGCCCTCAGGCGCTGTTCCCGGGCGTGGACTTCCATGTCTTCCCGCTGGAGAACCCGGGACTGGTCTCGATCCCGCTGGGCTTCCTCGCCGGCTGGATCGGCACCGTCACGTCGTCGGAGCCGCCGGATGCGGCCCGGCACGCGGAGACCGAGGTGCGTGCGCTGACCGGGGCCGGCGCCGCATAGGGCGGGCCGGTGCGGGCTTCCGGCATCGAGCGCGGCTCGGATCACCGAGACCGATCTCATCGTGGACCACGATCGGCTGCGCCGGCTCGCCGTCGCCGTTGTGGACGACTGACACAGCTCGCGCCTGCGGCGCGAGTCGGGACGCCAGAGGTTCAGCCGCTGGTCGTCCAGGAGTAGCGGTGCTCGGGACGGCCGGTCTCGCCGTACTTGAGGCTCAGGCGGACCCGGTTCGTCCGTTCCAGCAGCTTCAGGTAGCGCTGTGCGGTCTGCCGGCTGATACCCGCCCGCTCCGCGATCTCCTGGGCGGACAGTGGGCCCTCGGCAGCCAGCAGGACCTGGCGCACCAGCTCGGCCGTCGTCGTGGAGTGCCCCTTCGGCAGCTCCGGGGTGACCGATCCGGCCGACAGGACGCCGAAGATCCGGTCCACCTCGCCCTGCTCCGCCTCGCCGCCCGCGTCGAGGGCGCGCCGCAGGGTCGCGTACGCCTCCAGCTTGGCGCGCAGCCCGGCGAAGTTGAACGGCTTCACCAGGTACTGGAGTGCACCGTGCCGCATGGCGGCCTGCACCGTGGCCACGTCGCGGGCCGCCGTCACCATGATCACATCGGTCTGATGGCCGAGGCGGCGCAGCTCCCGGACCACGGCGAGGCCGTTCTCGTCCGGCAGGTGGTGGTCGAGCAGGATCAGATCCACCGGCGTCCCGGCGATCCGGGCCAGCGCCTCGGCGGCCGAGTGAGCGACGGCGGCGACCTGGAAGCCCGGCACCTTGGCGACATAGGCCGCGTTGATCTCGGCGACCCGGACGTCGTCGTCCACGACCAGCACGTCGATCATCGTGGGTCGCGCGTCTTCTCAGCGGCGGCCGCCACCGTCTGCGCCGGCCCCCTCGCCGGGAGCGGCTGCTCCGCCAGTGCCTCCGCCATTGCCTCCGCCAGTGCCTCCGCCAGTGCCTCCGGCAGGACGACGGTGAACTCGGCGCCGCCGCCCGCAGCCTCGCGCACCACCGCGCTGCCGCCCTGCCGTTCGGCGAACCTGCGCACCAGCGCGAGGCCGAGCCCGCGCTTGCCGTGCGCGGGCAACTCCTTCGTCGACCAGCCCTCGGTGAAGATCAGCTCACGCTGCCCAGCCGGCACCCCCGGCCCGCTGTCAGCGATGCGCAGCACGACCGTGCGGCCCTCCGCGTACAGCTCCACCTCGACCGTCGCGTCCGGTGTGCCCGCGGCCGCGTCCAGTGCGTTGTCGACGAGATTGCCCACGACCGTCACCAGCCCGCGCGGATCCACCAGCCGGTCCGGCAGCAGCGTCGCGGGCGCGATGCGCAGCGACACGCCGCGCTCGGCCGCCACGGTCGCCTTGCCCACCAGCAATGCGGCGAGCAGCGGATCGTGGATCTTCTCCGTGACCTGCTCCGCGGTGGCCCGGTGCACACCGACGACCTCGGTCACGAACTCCACGGCGTCCTCGTGCATCTGCAGTTCCAGCAGGCCGAGGAGCGTGTGCATCCGGTTGGCGTGCTCGTGGTCCTGGGCCCGCAGAGCGTCGATCAGTCCCCGGGTCGAGTCCAGTTCCCGGCCCAGCTGCTCCAGTTCGGTGCGGTCGCGCAGAGTCACGACGGCGCCGCCGTCGTCGGTCGGCATACGGTTCGCGATGAGCACGCGGCTGCCGCGTACGGTCAGCAGGTCCTCACCGCTGACCCGGCCCGCCAGGACGTCGGTCGTACGACCCTGGCCCAGCACCTCGTCCAGGGGCCGGCCTGTGACATCGGGGCCGACACCCAGCAGGCGCTGCGCCTCGTCGTTGAGCAGCCGGATCCGCCCGGACCGGTCGAGGGCCACGACGCCCTCCCGGATGCTGTGGAGCATCGCCTCGCGTTCGGCGAGCAGCGCCGAGATGTCGGAGAAGGCGAGGTCATGGGTCTGCCGCTGGATCCTGCGGGAGATCAGGTAGGCGGCGAGCGCGCCGACGGCCAGGGCGCCGCCCGCATAGGCGATGAGGCCGGGGATCGCGGCGAGCAGCCGGGCCCGGACGCTGTCGTACTCGATACCGACCGACACGGCCCCCACGATCCGGCCCTCGTCGTCCCGGAGCGGCACCTTGCCCCGCGCGGAGCGGCCGAGGGTGCCGCTGTCGATCTCCATCACCTCATGGCCGGCGAGGGCGTCACTCGGGTCGGTGGAGACGATGCGCCCGATCTCGGAGGGGGAGGTGTGCGACCAGCGGACGCCGTTGTCGTTCATGACGACGATGTACTCGGCGCCGGTGGACAGCCTGATCCGTTCGGCCTCCTGCTGCACGGGGCCGTCAGCGGTCGGGCGGGAGCCGGTCAGCTCGTCGGCGAGCTCCGGGGAGGCGGTGGTCTGGGCGATGGCGAGGGCGCGCCGCATCGCCTGGTCGTCGAGCTGGGAGCTGAGCGGTGCGAGGAACAGGCCGGTGGCCAGCGCGGTGACACCTGTGGCGATGGCCAGCTGCATGAGCAGGACCTGGGAGAAGACCCGCTGAGGCCAGCCGAACCGGCGTCGCCGGGTGGTGGCGGTCGGTACGGGACTCATGCCTCAGAACGGTAAACGGCACGGCCGCCATCGCGAAATGGATGGCTCCGCCAAGGGGACCGCGCCCCGGCCGCTGACGCACACTCCTGCCGGCCCGCCGGGGCCACCACGGCACGTCCCGCCGGCGTCCCCACAGCTCAGCGCGTCACGGCACAGCCGCTTACGAACGACGACGTGCCCGGCACCGGTCGGTGCCGAGCACGTTACGGTCCCCGCCGGCCGTTACGCGTCGGGGATGTCGGCCTTGGCTCTGATGAGCGTTTCGCGACTGATGATCACGATGCGCTCGTAGTCCGCGCGGGCGGCGTCGGCGGGAAGCTCCTTGTCGAGGTCTTCCGTCGCCTCGGTGCCGATCACGGCGAAGCGGCCGTCGCTGAGCTCGAAAATGTCCGGGCAGGTCTGCCCGGACAGGCTTCCGCGCTCGCGAGGAGAGGCTCCGATCCTACGAACGATCTTCACTGGCGCCGATCCTTGTGTGTGGAGAGAGGGATGACACGGCTGGGGCGCAGTGTGTCACGCTCGGTCCGCTGCGGTCCCCGGTTGCACACAGGTGAAACGAGGACGTTGCTCCCCGGTCACCCCGCTGGACCTGGTCGGTCACCCCGCCGGACCTGGTCGGTCACCCCGCTGGACCTGGTCGGTCACCCCGCTGGACCTGGTCGGTCACCCCGCTGGACCTCCCCCTCACCCCGCTGGACCTCGTCGATCACCCGGTCGACCATCCGCCCCAGCCTGGCCTCGTCGGACTCGTACGGCAACTCAGCGCGGTGCGGCCGGGTCGCCTGCCAGTAGTCGTGGAAGAGCGGGCTGCGGCAGATCACCTTCACATGGCCCCGCAGGTCCCGCTCGCTGGTCGAACCGATCCGGTAGGCGTGAAGGAGATTGCTGTAGAGGGCGTTGGCGTACAGGTACTGGCGCTGCCTCACGGGCGAGACGTCGTCGCCGTACGCGTTGAGCACCGCGGCGAGATCCGGATCGTCCATGGCCTTGGACAGCAGCTCGAACTGGAGCCGGTGCTGGCTCGTGATGTCGGCGCGCCGCTGGTAGCCGTTGGCTGCCTCCATGTGTTTCAGCTGGGTGGCGAGGCTGGAGTTCTGCCTGCGCATCTGGCCGTGCTGGATCACCAGGGCGACAAGGACCGCGCCGAAGGCCAGACCGGAGAAGACGGCGTTGGCGGCGGAGACGTCGGTGTCGGGCGCGAGTGCCTCCATCGACGAGCTGATGACCAGGCTGAGCGCGGCGACCAGTCCGACCATGCCCGTCGCGGAGGCGAGGACGAGCGCGATGCCTGCCGCCACCCCTCGCTGCTGCCGATTTCCCTGTGTGCCCATGTCAACCCCCGAAACAGGCGACCGTCCACCGAACCGGGCGGAGTGCGCGGCGCAGGGCACCGCGAGCGGTCGTCGACTGCATGTCTGCTGACTCCCAGAGTGCCGAGCGGCGTTGACCGGCGGGGAGGCGGAGATAACGGCGCACGGAGGGAACGCTGCGGCGTACGTCCATGGGCCGTGTCGAATGTGTGCCCGGTACGCGCTGCTAACAATCGTTCACTTCGTCTCGCGCCCTTATCCTGGGCCGCCGGAGCAGTCGAACCGACCGAGGTGCAGCAGTGAGCCCGACCAGGTCCCAGATCCCCGTCGTCGTCCTCGCGGGCTTCCTCGGATCCGGGAAGACCACGCTGCTCAACCATCTGCTGCGGCGCAACGGCGGCAACCGCATCGGCGTCGTCGTCAACGACTTCGGATCGATCGAGATCGACGCCATGACCGTTGCCGGACAGGTCGGTTCGACGATCTCCCTCGGCAACGGCTGCCTCTGCTGCGCCGTCGACGCGAGCGAGCTGGACGACTATCTGGACAAGCTCACCCGGCCCTCGGCACGGATCGACGTCATCGTCGTCGAGGCGTCGGGGCTGGCCGAGCCGCAGGAGCTCGTGCGGATGATTCTCGCCAGCGACAACCCCCGCATCGTCTACGGAGGGCTGGCCGAGGTCGTCGACGCCGCCGAGTTCGACGCCACCAGGGCCCGGCATCCCGAGATCGACCGGCATCTCGCGATCGCCGACCTCGTCGTCCTCAACAAGACCGACCGGGTGGGCCGGGCCGGCCTGGAGCGGCTGCGGGACACGCTCGCCCGGCTCGCCGGCGGCACACCCGTCGTCAGTACGCAGTACGGCCGCATCGACCCGGAGTTACTTCTCGACCCGGCCGTACGGCCCGAGCGGGACGAGAAGGTCCGCCAGCTGTCCTTCGAGGACCTCTACGCCGAGGCGTACGACCACGAGTACAGCCATGAGCACGCGCACGAGAGCGGCCACGAGCGGCATCTGCACGCCGCGTACGACAGCGTCTCCGTGGCCCTGGACGCGCCGGTGCACCCGCGCCGTCTGATGACGTTCCTCGACTCCAGGCCCGCCGGGCTGTACCGGATCAAGGGCTTCGTCGACTTCGGCGCGGCCGACCCGCGGAACCGGTACGCGGTGCACGCGGTCGGACGCTTCCTGCGCTTCTGTCCGCAGCCCTGGCCCGCCGGTGCGGAGCCCCGGACGCAGCTCGTGCTCATCGGCTCCGGCATCGACGCCGAAGGGCTCCGTAAGGAGGTCGAGTCCTGCGCGCTGAGCGGATCCGACGACCTCCCCGACGAGCGCAGCATGTGGGGCGTGCTGCGCTACGTACCCCGGGAGGCCGACGGCGACGAGGCGCCGGGGGAGCCGGACGGGACCGGCGCCCCCGGTCACGAGATCTAGCTCGCGGGCCCCGCAAGCACCGCGACCGGTGACGTCAGGGGCGTGCCCGAGCCGTCACGGCGCGGGTCGAGCTCCGGCAACTGCGCCGGTGCGCCGTTCTTCTGCGCCGCGCGCGCCGGGGCCGCGCCGGCCCAGGCCAGGACCAGCATGTCCTCACCCTTCAGGAAGCGCTGGCAGCGCACTCCGCCCGTCGCGCGCCCCTTGCGCGGGTACTGGTCGAACGGCGTGAGCTTCGCCGTCGTCGGACCGTCGACCAGAGTGCCCTGCGCGCCGGCCACCGTGAAGACCACCGCCTCCCCCGCCGGGTCGACCGCGGTGAACGAGATCACCTCGGCGCCCTCCGCCAGCTTGATACCCGTCATGCCGCCGGCCGCCCGGCCCTGCGGCCGCACCTGCGAGGCCGGGAAGCGCAGCAGCTGCGCGTCGGAGGTGATGAAGACCAGGTCCTCCTCCCCCGAACGCAGCTCCGTGCCGCCCACGATGCGGTCGCCCTCCTTGAGGGTGAAGACCTCCAACTCGTCCTTGTTCGACGGATAGTCGGGGACCACCCTCTTGACCACGCCCTGCGCGGTGCCGAGCGCGAGGCCGGGGGACGACTCGTCCAGCGAGGTGAGACAGACGATCTTCTCGTCCGCCTCCAGCGACAGGAACTCCGCGACCGGCGCACCGCCCGCGAGGTTGGGGTCGGACGCCGTGTCGGGCAACTGCGGCAGGTCGATCACCGACAGGCGCAGCAGCCGTCCCGCCGACGTCACCGCACCCACCTCGCCGCGCTGCGTCGTGAGCACCGCCGAAACGATCACGTCGTGCTTGGTGCGCCGGGTGCCGTGGTCCACCAGCGGCTCGCCGGTGGCGGTCCGCGCCAGCAGGCCCGTCGAGGACAGCAGCACGCGGCACGGGTCGTCCGCGACCTGGAGGGACGCGGCGGGTGCCGGTGTGCCCGCGGACTCCAGCAGCACCGTGCGCCGCGGGGTGCCGAACTTCTTGGACACCGCGGCCAGTTCGGCGGAGACCAGCTTGCGCAGCTCGGTATCCGACTCCAGGATCCGGGTGAGCTCCTCGATCTCGCCGGTGAGCCGGTCGCGCTCGCTCTCCAGCTCGATCCGGTCGAACTTGGTCAGGCGCCGCAGCGGAGTGTCGAGGATGTACTGCGTCTGGATCTCGCTCAGGGAGAAGTGCTGGATCAGGCGCTCCTTGGCCTGGGCGGAGTTGTCGCTGGAGCGGATCAGGCGGATGACCTCGTCGATGTCGAGCAGGGCGACGAGAAGCCCCTCCACCAGGTGCAGCCGGTCTCGGCGCTTGGTCCGGCGGAACTCGCTGCGCCGGCGCACCACCTCGAACCGGTGGTCCAGATAGACCTCCAGCAGCTCCTTCAGCCCCAGGGTGAGCGGCTGACCGTCCACCAGGGCCACGTTGTTGATGCCGAAGGACTCCTCCATGGGCGTCAGCTTGTACAGCTGCTCCAGGACGGCCTCGGGGATGAACCCGTTCTTGATCTCGATGACCAGGCGCAGACCGTGCTGGCGGTCAGTGAGGTCCTTGACGTCGGCGATGCCCTGCAGCTTCTTCGCCGAGACCAGGTCCTTGATTTTGGCGATGACCTTCTCCGGACCGACCGCGAAGGGCAGTTCGGTGACGACCAGACCCTTGCGGCGGGCGGTGACCGTCTCGACGGACACGGTGGCACGGATCTTGAACGTGCCGCGACCGCTCTCGTACGCGTCCTTGATCCCGCCCAGGCCGACGATCCGGCCACCCGTGGGCAGGTCGGGACCGGGCACGTGGCGCATCAGCGCCTCGAGGTCCGCGTGCGGGTATCGGATCAGGTGGCGGGCGGCGGCGATGACCTCGCCCAGATTGTGCGGGGGCATGTTGGTGGCCATGCCGACCGCGATGCCGGAGGCGCCGTTGACCAGCAGGTTCGGGTAGGCGGCCGGGAGGGCGACCGGCTCCCGCTCCTGACCGTCGTAGTTCGACTGGAAGTCGACCGTGTCCTCGTCGATCGACTCCGTCATCAAACTGGTGGCATCCGCCATGCGGCACTCGGTGTACCGCATGGCGGCGGGCGGGTCGTCATTGCCCAGCGAGCCGAAGTTCCCGTGGCCGTCGACGAGCGGCAGGCGCATCGAGAACGGCTGCGCCATGCGCACCAGGGCGTCGTAGATCGACGCGTCTCCGTGCGGGTGCAGCTTGCCCATGACCTCGCCGACGACGCGCGCGCACTTCACGTAGCCGCGGTCGGGGCGCAGGCCCATCTCGTTCATCTGGTAGACGATGCGGCGGTGCACCGGCTTCATGCCGTCGCGGGCGTCGGGCAGGGCGCGGGAGTAGATCACCGAGTACGCGTACTCGAGGAAGGAGCCCTGCATTTCGTCCACGACGTCGATGTCGAGGATCCTCTCCTCGAAATCGTCCGGCGGCGGGGTCTTCGTGCTGCGGCGGGCCATCGCGGCTGCTGCTCCTTCACGTACCAGGCTGGATCTGACGCCGACCATTGTGGACCTTCCCACCGACAGCGCGGACCGCGACCCGGGTACTACGCCGGCCGCGGCCCCCGCGGCGGCGCCGCCCACGAGCGGGGGAACAACGCGCACCGTCGGCCGGGAACTTCGCCAGGTGTCTGCGCGCTTGCATACAGTGGCAGGTCTGGCAGCAATTCCAGCATCGCGATCGAAGGGACGTACATGCCCATGGGTCACACGGCCACAGCTCAGGCCGGGTCCGGCGGCCTGACAGCGACCGAGCACCGCCTGGCCAACGGCCTGCGCGTCGTGCTCTCGGAGGACCACCTGACCCCGGTCGCCGCGGTCTGCCTCTGGTACGACGTCGGCTCCCGCCACGAGGTCAGGGGCCGTACAGGACTCGCCCACCTCTTCGAGCACCTGATGTTCCAGGGCTCGGCCCAGGTGAAGGGGAACGGCCACTTCGAGCTGGTGCAGGGGGCCGGCGGCTCGCTGAACGGCACCACCAGCTTCGAGCGCACCAACTACTTCGAGACCATGCCCACCCATCAGCTGGAGCTGGCGCTCTGGCTGGAGGCCGACCGCATGGGCTCGCTGCTCGCCGCGCTCGACGACGAGTCGATGGAGAACCAGCGCGACGTCGTCAAGAACGAGCGCCGCCAGCGCTACGACAACGTGCCGTACGGCACGGCGTTCGAGAAGCTGACCGCCCTGGCCTACCCCGAGGGCCACCCCTACCACCACACGCCGATCGGCTCGATGGCCGACCTCGACGCGGCGACCCTCGAAGACGCCCGCGCTTTCTTCCGCACGTACTATGCGCCGAACAACGCGGTCCTGTCGGTCGTCGGCGACATCGACCCGCGGCAGACGCTCGCGTGGATCGAGAAGTACTTCGGCTCCATCCCCTCGCACGACGGCAAGCAGCCCCCGCGCGACGGCTCCCTGCCGGAGGTCATCGGCGAACAGCTGCGCGAGGAGATCGTCGAGGAGGTGCCCGCCCGCGCCCTGATGGCCGCCTACCGTCTCCCGCACGACGGCACCCGCGAGTGCGACGCCGCCGACCTGGCGCTCACCGTCCTCGGCGGCGGCGAGTCCTCCCGCCTGCACAACCGCCTGGTCCGCCGCGACCAGACGGCCGTCGCCGCCGGGTTCGGGCTGCTGCGCCTGGCCGGTGCCCCGTCGCTCGGCTGGCTGGACGTCAAGACGTCCGGCGGTGTCGAGGTCCCGCAGATCGAGGCCGCGGTCGACGAGGAGCTCGCGCGGTTCGCCGCCGAGGGCCCGACGCCCGAGGAGATGGAGCGCGCCCAGGCCCAGCTGGAGCGCGAATGGCTCGACCGGCTCGGCACCGTCGCCGGCCGCGCCGACGAACTGTGCCGTTACGCCGTCCTGTTCGGCGACCCGCAGCTGGCGCTGACCGCCGTGCAGCGCGTCCTCGACGTCACCGCCGAGGAGGTGCAGGCGGTCGCCGAGGCACGGCTGCACCCCCGGAACCGGGCCGTACTGGTCTACGAGCCCATCTCCGCCGACGACAGTGACGAGGCCGCGGCGGCCGACGAGAACGACGAGCACAAGGGGGCGGACCAGTGAGCGACGCTGCCGTGACCATGGAGTTCCACCCGCAGCCCACCCCCGGCACCGCCCGGCCCTGGGCCTTCCCCGCCCCCGAGCGCGGCACGCTGGACAACGGGCTGACGGTGCTGCGCTGCAACCGCCCGGGCCAGAAGGTCGTCGCCGTGGAGATCCTCCTCGGCGCCCCGCTGGAGGCCGAGCCCGAGGGGCTCGACGGCGTCGCCACGATCATGGCGCGCGCCCTGTCGGAGGGTACGGACAAGCACAGCGCGGAGGAGTTCGCCGCCGAGCTGGAGCGCTGCGGCGCCACGCTCGACTCGCTCGCGGACCACCCCGGTGTCCGCGTCTCCCTGGAGGTCCCCGCCTCCCGGCTGCCCAAGGGGCTCGGCCTGCTCGCCGAGGCGCTGCGCGCCCCCGCCTTCGCGGCGGGCGAGGTCGACCGGCTGGTGCGCAACCGGCTCGACGAGATCCCGCACGAGATGGCCAACCCGGCCCGCCGCGCGGCGAAGCAGCTCTCCCAGGAGCTCTTCCCGTCGTCCCTGAGGGTGTCGCGCCCGCGTCAGGGGACCGAGGAGACGGTCGCCAGGATCGACTCTGCTGCCGTGCGTGCCTTCTACGAGGCACATGTACGGCCCGCCACGTCGACCGTCGTGATCGTCGGCGACCTGTCCGGGATCGACGTGGACGCCGTCCTTGCCGACACCCTCGGGGCCTGGACGGGTGACAAGGCGGAAACCCGGCCCGTGCCTGCCGTCACCGCCGACGACACCAGCCGCGTGATCATCGTCGACCGGCCGGGCGCCGTGCAGACGCAGCTGCTCATCGGCCGTATCGGTCCCGACCGCCACGACAGTGTCTGGCCCGCCCAGGTGCTCGGCACGTACTGCCTGGGCGGCACGCTGACCTCCCGGCTCGACCGCGTCCTGCGCGAGGAGAAGGGCTACACCTACGGCGTACGGGCCTTCGGCCAGGTGCTGCTCTCCGCTCCGGACGGCTCGGGCGCCTCGATGCTGGCCATCAGCGGCTCCGTGGACACCCCCAACACCGGTCCCGCGCTCGACGACCTGTGGAAGGTGCTGCGCACGCTCGCGGCGGAGGGGCTCACCGACGCCGAGCGCGACGTGGCCGTGCAGAACCTGGTCGGCGTGGCCCCGCTGAAGTACGAGACCGCGGCGTCGGTCGCGGCCACGCTCGCCGATCAGGTCGAGCAGCACCTCCCGGACGACTACCAGGCGCAGTTGTACGCCCGCCTGGCCGCGGCGGGGACGGTGGAGGCGACAGCGGCGGCGGTCTCCGCGTTCCCTGTGGACCGTCTGGTCACCGTGCTGGTCGGCGACGCGGCGCAGATCGAGGAGCCCGTCAGGGCGCTCGGCATCGGTGAAGTGACCGTCGTCACGGGCTGATCAAAGGCCACCTGTCGGGCGGACAGGTACAGAACGAGCGCTGCCGATTCCAGCGGAACCCCGGCTTCGAGTCCTTTGCCGGGGTTCCGTGCTTTATCCGTTTTGCAGGAGAGGCTGCCTGTCTGCCCTGTGGCATGCGCTACAAAACAGGCTGTCCGTTTGGTTATCGGCTGATGACCTGCCTAGCGTCGGTCCGGCTGTTCGCCTGGATCACGCCGCACCCGCGGCATCGGACAGTCATCGCCGAGTCCCCTTCAGGCGCGAGCCCGGGGAGCCGGGGACCCACCCTCCGTGCCCGCCAGCGGGCACGAGAGGTCGATTCCCTGGGGTGAATCGGACGCCTTCGCCCGCGCGGAGGGGCCCGTAGGAGACCTTCCTGCTCCGAACCCGTCAGCTAACCCGGTAGGCGAGAAGGAAGGAAAGGACCAGCCTTTTCATGGCGTTCACCCGTGCCACCGGGAAGCACCGTGCCCCGAGCCGCCGCACGCGCAGGAGTGCGAGTTTCGCCGGAGTCGCGACTCTGGCCACTACCGGCGTCATCGGAAGCCTCGCCTCTCCGGCACTCGCCGCCGAAGCCGAGCCCTCGGTCGAGGACACCGGCCTGACCCAGATCGTCTCCATGGGGTCCATCGCCGACGAGATCGCCGACCAGGCCGCCGCCCAGAAGCAGGAGGCCGCCGAGGCCGCCGCCAAGGCCCGGGCGAAGGCGAAGGCCGAGGCCGAGGCGAAGCGCAGGGCCGAAGCGCGGGCCAAGGAGGCTCGCGAGGCCAAGGAGCGCGCCGCCCGCGAGGCCGAGCGCCGGCGCCTGAACTCCTTCCAGCTCCCCGTCGCGGGCTCGTACGTGACCACCGGCTACCAGGCGGGCGGGTCCCTGTGGTCCTCCGGCAGCCACTCCGGCGTCGACTTCCGTGCCGCGTCCGGAAGTTCGGTCATGGCCGTCGGTGCCGGCACCGTCGTCGAGGCGGGCTGGGGCGGCGCGTACGGCAACAACATCGTGCTCCGCATGAACGACGGCACCTACACCCAGTACGGCCACCTGTCGTCGATCAACGTCTCGGTCGGCCAGCAGGTCATGCCCGGTCAGCAGATCGGTCTCTCCGGCTCGACCGGCAACTCGACCGGCCCCCACCTCCACTTCGAGGCCAGGGCCACGGCGGAGTACGGCTCCGACATGAACCCGGTCGCGTATCTGCGCGCCCGCGGCGTCAGCGTCTGACCGACGGCTCTTGGGAAGGCCCCTGGAATCTGCCTGCTGCCGGGGGCCTTCCGCGTCCGTGGGCCCCGCCCGCGTCTCCTGTGTCCTGTGTCCGGGTCCGTCCCGCCGTCCCCTGCCCGCTCCCGTGTCGGGGCGGTGCCGTGTGCGGGGCGGTGCCGCCGTGGCCTGTCGGTCCCGTGCCCGGGGCGGTGCCGCCGTGCCCTGCCCGATCGCGAGTCCGCGGGGCGGGCCGCTCGAACGATCGCATTCCGCCGTTTCCGGCCAAAAGAATCCATGGAATGCGGTCGGCCATCGGAAAATCCCGCGGACTGGAATAGAGTCACTGGACACGAGTCAGTCGGCTGCGTTTCGCGCGTATCAAGGCGGAGGTTCGGACATGCGCATTCCCGCGCACTCTGTATGCACGGCGATCCGCGACGACATCATCTCCGGTGTATTCGAGCGCGGCAGCCGGCTCACCGAGGAGAACCTCGCCCGCCGCTACGGGGTCTCCCGCGTCCCGGTGCGCGAGGCGCTGCGCACGCTGGAGTCCGAGGGCTTCGTCGTCACCCGGCGTCACGCCGGCGCCCATGTCGCCGAGCCCACCGAACAGGAGGCGGCCGACCTCCTGGAGATCCGCATGCTGCTGGAGCCGCTCGGCGCCGCGCGCGCTGCCCAGCGGCGGACCGAGGCGCATCTGAAGGTGCTGCGGGGCCTGGTGAGGCTGGGTCAGGAACGGGCCCGTCGCGGCCAGGGCGAGGACCTGCGGTCCCTGGGTGCCTGGTTCCACGAGACACTCGCGCAGGCCTGCGGCAGCCCCGGGCTGACCGCCCTGCTCACCCAGTTGCGGCACAAGATCGCCTGGATGTACGCCGTCGACCAGCCGGCCGTGCCCGTCGAGTCCTGGGCCGAGCACGGCGCGATCGTGGACGCCGTGGCGCGCGGCGATGTGGAACGGGCCCGGTCGCTCACGGCACTGCATGTGGAAAGGGCGTCGGCCGCACACCGGCTGAGGCGCCCGGAGCGGGTGAGGACTTCGCAACATCCCGTAAACATCGCGAGCATCCGCAATTAACAATCGAGCCGTATACAAGAGGGGACTTATTCGGCCCCGCTGCTTTTTCGGGCTGCCCGAATTCATTTGTTCCCGGTGAACGTACGGGAAACGCAAAAGCCGCGGCTTCCTTTTTCGGAACGCCGCGGCTCTGCCATGGTCGTCGAGTGAGTCGGCCGGACGGGACCGGCTCACCGGAATGCGGGGGTCAGACGGTCTCGGGGAGTTCGTCCAGACCCTCGGCCACGAGCTTGGCCAGGCGGTCCAGCGCGGCGTCGGCACCGCCCGCGTCGGAAGCGAGCACGATCTCCTCGCCGCCCTGTGCCCCGAGGCCGAGGACGGCCAGCATGGAGGCGGCGTTGACGGGGTTGCCGTCGGCCTTGGCGATCGTCACCGGGACGCCGGCTGCCGTCGCGGCACGAACGAAGATGGACGCGGGGCGGGCGTGCAGGCCCTCGGCCCAGCCGACATTGACGCGACGCTCAGCCATGGTGTTGCCCTTCAAGTCTCAACGGGTTGTCTAGACCAGTCTCTCATGCGTTCCGGCGTGCTTCCCAAGGCGTCCGGATCGTGGTCACGGCCGCTGAGAAGCCCTCTCAGCGTGCCCGTCCACAACCACCCACGCGACCGGTGGCCGCGCCGTACGCTTGCCCCATGCAGACCTCGGAGCACGCTTACCCGGATCACTGGGAAGCAGACGTGGTGCTGCGCGACGGCGGCACCGCGCGCATCAGGCCGATCACCACCGAGGACGCCGACCGGCTCGTCAGCTTCTACGAACAGGTCTCCGACGAGTCGAAGTACTACCGCTTCTTCGCGCCCTATCCCCGGTTGTCCGACAAGGACGTGCATCGGTTCACCCACCACGACTACGTGGACCGGGTGGGGCTCGCGATGACGGTCGGCGGCGAGTTCATCGCGACCGTCCGCTACGACCGGATCAACGAGCAGGGCCGCCCCGCCAGTGCGCCCGCCGACGAGGCCGAGGTCGCCTTCCTCGTCCAGGACGCCCACCAGGGGCGCGGTATCGCGTCGGCGCTGCTGGAGCACATCGCCGCCGTCGCGCGCGAACGTGGCATCCGGCGGTTCGCGGCGGAGGTCCTGCCCGCGAACAACAAGATGATCAAGGTGTTCCGGGATGCCGGATACACACAGAAGCGCAGCTTCGAGGACGGCTCGGTCCACCTCACCCTCGACCTCGAACCGACGGAGAAGTCCCTCGCCGTGCAGCGCGGCCGCGAGCAGCGGGCCGAGGCCCGCTCCGTGCAGCGCCTCCTCGCCCCCGGCTCGATCGCGGTGATCGGCGTGGGCCGTCGGCCCGGCGGCGTCGGCCGCACCACCCTGCGCAATGTGCTGGGCGCGGGCTTCACGGGCCGTGTGTACGCGGTGAACCGCGCCTTTCCCGAGGGGCGCACCGAGGTGGAGGGCGTGCCGGCCGTGCGCTCGGTCGGCGACATCGGCGAGCCCGTCGACCTGGCGATCGTCGCCGTGCCCGCCGAGCGGGTGACCGAGGTGCTCGCCGACTGCGGCGAGCACGGCGTCCAGGGCCTGGTGGTGCTGAGCGCCGGATACGCGGAGAGCGGCGCGGCAGGCCGCGAGCGCCAGCGCGAACTGGTGCGGCAGGCCCGCTCGTACGGCATGCGGATCATCGGCCCGAACGCCTTCGGCATCATCAACACAGCGGACGCCGTTCGGCTCAACGCGTCCCTCGCCCCCGAGTCCCCGGCGACCGGGCGGATCGGTCTGTTCACCCAGTCCGGGGCGATCGGCATCGCACTGCTCTCGGGACTGCACCGGCGTGGGGCGGGGCTGTCCTCCTTCATCTCTTCCGGCAACCGCGCGGACGTGTCGGGCAACGACTTCCTCCAGTACTGGCACGAGGACCCCGGCACGGACGTCGTGCTGCTGTATCTCGAGTCCCTCGGCAACCCCCGCAAGTTCACCCGGCTCGCCCGGCGCACGGCGGCCGTCAAGCCGGTCGTCGTCGTCAAGGGCGCGCGCCACAGCGGCAGTGCGCCGCCGGGGCACGCGGTGCCGGTGACACGGATGCCGGACGCGACGGTCGGTGCGCTGATGCGTCAGGCGGGCGTGATCAGGGTGGACACCGTGACTGAGCTGATCGACGCGGGGCTGCTGCTCGCCGGGCAGCCGCTGCCCGCCGGGCCGAGGGTCGCGATCCTCGGCAACTCCGAGTCACTCGGGCTCCTCGCCTACGACGCGTGCCTCGCGGAAGGGCTGCGGCCGCTGCCGCCGCTCGACCTCACGACAGGGGCGACGCCGGCGGACTTCCGGGCGGCGCTCGCCCGCGCGCTGGACGACGACGCGTGCGACGCCGTCGTCGTCACGGCGATCCCGTGGGTCGGCGAGAACGGCGTCACGGAATCGGGCGACGGCGAGGTGCTGGCCGCGGCCCTCCGCGACGCGGCGGCGACGAGTGCGGCGAAGCCGGTGGCGGTGGTGCACGTCGAGATGGGCGCGCTGGCGGACGCGCTCGCGGCGGCGTCGAGCACGTCACCACGTGCCCGCGCGGGCGCGACGCCCGACCGCCCGTCCGAAGCGGCCGAGCCGGCGGAGACCGCCGAGACCGCCGACGGCGGGCCGGAGGCGACGGACCGCCGGGTCGAGCGGGACGAGTCGGAGGCGGTCGGCAGTCGGGGCGGGTCCGCGCAGATGAACGCACGGGGCGGGCCGGAGGCGGCCGACAGCGTTGCGGTCCCGGCGACGGACGGGCGGCGTCAGGTTACGGCTCCGGTGGACGCGGACGTGTCGTCGCCGGAGTCGGATGCCCCTTCGGGCGATGGCCGGGGCACGGGCGTGGCGGATCGGCATGGCGCTGCGATGAACGCGGACGTGTCGTTCGAGAAGGCGGCGGACCAGCACGGCGCCGCCAAGAACGCGGACGTGTCGTCGCCGGAGTCGGATGCCCCTTCGGGCGATGGCCGGGGCACGGGCGTGGCGGATCGGCATGGCGCTGCGATGAACGCGGAC
>NZ_JBIRZM010000018.1:0-29556 GCF_044390825.1 Streptomyces sp. NPDC018833 | reverse complement strand
GTGTCGTCCGAGAAGGCGGCGGACCAGCACGGTGCCGCCAAGGCCGCGGACACGGCCTCCGGGGATGCCCCCCGCACGTCCCGGTCCGGGGCGGCCAGGTCGTGGTTCGGTCTGCGGGGCCGTGTCTTGGGCAGGCCGGCCGGCTCACAGGGGCACGATGCCTCCGAGGCCCCCGCCGACGAAGGGCGGCGATCGGCCCCCGCCGGTGCCGCCGCACCTGCCCGTCCGGCGCACGCCGACGCCGCGCCCTCCCGTGACCCGCAGGCGCGCGCCGTTCCGGATGCCGACCGTCCCGCCGAAGGCGACGACACGCGGCGCATCCCCGCGTATCCCGCCGCGGAGCGGGCCGTCCGGGCGCTGGCGGAGGCCGTCAGGTATGCGCAGTGGCGGCGGCAGGCCGCCGAGCCCGGCAGGGTGCCCGAGTACGACGACATCGACGAGGCAGAGGCCGCCGCCCAGATCGAGCGCCTGCTCGGCGCGGACAGCGACAGCCGGGGCTTCACCCTCGGCCAGGCCGACGCCCACGAGCTGCTCGCCCGCTACGGCATCCGCGTACGGTCCGCCCTGCCCGCCTCGGACGCCGACTCCGCCGCCGAGGCCGCCCGGCGCCTCGGCTATCCCGTTGCTCTCAAGACCACCGCCCCGCACCTGCGCCACCGCGCCGACCTCGGCGGCGTACGCCTCGATCTCGCGGACGAGACGCAATTGCGCCAGGCATACGCGGAGTTGACCGGGTCACTCGGCAAGCCCGCCGAGTTGCAGCCCGTCGTGCAGGCGATGGTCCCGCGCGGCGTCGACACCGTCGTGCGCGCCGCCATCGACCCCGGCGCCGGCGCTGTGCTCTCCTTCGGGCTGGCGGGCCCGCCCTCCGAGCTACTGGGCGACACCGCCCACCGCCTCGTCCCCGCCACCGACCGTGACGCGGCCGAGCTGGTCCGCAGCATCCGCACCGCCCCGCTCCTGTTCGGCTGGCGCGGCTCCGCGCCTGTCGACACCGCCGCGCTGGAAGAGCTCCTTCTCCGGGTCTCACGGCTGGTCGACGATCACCCCGAGGTGGTGTCGATCAGTCTCGAACCGGTCGTCGTCGCGCCCCAGGGCCTCTCCGTTCTCGACGCCTCCGTCCGTCTCGCACCACCGCCCCCTCGCACCGACCTGGGCCCCCGCAGACTCCCCAGCTACTGAGCGCTCGGGCCCCTCAGGGCCCCGTAGGATGGACCGCATGGCGAAGACCGGTACGACGACCCAGGGGCTGCGCGCGGCGATCGAGCGCAGCGGCTACTACCCGGCCCTCGTGGCCGAGGCGGTGGAGGCCGCTGTCGGTGGCGAGCCGATCTCGTCGTACCTCGTGCACCAGGAGACCACGTTCGACGCCAACGAGGTCCGCCGCCATGTCACGGTCCTCGTCCTGACCGAGAACCGCTTCATCGTCAGCCACACCGACGAGCAGGCCGCCGACACCAGCTCCCCGACGCCGTACGCCACGACGTCCACCGAGTCGGTCAAGCTCGACCGCATCTCGTCCGTCGTGGTCAGCCGCGTCGTCGCCAACCCGGAGTCGTACACCCCCGGCACCCTGCCCCGCGAGGTCGTCCTCACCATCGGCTGGGGCGCCGTCTCGCGCATCGACCTGGAGCCCGCGGCCTGCGGTGACCCGAACTGCGACGCCGACCACGGCTACACCGGCAACTCCACCGCCGACGATCTCAGCCTGCGGGTGAGTGAGGCGGGAGACGGTCCCGACACCGTGCGCCAGACGCTCGCCTTCGCCCAGGCACTCTCCGAGGCCACGGCGGCCACCCGCTGATGGCCCAGCCCGCGCAGAGCGCCGTCTGGCCGGACGAGCCCACTCCGCTCGCCGTCGACACGGCACCCGTGCCCGAGTACGGCACCGGCTCCCTCGCGGATCTCCTGCCCACCCTGGCCGCCGGCATGGGCGTCCCCGGGCTCACGAGGCGCATCCCGGAACTGACGCCCGCCGACCGCAACTGCGTGTTCCTGATCGACGGTCTCGGCTGGGAGCAGATCAAGGCGCACCCGGACGAGGCCCCGTACCTGACCTCCCTGCTCGGCACCTCGCGCGGGGGCACCGGCCGTCCGCTCACGGCCGGGTTCCCCGCCACCACCGCCACCTCGCTCGCCTCCGTCGGCACCGGCCTGCCGCCCGGCGTGCACGGCCTGCCCGGCTACACCGCGCGCAATCCGGAGACCGGCGAGCTGATGAACCAGCTGCGCTGGAAGCCCTGGACCCCGCCGCGCGTGTGGCAGCCCTACCCGACCGTCTTCCAGCTCGCCGACGAGGCGGGGGTGCACACGGCGCAGGTGTCGTCGCCGACGTTCGAGCAGACGCCGCTCACCAAGATCGCGCTCAGCGGCGGGGCGTTTCACGGGAGGCTCTCCGGCGAGGAGCGAATGGACCTCGCCGCCGAACAGCTCGCCGCCGGCGACCGGTCGCTGGTCTACACGTACTACAGCGATGTCGACGGCAAGGGCCATCGCTTCGGTGTGGACTCCGACGCCTGGCGCGGGCAGTTGATGTACGTGGACCGGCTGGTGCAGCGCCTCGCCGAGCAACTGCCGCCCCGCGCCGCCCTGTACGTCACCGCCGACCACGGCATGATCGACATCCCCTTCGACGAACAGTCCCGCATCGACTTCGACGAGGACTGGGAGCTGCGTGCCGGCGTCGCCCTGTTGGGCGGCGAAGGCCGGGCCCGCCATGTCTACGCCGTGCCGGGCGCCCAGTCCGATGTGCTCGCGGTCTGGCGCGAGGTGCTGGGCGAGCAGTTCTGGGTGGCCGGCCGGGACGAGGCGATCGCCGCGGGCTGGTTCGGCGACCGGGTCGACGAGCGGGTGTACGGGCGGATCGGCGATGTCGTCGCCGCGGCCCACGACGATGTGGTGATCATCGCGTCGGTCAACGAGCCGCACGAATCGGCCATGGTGGGCATGCACGGGTCCATGACCCCCGTCGAGCAGCTCGTCCCCCTCCTCGAACTACGCTCGTAACTCCCGCACCGCCACTGCCTCCCACGACCCGAAAGGTCCTCGACCTCCCATGCCCGAGCTGGTGTTCTTCTCCGGAACGATGGACTGCGGAAAGAGCACCCTCGCTCTTCAGATCGAGCACAACAGGTCGGCGCGCGGCCTGCAGGGCATGATCTTCACGCGGGACGACCGGGCGGGCGAGGGCAAGCTGTCCTCCCGGCTGGGTCTGGTGACCGACGCCGTGGAGGCAGCCGAGGGCTTCGATTTCTACGCGTACCTCGTCGACCGTCTCTCCAAGGGCGGCCGTTGCGACTATGTGATCGCGGACGAGGCGCAGTTCCTCGCGCCCGAGCAGGTCGACCAGCTGGCCCGCATCGTCGACGACCTGGACCTGGACGTCTTCGCCTTCGGCATCACCACCGACTTCCGCTCCAAGCTCTTCCCCGGCTCGCAGCGACTCGTCGAACTGGCCGACCGCGTCGAGGTGTTGCAGGTCGAGGCGCTGTGCTGGTGCGGTGCGCGCGCCACGCACAACGCCCGCACCGTCGGCGGCGAAATGGTCGTCGAGGGCGCCCAGGTCGTGGTCGGGGACGTCAACCAGTCACCGGACGAGATCGGTTACGAGGTGCTGTGCCGACGCCACCACCGGCGCCGGATGACGGCGGCGACGGCGCGCGCGGCCGCGCTGTCCCCGGACGTCCTGCCGGTCGGGACCGTCTGAACCGGGCGGCTCAGGCGGCCTGAACGGTACGGACCGCTTGAGCCGGGTACCCGGCTCGGACGGCCCGGCCCGCCGGCACCCTCGCCCCGCCGCGTCCCTCCCGCCCACGGCCCGCCGCGTCCCTCCCGCCGACGGTCCGCCCCCTCCGTCCCCACGGGCTCGGACGGCCTCGGCCCCGCCGCGTCCGCCGCCTCAGCCGCGGTCCGCCGGTGCCTCGGCCCCGCCGCGTCCGTCCCCTCACTCCCGGCCCCGCCGCCTCACCCCAGCACCTCGGCCCCGCCGCCTCAGCCCCGCTCCGTCCGCATGATCGTGAACACCGCGCCCTCCGGGTCCGCGACGGTCGCCTCGTGCCCGGCGGCCCCGGTACCCGGGGGCCGGATCACCTGTCCGCCCAGCTCGACGACCCGCTGGGCCGCCGTGGCGGTGTCCTCGACCTCGAAGTACGTCATCCAGTGCGGGCCGCGGTCCCGGGGGAGCGCCTGGCCGACCCCGCGCACCGAGGCCACCGGCCGGCCGCCGACGAGCAGCGTCAGACGGTCCTCCTCGGCCGGGCCGCCGTCGGCGGACGGGACGAGCGCCTGCGCCTCGTGGCCGAAGACCACCTGGTAGAACTTGCTCACCGTCGTGTCCCGGGCGACCAGCTCGTTCCAGACCGGCGTGCCATGGGTGCCGTGGACGGCGGTGCCGGTGTGTGCCGCGGCCTGCCAGACGCCGAAGACCGCGCCCACCGGGTCGGAGGCGATGGCCATCCGTCCTTCTTCCCCGGCGACCAGCGGGCCCACGGCCACGGTGCCGCAGGCGCTGCGGATCGCCTCGGCCGTCGCATCCGCGTCGTCCGTGGCCAGATACGGCGTCCAGGCGACCGGCAGATGACGGTCGGCGGGCAGGCGGCCGATCCCTGCCACCTCCTTGCCGTCGAGCAGCGCGCGGACGTACGGGCCCAGTTGCTCCGGGCCGGGCGCGAACTCCCATCCGAACAACGACGCGTAGAACTCCTGCGTCGCATCAAGGCCGTGCACCATCAGGCTCACCCAGCAGGGTGTGCCGGGCGCGCGCCGAGTCGCCTCGGTCATCGTCACTCTCTCCTCGGACCATCGTGGTGGCCGTGCGGGGACGGGCGCGCCGTTGTGCGGAAAGGGTGTGCGCCCGAGCAGATGCTTTCACCACCGGACGCCCACTGCGCCCCGGCCGCGCCGGATGTGGCGGGTTCCCGCCGGAGCATGCCCGGTCTGCGGCCGGTCATCCGCATCGAGGGCGTTACCGTGCGGCGATGCGGTGCGCGAGGATGGCCCGTATGACACCCATCATCTCCGCGGCCGATCTCGCGACCGAACTCGCCGGACCCACCCCGCCGGTGCTGCTCGACGTCCGCTACCAGCTCGGCGGTCCGCACGGTCGGCCCGCGTACGAGGCCGGGCACATCCCCGGCGCCGTCTTCGTCGACCTCGATGCGGAACTGGCCGGGCCTCCCGGAGCGGGTGGCCGGCATCCGCTGCCCGACATCGACGTCTTCGGCGCTGCGATGCGCCGCGCGGGCGTCGGCGCCGGCACGCCGGTCGTGACGTACGACGGGGACAAGGGCTGGGGTGCGGCCCGTGCCTGGTGGCTGCTGCGCTGGGCGGGGCACGCCGACGTACGGGTGCTCGACGGCGGGCTCGCCGCCTGGACCGGGCCGCTGGAGACGAAGGAGCCCGAGCCGGTGGAGTCAGACTTCGTCCCCGCACCCGGCGCCCTGCCCCTGCTGGACGCGGACGGCGCTGCGGCCATGGCCCGCGAGGGGCTGCTGCTGGACGCCAGGGCGGGGGAGCGGTACGGGGGCGAGGTGGAGCCCATCGACGCGGTCGCGGGCCACATCCCGGGCGCGGTTTCGGCTCCGACCACGGAGAACGTGGACGAGAGGGGACGTTTCCTGCCGCGCGAGCAGTTGGTCGCGCGCTTCGTCGGCCTGGGCGCGGGCGAGGACGCGAAGAGCGTCGGCGTCTACTGCGGGTCGGGCGTCTCGGCGGCGCAGCAGGCGGTCGCGCTGGAACTCGCGGGTTTCGTCCCGGCGTTGTACGCGGGCTCGTGGTCGGAGTGGTCGCGCGACCCGTCCCGCCCGGTTGCCACAGGTCCTGATCCGTCCTGACGCCGCCGTGGTGGGTGGGCCGGTGCAGTGGTGTTCCCTACGCCGGACCACCGCGCGCGGGGCCGGGTGGGTGTGTCGCGTCGTACGCCGGTTTGCGGTTGTCAGTGGTCGGGCGCCCGTCACGCCCGGTCGCCACGGGGCTCGGGCCGTTCCGACGCCGCCACGGTGGATCGGCCCGTGAGCGCCCGGCCGGGCGTGCGCCCACAGTGCCCCGGCGGCCCGCGCCGTCAGCGCGGCCGGTAGTTCCGCCGCGCTCCTCGGCCGGACGGGCCCGCCCTGTCGGTCACGTCATGGCCCCGTCCGAGCCTGTGCGTCCCTGTAGCGGTCGGGTCAACCTGCTCGCGGGAGCAGTCCCGGGCCTGGGAGTTGCTCGGGACCGGCTCCGCGGAGCTGCTGCCGTGCCCGCCGCCGGTGCGCCGGCGGCACGCGGCCTGGGCGGGCGCCGCGCCGTCCGCAGGCGGGGCCCCGACCCAGCCGGGGCGGTCGGGGTCGCATGCGTACCCGACGGGGCTCGCGGCCGCGGCACGCCGAAGGGCCGACACCGCACCGGTGCCGGCCTTCGCCGAGCCGCTACTCCTGCTTCTTGCGCCGCGTGCCGAAGACGATCTCGTCCCAGCTCGGCACCGCCGCCCGACGGCCGGGGCGGACGCCGTCCGCCTCCGCCTGGCGGTCCGTGGTGCCGGTCAGCCGGTCGCGGTGCCCCGCCACCGAGCGCGGCATCAGCACGTCCGCGTACGCCGAGCCCGCGCCCGCCGACGCCGCGGGAGCCACCGGCTCCTCCTCGGCCTCGGGCTCCTGGGCCGGGTCGAGCGCGGCGGGCTCTGGCTGTGCCGGGCGCTCCGGGACGACCATGTCGCCGCGGAAGTTCGGCACGGCCTCCAACAGGCTGGTCAGGGAGTCCCGTTCGCCGCTGTCCTCCGCGTTGGGCGCGGGGCCGACCGCGGGCCGGTCGATCTGGCGGTCCAGGGCACGGTCCAGCGGCCGGTCTCTCGGCAGCCGTGCGATACGCGGCACGAACGGGAAGCTCGGCTCCTGCGCGATCGTGTCGTCCGTCTCGCCGATCAGCGAGCGCGCCTCGTCGTCGACGGCCTGGACGAGCCGTCGCGGCGGGTCGTACGTCCAGCTCGCCGAATGGGGCTCGCCGGCCACCCGGTAGACCAGCAGGACCTCCCAGGTGCCGTCGTCACGGCGCCAGGAGTCCCACTGCACGGTGTCCTTCTCGGCCCCGCGCAGCAGGAGCCGTTCCTGCACCGCTTCGCCGAGCTGTGGGCCGGTGTTCTCGCCGGGACGGCGTACGGGCGTCTTCCGGGCCCGCTCCGCCATGAACGCGCGCTCGGCGAGGACCGGGCCCTCGAAGCGGCGCACCCGGTCGACGGGAATGCCGGCGAGCTGCGCGACCTCCTCGGCGGAGGCACCCGCGCGTATACGCGCCTGGATGTCGCGGGGGCGGAGATGGCTCTCCACCTCGATCTCGATCTGGCCGAGGCGGGCGCGGTCGTTGCGTACCGCGGCGCGCAGCCGCTCATCGATCGGAAGCGTGTATTCCGTGCTGTCCGCAGCCTTGAGCACCAGCCGTGTGCCGTCGTTGGAGACGGCCACGACACGCAGTTCGGGCATGGGGACCTCCCGGGTGGTGCCTGCCGACGTCACCTGCGTCGCTGCTTCCGCTAGTCGAGTGTGGCCTGCCCGGGTGCAGCCTGCCACAACCTTGCCGAGTTGCCCGGCGTGTCGGGCACAGGCCCTTGATCGCCGTTATGGCACGGTTATCTATTTGCCACTCAGAGTGATCGCACGCTCACTCTGAGCAATAGATTCCCGTCCGGTGCCGCGGCGCCGCCGGATCGAGCGCCGCTTTCGGCCCCCTACCTGGGGTCCCGAACACCACGAAGGTGCTTGGGCCCAGGGCTCGCCACAGTACTCCATTCGGGCCATCGGGGTGGACTGCCGCGCCGCCGAACTTCTCGGCGGGGGTGGGAGTTGGCGCGCCGAATGGGGGTTGACCAGGTGTTGTGCTTCACGGGAGCGGCAGAAACGGAACTATTCACTTCGCTCAACTGTCCCTATCTGGGTGTACGAGGGGCAGATGGGTGGACAGCGGCGAGAGGTGTAGGAGAAGGCGGACAACGGGACGAAAGGGCGGGAACGGGTCGAAGTGCCGGGCGACGTGATGGGCCACGCATAGACGCGAGCGTGCCCCAGATCGCGGGCGGCGCACTCGCCGCGGTCGCCGTGGCGGTGCTCGCCTCACAACTGGTCGTCCACGGCACCGTCTTCGGTACCTGAGTCGTCAACGTGGTGGCCGTCCGCGCCGGTCCGCTGTTCCGGCACCGGCACCAGCACCAGCACCGACTGCGGCGCGGTGAGCGAGGAGCCGTCGCCCGGAACCACTCCGTACGAGAGCACCGGCACGGCCCCGGTCGGGACGCCGTGGGTCAGTCGCCCAGGACCCGCCGCAGGTAGGGGTTCTGGAACAGCCGGTCCGGATCCAGCCGGTCCCTCAGTGCCGTGAACTCGCCGAACCTCGGGTACGCCTCGGCGAAGTACCCGGCGTCCCGTGTGTGGATCTTGCCCCAGTGCGGCCGCCCGGCGTGCGCGGTCATGATCCGCTCGACCGCGGTGAAGTAGGAGCGGTACGGCGTTCCCCGGTACATGTGGACGGCGACATACGCGCTCTCGCGGCCCGACGCCGTCGACAGCGTGATGTCGTCGGCCGGGGCGGTGCGCACCTCCACGGGGAAACCGATCCGCAGCGGCGAGCGGTCCACCATGGCCCGGACCTCGCGCAGCGCGTCGACCACCGCCTCACGCGGCAGCGCGTATTCCATCTCCACGAAGCGCACCCGGCGCGGAGATGTGAAGACCTTGTAGGGGACGTCCGTGTACGTGCGGGCGGACAGGGCCTGGCTGGAGAGGCGGGCGATGGCCGGGACGGCCACGGGGAAGGTGCGGCCAAGTGAACAGGCCACCTGGAAAGCACCGTTGGACAGCAGTTCGTCGTCGATCCAGCCGCGCACGGCACCGGTCGGTGCGGCGGGGCCCGCACTGCGGTTGTTGCGCTTGGTGTTGCAGTTGCCGGTGTGCGGGAACCAGTAGAACTCGAAGTGCTCGTTCTCCGCGTGCAGGGCGTCGAAGTCGGCGAGCACCCGGTCGAGGGGCATCGGCTCCTCACGGGCCGTCAGCAGGAAGAGTGGTTCCACGGCGAACGTGATCGCGGTGACGACACCGAGCGCGCCGAGCCCGATCCGGGCCGCCGCGAAGAGGTCCGGATCCTCCTTCTCGGAGCACGTGCGCACCCTGCCGTCCGCCGCCACCAGCTCAAGGCCCCTGATCTGCGCGGCTATCGAGGCAGAGTCGCGGCCGGTGCCGTGGGTGCCGGTCGACGTGGCGCCCGCGACGGTCTGCTCCATGATGTCGCCCATGTTGCTGAGCGACAGGCCCTCGCGCGCCAGCGCCGCGTTCAGCCGCTTGAGCGGAGTGCCCGACTCCACGGTCACCGTCATCTCCGACCGGTCGATGCGCCGGATCCCTGTCATCAGGTCGGGGCGGATCAGCAGCCCGTCGGTCGCGGCGATCGCGGTGAACGAGTGGCCGCTGCCCACGGTCTTGACCCGCAGCCCGTCCTCGGCCGCCCGGCGCACCGCGTCGGCCAGTTCCTCGACCGAGGCCGGCCGGGCCTCGCGCTGCGGCACCGAAGCAACGGTTCCCGCCCAGTTACGCCACGTGCTCCCCACGCTCTTCCGCCTGTTGCGAGTCCCGCTCACGCTGCCCCTCCCGCGTCGGCACCGGCCTGCGCAGCCGGCGGTACCCCAGGAACGCCACCACGGCCGCGAGCACTCCGGCAACGCCGGGCACCCCGTACCCCGCGGCGGCCCCGTGCGCGTCGACCACCCAGCCGGCGGCCGACGAACCGAGTGCCACACCGACAGCGAGCCCCGTACCGGTCCAGGACATGCCCTCGGTCAGCTTGCTGCGCGGTACGTGCGCTTCGACAAGGGCCATGGTCGTCACCATGGTCGGCGCGATGGCAAGACCCGCGACAAAGAGCGCCACGGCCAGGAACGGCAGGCTCCCGGCCAGTTGGAGGGGGATCATACTCACGGCCATCGCACACACGCCGAGCACCCACCTCCGCGACGGCTCGCCCTTCAGGTGCAGCAGGCCGAAGACGGCGCCGGCGAGGCAGGAGCCGAGGGCGTAGACCGCCAGCACCAGGCTGGCGGCGGCCTTGTGCCCCTCCTCCTCGGCGAACGCCACGGTCACCACGTCCACCGCGCCGAAGATCGCACCCGTGGCGACGAACGCGGCGACCAGTACCTGCAGTCCGGGGGAGCGCAGTGCGCTGCCGCCGGTGTGCTGCTCGACGGGATGCGGTTTCGGCTCGGTGGCGCGCTGGGCGGTGAGCCACCAGACGCCGACGAGCAGGAAGAGCGCTGCCAGCAGCGGACCCGCCTCCGGGAACCACACCGTCGACAGACCGATCGAGACGATCGGCCCGAAGATGAAGCAGATCTCGTCGATGATCGACTCCAGCGAGTACGCGGTGTGCAACTCGCGCGCCGAGCCCTGATAGATCTGCGCCCAGCGAGCCCGCGTCATGGCCCCGACGCTCGGCACACAGCCCGCGACGGCCGAGAACACGAACAGCGTCCAGTCCGGCAGGCCCTGCTGCGCGCAGATCAGCAACCCGGCGACGGCGGCCACGGCGACCAGGGTGGCCGGACGCAGCACCCGGCGCTGGCCGTGCCGGTCGACGAGCCGAGAGATCTGGGGCCCGAGCACGGCAGCGGACATGGCGAGCGCGGCCGAGAGCGCGCCGGCCAGCCCGTAGCGGCCGGTGATCTGCGAGATCATCGTGACGATGCCGATGCCCATCATGGACAGCGGCATCCGCCCGATGAAGCCGGCGGTGGAGAACACCAGAGTGCCGGGGGCGGCGAAGACCGCGCGGTAGGGGCTGGGCAAGGAGCACTCCCGGTAAGGCGTATGGGCAGCCTTCACAGATTACGGGTCAGCGGGGGCTGGCGCATCGCTGTTTTCCCCCACGCGGTGCCGGGGGTCTCCCCGCCCGGGGCACGGGGAGGGTGGCAGGATCGATCCCATGTCCGATCTGCGTGATCCAGCTCCCTACGACGCCCTTCTGCTGCTCTCCTTCGGCGGCCCCGAAGGCCCGGACGACGTGGTCCCGTTCCTGGAGAACGTCACCCGCGGCCGGGGCATCCCCAAGGAACGGCTCAAGGAGGTGGGTCAGCACTACTTCCTGTTCGGCGGCGTCAGCCCCATCAACGACCAGAACCGCGCCCTGCTCGACGCCCTGCGCAAGGACTTCGCCGAGCACGACCTCGACCTGCCGGTGTACTGGGGCAACCGCAACTGGGCGCCGTACCTCACCGACACCCTGCGCGAGATGACGGCCGCCGGCCACCGCCGGATCGCGGTGCTCACCACCAGCGCGTACGCCTCGTACTCGGGCTGCCGCCAGTACCGCGAGAACCTGGCCGACGCCCTGGACGCGCTGCGGGCCGAGGGCCTGGACGTGCCCCGCGTGGACAAGCTGCGCCACTACTTCAACCACCCGGGCTTCGTCCGTCCCATGATCGAGGGTGTCCTCGCCTCGCTGGCCGACCTGCCCGAGGAGGCCCGCTCCGGCGCCCACCTCGCCTTCACCACCCACTCCATTCCCACGTCCGCCGCCGACACCTCCGGCCCCGAGCCGGAACACGGCGACGGCGGCGCCTATGTGAGCCAGCACCTGGACGTCGCAGCCCTGATCGCCGGCGCCGTACGGGAGGAGACGGGCATCGACCACCCCTGGCAGCTCGTCTACCAGTCCCGCAGCGGCGCCCCACACATCCCGTGGCTGGAGCCGGACATCTGCGACCACCTCGAGGCGCTGCACGCCTCCGGCGCGCCCGCAGCCGTGATGGTCCCCATCGGCTTCGTCTCCGATCACATGGAGGTCCTCTACGACCTCGACACCGAGGCCACCGCCAAGGCCGCCGAGCTGGGGCTGCCCGTACGCCGGTCCGCCACCGTGGGCGCCGACCCGCGGTTCGCCGCCGCCGTACGCGACCTGGTGCTGGAGCGCGCCGCGACCGAACGCGGCATCGCCGCGGAGCGCTGCGCCCTCGGGGCGCTCGGCGCGAGCCACGACCTCTGCCCGGTCGGCTGCTGCCCGGCGCGGGCGCCGAAGCCCGCGGCCGCAGGCGCCGACAGCCCCTACGCGTGAAGGAGACCGCTGTGACCGACCCCCTGACGTCCGAACTGCTCACCCTCGCCCTCGAAGCCGCCGGCCGGGCGGGTGCGCTGCTGCGCGACGGCAGGCCGGACGACCTGGCGGTCGCCCGGACCAAGTCCAGCCCCATCGACGTGGTCACCGAGATGGACATCGCGGCGGAGAAGCTGATCACCGGCTATCTGACGGAGCACCGCCCCGACGACGGCTTCCTCGGCGAGGAGGGCGCGTCCAGCACCGGCACCAGCGGTGTGCGCTGGGTGATCGACCCGCTCGACGGCACCGTCAACTACCTTTACGGGCTCCCCACCTGGGCCGTGTCCATCGCCGCCGAGCTGGACGGCGAGACGGTCGTGGGGGTCGTGGCGGCGCCGATGCGCGGCGAGACGTTCCGGGCGGTCCTGGGGGACGGAGCGTACTTGGGCGAGCGGCGGCTGCGCTGCCGCCCGGCCCCGCCGCTGGACCAGGCGCTGGTCTCCACGGGGTTCAACTACGTCCACACGGTCCGCTCGCACCAGGCGCAGGTGGCGCAGCAGCTGATCCCACGGCTGCGTGACATCCGCCGCAGCGGCTCGGCGGCCATCGACCTGTGCGACGTGGCCGCCGGCCGCCTCGACGGGTACTACGAGCGCGGACTGAGTCCCTGGGACCTTGCGGCGGGCGACCTGATCGCCCGCGAGGCGGGCGCGCGGACGGGCGGCCGCCCCGGCGAACGGCCCTCCGGCGATCTGACGGTCGCGGCCGGCCCTGGCGTCTTCGAACCGCTGCAGACCCTCCTGGAGGACCTGGGCGCCTGGCACGACTGAGCTTTGCGTGGCTGTGGTCTCTCCGCCGGCTCCGCCAGGGGAACCAGGTTCAGCGTCGAGGTCGTCCTGCTCGATCCTCCCCGGGCCGCGTCCCGCGTTCCTCGTGAGCGCTGCCCGCTGGTGGGGTGCCCCGGTTCACTCGCCCATGCGCCGAGCAACAAAAACCAGAACCCCGGCGCCGTCCCGCGGTGCCGGGGTTCTCGGCTGCCCAGCGGGTCAGAGCCGGACAACCATTGGTGCTCTCGGAGTGGTGCTACGCCGCGCTGACCTCGACACCGTGCTCGGCGGCGAGCCGGCGCAGGTCGTCCAGCTCAGCCTGCTCGACGTCGGCGAGGAACTCGTCGCCCGTCTCGCGAGCCATCGTCAGGTCGGTCTCCGCAGCCTTTATGCGCTGCAGAAGTCCCGCGGTGAAAGCGTCCATGATGCGCCCCCTCGGCTAGGTCGGTGGCACGGGGGTGTGCCTGGGGTCCCCCTCGACAGGGCGAGGGGCGGGTGATCAACCCTGGAACAGGTCGTGCTGCGCCACATACAAGGCGTGATCGTGGGTGTGCAGACGTCTTCCCCACGCGTTCCCTCAGGGAAACCTCAGCTGTCGCGGGAATCGCGTCATTTCCCGATGCTCTTGCAACGGAATCCGCCTTACAGCCGGTTTACGCGCGTAACGGGCAGGATGGACGCGCACAGCCAGTGCAAAGCCTGCCCGTCGCCGGACGGGCCCGGAGGAAGGAACAGCGACGTGCGCGTACTCGTCGTCGAGGACGAGCAGCTGCTCGCCGATGCGGTGGCCACCGGACTGCGCCGGGAGGCCATGGCAGTCGACGTCGTGTACGACGGCGCGGCGGCCCTGGAGCGCATCGAGGTCAACGACTACGACGTGGTCGTCCTCGACCGTGACCTCCCGCTCGTGCACGGCGACGACGTCTGCCGCAAGATCGTGGAGCTGGGCATGCCGACCCGGGTGCTGATGCTCACCGCGTCGGGGGACGTAAGCGACCGTGTGGAGGGCCTTGAGCTGGGCGCCGACGACTATCTGCCCAAGCCGTTCGCGTTCACCGAGCTCACCGCCCGTGTCCGGGCGCTGGGCCGGCGGACGACCGTGCCGCTGCCTCCGGTGCTGGAGCGGGCCGGGATCAAGCTCGACCCGAACCGCCGGGAGGTGTTCCGCGACGGCAAGGAGATCCAGCTCGCGCCCAAGGAGTTCGCCGTTCTGGAGGTGCTGATGCGCAGTGAAGGCGCGGTGGTCTCGGCCGAGCAGCTGCTGGAGAAGGCCTGGGACGAGAACACCGACCCGTTCACCAACGTCGTGCGCGTCACCGTGATGACCCTGCGCCGCAAGCTCGGCGAGCCGCCGGTGATCGTCACGGTGCCCGGCTCCGGCTATCGGATCTGATCCGCATGGCCTCCGTCCCCGCGCCCCCCGAGGCGCCGCCGAAACCGACCTGGGATCCCAGGGAGCCGGTGCGCCCGTGGCTGCGCCCGACCATCCGGATACGGCTCACGCTGCTGTACGGCGGGATGTTCCTGATCGCGGGCATCCTGCTGCTGTCGATCATCTATCTCTTCACCGCGCAGGCGCTTCACGACGGGAGCGGTCTTCCGTTCAAGCTCCTGCCGGAGAGCAAGATCCAGCTCACGGACAACTCCTGCGAGGCGCTGACCACGGGCCTGTCGGCCGACGAGGCCAACGCGGCACTGAAGTCGTGCTTCGCGCACCAGCGCGAGCTGGCCCTGGACGACCTGCTGCGCCGCTCGCTGTTCGCCCTGCTCGGGCTGAGCATCATCGCCTTCGCCTTCGGCTACGCCATGGCGGGGCGGGTCCTGTCGCCGCTCGGCCGCATCACCCGCACCGCCCGCCAGGTCGCCGGCTCGGACCTGACCCGCCGGATCGAGCTGGACGGCCCCGACGACGAGCTGAAGGAGCTCGCCGACACCTTCGACGAGATGCTGGACCGCCTGGAGCGGGCCTTCACCGCCCAGCAGCGGTTCGTCGCGAACGCTTCGCACGAGCTGCGCACCCCGCTGGTGATCAACCGCACGCTGCTGGAGGTCCACCTCTCGGACCCGGGCGCGCCCGTGGAGCTCCAGCAGCTCGGCAAGACGCTGCTGGCCACCAACGAGCGCAGCGAGCAGCTCGTGGAGGGCCTGCTGCTGCTGGCCCGCAGCGACAACCAGATCATCGAGCGCAAGCCGGTCGACCTCGCCGAGGTCGCCGCCCGCGCCATCGACCAGGTGCGCGCCGAGGCCGACGTACAGGGCGTGGAGATCCGCGGGGAGCGCGCACCCGCCGTCGTGCAGGGCAACGGCGTGCTGCTGGAGCGGATCGCGCTGAACCTCGTACAGAACGCCGTGCGCTACAACGTGGGGGACGGCGGCTGGGTGGAGGTCTCCACCGAGGTGCAGGGCAACCAGGCCGTCCTGGTCGTGTCGAACACGGGACCAGTGGTTCCCGCGTACGAGATCGACAACCTCTTCGAGCCGTTCAGGAGGCTGCGGCAGGAGCGGACAGGCAGCGACAAGGGCGTCGGTCTCGGGCTCTCCATCGCCCGGTCGGTCGCCCGGGCCCACGGTGGCCGTATCATCGCGGAGCCCCGAGAGGGCGGAGGGCTTGTGATGCACGTCACCCTGCCGGTCTGACATGCTGATGGGCGTTCGCTTTAAGCGGAATTTTCTGGACCCGTTCCCGAGATTCCCCTGTGCGATCGATCACAGAGGCGAATTGCAGGCCATATACTCTCCGTGATCGAACATTCTGCCGGAAAGTCGGTAAAAGCCCGAGTTTCCGGGGGGTGGCATTACGGGAAGTACACGGGGTGGTGCTTGTGAAGCGCGCCCTTCGGACCGTGTACGGTCCCCATCGCCGTCCAACCCGATCACTCTTGAGGGATCCGGTTGGGTGTCGATTGAGTAACAGACCTTGATGTGAGGCAAAATCTCCGCCTCAGGTCGGGCACAAGTCCGGCCTCTCACGCGTTACGTGCGCTGGAGACACCGCAGACACCCAGAGGGGGAGAGCGACATGGCAACGGATTACGACACCCCACGCAAGACCGACGACGACGTCGATTCGGACAGCCTTGAAGAACTGAAGGCCCGGCGGAACGACAAGTCCACCTCCACCGTCGACGTCGACGAGTTCGACGCCGCGGAGGGCATGGAGCTCCCCGGAGCAGACCTGTCCAACGAGGAGCTGGCCGTTCGCGTCCTGCCGAAGCAGGCCGACGAGTTCACCTGCATGAGCTGCTTCCTCGTGCACCACCGCAGCCAGCTGGCTCGAGAGAAGAACGGCCAGCCGATCTGCCGCGACTGCGACTGAGGGCAGGCCGCCAGTGGCAGGCGAGACACCGTCCAGGAAGCGGCGTTTCCGGCGTCAGAAGCCGTCGGAGGCGCACCAGGGCGGATCCGGCCCGGCATCGGACGCGCAGGCGTCCGCCGAGCCTGATGCCGCTCTGCTGCCGCACGGCGCACGTGACGACAGCGAGCGAGGTCGGCCGGCCTCGCTCGAAGCAGCGGGCCAGGCGGGGCCCCCGACCAGGGCCCGGCGCCTGGCCGCGTTGCGTCACGGCGTCGTACAGGGAGGTGCGGGCGCCAGGGTCTCGCTGGTGAAGACCGGGCATGGCGTACGGAACGGGCTCGTCAGGACCCGCCAGGCAGCCAAGGCCGCCCTGGCCCACCTCGCCGACCGCTTCATCGACAACGCGCCCCGCGTGCCGGTGCGCGACCTGGCGACGCTGCGCAGCCAGTTCCCCGGGCTCGGCCCCGAGCAGCTCGCCGACAAGCTCGTGGCGGGCGCGGCGAACGCCACGTCCACCGTCGGCGCCGGTATCGGCGCCGCCGCGATGATGCCCGTTCCGCTGGCCATGCCGACCGAGCTGGCCGCGGAGGTCCTGGGCGTCGGTGCGATCGAGCTCAAGCTCGTCGCCGAGCTCTACGAGGTCTACGGACAGCGACCGCCCGGCAACCTCAAGGACCGCAGCACCGCGTATCTGAACGCCTGGTCGTTGGAGCGCGGGATCGATGTGACCAAGCCCTCGACGTACAACGCGTCAATGGGCGGTCAGCTCAAGCGCCAGCTGCGCCAGCAGATCATGAAGCGCATGGTGCGCAACCTGCCGAACCTCATGCCGTTCATGGTCGGCGCCGCCGTCGGCGCGGTGATGAATCGCCGCGACACCAGGAAGCTCGCAGACCACATCCGCAAGGACCTGCGCACCAGGCAGGTGCCCTGGGAAGCCCTCCCGCAGCTGCCGCCGCTCGAGCAGCCGAAGGATCCGCTGCCCGGAGAGATCCTGGGCGAGCCCCGCCGTCTCCCGCCCGGCACGGAACACTGAGCGCGGATTCGGGCCGCGCTCCGGCCACGGGGTGAGCGCAGTCCCGCCCCGCCCGCTGTGGAAGAACCGCTGGGGCGGTTCGGTCGCGACCGGCCTTTCACACGGTGGAGCAGCTCGGCCGCGACCGGCACGGAAGGCCGCTCGGGCAGCTCGGCCGGACTGGCCCTTCACACCGTTGAGCAGTTCGGCCCGGCCCCCGTGGCAGCCTGCCCGCGACCGGTGCGTCAGACCGCTGAGCGTCAAGGACGCGGCCGCCGCGGCCGGCACGTCAGACCGGAGGTGTCCCCAGCTTGACCGCGTCGGCGAGCACGGCGCCTGAGTTGCTGACCGCTGAGCGTCAAGGACGCGACCGCCGCGGCCGCCGCGCCCCCCGCGGGAAGCCGCGGGGCAGCCCCGAGCGGGCTCAGGCTGTCTGGACGGCCGTCAGCGCAGCCACCAGCTCCTGCGGGTGCCGCGTCGACAGATAGACGTACGGCGTCGGGTCCGCCGGGTCCGTGACCTCGATCCGCACCGCCGTCGGCACATAGCTGCGCAGCAGCATGAACGCACGCGGATCCGCCTTGTGCGACCGCCAGGCGCGCGCCTCCTCGGGGTCGAGCACCTCGGGAGTGCCGAGCGCCGACGCGGGGATGCGGGCGTCGCCCGCGACCAGCGAACCGGCCACCACGCGGATGCGTGCCGAGCCGTACGAGCTGACCAGGGCCCCCGCCAGCGCCGTGGCCCCGATCAGCCCGCCGAGCATCGGCAGCGTGCCCAGGGGCAGCGTGACCAGCGCGCCGGAGATGCCGACGAGAGCGGTGACGAGCCACCATGAACGGGGCGCGGTCAGGCGTTCTGAGTACCGGGGGGCGGAAGGCTGCATGAATCCAAGCTTGGCACGGCGCGACCGGCTCGTATCCGCGCGGGTAAGGTCTGCGCCTGTGAGTAACGCGAATCCCCAGACGGCGATGCCCGGGCCCTCGGTCGGCCCCGCGGCGCTGACCCCGCCGTCCGACGCCAGGGCACCGGTCCGGCACCCTGATGCCCCGGCCCCCGGAGAGCTCCTCGGCGCGCACTACGGCCACTGCTTCGGCTGCGGCGACGCACAGCCGCACGGACTGCACCTGGCCGCCCGCGCCCAGGAGGGCGTCCGCGTCACCGCCGAGTTCACGGTCAAGCCCGCCCATCAGGGCGCGCCGGGTCTGGCCCACGGCGGGGTCCTGGCCACTGCCCTGGACGAGACGCTGGGCTCCCTGAACTGGCTGCTGCGGGTGATCGCCGTGACCGGCAAGCTGGAGACCGACTTCGTGCGCCCCGTGCCCGTCGGCACCGTGCTGCACCTCGACGCCGAGGTCACCGCAGTGGCCGGACGCAAGATCTACTCGCGTGCCGTCGGCCGGATCGGCGGTCCGGACGGACCGGTGGCCGTCCGGGCCGGCGCGCTGTTCATCGAGGTCAAGGTCGACCACTTCATCGACAACGGCCGTGCCGAGGAGATCCGGGCAGCCATGGCCGATCCCGACCAGATCAGGCGCGCCCGCGCCTTCGAGGTGAACCCCTGATGCGTGAACCCGTCGACGTACTGATCCGCCGCGTGGACCCCGAGGTCCCGCTCCCGGCGTACGGGCACCCCGGCGACGCCGGTGCCGATCTCGTGACCTGCGAGGCCGCCGAACTCGCGCCCGGCGAACGCGCGGTCCTGCGCACCGGGGTGTCGATCGCCCTGCCCGACGGGTACGCGGCCTTCGTGCATCCGCGCTCCGGTCTCGCAGCCCGCTGCGGGGTGGCCCTCGTGAATGCCCCAGGGACGGTCGATGCCGGGTACCGTGGGGAGATCAAGGTGATCGTGGTCAATCTCGACCCACGCGAGAGCGTGCGGTTCGAACGGTTCGACCGGATCGCCCAACTGGTCGTCCAGCAGGTCGAGAAGGTGCGCTTCCATGAGGTCGCGGAGCTTCCCGGCTCGGCGCGGGCCGAGGGGGGCTTCGGCTCCACCGGCGGTCATGCCGCCGTGGACGGCACCACGGGTGGGAATCGATACGCTTCGGTCGTATCCGACCGGGAAGGACAGTGACGTGTTCGGACGTCGCAAGAAGAGTGGTTCCGCCGGTGACACGGCGGCGGGCGAGGCCGAGCGAGTCGCCGACCTGTCGGACGAGCTCGACACCGACACCGAGGAGGGCGCGCCCCGCCGGGTGAACCTCCCGCCGGCGCCCCGGCCCGACGGCCCCTGGGACGTCTCCGAGGTCTCCAGGCCCGCCGACGGCCGCGTCGACCTGGGCGGACTTTTCGTGCCCGGGGTCGAGGGCATGGAGCTGCGCGTCGAGGTCGCCGGTGACGCGATCGTCGCCGCCACGGTGGTGCTGCGCGACAGCGCCATCCAGCTGCAGGCCTTCGCAGCGCCCAAGAAGGAAGGCATCTGGGGCGAGGTCCGCGAGGAGATCGCCTCCGGCATCACTCAGCAGGGCGGTGTCATCGACGAGGTCGAGGGTCCGCTCGGCTGGGAGCTGCGGGCCCAGGTACCCGTGCAGCTGCCCGACGGCACGGGCGGCGTGCAGCTGGTGCGCTTCGTCGGCGTCGACGGCCCCCGCTGGTTCCTGCGCGGTGTGATCTCCGGGCAGGGCGCGGTGCAGCCGCAGGCCGCCGGCCTGCTGGAGCAGATCTTCCGGGACACCGTCGTCGTGCGCGGCGACGGCCCGATGGCGCCTCGCGACCCGATCGTCCTCAAGCTGCCGGACGACGCCCAGATGGTGCCCGAGGGCGTCCAGCAGGAGGAGCAGGAGGGATCCCGTTTCTCCGGAGGCATGGGTCAGCTCCAGCGCGGGCCGGAGATCACCGAGGTCCGCTGACTCGACGGTACGGCGTCTGGGCCGCGGCTCCCTCGTGGGCCGCGGCCCACGCGCCTCCCGCCCACGCCGCCATGTCCGTTGCCCCTGTGCGCCTTTCGCGCACGGCCGTTGCCCGCATGGGCCCTGCACATACTGTGGCGCGGGCGATCATGACGTACGGGGGAATGCATGACCGAGAGCAGCAGCGCGCGCGCCGCCACGGCCGTCGCCGGCGACCGGGCCGGCGTACCGATGGTGCGGGTGGAGTGCACCGTTCGTACGGCATCGGGGCCGCGGCCGTGTACGCCCTGCGCGGAGTCTCCTGCGAGATGGCCCCCGGGAACTCGTCGCGCTCAACGGCCGTTCGGGCTCCGGCGAGACCACGCTCCTCAACCTCGTCGGCGGACTGGACTCCCCGGACGAGCACCGCATCACCGCCGACGGCGTCGACCTGAAGGGCCTCGGCGAGAACGGGCTGCTGGAGCTGCGCCGCGACCGCATCGGCTCCATCTTCCAGTCCTTCGGCCTGATCCCGGTCCTGAGCGCCGCCGAGAACGTGGGCATGCCCCTGCGGCTGCGCAAGGCGGACCCGCGCGAGCGTGAGGAACGAGTGCGGCTGATGCTCGTCCTCGTCGGGCTGACCGACCACGCGGCCCAGCGCCCCGGCGAACTCTCCGGCGGGCGGCAGCAGCGCGTCGCCGTCGCGAGGGCGCTCGCCAACCGCCCCGCCTGCTCATCGCCGACGAACCGACGGCCAGCTCGACGCCGAGACCGGTCCGTCGGTCATGGAGCTCCTGCGCGCCGTCGTACGCAGTGAGGGAGTCAGCGCCCTGGTGGCCCCGCACGACGCCCAGCTGCTCGACCTGGCGGACCGCGTGCTCGAACTGCGCGTCGGCGAGATCGTCGAACACTGACACAGCCGGGGCGCGCCGCCCGAGGGCCGGTCCGACCGCCGCCGCCCGGCCCTTCTCAGGGGCCTCGGGCACATCAGAATCGCGTCAATACACACCGTCGAGTCCCTCGCCGTCCCTGTCACCCCCTCGGTCCGACGTAAGGTCGACGCTGCGCGGCGCAGCGGCCGCAGCCGCCGACCGACGCGGCACGAGAAGACAATGGGGCCATGGAACGCGGCAAGCTTCGGATCTATCTGGGTGCGGCACCCGGAGTCGGCAAGACGTACGCGATGCTCTCCGAGGCGCACCGCCGCGTGGAACGCGGCACGGACTGCGTCGTCGCGTTCGTGGAGCACCACGGCCGGCCGCGCACCGAGGCGCTGCTGCACGGACTGCCGCAGGTCCCCTGCCGCGAGATCACCCACCGCGGCGCCGTCTTCGCGGAGATGGACGTCGACGCGGTGCTGGAGCGCCGCCCCGCGGTGGCGCTCGTAGACGAGCTGGCCCACAGCAATGTGCCCGGCTCACGCAACGCCAAGCGGTGGCAGGACGTCGAGGAGCTGCTCGCCGCCGGCGTGGACGTCATATCCACCGTCAACATCCAGCACCTCGAATCACTCGGGGACGTCGTCGGCTCGATCACCGGGGTGCGGCAGCGGGAGACGGTCCCCGACGAGGTGGTCCGAAGGGCCGACCAGATCGAACTCGTCGACATGGCACCTCAGGCCCTGCGCCGCAGGATGGCGCACGGCAACGTCTACCAGCCCGACCGCGTGGACGCCGCGCTGTCCAACTACTTCCGCCCCGGCAACCTCACAGCGCTGCGCGAGCTGGCCCTGCTCTGGCTGGCGGACCGGGTGGACGAGTACCTCCAGCAGTACCGGGGCGAGCACAACATCCGCTCCACCTGGCAGGCACGTGAGCGCATCGTCGTCGGCCTCACCGGCGGACCCGAGGGCCGCACCCTCATCCGGCGGGCGTCCCGGATGGCGGCCAAGGGCTCGGGCAGCGAGATCCTCGCCGTCTACATCGCCCGCAGCGACGGGCTGACCTCCGCGTCCCCCAAAGAACTCGCGGTCCAGCGCACCCTCGTCGAGGACCTCGGCGGCAGCTTCCACCATGTGATCGGCGACGACGTGCCCTCCGCTCTCCTGGAGTTCGCGCGCGGGGTCAACGCCACCCAGATCGTCCTCGGCTCCAGCCGCCGCAAGTCCTGGCAGTACCTCTTCGGGCCCGGCGTCGGTGCCACCGTGGCCCGCGACTCAAGGCCCGACCTGGACGTCCACATCGTCACGCACGAGGAGGTGGGCAAGGGACGCGGGCTGCCCGGCAGCCGCGGTGCCCGGCTCGGCCGCTCCCGGGTCGTGGCGGGCTGGGCGGTCGGTGTCGTGGGGCCCTTGCTGCTCTCCCTGCTGCTGACCAGCCTGGAGAACGGTCCCGGCCTCGCCAACGACGTCCTGCTGTTCCTCTTCCTGACGGTCACGGCGGCCCTCATCGGCGGACTGCTGCCCGCACTCACCTCAGCCGCCGTCGGATCGCTGCTGCTCAACTACTACTTCACCCCGCCCACCCACACCCTCGACATCGCCGAGCCGCAGAACCTCGTCGCCATGGTGATCTTCTTCGCGGTGGCCGTGGCGGTCGCCTCCGTGGTGGACATCGCCGCCCGCCGCACCCACCAGGCCGCCCGCCTGCGAGCCGAGTCGGAGATCCTGTCCTTCCTCGCGGGCAGCGTGCTGCGCGGCGAAACGGCGCTCGACGCGCTCCTGGAACGGGTCCGCGAGACGTTCGTGATGGACTCCGTGGCACTCCTGGAGCGCACCAGCGACGTCGAACCCTGGACGTGCACGGCGAGTGCCGGCCCGGCTCCTGCCGTCCGCCCCGAAGACGCGGACGTGGACATGCCGGTCGGGGACCACATGGCGATGGCCCTCTCCGGCCGCGTGCTCCCGGCCGAGGACCGCCGGGTGCTCGCCGCCTTCGCCACCCAGGCCGCGGTCGTCCTGGACCGGAAGCGTCTGGTGGGGGAGGCGGAGGCGGCCCGGGCACTCGCCGAGGGCAACCGCATCCGCACCGCTCTGCTCGCCGCTGTCAGCCATGATCTGCGCACCCCGCTCGCGGGGATCAAGGCCGCGGTCTCCTCGCTCAGGTCCGACGACGTCGCCTGGTCCAAGGACGACGAGGCCGAACTGCTCGCCGGTATCGAGGACGGCGCGGACCGGCTCGACCACCTGGTGGGCAACCTGCTCGACATGTCGCGTCTGCAGACCGGCACCGTCACCCCGCTGATCCGCGAGACGGGCCTTGACGAGGTGATCCCGCTCGCGCTGGCCGGCGTGCCACAGACGAGTGTGGACCTCGACATCCCCGAGACACTGCCGATGGTGGCCGTCGACCGCGGGCTGCTGGAGCGGGCCGTCGCCAACATCGTCGAGAACGCGGTCAAGTACAGCCCCGCGGGCACTCCCGTCACCGTCGCGGCCAGCACCCTGGGGGAGCGGGTCGAACTGCGGGTCGTGGACCGCGGCACCGGAGTGCCCGACGAGGAGAAGGAACGCATCTTCGAGGCGTTCCAGCGCTACGGTGACGCCCCGCGCGGCGCCGGCGTCGGCCTTGGTCTCGCCGTCGCCCGCGGTTTCGTCGAGGCCATGGGCGGCACCCTCAGCGCCGAGGACACTCCCGGGGGCGGCATGACCATGGCGCTCACGCTGCGCGCCGCGCCAGGCCACAGCCGCGCGGGCACCGCCGAGCTGCCCGCGCAGGTGACGTCATGACGGCGCGCGGCACCCCCGGCTGCGCGCCGCCCCTGACCAGCCCTCAGCCCGCACAGCAGCCCCAGCCCACTTCGGAGAGAGGCGGACCGGCATGACCCGGGTGCTCGTGGTCGACGACGAGCCGCAGATCGTACGCGCCCTCGTGATCAACCTGAAGGCGCGCAAGTACGAGGTGGACTCGGCCGCCGACGGCGCGACCGCGCTCGAGATCGCCGCCGCCCGCCATCCCGATGTCGTCGTCCTCGACCTCGGCCTGCCCGACATGGACGGCGTCGAGGTCATCAAGGGACTCCGCGGCTGGACCAGGGTGCCGATACTGGTGCTCTCCGCCCGCCACTCCTCGGACGAGAAGGTCGAGGCGCTCGACGCCGGCGCCGACGACTACGTCACCAAGCCCTTCGGCATGGACGAACTGCTGGCCCGGCTGCGCGCCGCCGTCCGCAGGGCCGAGCCCGTCCGAAGCGGCGAGGACGACGGGGTCACCGTCGACACCGAGACCTTCACGGTCGACCTCGCGGCGAAGAAGGTGAACCGCGACGGACGCGACGTACGCCTCACGCCCACCGAGTGGCATCTGCTGGAGGTCCTCGTACGCAACACCGGCCGCCTGGTCAGCCAGAAGCAGCTGCTCCAGGAGGTCTGGGGGCCTTCCTACGGCACGGAGACCAACTACCTGCGGGTCTACATGGCCCAGCTGCGCCGCAAACTGGAGGCCGACCCCTCGCACCCGAAGCATTTCGTCACCGAGCCCGGCATGGGGTACCGCTTCGAACGTTGATCCGGTCCCGGTGGGGGCCGGTAGGCTTTCTGTATGAGTGCTCTACCCCGCCCAGGGGGCGCGGCGAAAGACGACAGCGCGTCGAGACCGGTCGGCCGTTTCCGCCGCATGCTCGACCGGCTCTCCAGTTCCCAGCAGGACCTGGAGTCGGAAGAGCTCCAGGAGGACGCCGAGGCGTCGGGGTGCACCCGCATCAGCGACTGCGGCGACCGCCAGATAGTCAGAGTCACTGGTACCTTGCGCACCGTCACCCTTCGTCCGCGGGCCGGTGTGCCCGCGCTGGAGGCGGAGCTCTTCGACGGCACGGCCGCGCTGGACGTGGTGTGGCTCGGCCGCCGCTCCATCGTGGGCATCGAGCCGGGCCGCAGGCTCATAGCCTCCGGCCGGATCTCGATGAGCCACGGCCGCCGGGTGCTGTTCAATCCCAAATACGAACTCCGACCGCTCGGACAGGAGTAGCCGGTGACGTCTGTCGACAAGCCGACCCCCACGACGAACGACCAGCAGCAGGACAGCGAGCAGGGCCCCGCCGACTCGAAGGCGGTCACCGAGGCGGCGCTGTTCGAGGCGTTCGGCGGCATGCGCGGCATGGTGGAGACGGTCCTGCCGGGCCTGCTCTTCGTCACGATCTACACGATCAACAAGGACCTGCACATCTCGGCGATCGCCGCACTCACGGTCTCGCTGGTGCTTGTCGCCGTCAGGCTGATCCGCAAGGACACCGTGAAGCACGCCTTCAGCGGCGTCTTCGGCGTTGCCTTCGGTGTCGTCTTCGCGATGATGACGGGCAACGCGAAGGACTTCTATCTGCCGGGCATGCTCTACACGTTCGGGCTCGCGCTGGCGTACATCGTCACAACGCTGGCGGGCGTGCCCCTGATCGGCCTGATCCTCGGCCCGGTCTTCAAGGAGAACCTCTCCTGGCGCACCCGCAACCCCGGCCGCAAGAAGGCGTACGCGAAGGCCAGCTGGGCCTGGGGCCTGATCCTGCTCGCCAAGTGCGCCATCCTCTTCCCGCTGTACTGGTGGGCGGACACGACCCAGCTGGGCTGGGTCCTGGTCACGCTGAAGATCCCGCCGTTCCTGCTGGCCGTGTACCTGACGTGGCTGTTCCTGGCGAAGGCGCCGCCGCCGATCGACGTCTTCGCGGAGATGGAGGCGGAGGAACGGGCGGAGAAGGCCCGCAAGGAGGCAGCCGCGCACGGCGGCGGCGAGGGATAGCCCGGCGTACGGCCCTGGTGCCATCGCGCAGCGGCCCGGAACCGAGACGGTTCCGGGCCGCTGCCTTGTCCTGTGCGTCAGGACCGCGTATCAGGAGACTGTGCGTGGGGACCGCGCGTCAGGAGCCTGTGCGTCAGGGCCACGGGCACGGGCCTGTGCGGCCTAGCCACGGGCCTGTGCGGCCCAGCCACGGGCCTGGAGCCTGTGCGTCGGCCCGCGCGTCAGGGCCGGCGGACCGAGAGCAGGTCCTCCAACTGCTCCTCACGCGCCTGGGCCGCCACGAACAGCAGCTCGTCGCCCGCCTCCAGCGTCTCCTCCGGGCTCGGGGTGAGGACCCGGGAGCCGCGGATGATCGTCACCAGGGAGGTGTCCTCGGGCCACGCCACATCGCTCACCTGCGTGCCCGCCAGCGCCGACTCCGGGGGCAGCGTCAGTTCGACGAGGTTCGCGTCGCCGTGGCTGAAACGCAGCAGACGCACCAGGTCGCCCACGCTCACCGCCTCCTCCACCAGCGCCGACATCAGGCGCGGGGTGGAGACGGCCACGTCCACGCCCCAGGACTCGTTGAAGAGCCATTCGTTCTTGGGGTTGTTCACGCGGGCGACCACCCGCGGCACCCCGTACTCCGTCTTCGCCAGCAGCGACACGACCAGGTTCACCTTGTCGTCGCCCGTCGCCGCGATCACCACGTTGCAGCGCTGCAGCGCCGCCTCGTCCAGCGAGGTGATCTCGCAGGCGTCAGCCAGCAGCCACTCCGCCTGCGGCACCCGTTCCACCGAGATGGCGGTCGGTGCCTTGTCGACCAGGAGCACCTCGTGCCCGTTCTCCAGCAGCTCACCCGCGATGGAACGGCCCACCGCGCCGGCGCCCGCAATAGCCACCCGCATCAGTGACCGCCCTCCTCAGGACCCTCCGAGAAGGCCGCCTCGACCTTCGCGATCTCGTCCGTACGCATCATCACGTGCACGAGGTCGCCCTCCTGCAGCACGGTCTGCGACGTCGGCAGCACTGCCTCGCCCAGCCGTGTGAGGAAGGCGACGCGCACGCCCGTCTCCTCCTGAAGCCTGCTGACCTTGTGACCGATCCATGCAGGCGACGTGTGGATCTCCGCCAGCTGCACCGCGCCGCTGGGATCGCTCCACAGCGCCTCCGCGCCCGAGGGCAGCAGCCGCCGCAGCATCTGGTCGGCGGTCCAGCGGACCGTCGCGACCGTCGGAATGCCGAGGCGCTGGTAGACCTCCGCGCGGCGCGGGTCGTAGATCCGGGCCGCGACGTTCTCGATGCCGAACATCTCGCGTGCCACCCGCGCCGCGATGATGTTCGAATTGTCGCCGCTGCTCACCGCGGCGAACGCGCCCGCTTCCTCGATCCCCGCCTCGCGCAGGGTGTCCTGATCGAAGCCCACACCGGTGACACGACGGCCACCGAATCCGGATCCCAGGCGGCGGAAGGCCGTGGGGTCCCGGTCGACGACGGCGACCGTGTGCCCCTGCTGCTCCAGGGTCTGCGCGAGGGCGGCTCCCACTCGTCCGCACCCCATGATGACGATGTGCACGACCGTCCTTCCGGCTGAAACTGATCCTGTCCTGCGGTCAAGACCCTCCAGGGTCTCAGACCCCGGCCCTAGCTAAACACGTGCGGTCGCCGCCTTGACCCCGGCGTCACCGGAGACAGGATTGCGTTAAGGCATGGGTGGTGAGTGGGCATGACTGATATCGAACGCTTACGATCCTCACCGTGTCCAAACTGACCGACGTGCCCAAACGGATCCTGATCGGCCGGGCGCTGCGCAGCGACAGGCTGGGAGAGACCCTTCTTCCCAAGCGCATTGCGCTCCCCGTCTTCGCCTCCGACCCGCTCTCCTCAGTGGCGTACGCCCCGGGCGAAGTCCTGCTGGTCCTGTCCCTCGCGGGTGTGTCGGCGTACCACTTCAGCCCTTGGATCGCCGCGGCGGTCGTGGTGCTGATGTTCACGGTCGTCGCCTCCTACCGGCAGAACGTGCACGCGTACCCGAGCGGCGGCGGCGACTACGAGGTCGCCAACACCAACCTCGGCCCGAAAGCCGGCCTCACCGTCGCCAGCGCGCTGCTCGTCGACTACGTCCTGACCGTCGCCGTCTCGATCTCCTCCGGCGTGGAGAACCTCGGCTCGGCCATCCCCTTCGTCGTCGAACACAAGGTGTTCAGCGCCATCGTCATCATCGTGCTGCTGACGTTGATGAACCTGCGCGGTGTCAAGGAGTCGGGCAAGCTCTTCGCCATCCCGACGTACGTCTTCGTCACCGGAGTGTTCGTCATGATCGCCTGGGGGGCGTTCAAGGGCATCGTCCTCGACGAGAGCATGCGCGCTCCGACCGCCGGCTACGAGATCAAGGCAGAACACGAGGGCCTCGCCGGCTTCGCGCTCCTCTTCCTGCTGCTGCGCGCCTTCTCCTCCGGCTGTGCGGCGCTCACCGGCGTCGAGGCGATCAGCAACGGCGTCCCCGCCTTCCGCAAGCCCAAGAGCAGGAACGCCGGGACCACGCTGGCGATGATGGGCGCCCTCGCCGTCACCATGTTCTGCGGCATCATCGGCCTCGCCATGGCCACCGACGTCAAGATGGCCGAGAACCCGGCCAAGGACCTGCTCGCGGGCGGCACACCGGTCGGCTCCGACTACGTCCAGCACCCGGTGATCTCGCAGGTCGCGGCCGCCGTCTTCGGCGACGGCACGTTCTTCTTCGTGCTGCTCGCCGCAGCGACCGCACTCGTGCTGTTCCTCGCCGCCAACACCGCGTACAACGGCTTCCCGCTGCTCGGCTCGATCCTTGCCCAGGACCGCTACCTGCCGCGCCAGCTGCACACTCGCGGCGACCGGCTCGCCTTCTCCAACGGCATCGTGCTGCTGGCCGGAGCCGCCATCCTGCTCGTCTGGGTCTACGGAGCCGACTCCACCAAGCTGATCCAGCTCTACATCGTCGGCGTATTCGTCTCCTTCACGCTCAGTCAGACCGGCATGGTCAGGCACTGGAACCGGCACCTGAGGACCGAGACGAACAAGGCCAAGCGCCGCCACATGATCCGCTCCCGCGCGATCAACACCTTCGGCGCCTTCTTCACCGGCCTCGTGCTCGTGGTCGTCCTCGCCACCAAGTTCACGCACGGCGCCTGGGTCGCCCTGCTCGGCATGGTGATCTTCTACGGAACGATGAGCGCGATCCGCCGGCACTACGACCGGGTCGCCGAGGAGATCGCCGCCCCCGACGAGCCGACCGACGACACCGCGCGCCCCTCTCGCGTGCACTCGATCGTCCTCGTCTCCAAGCTCCACCGCCCGACGCTGCGCGCCCTCGCCTACGCCAAGCTGATGCGCTCCGACAAGCTGGAGGCGCTGAGCATCAACGTCGACCCGGCCGAGACAAAGGCGCTCAAGGCGGAGTGGGAGCGGCGCGGCATCAACGTCCCGCTGAAGATCCTCGACTCCCCGTACCGCGAGGTCACCCGCCCGGTCATCGACTACGTCAAGAGCATCCGGCGCGACAGCCCGCGCGACGCGGTCAGCGTGATCATCCCCGAGTACGTGGTCGGCCACTGGTACGAGCAGCTGCTGCACAACCAGAGCGCCCTGCGCCTCAAGGGCCGGCTGCTGTTCACCCCGGGCGTGATGGTCACCTCGGTGCCGTACCAGCTCCAGTCCTCCGAGGCCGCGAAGAAGCGGGCGAGGAAGCGCCAGGAGTGGAACGCGCCCGGCTCGGTGCGCCGCGGCCCGGTCGACCAGCGCCCCAAGCAGCCGGCGGCCAAGAGCTGAACCGGAGGCGACCGCCCGCATCCTGGCCGGCTTCCCCGACGAGCGCCCCGGTGTGGTCGAGGCGAGCGGCGGCGCCGGGCCCGCGTCGCTGATCGGGCTC
>NZ_JBIRZM010000017.1:0-186854 GCF_044390825.1 Streptomyces sp. NPDC018833 | reverse complement strand
GTCGAACAGCGGGGCACTCGTGGACTTCGTGCCCTCGGTCCGCGCGGTGTCGGATCCGGAGTTCGTCTGGTCACCACAGGCGGTGAGCACCAGCGCGAGACAGGCCATCGACGCGCCGATCTGGGGCACGCGTGGGAGTACGGAGGATGAGGGCATGATCGAGCTCCACTTCGCGGGGACTGGGAGATACGTTGCGCAAGGCGTGCCGCGTCCGGCGGCGGCAAGCAACGCGTGACAAGGAGTGCGTGAGCCGGCCGGCACAGATCCGGCAGCGCCCAGGTGGTGAGCGTGATCCAGCAGGGTGGGACTCCGGACGATCCGGCCGGTCAGGCCAGCAGTGCGGGACCGTTTCTGCCTCACCTGCCGCCGTTGCGATCACCACCTCGCCGGCCGGACGGACGAAACGGTGGTGTGGGTGAGCACCGTGCACGTCATGCCTGGATGTGAGCTCAGGGGGTGACCTACTGGTTGAGGCAGGCGGCGACAACACAACGACGGTGATCCACAGACGGTTGTCAGCAGAACACGGTCGGGCATCGTCCCGGTCCGGTGATCCACGGAGGGGTGCCCCCGGTGCGGCGTAACGATACGGTCGTGATCAACCCCGGACAACGGCGATATGTTGCACATCCAGGGCTGATCGTTGCCTCTTTTCGCCGATCGAGGATGATCCTTGCGCACCCTTCCATGCGGCCGACGACATGACGCTGGCCGCCGCCGATTGGAGGGAGGCAGCATCCAGCCGCACGCACCACTGTCCCGAGCTGGTCGAGCCGGCCGCCTTCTGCGCCGGCACAGCCCGCCCTCGGCAAGGCGGGCGAACTCTTCACGCCGACACCCGTCTGGGAGGACCTGGACGTCCAGGAGGCCCGCGAACCGAGGGAGTCGGCGTCACGGGTCTGGCTGACCATCAAGACGCTCGTCTGGCACGAGCACCCGCCGGCCCCACCGCCCCGGCCGTCACCCGTCCAGGCGGGCCAGCGCCGCGGCAGCCGCAGCCGTCAGGCGCGGGTGGGGCAGGGCCGCGCGCACGACCTCGGCCGCGCGTTTGTCGCCGAGCGCGCCCAGGCCCTCCACACAGGCCAGTGCCACCCGCCAGTGGGGATCCCCGGCCGCCAGTCTGCGGCGCAGGACCGTCATCAGCGCCGGCGCGGACTCGGGGGCGCGCAGCCTCGTCAGGAGACGGACCGGCAACAGGGCATAGGCGACACGCAGTTCATTGGTGGCAAGCGCCGCCGCCGCGCGGGGCGTTCTGGGGTCGCCCAGCAGGAACAGCGCATGGGCCGCGGAGACGCACCGCTCCGGGTCGCGGTGGTTGAGGAGCAGGACCAGGGATTCGAAGGCCCGGCGGTCACCGGCGCAGCCGAGGCGGAACGCGGCGAGTTCGCGGGCCCACAGAGGGCGTTCGCGTTCGGTGAGGACCGCGGCGAGCTCGTCACGGTCGGTGGTGGTCAGCAGCCGTTCGTACGCCGGGCCGCCGCCCGCCTCGCCGCGCAGGCGCGTCGCGAGTGACCGCAACCCCTCGTCCATGGCGGTCAGCGTATCGGCGGGCCGCGGCCGCGATCCAGATCACACCGGCCGAGGGGTGGCGCGCTCGTTACTCGGGAGTTAATCTCATGTGAGCGGGTAACCCCCCGCACTCAGCGCGGCCTGGTGACGCAGCCGCCGCTGGGGGTGACCTCCATGGCGAGTCCATGGGGAAGTCGGTTCGGCAGTTCTGCCATTCAGTACGACGTGACAAGGGACAGAGTCCGTCGGCCACATGAACACCAGTGCGCCCATGCCCGTTCGGCGTTCTCCGCGCGCGCTCCTCATCAGTCGTCACTCATCCCTGGAGTCCCCCGATGGACACCCCTCTGCACACCATCGCCGTGGTCGGCCTCGGCACCATGGGCACCGGCATCGCCGAGGTCCTCGCCCGTGCCGGCCGTGAGGTCATCGGCATCGACGTCAGCGACGCCGCCGCCCGCAAGGCGGTCACCGCGCTCGAGGCCTCCACCGCGCGCGCCGTGGGGCGCGAGCGGATCACCGAGGAGGAGCGCCGCAACACCCTCGCACGCTTCCGCACCTTCTCCGACCTGCAGGCCGCCGCCGACGCGGACCTCGTGATCGAGGTCGTGCCGGAGTCGTACGAGGCCAAGCAGCAGGTCATCCGCGAACTGGACGCCGTCGTCCGCCCGGACGCCCTCATCGCCACGGGCACGAACGCCCTGTCCGTGACCCGCCTGGCAGCGGAGTCCCAGCACCCCGAGCGCGTCCTCGGCCTGCACTTCTTCAACCCGGCCCCGGCGATGAAGCTGGTCGAGGTCGTCTCCTCGGTGCTGACCTCGCCGCCGGCCGTCGAGGCCGTCACGGCACTCGCCCGTGAGCTGGGCAAGCAGCCGGTCGCGGTCGGCGACCGGCCCGGCTTCATCGCGGACGGCCTGCTGTTCGGCTACCTCAACCAGGCCGCAGCCATGTACGAGGCCCGGTACGCCTCCCGCGAGGACATCGACGCCGCCATGAAGCTCGGCTGCGGCCTGCCGATGGGCCCGCTCGCGCTGCTCGACCTGATCGGCATCGACACCGCCCGTACCGTGCTGAACGCGATGTACGCCGAGTCGCGCGACCGGCTGCACGCCCCCGCGCCCATCCTGGGGCAGCTCAGCGAGGCGGGACTGACCGGCCGCAAGGCGGGACGCGGTTTCTACACCTACGCCGCCCCCGGCAGCTCCGAGGTGGTCGCGGACGCGCTCACCCCGCAGCCGGCGGCCGGTGCCACCGGAGGCCGCCCGGTCTCGTCCGTCGGCGTGGCCGGCTCGGGCACCATGGCGAGCGGCATCGCGGAGGTCTTCGCCAAGGCGGGCTTCGACGTGGTCCTCGCGGCCCGCAGCCTGGAGAAGGCCGAGGCGGCCAAGGCGCGGATCACCAAGTCGCTGGGCCGCTCGGTCGCCAAGGGCCGGATGACCGAGGAGGCCTGCGAGGCGACGCTGGCGCGGATCACGCCCGCCGGTTCGCTGGACGCCTTCGCCGACGTCGACCTGGCTGTCGAGGCCGTCGCCGAGGACCTGGAGATCAAGCAGCAGCTTTTCGCCACCCTGGACAAGGTGTGCAAGCAGGGCGCGGTGCTCGCCACCACGACCTCCTCGCTGCCCGTCGTCGCCTGCGCCCGCGCCACCTCGCGCCCGCAGGACGTCATCGGCATGCACTTCTTCAACCCGGCCCCGGCGATGAAGCTGGTGGAGATCGTGCGGACGGTCCTGACCGCCGACGACGTCCACGCGACGGTCCGCGAGGTCACCACGAAGATCAGGAAGCACCCGGTGGACTGCGGCGACCGTGCCGGATTCATCGTGAACGCGCTGCTCTTCCCGTACCTGAACAACGCGATCAAGATGGTCGAGGAGCACTACGCCTCCCTCGACGACATCGACGCGGCGATGAAGCTGGGCGGCGGGTACCCGATGGGCCCGTTCGAGCTGCTCGACGTCGTCGGCCTCGACGTCTCGCTCGCCATCGAGAAGGTCCTGCACCAGGAGTTCCGCGACCCGGGCCTCGCGCCCGCGCCGCTGCTCGAACACCTGGTGGCCGCGGGATGCCTGGGGCGCAAGACGGGACGCGGTTTCCGCGAATATGCCCGGCGCTGACAGCGACGGCGCCTGGGGCGGGCTCCTCGGCCCGTGGAGCCCGCCCCAGGCGTCCGAGCGCGCCGGGCCCGCCCCGCAGGCGCGTCCGGCTGCACGAATGCAGTACGTTCAGATCATGCCCCAGCCCGCTGATCCCGCCCGCCGGCCCGGCCGCGCCGGTGCCGCGCCCGATGCTCCGGAAAGTGCCGCAGGCTCCCGCGCCGCCGCGCAACGCCTGAAGATGCGCCGCGAACTCGCGGCGGCGGCCATGGAGTTGTTCGCGACCAAGGGGTACGAGGCGACGACGGTCGACGAGATCGCCGCGGCGGCGGGAGTGGCGCGGCGGACCTTCTTCCGCCACTTCCGCTCCAAGGAAGAGGCGATCTTCCCGGACCACGACGACACCCTGGTCCGGGCGGAGGCGGTCCTGAACGCGGCCCCGCCCCACGAGCACCCGCTCGACACGGTGTGCCGGGGCATCAAGGAGGTCATGCGGATGTACGCGGCTTCCCCGGCCGTGTCCGTCGAGCGCTACCGCCTCACCCGTGAGGTGCCGACGCTGCGCGAGCGCGAGATCGCCTCGGTGGCCCGCTACGAGCGGTTGTTCACGCGCTATCTGCTGGGCCACTTCGACGAGCGGGACCACCACGACGGCAACGACGACCCGCTGCTGGCGGAGGTCGCGGCGTCCGCGGTGGTCACGGCGCACAACCATGTGCTGCGCCGCTGGCTGCGGGGGGGCGGACAGGGCGATGTGGAGGCCCAGCTGGACCATGCGTTCGCCATCGTCCGCGACACTTTCGGCACCGGCATAGGAGCGGGCCGCAAGGCGACGCACGCCCCGGGGGCCACCGAGCCGCCGCCCGCCACCGTGCGGAGAGAGGGCGAGGTGCTGGTGGCCGTGGCACGCACGGACGCGCCGCTGAGTGAGGTCATGCGCACGATCGAGCAGGCACTCAAGCAGTCGTGAACGCCGCATCCGTCTATGGCCGATGGCCGCCCGATTCGGGCGGCCATCGGCCTTTTTGCGCCCCGATTCGATCGATCATCGCTCACATGTGTCCAGCGGATTGCATCTGAGAGAAATTCTTGGCACGCAGTGTCTTGTCACCTGGCACGCCGTGCCATACGTTGAATATGTCCGGGCGGCCGGCGTGCAGAGACCATTCGTGCGCCGGCTGTCCCCTCAACCCTCCCCGGGTTGTGCGCCCGGACGCCTGCGTCACAGGCACCTTTCGCGCACACCAGCGCTGCCAGCAGCACCATCCGCCGAACCGACGGCACACCTCCACAGCAGCAGAAAACCCCGACGTACCCCTCAGCGTCCCCCTGGACGCGCTCCGCCGGAGGCAACACCGTGAAGGAAATCCTGGACGCGATCCAGTCGCCGGACAGCACGTCCGCCGACTTCGCCGCACTGAAGCTCCCCGAGTCGTACCGCGCGATCACCGTGCACAAGGACGAGACGGAGATGTTCGCCGGCCTCGAGACCCGGGAGAAGGACCCTCGCAAGTCGATCCACCTGGATGACGTTCCGGTGCCCGAGCTGGGACCCGGTGAGGCCCTCGTGGCCGTCATGGCGAGCTCGGTCAACTACAACTCCGTGTGGACCTCGATCTTCGAGCCGCTGTCCACCTTCGGCTTCCTGGAGCGCTACGGACGGCTGTCGGAGCTCACCAAGCGCCACGACCTCCCGTACCACATCATCGGCTCCGACCTCGCGGGCGTCGTCCTGCGCACCGGTCCCGGCGTCAACGCCTGGAACCCGGGTGACGAGGTCGTCGCGCACTGCCTGTCCGTCGAACTGGAGTCCTCCGACGGCCACAACGACACGATGCTCGACCCCGAGCAGCGCATCTGGGGCTTCGAGACCAACTTCGGCGGCCTCGCGGAGATCGCGCTCGTCAAGTCCAACCAGCTGATGCCCAAGCCGAAGCACCTCAGCTGGGAGGAGGCGGCGGCCCCGGGCCTCGTCAACTCCACCGCCTACCGCCAGCTCGTCTCCCGCAACGGCGCCGGCATGAAGCAGGGCGACAACGTCCTGATCTGGGGCGCGAGCGGCGGACTCGGCTCGTACGCCACGCAGTTCGCCCTGGCCGGCGGCGCCAACCCCATCTGCGTCGTCTCCAGCGACCAGAAGGCGGACATCTGCCGGGCGATGGGCGCCGAGGCGATCATCGACCGCAACGCCGAGGGCTACAAGTTCTGGAAGGACGAGCAGACCCAGGACCCGAAGGAGTGGAAGCGCTTCGGCAAGCGCATCCGCGAACTCACCGGCGGCGAGGACATCGACATCGTCTTCGAGCACCCCGGCCGCGAGACCTTCGGCGCGTCCGTCTACGTCACCCGCAAGGGCGGCACCATCACCACCTGCGCCTCGACCTCGGGCTACATGCACGAGTACGACAACCGCTACCTGTGGATGTCGCTGAAGCGGATCATCGGCTCGCACTTCGCCAACTACCGCGAGGCGTGGGAGGCCAACCGCCTGATCGCCAAGGGCAAGATCCACCCGACGCTGTCGAAGACGTACGCGCTCGAGGACACCGGCCAGGCCGCGTACGACGTGCACCGCAACCTCCACCAGGGCAAGGTCGGCGTGCTCGCGCTGGCTCCGCAGGAGGGGCTGGGCGTCAGCGACCCGGAGATGCGCGAGAAGCACATCGACGCCATCAACCGCTTCCGTAACGTCTGAGGGGCCGGGTTCCCAGATGACTGAGCGCAAGAAGGACCGGCCCTGGCTCATGCGGACGTACGCCGGTCACTCGACCGCCGAGGCGTCCAACGAGCTGTACCGGCGCAATCTCGCCAAGGGCCAGACGGGACTGTCGGTCGCCTTCGACCTGCCGACACAGACCGGGTACGACCCCGACCACATCCTCGCCCGCGGCGAGGTCGGCCGGGTCGGTGTGCCGGTCTCCCATCTGGGCGACATGCGCAGGCTGTTCCAGGACATCCCCCTGGAGCAGATGAACACCTCGATGACCATCAACGCCACCGCCATGTGGCTGCTGGCGCTGTACCAGGTGGTCGCCGAGGAGCAGGGTGCCGACATCACCAGGCTCCAGGGCACGACCCAGAACGACATCGTCAAGGAGTACCTGTCGCGCGGGACGCACGTCTTCCCGCCCGGTCCTTCGCTGCGCCTGACCACCGACATGATCACGTACACGGTGGCCAACATCCCCAAGTGGAACCCGATCAACATCTGCAGCTACCACCTGCAGGAGGCCGGGGCCACGCCCGTGCAGGAGATCGCGTACGCGATGTCCACCGCGATCGCCGTCCTCGACGCCGTCCGCGACTCGGGCCAGGTGCCGGCCGAGAAGTTCGGTGACGTGGTCGCCCGGATCTCGTTCTTCGTGAACGCGGGCGTCCGCTTCATCGAGGAGATGTGCAAGATGCGCGCCTTCGGCCGCATCTGGGACAAGATCACGCGCGAGCGGTACGGCATCGAGAACGACAAGCAGCGCCGCTTCCGCTACGGCGTCCAGGTCAACTCCCTCGGCCTGACCGAGGCACAGCCGGAGAACAACGTCCAGCGCATCGTGCTGGAGATGCTGGCCGTGACCCTGTCCAAGGACGCCCGCGCACGTGCCGTGCAGCTGCCGGCCTGGAACGAGGCGCTGGGGCTGCCCCGGCCGTGGGACCAGCAGTGGTCGCTGCGTATCCAGCAGGTGCTGGCGCACGAGTCGGACCTGCTGGAGTACGAGGACATCTTCGCCGGCTCGCACGTCATCGAGGCCAAGGTCGAGTCCCTGGTCGCCGAGTGCCTGGCGGAGATCGACCGGATCCAGGAGATGGGCGGCGCGATGGCGGCCGTCGAGTCCGGCTACCTCAAGTCGCAGCTGGTGTCCTCGCACGCCGAGCGGCGGGCGCGGATCGAGGCGGGCGACGAGAAGATCATCGGCGTCAACATCTTCGAGACGACCGAGGAGAACCCGCTGACCGCCGATCTCGACACGGCGATCATGACGGTCGATCCGGCGAACGAGGCGCGGGTCGTCGCCAAGCTGCACGAATGGCGTGCGGGCCGCGACGAGCCCCGTGCCGCCGAGGCCCTCGCGGCGCTGAAGAAGGCCGCTGCGGGCACCGAGAACCTGATGGCGGCCACCGTCGAGTGTGCGCGTGCGGGCGTCACCACCGGCGAGTGGGCCTGGGCGCTGCGTGACGTCTTCGGCGAGTTCCGTGCGCCGACAGGCGTCAGCAGCGCCCCGGTGGCGGTCACCGCCGAGGCGGGCACGCCGCTCGCCGTCGTACGCGAGAAGGTGGCCCGCACCGCGGAGGAGCTGGGGGCGGGGCGGCTGCGGCTGCTCGTCGGCAAGCCGGGGCTCGACGGCCACTCCAACGGCGCCGAGCAGATCGCCGTACGGGCCCGCGACGCCGGGTTCGAGGTGGTCTACCAGGGCATCCGGCTCACCCCGGAGCAGATCGTCTCCGCCGCCCTCGCGGAGGACGTGCACTGCGTGGGCCTGTCCATCCTGTCCGGCTCGCACGCCGAGCTGGTGCCGGACGTACTGACCCGGCTGCGCGAGGCGGGCGCCGCCGACATCCCGGTGATCGTGGGTGGCATCATCCCGAACGCCGACGCCGCCGAACTGAAGGCGGCGGGAGTGGCCGCCGTCTTCACACCGAAGGATTTCGGTATCACGGAGATCATCGGCCGTATCGTCGACGAGATCCGCAACGCGAACAAGCTCGACCCTCTGGAGGTCCCCGCATGAGCACGCCAGTGCACCCGGTCAACCGTCTGCGTCCGCGCCGTTCCTGCCTGGCCGTGCCCGGCTCGAACCCGCGCTTCCTGGAGAAGGCCCAGGGGCTGCCGGCCGACCAGGTCTTCCTGGACCTCGAGGACGCCTGTGCGCCGCTCGCGAAGCCGGAGGCCCGGCACACCATCGTGAAGTTCCTCAACGAGGGTGACTGGACGGGCAAGACGCGGGTCGTGCGCGTCAACGACTGGACCACCGAGTGGACCTACCGCGACGTCGTCACCGTCGTCGAGGGCGCCGGCCAGAACCTCGACTGCATCATGCTGCCGAAGGTGCAGAACGCCGAGCAGGTCGTCGCGCTCGACCTGCTGCTCACCCAGATCGAGAAGACCATGGGCTTCGAGCTGGGCAAGATCGGCATCGAGGCGCAGATCGAGAACGCGCAGGGCCTCAACAACGTCAACGCCATCGCGCAGGCGTCCCCGCGTGTGGAGACGATCATCTTCGGCCCGGCGGACTTCATGGCCTCCATCAACATGAAGTCGCTGGTCGTCGGTGAGCAGCCGCCCGGTTACCCGGCCGACGCGTACCACTACATCCTGATGAAGATCCTGATGGCCGCCCGCGCCAACAACCTCCAGGCGATCGACGGCCCCTACCTCCAGATCCGCAACATCGACGGCTACCGCGCGGTCGCGCAGCGTGCCGCGGCCCTCGGCTTCGACGGCAAGTGGGTGCTGCACCCTGGACAGGTCGACGCGTCCAACGAGATCTTCTCGCCCTCGCAGGAGGACTACGACCACGCCGAGCTGATCCTGGACGCGTACGACTACTACACGTCCGAGGCGGGCGGCAAGAAGGGCTCGGCGATGCTCGGCGACGAGATGATCGACGAGGCCAGCCGCAAGATGGCGCTGGTCATCTCCGGCAAGGGGCGCGCCGCCGGCATGCAGCGCACCACCAAGTTCGAGATCCCGGAGGCGTGAGCGAGATGCAGTTCGGACGCACCTACGAGGAGTTCGAGGTCGGGGCCGTCTACAAGCACTGGCCCGGGAAGACGGTCACCGAGTACGACGACCACCTCTTCTGTCTCCTGACGATGAATCACCACCCCCTCCACATGGACGTCAACTATGCGGAGAACACGACGGACTTCGGCAAGAACGTCGTGGTGGGCAACTACATCTACTCGCTGCTGCTCGGCATGTCCGTGCCGGACGTCTCCGGCAAGGCGATCGCCAACCTGGAGATCGAGTCGCTGCGGCACGTGGCCCCGACCTTCCACGGCGACACCATCTACGGCGAGACCACGGTCCTCGACAAGACGCCGTCGAAGTCGAAGAACGACCGCGGCATCGTCTACGTGGAGACCAAGGGCTACAAGCAGGACGGCACCCTCGTCTGCGTCTTCCGGCGCAAGGTGATGGTCCCGACCGAGACGTACATCAAGGAGCGCGGCGGCGAGCAGCCCGGCCGCCCCGAACTCAAGTCGCAGGAGAAGTAGTCATGGCGCGACTCGCCCAGACCGCAGGTCTGACCGACGTCCAGCAGGAGATCCTGTCCACCGTCCGGGACTTTGTCGACAAGGAGATCATTCCTGTCGCGACCGAGCTGGAACACAAGGACGAGTACCCCCAGCAGATCGTCGACGGTCTGAAGGAGCTCGGCCTCTTCGGCCTGATGATCCCGGAGGAGTACGGCGGCCTGGGTGAGTCCCTTCTCACGTACGCCCTGTGCGTGGAGGAGATCGCCCGTGGCTGGATGTCCGTCTCGGGCATCATCAACACCCACTTCATCGTCGCGTACATGCTCAAGCAGCACGGCACGCAGGAGCAGAAGGACACCTTCCTGCCCCGCATGGCGCTCGGCGAGGTGCGCGGCGCGTTCTCGATGTCGGAGCCGGGTCTCGGCTCGGACGTGTCGGCGATCACGTCCAAGGGCGTCAAGGACGGCGACGAGTACGTCCTCAACGGTCAGAAGATGTGGCTGACGAACGGTGGCACGTCCACCCTGGTCGCCGTTCTGTGCCGCAGTGACGAAGGACACCCCGAGGGCACCGCCCCCCACAAGTCGATGACGACCTTCCTGGTCGAGAAGGAGCCGGGCTTCGGCGAGGTCCGTCCGGGCCTGACCATCCCCGGCAAGATCGACAAGATGGGCTACAAGGGCGTCGACACGACCGAGCTCATCATGGACGGACTGCGCATTCCGGCCAATCGGGTACTCGGCGGCACCACCGGCCGAGGGTTTTACCAAATGATGGACGGCGTCGAGGTCGGCCGCGTGAACGTCGCGGCACGTGGCTGCGGTGTCGCACAGCGCGCCTTCGAGCTGGGCGTGTCGTACGCCCAGCAGCGCCACACCTTCGGCAAGCCGATCGCCTCCCACCAGGCGATCCAGTTCAAGCTGGCCGAGATGGCTACCAAGGTCGAGGCCGCGCATGCCATGATGGTGAACGCGGCACGCAAAAAGGACTCCGGGGAACGAAACGACCTGGAGGCAGGGATGGCGAAGTACCTCGCCTCCGAGTACTGCAAGGAAGTCGTCGAGGACGCCTTCCGTATCCACGGCGGCTACGGCTTCTCCAAGGAGTACGAGATCGAGCGCCTCTACCGCGAGGCTCCGATGCTGCTGATCGGTGAAGGTACCGCCGAAATCCAGAAAATGATCATTGGACGTCGGCTGCTCGAGGAGTACCGGTTCCAGGGTTGATCGCCGCTTATGAGTCGGTTCGGCCGGAAGAAGATCACACCCTGTCATCTTCTTCCGGCCGCCGACTCGTCTGCTGGCTTTCCCAGTTGCGGTCCGCACCCGATAACATCGGCCGGAAAGCCGCCGTCCCCCGTTGCCAGCGCGGCATCATCCGCTACGAAGGTCATCCATGCCCCACAGCCAAACCTCTGCACCACGCGACGGCTTCCTCAAGGGACGCCTTGCTCGCGGAGCATCGCCGTGGCTTCTGCCGACCGTCGCCACCGCTGCACTCAGCCTGGCCCGTGCCCGCCGCTCGCGGCGGGCCGCGGCCATTGCCGTGCCCACCACCGCTCTCGCGGCGGGCATGCTGTGGTTCTTCCGCGACCCCGAGCGCGAGATCGCGTCGGGGCGGGTCATCTCGCCCGCCGACGGAGTGGTGCAAAGCATCATGCCGTGGAAGGACGGGCGCACTCGTGTCGCGATCTTCATGAGCCCGCTCAATGTCCACGTCAACCGCGCCCCGCTCGCGGGCACGGTGACCTCGGTCGAGCACATCCCCGGCGGCTTCGTCCCCGCGTTCAACAAGGAGAGCGAGAACAACGAGCGCGTTGTCTGGCACTTCGACACCGAACTGGGCGACATCGAGATGGTGCAGATCGCCGGCGCGGTCGCTCGGCGCATCGTCCCGTACATCCCGCAGGGCACGAAGGTCGAGCAGGGTGATCGCATCGGTCTGATCCGCTTCGGCTCGCGCGTCGACATCTACCTCCCCGAAGGTGTCGAGGTCGCTGTCGAGGTGGGCCAGACCACGACTGCGGGGGTGACTCGCATTGACCGTGATTGATCCCGACACACAGGCGAAGAACTGGGTGGCGGAGGCCGAGGAAGAGAACGACGCGGAGGAGATGCCGCTCTCTCTGCGGCTGTCGATAGCGGACACCCTCACACTCGGTAACGCGACGTGCGGATTCATGGCGGTGTACTTCACCACCACCGGAATCCTCATCCCGCACCTCCAGGGCAGCCAGGAGACCGGCATGGCGCGGCACAGCGCCGCGACCGCCGTGATCCTGATGCTGCTCGCGGCGATCTTCGACCTCTGCGACGGGCTCGTGGCCCGCAAGCTGCGGTCGTCGCCGATGGGCGCCGAGCTGGACAACCTCTCGGACCTGATCAGCTTCGGTCTCGCGCCCGCGTACTTCGTGCTGGTCTACGGCATGGTCGCGAACGACGCCCATCAGCGGGTCTCGGCGGTCGCCGCGATCGTGGTGCTGCTGGCGGTGGTGCTGCGGCTTGCGAGATTCTCGTGCGTGACCATGAAGGACGGCATGTTCCAGGGCATGCCGAGCCCCTTCGGAGCGCTCACGGTCGTCTCGATCGTGCTGCTGGAGCTGCTGTTCATCCCGACGCTGCTGGCGATCATCGGCACGGCGTGGCTCATGGTGAGCCGGGTCGAGTACCCCAAGCCGCGAGGTGTCCTCGCGGTGGCGATGCTCGGCTGGATCGTGGCGGCGATGGGCATGCTGGCGGCGTGGGCGTTCGACGCGCCGGGCGGTCAGGTGATGCTCCAGATGGGCTGCGCCCTGCAGATCGTGATGGCGGCGACGATCCCCCTCTTCGCCACCGCCCGTCGGGTGAACACGTTCCGCGACAACCGCCGCGAGAGCCGCGAGGCACGGGCGGCGCAGGTGCCGTAGCGCGCCGGAGGCGCGCAGGTCGTGAACCCCGAGGGCCCCGGATGCTGTCGCATCCGGGGCCCTCGGGGCGTCCGCGGGGCTGCCCGTCGGGTGACCGGGCGGGCCGGACACGCCGTTGCGTGGGCGGAGGGTGCGACCGGCGGACGAACACGGGTCGTAGGACCCACGCCCGTGCCCGGCGCTGCGGCCCGTCACGGGCGACAGCAGATGGTGCGGCCGGCGGACGAACCGGGCCGGTGTGTCCCGAGGACCGCCGGCCGCGGTGCCCGGCGGCCGCGCCCGTCGCGTGCGACAGCGCAGCGGATGGTATGCGACCAGGGGTCGAACCGGGCCGGTGTGTCCCGAGGACCGCCGGCCGCGGTGCCCGGCGCCGCGTGCTGTCACGGGCGATAGCGCAGCGGATGGTCCTCAGGCACTTCCACCACCGCGATGCGCACCCCGTCCGGGTCTGCGATCCACATCTCGACCAGGCCCCACGGCTCCTTGCGCGGCGCACGCAGCACCTCTACCCCCCGTTCCCGCAGCTCGTCGTGGGCGGCCCGCACATCGGGGACCTGCAGCCACAGCCGCACCGCCGGCGAGGGCGGGGTGTCGGAGCGGCCCGAGAGTTCGAGGAACCCGCCGCCGAGGAAGTACACCGTTCCCCGCTCGGTGCCGGTCCCGAATTCACGGTAGACCCCCAGCCCCAGAGCCCGGCCGTAGAAGTCGCGCGAGCGCTGCGGATCGGTGGGGCTCAGCAGAATCCTGCTGCCAAGTACATGCACCATGCGGCAGAGCGTACGGGCCGGGGCGGCGGTCGCGGCGGCGGCCACTGGCGGCCACCGCGACGACGAGTGCCCCGAGGCGGGTCATCCGGGCGTGATGCGACCGCGCCAGCCTCCGCTCTCGCCGCCTTGGTGCTCGATGTATTCCTTGAAACGCCGCATGTCGCCCTTGACGCGCCGGTCGATCATCCCGGTCATGTCGGCGGCCTTGTCCACCATGCCCCCGGGCTCGACGTCCATCACGAGCTCCACCCGCGTGTGCGTGTCGTCCAGGCGCTGGAAGCTCACCATGCCCTTCTGCTTGGTGTCGCCGCTGATGGTGCGCCAAGCGATGCGTTCGTCGGGGAGCTGGTCGACGATCTCGGTGTCGAACTCGCGCTTCACTCCCCCGATCTTGGTGGTCCAGTGGTTGTGGCGGTCGTCGACCTGGGTGACGGCCTCCACGCCTTCCATGAAGTTCGGGAACTCCTCGAACATCGTCCACTGGTTGTAGGCGGTGTGGACGGGGACCTCGACCTCGACGGTCTCCTTCACCGTGCTCATAGCTGCGCCTCCTCCTGGATCTGCCCGCAAGGGCAGGGACTGCCGCGCGGGCCGTGTACGTGGCGCGGGTACCCCGTGACCGCCTTCCTACAACCGTGCGGATCGGGCGGTCGGGCGCTGCCCCCCGAAACACGCGCCGCCCCCTGGCGACATGCGCCAGGGGGCGGGACGGGCGGCGAGAGGGGTCAGCCCGCCGAGGGCTTGTAGGACTTCGCCGCTGCCGCGGCCGTCGCCGGGCGAACCACCTTCAGTCCGCCGGGGACGCTCTTGTCCGGCTTCATGATCAGGCTCTCCCGGGTAGACGGCGCCGCGGGGTCCGAGAGGTCGTGAGTGATGCCGAAGTCGCTCCGGTACGCCTTGAGCGTCAGCAGCGCCTTGTCAACGCCCTCGCGGGTCAGGTCCTTCTCCGCACACGCCTTCTTCAGTGCCTCCCCGAAGACCGTGACCGCCGTGTATCCGGCGACCACGCCGTTGTCGAGCCCGTCCTTCGGGTACGCGGCCGCGTAGTCCTTGGCCAGCTTCGACGGACCCGGATCGGGCGCGCCGATCGGGAGCGTGGAGGCCGCGATGTAGAAGTCCTTGGCGAGCGCCGGCGCCGCCGGCGTCGCCAGCAGCTGCGGCGCGAACGCGGAGTTGTTGCCGACGATCGGCACATTGAAGCCACCCGCCGCCGCCACACCGGCCAGGGACGCCGCCTGCCGTGGACCCGCGCTGAGCAGGATCGCCTTGACGCCTGCCTTCTTCAGGGCCGCGACCTGCGCCGACATGTCGTTGTCGGTCGGCTTGATCTTCTGTTCGACGACCGTGAGCCCCGCCGCCTTGGCCGCGTGCTTGGAGCCGGCGAGCGCGTTCTCGCCATAGTCGCCCTCAAAGAAGACGTGACCGATCTTGTCGCCCTTGGTGATGCGCTTCTCGGCCAGGAGATAGTCGACGGCGTTGATCGTCTCGATGTCGTACGTCGCGCCCAGGGTACGTACGTACGGGCTGCCCAGCAGGCTGGCGGACCACGCCTGGGGCAGCACGAGCCCCTTGTCCTGGCCGTGGACGCGCTCCTTGACGGCCGCGACGAACGGCGAGCCGATGAACTGCGTGAAGCCGAGCACCTTGGGTTCGAGTTCGGTGTAGCCGGCGACGGCCTTCTGCGGGTCGTAGCCGTGGTCGCGCACGGTCAGCTCGATCTGCCGGCCGCAGATGCCGCCGGCCGCGTTGGTCTGCTTCGCCCACAGCTGCTGGGCCTGGGTGACGCTCTTGCCCAGCGAGGCGTAGACGCCCGTCATGTCGGTGAGCGCGCCGAGCGTGATCTTCTTGTCGGTGACTCCCTCACCGCTCTTCACTCCCCCGGCGCCCTTGGTGTCGCCGTCGCCGCTGGTGGCCTTGCTGCTGCAACCGGCCGTCACCGTCAGCGCCAGGACGGCGAGGACCGCCGCGTACCTTCTTGACTTCATTTCTTCTCCCGAGGGGACGGAGCGAGGCGGGTGAGTCCGCCAGGTAGGAACAGCACGACCGCGACGACAGCCGCGCCGTACAGATAGCGGGAGGCCTCTCCCGGGGAGACGCCGCCGGTGCCCGGTGCGGAGACCAGGGGCAGGGCGTCGCTCCAGCGGGTGAGGACCTGGGGCAGCAACGAGACGAAGACCGCGCCGGCGACGGCTCCCGCGACCGTGCCGAGACCGCCGATGACGATCATGGCCAGGTACTCGAGGGACAGGATCATGCCGAAGTACTCGGGCACGGTCCGCTGGAACACCAGGGCCAGCAGGACGCCCGCGAGCCCGGCGTACATCGACGACAGGACGAAGACGGCGGCGCGGTAGCGGGCGACCGGCACCCCCATCACTCCGGCGGCGATGCGGTGGTCCCGCAGGGCGTTCATCGCCCGGCCAGGACGGCCACGGAGGACTCCACGCGCGAAGAGACCGCAGAGGAGGAGCGCGACGAGCGCGGCGTACCAGAGCTTCTCCATGGACTGGAACGGGACGGCTGCGACGAGGAGCTCGCTGTCGTCGAAGTCGAATCCGAAGACGGAGAGCGAGGGCACGGACCGGCCGTTGAAACCTCCGGTCAGGTCACGGGCGTTGAACAGCACATGCTGGCCGACGAAGATCAGCGCGAGCGTGGCGATGCCGAGGTACGCCCCCCGCAGTCGGCCGGCGATGGGGCTGAACAGTCCGCCCGCCAGCCCTGCGAGAAGTACGGCGAGCACCGCGGCGAGCCCCGTCGGCAGGCCGAGACCGGTGAGCTCATGGCCGCTCTCCACGTCGTTGCCGCCGGCCAGGATGCAGTAGCCGTACGCGCCGACGGCGAGGAAGAAGGCGTGGCCCATGGAGAGCTGGCCCGTGGCGCCGGTGAGCAGGTTGATGCCGATGGCGCCGATGGCGGCGGCCATGGCGAAGAGACCGGCCTGGAGCCAGAAGCGGTCGAGGTAGAAGGGCAGCGCGAGGAGAAGGAGCGAGAGGGCGGCCCAGACGTACGCCCGGGGGCCGCGCCATGCGGGCAGGATGCCGGTTGCGAGGGACCTCGCCCGCGTGGCGGCAGCCGACGCGGCCACTGTGGGTGACCCGGACGGTGCGGCCTCCGATGACTCGGCGGGGGGCAGCTCCGCCGCGGGCGTCTCTTTCCGCGGAGGCACCGCTGAGTCGGCCGCGAGTGGTCCGACGGCCTCGGTGTCGGCCGCCTGACCGGTGCGCGCGCCGGGCACCGGCGCGGCTCCGGCCGCCGTCGGCGCCGCGGACCCGGCGGACCCGGCGGACCCGGCGGACCCGGCGGACGGGGCAGTGCCGGCGGACGTGCCAGTGGCGGCTACGGACGGCCGGGAGCCTTCGGAGTCGGCCGCCCGGTCGGTGCGCGCGCCGGATGGGAGCTCGGGCTCGGCAGGCGCGAACTCGGACGTCCTCGGCGCAGCCGACCCGGCGGGCTCGGACTCCGTCGGCGCAGCCGACCCGGCGGCGTGGGTGTCAGGGATCGGCGCAGGCGCAGCCGATGGGGCGAGGTCGCCGCTGCCGGTCTCCGGCGGGGGCGGCGTAGCTCCGGCCGCCGTGGCCGGGCCCGGGCGGTTGTCGTCAGACACGGGCGAGCTCCTTCGTGCCGAAGAGTCCGGCGGGCCGCGCCAACAGCACGAGCAGCATCACCAGATACGGGGCGAGATCGCCGATCCCCCCGCCCAGGAAGGTCAGTTCGCTCTGGTAGCCCGTCGCGAACGACTCCGTGACCCCGACGATCAGGCCGCCCGCAAGCGCACCCGTGGTCGAGTCGAGACCGCCGAGGATCGCGGCGGGGAACGCCTTGAGGGCGGCGAGCGACGTGGCCCGTTCCAGGCCGGGTGTCGGGAAGACGGTCAGGAACAGCGCCGCGACCGCGGCGAGCGCGCCGGCGACCGCCCACGCGGACATGGACACCCTGCCCAGGCGTACGCCCATCAGCGCGGCCGTCTGCGGGTTCTCGGCCGCCGCTCGCATCGCCACCCCCCAGGAGGTGTAGCGGAAGGCGAGCAGGAACGCCGTGATGAGCAGTGCCGCCGCGACGAACGCCGCGATCCGGGTCTGCGCGATCGTGATCTCGCCGAGGTTCACCACCCGGTCGCCCCAGGGGTCGCCCAGTGCCATCACATCGGTGCCGATCAGGCGGGTGAGCTCGGTCGTCAGGAGGATGTCGACGCCGATGGTGACGATGGCGAGGACGCTGTGGTCGGAGCCCCGGTAGCGGCGCATGACCAGGAAGTCGACGGCCGAGCCGACGACCGCGGCGCCCGCGATCCCGACGGCCAGCGCCGGCCAGAAGCCGAGGTCGTCATGGAGGACCGCGGTGATGTAGCCGCCGGCGAGGAGGAGAGAGGCGTGGGCGAAGTTGACCACCTCTGTCGCCTTGAAGATGACGACGAAGCCGAGGGCGATCAGCGCGTAGACGGAGCCGATGGACAGCCCGCCGAGGAGGAGTTCGGTGAACGTGGTCATGGCGTGGCCTCCGTACCGAGGTACGCCTGCACGACGGCCGGATCAGCCTGCACCTGGGCGGGCGTGCCGCCCGCGATACGGCGTCCGAAGTCGAGTACGGTCACGGCGTCCGCGAGCCGCATCACCACCCCCATGTCATGTTCAACCATCACGATCGATATGCCGAGGCTGTCGCGTACGCCCGCGACAACGGCGGCGGTCTGCCGCCGTTCGTCTGCGGTCATGCCCGCGACGGGCTCGTCGAGGAGCAGGATCCGCGGCTCCATGCACAGGGCGCGGGCCAGTTCCACGAGTTTCTGCTTTCCGTAAGGGAGTTCACCGGCGGGCCGGTCGAGGTCGTCCGCGAGACCGACGAACTCGGCGATCTCCGCGACACGTTCGCGATGCCGGCGTTCCTCGCGCGCCGCCGACGGCAGCCGCAGTCCCGCCGCCACGAAGCCGGTACGGGTGAGCCGGTGCCGGCCGAGCAGCAGGCTGTCGGCGACCGTCGCATGGGGCGGCAGCGCGAGATTCTGGAAGGTGCGGGCGACGCCGAGGGCCGCGATGCGGTGCGGCGGGAGCCCGGTGAGCTCGTCGTCGCCGAAGCGGACGCTGCCCTCCGTCGCCTTGTAGACGCCCGAGAGCACGTTGAACGTGGTGGACTTGCCGGCTCCGTTCGGCCCGATGACGGCGTGCACACTGCCCGGCTCGACGGTGAAGGACACCCCGTCGAGAGCCGTGAGCCCGGCGAAACGGACGGTCACGTCCTCGACGACGAGCGCTGCGTTGCCCGTGGTCACGTTCATGCGGACCACCTCTCCAGCGCCGGCGCGGCGTGCTGCGCCTGTACCGCGTCCTGCGCGGCGGTCTCGTCGACGACTCCGAGGTAACGGCGCCGGACCTCGTCGGAGGCCGCGAGTTCGTCCGCCGGGCCTTCGAGGGCGACCTCGCCGACGTCCAGGACGTACGCGGTGGAGGCCAGGCGCAGGGCGATCGCCGCGTTCTGCTCGACGAGCAGCACCGGAGTGCCTGCGGCGTTGATCTCCTTGATCGTCTCGGCGATGCGCGCCGCCATGAGCGGGGCGAGGCCCAGCGAGGGTTCGTCCAGGAGGAGCAGGCGGGGCCGGGCCATCAGCGCCCGCCCCATGGCGAGCATCTGCTGTTCGCCGCCGGACAACAGACCGGCCTTCTGGTGGGCGCGGTCGGCCAGTACGGGGAACAGCTCGTGCACGCGGGCGAGTGCGGCGGCGGACTCGCGCCGTCCGCGCACTCCGAGCGTGCCGGCGCGCAGATTGTCCGCAACGGTCATCCGTGCGAAGACCTGGCGGCCCTCGGGCACCTGGACGACTCCGGCCGCCACGACGCGAGCGGCGCTGAGACCGTCCAGCGGGCGCCCTTCGAAACTGATGCTTCCGGCGGTGACGTGTCCACGCTGGAACGGCAGTGTGCGGGACACCGCTCGCAGCAGGGTGGACTTGCCTGCGCCGTTGCCGCCCAGCACGGCGACGACGGCGCCCTCGGGCACGTCGACGGAGACGTCCCGCAACGCCCGTACGGGCCCGTACCCCACGGACAGCGCCCGCACCTCCAGCGCGGCGGCCATACGCAACCCCTTGTCCGGCTCGCCAGCGGTCGGCTCGCCTGTTGGGGGCCAACATCAGCACCGGAGGGGGTACCGGGTCCACGGCCGGAGCGCTGCTCGCTGCGCCTGACCAGCACCGGAAGGGCCGCGCTGTGCACGCGCACAGCGGGGTCTCCGTCGGATAAGGACACGCCTCGTGGCGGGCCGGGCGCGGCGGGCGCGGGCGCCTGCCGCCCCGTACCCACACCGCGTCGGCGCGTGCTGGGGCGCCGGGTCGGGCAAGCGCCGAGCCGGTCGGGTTGGGCGCCGGGCTCGGCCGGGCAGTCGATTCGGTCGGGCCGGACCAAGCCGACGAGCCACCAGGCCGAACGGACGGGGACGGGCCGTCGAGTCAGCAGGCCGGACAGACCGGACCCGACCGTCGAGCCACCACGCCGAACGGACCCCCGACCGGACCGGGGCGACGAACGACTCCGCCGTACGTTCCAGACGGGCCCACTTCCGCCATGCCAGCACATCCGGCCCGGAAACCGGCCCGGAAACCGACGCCGCCCGGCGGGCAGGGCCCGCCGGGGCGGCGTCGTGGCACACAGGGCGGGCAGGCCCGCCACCCGCGTGACTGCTACGTCAGGAAGTCCACCGCGATCGACTCCGCCGCCCGTTCCAGCAGCGGGCCCGCCTCCGCCATGCACTTCGCCGGGTCGGGCTCCAGGGCCGTCAGGGCGTACGCGCGCCGGATGCCTGCCCGGCCGAGTGCCTCCGGGGGCAGTGCCAGGCGGCCGCAGACCGCCACCACCTCGATGCCCTGCGCCCGGGCGGCCGCCGCGACACCGGCAGGGGCCTTGCCGTGCAGGGTCTGCTCGTCCAGGGAGCCCTCTCCGGTGACGACGAGCGTCGCCCGCTCCAGGGCGGGCGCGAAGCCCAGCACGTCGAGCATCACCTCGATGCCCGGCCGGAAGCGGGCGCGGAGCGCGACCAGCGCGCCGTAGCCGATGCCGCCCGCCGCGCCCGCGCCGGGCGCTTCCGCCAGGTCGGGGCCGAGGACGGAGGCGTAGTGGGCGAGCGCCTTGTCGAGGGCGGCCACGTCCTGCGGCGTCGCACCCTTCTGCGGGCCGTAGACCGCCGGCGCGCCCTTCGGCCCGGTCAGCGGGTTGTCGACATCACTGGCGAGGATCAGGTCGACGTCCTGGAATCGGGGGTCGAGGCCGGACAGCTCGGCGGTCACGAGCGAGCCGAGGCCGCCGCCCCCGGGCGGCACGGGCTTGCCGTCCGCGTCGAGGAAGCGGGCGCCGAGCGCGGACAGCATCCCGGCTCCGCCGTCCGTGGTCGCGCTGCCGCCGACTCCGAAGACGATGGTGCGTGCGCCCGCGTCGAGCGCGGCGCGCAGCAGCTCGCCGGAGCCGTACGTCGTGGCGGTCAACGGCGCGAAGACGCCGGAGGAGAGGTGCTGCAGCCCGGAGGCCTCGGCCATCTCGACGACCGCCGTGGCGTCCCGCAGGGCGTACGCCGCGGTCACGGGATCACCGAGCGGCCCGGTCACCCGCACCTCACGGCGCTCGAACCCCGCCGCCACCGCCGCCGCGACCGTGCCGTCGCCCCCGTCGGCGACGGGCAGGGTGTCGACCTCCAGGTCCGGGACGATCCGCCGCAGCCCCGCTGTCACCCGCTCGGCGACCTGCACCGCCGTGAGCGAGCCCTTGAACTTGTCAGCTGCGACGAGCACCCGCGCAGGCTGAGAAACTGCTCCGTCCCTCACCGTGTATCCCTTGCTGTCGAACAGGCAGTCGCGCCGTCCCCGACCCTATCCACACCCTCTGGCGACCTGCCACCCCGGCATCGGACGGCATCAGGCCACACCTGTGGGTGTTTCCTCCATGTCCCGCGCCGTCGCGGCATGCGGCCGGGGGCCGCGGATGACCTACGCTGCCTGCCGTGACGATCTCCGATTACGCCGCCTACATCGCCTCGCTCCCCCGCATCCTGGCCGGAGCCGCCGCACTGTTCCGGGACGCCGAGGGGCGGGTGCTGCTCGTCGAGCCCAACTACCGCAAGGGTTGGGCGCTGCCTGGCGGGACCGTGGAGTCGGACCTGGGCGAGACGCCCCGCCGGGCCGCGCGCCGGGAGACGCTGGAGGAGATCGGCCTCGACCTGGAACCGGGTGCACTGCTCGCGGTCGACTGGGTGCCGGGCGAGGGGCGGCCGCCGATCGCCGCGTATGTGTACGACGGCGGTGTGCTCACCGAGGCCCAGTTCGGGGCGATCGAGCTGGCGGAGGACGAGCTGCTCTCATGGCGGCTGGTGGCGCGCGAGGACCTGCCCCACTATCTGCTCGGTTCGCTGGGCCATCGAGTGGAGGCAGCACTCGACGCGCTGGCGTCCGGGACCGGGACGGTCGAGCTGGAGAACGGTCTGCCGCCCAAGCGCCGCTGATCCCGCCGACCCATCGGCGCCATGGGCGTTTTGTTCCGTATGCCGGTAACAGGGGTGTCGTAGACGGGCGTTCATGGCGCGTTGTCCGCGCCGCCCCGCACCGTGCACGCCCACCGGGCAGCCTCCGGATCCCCAGGACTCCGGAGGGACCATGCTCACGCACCTGCGCGGCTGGCCGACCGCCGTCTTCGCCGCTCTGGCGCTGATCGTCGCCGGCGCGGCCCCCGCCGCCACGCCGCACGAGATTCCCGCACAATCGCGGCGCACGCCCACCACGGGTGCCGCAGTGCCCGCGCGCCCGCTGCCCGCCACGGCTCCCCGCGCGCCCGCGCGCCCGCTGCCCGCCTCGGTCGACGGCGGGACCTGGCGTTCCGGCCATCTGCAGGGCATGGCGCTCGACCGCACCCGGCGCCACCTGTACTTCTCCTTCACCGACCGGCTCGTCAAGACCGATCTGAGCGGCAGGCCCCTCGGTTCGGTCCGGGGCATCGGCGGCCACCTGGGCGACCTCGACCTCAACGCCGCGGACGGCCGCGTCTACGGCTCGCTGGAGTACGGCGAGGACGCCGCGTTCTACATCGCCGTCTTCGACGGCCGGCGCATCACGCGCATGGACATGGACGCGCGCACCAGCGGTGTCCTCACCACCGTCCACCTCGGGGAGGTCGCCCGAGACTTCACGGCGGACATGGACGCCGACGGCGTCTTCGACGGCGACACGGGCAGGACTGCCGATCACCGCTACGGGAACGCCGGCATCGACGGGGTCGCCTTCGGCCCCGGTTTCGGCGCGGAGCGCGGACCGCAGCTGCTGACCGTCGCCTACGGCGTGTACGCCGACCCCGCGCGGCGCGACAACGACCACCAGGTCCTGCTCCAGTACGACGTACGCGACTGGAAGCGGTACGAGCGCCCGCTGGACGAGTCCCGCCCGCACCGCAGCGGACCCGCCGGGCACGACGGCAAGTTCTTCGTCCACACGGGCAACACCACCTACGGCGTGCAGAACCTGGAGTACGACGGACACAGCGGCAACTGGCTGATGGCCGCCTACAAGGGCACCAAGCCGGCCTTCCCCAACCACGGGCTCTTCGCCGTCGACGGCGGCAGGCCGCCCGTCGCGGGCGAGATCCGGGGCCAGCGGCGCCCGGAGCGCGGCATGCTGCTGTCGCTGCTGCGCCAGGGGCTGCACCACGCGCCGTCGGGGACGTACGGCTGGCATGCGCCGGGTCAGTTCGGCCTTGTCTCCCTCGACGACGGGCGCTTCTACGTCGGCGAGTCCACGAAGGTTCGCGGTGGCACGGCGACCCAGTCGGGAAGGGCGCTGCTGCACCGCTGGACCGGTCGCACACCGATGCCGTTCACCGCGCTCACCGGTTCCGTTGCTGCGACCGGCTGACGCCCGCCGACGCACGGACCTCAGTGTGAGAGAGGTGCACTGACAGACATCAGTGCACCTGGGTATTCCGCTTACAGGTGTGCGCGCCGCCCGTCGCGGCGCACACGCCCCGCCGGGCACCATCCGGACTTCGAGGACACCGGAGGGATCATGCACAGGCACTCGTACGGCTTCCGGTCGGCCGCCGCGTTCGTGGCTGCCGCGACGATCGGCATCACGAGCCCGGCGGCCGCCGCCGGCCCGCCGCCCAGGGCGACCGAGCCCCCGCTCACGGTGGACGGCGGTGCCTGGCCGTCGGGGCACCTGCAGGGCATGGCGCTGGACCGGAGCAAGGGGTTCATGTACTTCTCGTTCACCAATCTGCTGGTCAAGACGGACCTGCGCGGCAGTCCCGTCGGTTCCGTCACCGGCTTCACGGGCCATCTGGGCGACCTGGACTTCAACACGGCGGACGGACGGGTCTACGGATCGCTGGAGTACAAGGCGGCCGAGGCGTTCTACATCGCGATCCTGGACGGCGACCGGATCGACCGGATGGGCATGGACGCGGAGACGAGCGGGGTCGTCACCACGGTCCACCTGAAGGAGGTCGTCGAGGACTACACGGCCGACATGAACGGCGACGGCGTCTTCGACGGCAACACGGGCCGGACGGCCGACCATCGCTACGGGTGCAGCGGCATCGACGGGGTGGCGTTCGGCCCGGCGTTCGGCAGGAGGCCCGGGCCGCAGAAGCTGACCGTCGCCTACGGCGTGTACGCCAACGCCACTCGCCGGGACAACGACCATCAGGTCCTGCTCCAGTACGACGTGCGGCGTTGGCGCGCGTACGAACGCCCGCTGACCGAATCGGCGCCGCATCGCAGCGGCCCGGAGCGCACGGACGGCAAGTTCTTCTTGTACACCGGCAACACGACCTACGGCGTGCAGAACCTGGAGTACGACGGACACAGCGGCAACTGGCTGATGGCCGCCTACAAGGGCACCAAGCCGGCCTTCCCCAACCATTCGCTGTTCGTCGTCGACGGTGCGGGCAGACCCGTGTGGGGTGAGGTCCGCGGCCAGCAGGAGCCCGAGCGCGGGCGGCTGCTGCCTCTGCTGCCGGAGGGTGTGCACCATGAGCCCTCGGGCACATACGGCTGGCAGTCGACGGGGCAGCACGGCCTGGTCTCGCTCGACGACGGGCGCCTCTACCTGGCCGAGACGTCGAGGGTCCAGGACGGCGACGTGATGAAGGAGTCGGGCCGGGCGGTGCAGCACCGCTGGACCGGACGGACACCGACACCGTTCGCCAAGGCCACCTCCTAGGCGCAGGACGGGCCGGCGGCGGTCAATTCGCTCGCTCCCGGCTCGCCGGGCTCGTACGCTCGCCGTATGACACTCGTCGCGATATTCAGCGGCGCCGGGATCTCCACCGACTCCGGCATCCCCGACTACCGCGGTCCCAAGGGCCTGTGGCGGCGCGATCCGGAGGCCGAGAAGCTCGTCACGTACGACTACTACATGTCCGACCCCGACATCCGGCGCCGCTCCTGGATCATGCGCCGCGAGAGCGCGACCTGGCGCGCCGAGCCGAACGCCGCGCACCGCGCCGTCGCCGAGCTCGACCGCCGGCCCGGCGTCGCCGTCCGGGTGATCACGCAGAACGTGGACGGACTGCACCAGCTCGGCGGGATGCCCGACCGCAAGGTGCTCGAACTGCACGGCACCGCGCGCACGGTGACGTGCACACGCTGCCATGTGCGCTCGCCGATGGCCGAGGCGCTGGCCCGGGTGGAGGCCGGCGAGGAGGATCCGGCGTGCCTCGCGTGCGGCGGGATCCTGAAGTCGGCGACGGTGATGTTCGGCCAGCGGCTCGACCCGGAGGTGCTGGGCCAGGCGATGGCGATCGCGAAGGCGTGCGAGGTGTTCGTCGCCGTCGGCACCACGCTGAAGGTGCAGCCCGCGGCGTCCCTCGCCGGGATCGCGGTCGAGCACGGAGCACGGCTGGTCGTGGTCAACGCGGAGCCGACGCCGTACGACGAACTGGCCGACGAGATCGTGCGCGAACCGATCGGCACGGCGCTGCCGCCGCTGCTCGACCGACTGGCGTCCCAGCCGCCGGAGCACCTGGCTTCCTAGCGGTGTCCGGCGGCCCGGCGCGGGAGACGCCCAGGTGTGCTGCCCGGCGAGGTTGGCCGACCCGCCCGGTCAGTACACCTGGAACAGCGCGTCGTCCGAGCCGCCCTGTTCGAAGGCGAGCAGACGCTGCTTGCGGTCCAGTCCGCCGCCGTAACCGACCAGGCCGCCCGACGAACCGATCACCCGATGGCACGGGACGATGATGCCGATCGGGTTCTTTCCGTTCGCGAGACCGACCGCGCGGGAGGCGCCCCGGTTGCCGAGGGCCTCGGCGAGTTCGCCGTAGGTGCGGGTCTCGCCGTAGGGGATGCGCCGCAGTTGGTCCCAGACGCCGCGCTGGAACGGGGTGCCGTCGAGGTGTGTCGGGAGGTCGAACGCGGTGAGTTCGCGGGCGAAGTAGGCCGCCAGCTGCTCGATGGCGGCCGTGAACGGCCTCTCGTCGGGGACACCGAAGGTCTCCTCCCCCGGGCGGTGCCGCTGCCCGGTCATGTAGAGCCCGCTGAGGACGCCGTCGGTGGCGACGAGGGTGAGCGGGCCATAGGGGCTGTCGACGACGGTGTGCTGCCTGGTCATGCTGCGGACTTCCTTACGCGGGCAGGTGGTTGATGGGGTGATCGTCCGTGGCCCAGAGGTACTGGACGGCGTACGCGCGCCAGGGCCGCCAGGCCGCGGCGTGTCCGGTGAGCGCGGCCGGGGTGGCGGGCAGGCCGAGGCCGGCGGCGGCGCGGCGCATCCCGAGGTCGGTGGGGAGGAAGGCGTCGGGGTCGCCGAGCGCGCGCATGGCGATGACCTCGACGGTCCAGGGGCCGAAGCCGGGCAACTGGGCGAGCTGCGCGCGGGCCCGGTCCCAGTCGCTGCCGGGGTCGAGCTGCAGGGCACCGTCGGCGAGCGCGGCGACGAGAGTGGTCAGGGTGGTGCGGCGGCTGCGGGGCAGGGCGAGGGCCTCGGGGTCGAGGGCCGCGAGCGCACCGGGGGTCGGGAAGAGATGGGTGAGGCCGCCTTCGGGGTCCAGGGCCGGCACTCCGTGCGCCGTGACGAGCCGGCCCGCGTGGGTGCGGGCGGCGGCCGTGGAGACCTGCTGTCCGAGCACCGCGCGCACGGCGAACTCGGCCGGATCGACGGTGCGCGGCACGCGCCGCCCGGGCGCCTTGTCGACGAGCGGGGTGAGCTCGGGGTCGGCGCGCAGCCGGTCGTCGACGGCGACCGGATCGGCGTCTAGGTCGAGCATCCACCGGCAGCGGCTGATGGCGATGGTGAGATCGCGCAGGTCGGTCAGGGAAAGCCGGCAGGCGATGTGGTCGGGCCGGGGAGTGAGCGCCACGATGCCGTGCCCGTACGAGAGGGAGAGCGTGCGCCGGTAGGCGCCGTCGCGCCACTCCTCGACCCCCGGGACCGCGGTCGCGACGAGGTGGCCGAAGAGGTTGTCGGGGTTCAGCGGGGCACGGTACGGCAGCCTGAGCGCGATCGTCCCGGGTGTCGCCGCCGCGGCCGTGCGGCTCCTCGACGCGCGGGTGCGCAGCTCGCTCGGGGAGAGGGCGAAGACCTCGCGGACGGTGTCGTTGAACGTGCGGATGGAGGAGAAACCGGCTGCGAAGGCGACCTCGGCCATGGGCAGGGAGGTCGTCTCGATGAGCAGCCGCGCGGTCTGGGCGCGCTGGGCGCGGGCGAGGGCGAGCGGTCCGGCCCCCAGCTCGGCGATGAGCTGGCGCTCGATCTGGCGCGTTGAGTACCCGAGCCGGACGGCGAGGCCGGGCACGCCCTCGCGGTCGACGACCCCGTCGCCGATGAGCCGCATGGCGCGGGCGACGGCGTCGGCTCGGGCGTTCCAGGCGGGGGAACCGGGGCTGGTGTCGGGCCGGCAGCGCTTGCACGCCCGGAAGCCGGCCTGCTGGCACGCGGCGGCGCTCGGGTAGAAGGTCATGTTCTCGGCCTTCGGCGGCACGGCCGGGCAGCTGGGGCGGCAGTAGATCCGCGTGGTCAGGACCGCGGTGAAGAACCAGCCGTCGAACCGCGCGTCCTTGGACCGGACGGCGCGTACGCAGCGCTCGGTGTCGGTGTGCATGCACCAAGCATCGAGCACGCCGAGGACGAGGGCTGGCGGAAATCCGACATCAACACTCCCCTGCCTGGCTGCCCACGGGTCACCAATGAGCCACGTGCGGCATCGGAGCGGACGCGTAGGGTCACCGTGCCGGGCAGCCCGTTTCGACCGGCACTTCGGGGGCACTCCGTGGGCATCCAGCCATTGGTCGTCACGGAGTCACCACGTGCATATCGGCATAACCTGGTGGTATTCGCAATCCACGATTGCCTGGGGGTAATCATGGAACTCGGCTTCCTCAAACCGCTCTTCGCCCGGCCAGGACCATGGGCTTCCGTCTACATCGACACCACGCGCGCGACCGAGGACGCACCGAAGGTGCAGCAGCTCCGCCAGCGTGCCGTCGCCGGACAGCTCATCGACGCGGGCGCCGATGCCTACACCGTCAGGGCGGTGATGGACCGGCTCGCCCACGAACCGGTCTCCGGCGCGCCGCCCGGACGGGCGCTCTTCGCCGCGGGAGCCGAGGTCGTGCTCGACACCCCGCTCTCGGTGTCCCCGCCCGCCGTCGAGGCGACGTGGTCGGTCCTGCCGCACATCGCACCGCTCGCCGATCTCCGGGGCGATCGGCCGGCGTGCCTGGTGGCCTACATCGACCGGACGGGCGCCGATCTGGAGCTGCGCGACGGTTTCCGTCGGGAGACCCTCGGCCAGGCGAACGGCAAGGAGTGGCAGGGCCGCGGGCACCGCAGCATTCCCGCGGACCGGCACGAATGGCACTACCGGAACAAGGTCGAGAACGGTTGGAACGAGACCGCCGACATCATCGCGCGCGAGCTCGCCCGAAGGCTGCCCGAGAGCGAAGCCGAGCTGATCGTCCTCACCGGCGATCCGCGGGAACGCCGGGCCGTGTTCAACCGGCTGCCCGAGCGCGTCCAGGCCGTCGCCGTCGAGGCCGAGAACGGCAGCAGGTCCGCGGGCGCGTCCACGAGCGTGCTGGACCGGCAGATCGCGGAGGCATGCGAGAAGTTCGCCCGCGACCGGCTCCAGAACGCTCTCGACCGCTTCCGGGTGGGACGGGGCAGGCCGGGCGAACACCGTGAGTCCTCCGCCGTCGACACCGGGCCCGGCGAAGCCGCCGAAGGAATGCCCGCGGTCGTGGACGCCGTGCGCAAACACCAGGTGGCCACGCTGCTCCTGACACCGGACGCGTCCGACGCGGCGCGTGAGGTGTGGATCGGACCCGGCGTCGACCAGGTCGCCGTGCAGCGCGGCCAGGCGCAGGCGATGGGCGTGGCCAAGCCCGAACGGGCGCGCGCGGACGACGCGCTGTTGCGGTCCGCGGCGGCGTCGGGCGGCGAAGTCCTCATTGTCCCCCAGGGAATGCAGGGTCCGGCGGGCGGACTCGGAGCGGTGCTGCGCTGGAGCATGTGAGCCGACCGAATGGGGCCGTCCCCGGCCGGGACGGTCCGACCGGTTCCGACCGGGGCCGCGGGCAGGGCCGCTGCCCCGGTCGGCCGCGCCGGGGGCGGGCCAGATGGCCGGCCGTGCGGCGGTCTCGGATGTCCGTGGCCGCGCGACGGCCGCGCGGCGGTCTCGGACGCGCCACGGCGACAGGTGCGACAGGTGCGACAGGCGACGCCAACGCCCACGGCCACGGCCACGGCTGCGGCCGCAACAGCAACAGCAACAGCAACAGCGCTACGCAATCGGGCAGGACGACGACGATGGTGCCCTCCGTGCCCGGAGTGACGTCGGCCTGGGTGGTCGGGTCCCCGGGTCCCCTCGTGACCGGTCCGCTGCGCCGGGCGGAACGCCCGACGCCGGAGCCGGGACCGGACGACGTCCTGTTGCGGGTACGCGCCTGTGGGGTCTGCCGGACCGACCTGCACCTGGCCGAGGGGGACCTGCCGCCGCGCAGGCCCGACTGCACACCGGGCCACGAGGTCGTCGGTGAGGTGGTCGCGGCGGGGGGCGCCGTACGGGACGTGCGTATCGGCGACCGGATGGGCGTGGCATGGCTGGCAGGGACCTGCGGACGGTGCCGCTACTGCCGGGCCGGGCGGGAGAACCTGTGCCCCGCATCCCGTTACACCGGCTGGGACGTCCACGGCGGGTTCGCCGACCACCTGCTGGCGGACGCCCGGTTCGCCTACCGCCTGCCGGAAGGGTGGGGCGACGAGGAGGCCGCGCCGCTGCTGTGTGCGGGGATCATCGGCTACCGGGCACTGCGGCGCGCGGACCTGCCGCCGGGCGGTCGACTCGGCATCTACGGATTCGGGGCCTCCGCGCATCTGACCGCCCAACTGGCTGTGGCCCGTGGGGCCGTCGTCCACGTGGTCACCAGGTCGCCGGAGGCCCAGCGGCTGGCCCGCGAGCTGGGTGCCGTGTCCGCGGGGGCCGGGCCGCCCCCGGAGCCACTGGACTCCGCGATCCTGTTCGCCCCGGCCGGCAGCCTGGTGCCGGTGGCGCTGGCCGCGCTGGATCGCGGGGGCACGCTCGCCGTAGCCGGGATCCATCTCAGCGCCGTGCCCCCGCTGGACTACGACAGGCACCTCTTCCAGGAGCGCACCGTGTGCAGCGTCACCGCCAACACACGTGAGGACGGCCGTGCCTTCCTGTCCGAGGCGGCGCGGCTGCGGCCCGCGGTGCGGGTCACGCGCTACGCCCTGGGGCAGGCCGACCGCGCCCTGGCGGATCTGGCGGCGGGACGGATCACCGGAGTGGGCGTTCTCGTAGCGGAGTGACCGCACGCCACGGGCGGCGTCAGCCCCCCGCGGCCAGGGCCCCCTCGAACTGCGCGTACGCGGCCTCGTCGAAGAGCACGAAGCGCACCTCGGTGACCGGTTCCGTGGCGGCCTCGCGCAGGTGCGCGGCCCCTCGGCCTTCTCCACACGGGATGCCGCAGTCCATGCAGCGCCCTGCCTGCAGGGAGACCACCGGCAGCAGGGTCTGACCCGCGTGAACCTCGTTCCAGTCGCCGAGCCGTTCCTCGGAAGGACGCGCGGCCACGGGCCGAGGGGGAGTCGTCAGGAAACCGAAGGGGTCGGTCATGTCGCCCTCTGCGGTGACGAGTGGAGGGTTCAACAGGGCGTTCTCGTCAGCCTACGCCTCCGGTCCGCCGGAGACGCGGCCGGAGCCGCTAGTTCGTACACCTGGTGAGACAGGTGCTCACCAGGTGAGAAGTTCAGCTTTGAGTCAATACGTCCTCCCGATAGCGACGAATAAGGATCAGGTGAGGCCTTCAGCGCTGAAGGCGCGGGCGGCCGACCGGACACAGCCCAGGGGAGCGCTCATGACGGGAAAGTCCCTCGAAGTGTTGGCCACCGGACCCGCGGATCCTACTCGCCCGCACGACGAGGCACCGGTTCCCGCCGCGGGCATACAGGAGACATTCGCCCTGCTGCTCGCGGACGTCGCACAGGTCGAAGAAGTGCCCCTGGACAGTCACTTCTTCGACGACGTGGGCGCGGATTCCCTGGTCATGGCCCATTTCTGCGCCCGCGTCAGAAAGTGCCCGGAGCTGCCGGCGGTGTCCATGCGGGACGTCTACCGCCACCCCACGGTCAGAGATCTGGCAGCGGCGCTCGCACAGTCCGACCCGGCCCCGGCCGCTCCGGCGCCCGCGGTCCGCCCGCCCGCACCGGCGGCCGCCCCGCTCGGCAGACCCCGCTACGTGCTGTGCGGAGTGCTGCAGGCCGCAAGCTTCGTCGGTTATGCCTTCCTCGTCGCGTTCGTCAGCACGGCGGGATACGAGTGGATCGCCGCCGGGACGCACCTCCTCGACGCCTATCTGCGGTCGGTGGTGTTCGGCGCCGTGTCGCTGCTCGTCGTGTGCGCTCTGCCCGTACTCGCGAAGTGGCTGCTCATAGGCCGGTGGAAGCCTCGGAGGATCAGCGTCTGGAGCCTGGCGTACATCCGCTTCTGGCTGGTCAAGACACTCGTCCGGTCGAACCCGCTGGTCCTGTTCGCCGGTTCGCCGCTGTTCGTCCTCTATCTCAAGGCGCTCGGCGCGCGGATGGGGCGGGGCGTGACGATCCTCTCCCGCAACGTGCCCGTCTGCACCGACCTGCTGACCGTCGGTGACGGCACGGTCATCCGCAAGGATGTCCTGATCAGCTGCTATCGCGCCCATGACGGCGCGATCGAGACGGGGCCGGTCACCCTGGGGCGCGACGTGGTCGTCAGCGAGGCGACGGTGCTCGACATCGACACCTCGATGGGCGATCGGGCGCAGCTCGGCCATGCGTCCTCGCTGCACGCGGGCCAGGCGGTGCCTGACGGCGGGCACTGGCACGGATCGCCGGCACAGCCCGGCGGTGCCGACTTCCTGGGCGTCGAGCCCGCCCGGTGCGGCGCGGTGCGCCGGGCGGTGCACAGTGTGCTGCTGCTGCTCACGGCGCTCCTGGTGTACGTACCGCTGACGGTGGGCTGCCTGGACGTGCTGCTCTCCCGGGCCGCGGAGTTGAGCACCGTGCTGGAACCGGGATCGGCGGCCCTCGGGGAATGGGTGTTCTACGCCGACCTGCTGGCGTTCACCGCCGTGGTCTTCTTCGGCGCCGTGCCGCTCACCCTGGTCATGCTGGCCACCGTCCCGCGCCTGCTGGGCCTGCTGGTGAAACCGGGTCGGGTGTACCCCCTGTACGGCTTCCACCACGCGGTGCACCGGGCGACCTTCCTGCTCACCAACAGACGCTTCCTGACGCGTCTGTTCGGCGACAGCAGCTGCATCGTGCACTATCTGCGCGGCATCGGCTACGACCTGTCCCGGCTGGAGCAGACCGGTTCGAACTTCGGAACCGCGGTGAAGCACGAGAGCCCCTCGGCCAGTGCCGTCGGCAGCGGCACCATGGTCGCGGACGGGCTCTCGATCATGAACGCCGACTACTCGAGCACCTCCTTCCGGCTGGCCCCGACCTCTATCGGAGCGCGCAATTACCTCGGGAACCGGATCGCGTACCCCTCGCGCGGCCGGACGGGCGACAACTGTCTGCTGGCGACCAAGGTCATGGTTCCCGTCGACGGACCGCTCCGTGAGAACACCGGCCTCCTCGGCTCACCGTGCTTCGAGATCCCCCGTTCGGTACTGCGGGACAGCACCTTCGACGACCTGAAGAGTGGTGCCGAGCTGCGCAGCCGGCTCCGGGCCAAGAACCGCCACAACGCCGTCACCATGGCGCTGTTCCTGACCGCGGGATGGCTGTACTTCTTCTGCGTCACGGTCCTGTACTCGGGGGCAGCCGATCTGTACGCGCAGTGGGGCACGGTGGCACTCGCGCTCGCCAACGCCCTCCTGCTGCCGTTCAGCGTCCTGTACAACGTGCTCGTCGAACGCGCGGTCAGCGCCGTGCACCGGCCCGAGCCGCTGTTCTGCTCGATCTACGACATCGCCTTCTGGCGGCGCGAACGGTACTGGAAGGTCCCCGCCGAGAACTACGTGCGGATCTTCAACGGCACGCCGTTCAAGAACATCGTGTGGCGGATGCTCGGCGTCCGTATCGGCAGCAGGGTGTTCGACGACGGCTGCAGCCTGACCGAACGGCCCATGGTCGCCATCGGGGACGGCTGCACGCTGGCCGCGGGGAGCGTTCTCCAGTGCCATTCACAGGAGGACGGCGCCTTCAAGTCGGATCGCATCACGATCGGTTCCGGCTGCACCCTCGGCGTCGGTGCCTTCGTCCACTACGGCGTGACGGTTGGCGACGGCGCGCTGCTGGAGGCGGACTCCTTCCTGATGAAGGGCGAGACGGTCCCCGCACATGCCCGGTGGGCGGGCAACCCGGCCCGTCCGGCCGGTCCGGAACAGGACGGCAGCGGAGGTGGGTTCTGATGGCGTCAGCGGTGACCTACGGCACGGCCTCCGGTCACGACACCCCGTCATCGGTCGGGTTCACGGCCCTGCCCCGATGGGTCACGGCGCCGGAGCCCGGCACAGCGGAGCACACAACGGCCCTCCCCGGTCCTCTGACGGCAGAACTGCGAAGCCGGGCCGAAGCGCTCGGGGTCCCGCTCACCGCGGTGCTCCTGGCCGCGCACGCGAAGGTGCTCGCCGCACTGTCCGGCGACGGTGTCGTCCGCACCGGCTACCTCGCGCCGTCAGGTGGCTGGCCGCTGCCCTGTCGGCTGACGGTCGAACCCGGCCCGTGGCGTCAGGTGGTGATGGACGCCCACCGGACCGAGGCGCGGCTTCTGGCGTCGCGTCAGGTGCAGGAGGACCGAGGCACCTGGCCCGAGGTCGTCTTCGCCCCGGCCGGCGGCGGCCCGGTCGTACCGGTGGATGGCGTGCTGAGCGTGACGGCGGTACAGCGGGACGACGACCCGATTTCTCTGCGACTGCGGTACCGGACCGACGTGCTCGACGCCGGCTGCGCCGCCCGCATCGGCGGTTACCACCGCGCGGCCCTCGAACAGATCGCAGCCGACCCGGACGCCCCGCACCAACGGCAGAGCCTGCTGTCCGCGGAGGAACTGCGCTTCCAGATCGACAAACTCGCCGGGCCGAGCCGCGAGCTGCCCGACCGCCGCTTCCATGAACTCTTCGAGGAACGGGTCCGCCGGCACCCCGACGCCGTCGCGGCGGTGCACCGCGACCAGCGGTGGACTTACCGGGAACTCAACGTACGGGCCAACCGGCTGGCGCGCGGGTTGCTGGCGGGGGGCCTGCGCCCCGAGGACGTCGTCGCGGTGGTGACCGAACGCGACCTGAACTGGATGGCCGGTGTGCTGGGCGTCCTCAAGGCCGGCGGCGCCTATCTGCCGATCGACCCGCAGTACCCGCCCGGGCGCATCGCCACCATGCTCGGCCGGGCCCGGTGCGAGACCGTGCTCACCGAACCGGAGAGCACCACCAACCTGGACCGGGCCGTCTCCTCGCTGCCCGGGACGCGCAGGCTCCTCGTCCCCACGCTCGCCGAGAGCGACACCGACGGAGGCGACCTCGGCCTCGACGTGGCGGCGGACCGGCTCGCATACGTCTGCTTCACCTCCGGCTCCACCGGCGAGCCCAAGGGCGCGATGTGCGAGCACGCCGGCATGCTCAACCACCTCTACGCGAAGATCGACGACCTGGGGATCGGCGAGGGGCAGGTCGTCGCACAGACCGCTTCGCAGTGCTTCGACATCTCGGTCTGGCAGCTCTTCTCCGCATTGCTGGTCGGCGGGCGGACGCTGCTGGTGGGGCAGGAGGCGATCCTCGATGCCGACCGGCTCCTGGACACGATCGCCGACGGCCGGGTCGCGGTGCTGCAACTCGTACCGTCGTACCTGGACGTCGTCCTGTCCGCCCTCGAGCGCAGCCCGCGCGACCTGCCGGACCTGAAGTGCGTCTCGGTCACCGGTGAGGCCCTGAAGCGGGAACTCGTCCAGCGCTGGTTCACAGCCCGAACCGGAACCCGCCTCGTCAACGCCTACGGACTGACGGAGACCTCGGACGACACCAACCACGAAGTGATGGACGAGGTGCCGGCCGGCGGGTCGATCCCCCTCGGCCGGCCCGTCAACAACGTGCACATCTACGTCGTCGACGACAATCTGTCACCGGTTCCGCTCGGCGCCCCCGGAGCCATCGTGTTCTCCGGTGTCTGCGTCGGGCGCGGCTACGTCAACGACCCCGAACGCACCCGGTCCGTCTATCTCGCCGATCCGCACCGCCCCGGCAGACGGCTCTACCGGGGCGGTGACTTCGGCCGCTGGCTGCCCGACGGAAAGCTGGAGTTCCTCGGCCGCAAGGACGCCCAGGTCAAGATCCGCGGGTTCCGCATCGAGATCGGTGAGATCGAGAACACCCTGCTGCGCCTGCCGGACGTGCGCGACGGCGCCGTGGTGGTCACCGGCCCGGAGGGACACGACAGGCAACTGGTCGCCTTCTGCACGGGCCCGCGACCGCTTCTGGCCGACGACCTGCGTGAGCGGCTGGGCGAACTGTTGCCCGAGTACATGGTCCCGGCCGCCTTCCACCAGCGCGAGAGCCTGCCGCTCACGGCCAACGGCAAGATCGACAAGAAGGCGCTGGCCGCTCTCGCCGAGGAACTCGGCACCACCACCGACCTCTTCGCGGCACCCGGCACGCCGACGGAACAGCGATTGGCGGCGGCGTGGGCTACGGTCCTCGGCGTTGCGCCGGAGCGGATCGGCCGGCGCGAGAACTTCTTCGACCTGGGCGGCACGTCTCTGTCGGCCGTGCGGCTCGCGATCTCGCTGGATCGCGTGATCTCCCTTCGCGACCTCACCCGCTGCCCAGTGCTGAGCGATCTGGCCGACCTCGTCGACTCCCGTAACGGCGGCCGGCGCCGGAGCGCCACCGCAGCGCTGCGGACGCTCACGGTGCCGGACGGCCCCGTGGCAGGCGCCCTGGTCTGCTTCCCCGACACCGGCCGCGACGCGGCGGACTTCCGGCCGCTCGCCGACGCCCTGCGCGACAGCGGCCTGAGCGTGTACGCCGCCACGACCACGGCCTCCGGCGCCGCGCCCCCGGTCGCCCTCCACCTCGCGACGGAGATCGACCGACTCGGCGCGGCGGGGGTGTTGTTGTGGGGAGACGGCGTGGGCGCGGCGACAGCCGTGGAGACGGCCCGGATGCTGGAGCAGCGGGGTGTGCCCGTGCGGAGAGTGTTCGTCGCCGCACCGGACGGCCACCCGGGCCTCCACGACACCGTGTCGCCACTCCCCACCGAGCGGATCGCCACGCCCCTGACCCTGCTCGTCCGCGCCGGCGAGCCCGGATCCGCCGAGGCCGCCCACGCACCTGAGACCCCCGACGGCACGCACGGCACGCGGTGCCCACTCGGTGACCGGCAACTCCTGGCCGGGCGCGTCGACCTGTGGAACGTACCCGGCGGTGGAGGCCACTTCCTGCGCACCCGCCCGGCCGAGGCGGCCAGGGCCGTGGTCCGTGCGGCCATGTCACCGGCCGGCACCTGAATCACGTACGAGAGGAGACCGACATGCTGTCCGCACTGTTCCGCAAGCAGGGGACGCCCACCGAGCCGGCGACCCTGCAGGTCGGCAGCACCACCGACGTGGAGGCCTGGGCGGCCGATCAGCGGGACACCCTGCACGGCCTCGTCGCCGAGCACGGCGCGCTCATGGTCCAGGGCCTCGGGCTGCGCGCCGCGGCCGACGTCGCGGCCGTCCTGCGGCAGGTGGCCACCCGCCCGGCGATCGAGCGGGAGGCCTTCGCCGCCCGTGAGAACTACGCAGAAGGCGTCTACTCGTCGTCGGCGTGGCCGGCCGGCCAGGCGATGTGCATGCACCACGAACTGAGCTACGCGGGGGAGTTCCCGGGCATGCTGCTGTTCGCCTGCCTCCGCCCGCCCACCGAGGGCGGGGCCACCGCGGTGGCCGACTCGACCGCCGTGCTGGAGGCTCTGCCGACCGGACTGGTCGAGCGCTTCGAACGGGAGGGCTGGCTGCTCACCCGCACCTACAACGACGAGATCGGCGCCACGCTCACCCAGGCGTTCGGCACCGACGACCGCCGTGCCGTCGAGGCGTACTGCCGTGCCAACGCCGTGGAATGGGCCTGGCAGCCGGACGGCTCCCTGCGCACCCGGCAGCACCGCGGCGCCGTCGTGCACCATCCGGTCACCGGCCGGCGCTGCTGGTTCAACCAGATCGCCTTCCTGAACGAGTGGACGATGGCCCCCGAAGTGCGGGAGTTCCTCATCGAGGAGTACGGCCCCGACAATCTGCCCTTCAACACCTGTTTCGGCAACGGTGATCCCGTGCCCCAGGACGTCGTCGAGCAGATCAACAAGGTCTACGAGGCACACACCCTGCGCCGGCCGTGGCAGGCCGGCGACCTCATGCTCGTCGACAACATCCGTACCGCGCACAGCAGGGAGGCCTATGCGGGCCCGCGGGACGTCGTGGTGGCGATGGCGGACCCGGTGCGCCGGACCGGACCCGCACCGCAGACCGGGAGGGCAGCGGCATGACCACGGTGAACCACCCCTTCCGCGAAGAAGTCACCCATGGGGACGCCCGTTCGGACGCCCGTACCGTGCCGCCCTTCGCGGTCGTCCCGGGTGAGCAGGTCAAGAGCGTGCTGGACTGCCGGGAGAAGGCGGTCGTGGACGTGGTCGAGGCGACGTACCGCCTGCACGGCGCCGGTCGCACGGTCAACCCGCCGTCGTCCTTCCTGCGGTTCCCCGACCGTCCGTCGTCGCGGATCATCGCGCTGCCCGCCTCGCTCGGCGGCCGGGCACGGGTGGACGGACTCAAGTGGATCTCCAGCTTCCCGGAGAACGTGTCATCGGGGATCCCGCGTGCCTCGGCGGTCCTGATCCTCAACGACCACGACACCGGCTATCCGTTCGCCTGCATGGAGAGCTCGATCATCAGCGCCGCCCGGACGGCCGCGTCCGCCGCGTCGGCCGCCGACTGGCTCAGCAGGGGGCGGCCGCGCCCTGCCCGTCTCGGGTTCTTCGGCGCCGGTCTGATCGCCCGTTACATCCACACCTACCTGGCAGGCACGGGCTGGTCGTTCGACGAGATCGGCGTGCACGACGTGTCCGCGGTCAGCGCGGCGGGCTTCCGCCTCTACCTGGAGCAGTCGGGAGCCACCGGCCGGGTCACCGTGCACCGCGGTGCCGAAGAACTGGTCCGCTGCAGCGATCTGGTGGTCTTCGCCACCGTCGCCGCCCGGCCGCACATCAGTGACCCGTCGTGGTTCCGCCACAACCCGGTGGTGCTGCACGTGTCGCTGCGAGACCTCGAACCGCAGGTCCTGCTGTCCGCCACCAACGTCGTCGATGACGTCGACCACTGCCTCAGGGCCGCCACTTCACCCCATCTCACCGAGCAGCTCACCGGCAGCCGGGCCTTCCTGCACGGCACCCTGGACGACGTGATGGCCGGCCGGGTTACGGTGCCGGCGGACCGGCCCGCGGTGTTCTCGCCGTTCGGGCTCGGAATTCTCGATCTGGCAGTCGGCCGCTATGTCTACGACGAGGTGGTCAAGTCCGGCGAACTGCAGGTCGTCGACAACTTCTTCCACGAGCTGTGCCGGTACGGATGAGACGGCACGCCGTCGCGCCGCCCCGCCGGTGATCCACCGCAGACGAGGAGACCATCGTGCCTGTCATATCCGTTCCCCACGCATTCAACGAGGAGGATCTGTACGTCGACCTGCGGCCGATGCTCGGACAGCCCTTGTTCCTCAAGTGCGAGGGATTCAATTTCGCCGGTTCGATCAAACTGAAGGCCGCGACCGAGATGGTGGAGTCCGCCGAGCGGAGAGGGACCATCACCCGGGACTCGATCCTGGTCGAATCCTCCTCGGGCAATCTCGGCGTGGCTCTCAGCATGATCGCGGCGAGCAAGGGCTACCGGTTCGTCTGCGTGACGGACTCCCGCTGCAACCTGGCCACCAGGCTGATGATGGAAGCACTGGGCAGCAAGGTCCACGTGGTCTCCGAGGGGACCGCCGCCGGCGGTCTGCTCGGCGCACGGCTCGCGTTCGTGCGTGACCTGTGCGCCGCGGACCCTCGCTGCGTGTGGCTGAGCCAGTACACCAACGCCGACAACTGGAAGGCCCACTACTACCGGACGGCACCCGCCATCGCCCGCGGATTCCCGCACCTGGACGTGCTGTTCATCGGGGTCGGCACCACCGGAACCCTGATGGGCTGCGCCCGCTGGTTCCGCAACTGGCACCGGCCGGTGCGCATCGTGGCGGTGGACAGCGTCGGCTCCGCCGTCTTCGGCGACCCACCGGGGCGCCGGATGATTCCCGGCCTCGGCATGAGCGTCCGCCCGCCGCTGCTCGACGAGGCGTACGTGGACGAGGCGGTTCGCGTCGAGGAGGCGGACACCATCCGCACCTGCCGCAGCCTGGCCATGCGCGGCTTCCTCTTCGGCGGCTCCACCGGCACGGTGGTCAGCGGCGCGAAGGACTGGCTCGACCGGCACGACACCCGAGGCCTCACCCCGGTGGCGATCGCCCCGGACCTCGGTGAGCGGTACCTCGACACCATCTACCATTCCAACTGGGTGCAGGGCCTCTACGGCGAGGACGTCCTCCTTGCGGAAGCGCCGACGGAAGGGGACGGCCGGGCACGCAGAGCCGGCGCGTCCAAGGGCATGGTCTCCTGACGCACAGTCACCTAAGGTCGTTCCTCTGCCGACTTGCGCGATGTCGTCGCACCGCTCACCGTCTCGGTGCTGGACGGCGGTGTGAGCGCACGGGGGCGTCGCTGCGCAGGGCGGTGGACCGGGACGGCTACCGGGTCGCCATGTCGGCCTGCGGCGGCTCCTGAGTGCCTACTTGGGGATCGACCCGCCGGACGTGCCGGTCGCGCGAGCGCCGTGCCCCCAGTGCCGGGGCCCGCACGGCCGCCCCCTGGTCCGCGAGGCCGCTCTTCACTTCTCCGTCTCCCGCACACCGGGTCACTGACTCCTCGCCTGCGCGGTCACCGAGGTCGGTGCCGACGTGGAGAAGACCCCCTCCCGCGCCGCCGTCGAGGAGATGTCCGCGGTGTTGCACCCGCGGGAGGCCGCCGAGCTGGCGGCCTGTCCGCCGGGGGACCGCCCGGCGGCGTTCGTCCGGGCACGGACCCGCAGGGAGGCGTATCTGAAGGGACTCGGTACCGGACTCGGACGCGACCTTCGCGCCGACCACCTCGGCACGTCGCCACACGCACCGGCCCGAATACCGGCTGCTCGGTCAGCGGCGTTTCCGTGCCCGCGGGCTACGAGGCCGCCGTCGCGGTACGCGCGGCGACCGGAGCGCCGCCGAACGCCATGCGGGCGGCGGTCATGCGGGAACGCGGATGCAGGCCATCGGGTCGGTGGTGGGCTGCGCAGACCCGCCGACGGGTTCGACGGTGATGCAGACGGCGGTGGCCTCCTTGAGCGGCCCTACGAGGATGTCAGACTGGCGGCCGCCTGCGGCAGGCAGCAAACCGGCGGGCCGGTACCGGCCGGACTCGGCGTACCACAGTTCGTAGACCTTGCCCCCGGTGAGCGACGGCAGGCCGGAGGCGATCAACGCGGCCCGGCCCTGGGACCGCGAGGCGACAACACTCGCAGTGGCACCGTCGGACAGGTCCTCGGTGCTGATCGTCCCGTCCGGCGCGGCCAGTACGTCGGCGAGCGCGGCCGTGCCGGAGCGCACCTCCGCGAGCTGCAGGCGCGCGATGTCGGCCCCCGAGTGCTGCCACGCCGCCACACCTCCCAGGGCCACCGCTGCCGCGAGGCACGCGGTCACCGCGAACCGCAGGCGCTGCTGCGGCACGCGGAGCCGTCGCGGCGCTCCGGGGGAAGGCCGGTCCTGACGGACGCAGGCGATCTCCGCCAGCACGCGGCGGCGAAGGTCCGCAGGCGGCGTGAGCGACTCGGCCGCGACCAGCAGGGCGGTGGTGGGCGTCAGTCGGTCGGCCTCCCGGCGGCAGGACGCACAGCCGGCCAGGTGGTTCTCGAAGGCCGCCTCCTCGGCGTCCGGCAGGGCGTGCAGCACGTAGGCGCCGATGGCGAGATGCGGGTCGTCGATGCTCATGAGCCGGCCTCCAGACACGCGCGCAAGCTCTGCAGCCCCTGTCGCATCCGTGACTTGATCGTTCCTGCCGGGGCGGCCAGGGCATCGGCCACTTCCGCGTACGTCAGGCCCTGGTAGAACGCGAGCATCAGCGGCACCCGCTGCGCGTCTTCCAGCTTGGCCAGGCAGCGGAAGACCACCCGCTGCTCCTCGCGGCCCTCCACCGCTTCGGCGACCACGTCGAAGGGCGGCTCGTGCTCCAGCACGCCGGAGCGCAGCTCGCGCGCCCTGCCAGCGGCGACGGAACGCACCCGGTCCACTGCCCGGCGGTGCGCCAGGGTGAGCACCCAGCTCCGGGCGGCTCCCCGCTCGGGACGGAAGCGGTCCGCGGTGCGCCACACCTCGATCATGACGTCCTGAGTCACCTCTTCCGCCTGGGCCTTGTCCCGCAGCACACGGCAGGCCAGTCCCATCACCGGCGGCGCGAGTGCGTCGTAGACGCCGGCGAAGGCCTGCTGATCACCCTCGGCCGCCCGGGTGAGCAGCCCGTCCACCCGGTCGTCGTCCGGGGACCGCCCCGCGGGGTGCCGCGCGTCACCGCGTGTGTCCGGCATCGGTTCCACAATCCATTGCCGCTCCTCGACTCGGCTCGAGCCCACATCGTCGGCGCTCTTTGCGCACCCGGCCGAGAGCCGTCCGCCTGACGTATTCACCTCCTTGGCGCAGACGACCGCCGGACGGTACCGCTCGCCCGGGGGACCTGTGCCGGACCGTTCAGGTGCACGGCCGAGTGCACCGTCCTGCCTCCCGGCCCGGGCACAACGATCAGCGGCCCGCCCAGCCGCCGCACCAGAACCGGGCCCCGGCCGGCGAGAACGTCGCCCCCGTGGCCAGACCGCGCCTCGGGGGCGTCCTCCAAGCGGTCCGCGACCGCGATGTCGAGGTCCCCGCCCAGGTCGGTCGGTGTGCAACGGCTGCGCCCGTGCCGCACCGTATGGGTGACCGGCCCTGACACGATGAGCACCGCGTCGCTGCGCTGCTCGGGCGACATGTCCCGCCCGTCGAGCCACGCGTCGTGACGCGCCGGGCGACACAACCGGTGTGTGCATTGCGAACGGCAGGGTGACGCACCTGCGCGACGAGCACCCGGAGGAAGAGCCAGGCATCACGGTCCCTCCAGACGGCAGACGGCGCGAACCAGGGCAACGCCCTCACTGGTTATTCGAAGCTGCGGCGCCCCCGGATCGCAGTGATCAGCGACTGGGGCGACATTCGGGACAACGGTTCGCCGGCGCCGTCGCGCGCGTCCTGACCGGCCCGGCTCAGGCCATGGCCTTCAGAAGGGAGTCGAGGGTGTCGACATCAGGGACGAACCAGACGTGGTCGGACCGGCTCGATTCGTGGACAAGGGCCCGCAGGGTGGAACTGGCCTCCAGGTGCCGCGAGATGACGGCGCGACGGTGCCGTGCCCGCACCGCGGGGCGAGGACCTGACCGGCACTTCGGGTTCGGTCGTCACCGCCACTTCGGGGGACGGCTACGGCGAAGTTCAGCCCTGTCCTCACCGCTGTGGTGGGCATCGTCGTACTCGTCGTCCTGCTCGGCCTCGTCGTCGTCACCCGCTACGAGGTCGCCGGGCCGAGCCAGGCCCTCTGCAGTGCACGCCCTGGTCGGCGTCGTGCTGAACGACGTTGATCGAACCCTTCACTGATCGCTGCTGCCTGGCGGCGGGAACGCGAGCCCCGACGGGAAGCCCACTGCTCGGGCTGGCTGGCCTGTGTTCGGGTCACCCTGCCGGGGTTTCGGATACGTCAGCGACAAAGCCGTTGCGTCGGCGGAGACTCAGGCGGGATCGGCTGAGGTCGACGGGCAGGAGCAGCCCAATAGCTGGTTCGCCGCCTTCGCCGGTGATATGGCTGTCGCCGCTGTCGTCCCCGCCAGAGGAAGCGGCGGCGGGGCGGCAGGAACCCTGTCCGCCGCCATCCTCAAAGCAGCGCCGCCACGTTGAACATGGAATGGAATTGCGTCAGACCGTCAGGACTTCTCGGAATCCTTCGCCGGCGCGGCAACCCGGGAGTGCAGTGCCGTAAGACCGTCGAGGAACATCTCCAGGGCGAGTTCGAAGCTGTCCTGGTCGATCCCTTCGGCATGCTCGCGCAAACGGTGCGCTCCGGCCAGGTGCGGGTATCGGTCGACGTAGACCTGGACATCGTCGTCGAATCCTCCGGCGAAGGAGCTCATCGCGGCACCGACCACCAGGTACTTGGTCGAGGCTCCGATCATCGTGGCGTACCGGGGAGGCCAGCCTCCGGCCACCAGACCGCCGTGTACGGTGTCGGCGCGCCGCAAGGACGCTTCACGATGTGCCGGTCCATAGGCCAGGAACGGAACGATGTTGGGGTGGGCGGCCAGCGCAGCGCGATAGGACCGTGCCCAGGACGCCACTCCATGACGCCAGTCGCCGGTTTCGAAGCCCGAGACATCGACGTTCGCCATGATGGTGTTCGCGACCTCGTGGAGAACATCGTCCTTGGTCTTCACATGCTCATAGAGTGAGGAGATTTGGACCCCGAGGCTTCGGGCGAGCTTGCGCATCGACAGCTCGGCGAGCCCTTCCTCGTCCACGATGGCCAGCGCCGATGTGCAGATGCGCTCCCGGCTGAGAATCGGTTTGGTCGGCCGGCCCACCGATGCACCCCCAGGTCGTGTCGCGGTCGGTTACCCCCAGTGCCCCGCTTCTGACCTCACCTTACACACAAGGGCAGGGTGGGAAGGTCACTCGAACAGCGGACCTGCGCGGGTCACGGCAGGCCGCTCCTGGGATGCTCGGTCCGAACCGGAGGCAGGGCGGGCGCGGCGGACCGGGCTGGGCTGAACCGGCTCCGGCAAGCGCGTCTCTGCTGTCAAACCGTTCATCGGTTCGACTTGACCGCGGGATGGTGCGGTGCGGGTCCTCGGATGGTGCTGAGCGGGCGGTCCGCGCAGTGGCTGCACGGGCAGCCATGAGTACGCGGTCGGCGACCATGGGCTGCCCGCCCGCCCAGATGCCGGCGAGGGGACAGCCAGGGCCGAGGGAGCACTCAGTGCACACCCGCTGGACGGCCACCGCACCCCCCAGCACGTGGTCGTACTCGGAGCTTCCCGCGGTGGCCGTCCCGTGTCCACAACCCACCAGGTGGATGCGACGGCTATTCCGACGGATCGCGGACCGTCTTGATCCGCCACAGCGAGAGCAGAGCGACGGCCGCCATCACCGCCACGTATATGGAGATCGACATCGATGTGTGCGTGGTCTCCAGCAGCAGAACCATCAGGAACGGTGCCAGACCACCGCCGAGCACCGCGGCGATCTGGTAGCCGAGGGAGGCGCCGGAATAGCGCACCTCGGCGCTGAACATCTCGGCGAACAGCGCCGCCTGCGGACCGTACGCCGCCGACAGGCACGTGATGCCCCCGACCATGGCCAGGACGACGAGCGGGAACTGCTTGGTGTCGACGAGCTGGAACATCGGGAACGCCCAGATGCCCAAGCCCACGACCCCGGCCGCGTAGACGCGGCGACGGCCCACGCGGTCCGAGAGGGCCGCGAAGAACGGGAGTGCGACGAGCTGGGCGGCATTGCCCAGCAGCACGGCTGTGAGCACGGTGCTCTTGCTCATTCCCAGGTGCCTGTTGCCGTAGTCGAGCATTCCGGTGACCATCAGATAGAAGGCCGCATTGACGACGAGGAACGAGCCGGCTGCGAGAAGGATCTGCTTGGGCTGGGAGCGCAGCACCTCCAGCACCGGCGAACGCCGCCGGGCTTCTTTACTCTCGGACAGTCGCTCCTCCGCGCGTTGGAACGCGGGTGTCTCCTCCAGCCGCTTGTGGACGAACATGGCGAGCGCGATCAGCACAACGCTGAACAGGAACGGCACCCGCCATCCCCACGCCGCGAAGTCCTCCTTGGCGACCACGCTGGACATGACGAGAAAGGTCAGATTGCCGAGGATCAGGCCGATCGGCACGCCGAGCTGCACAAAGCTGCCGTACAGTCCTCTTCGCCCAGGCGGTGCGTACTCGGTCGCGACGAGCATCGCACCGCCCCACTGCCCTCCGACCGCCAGGCCCTGAGCGAAGCGGAGCAGCGCCAGCATGATGGGTGCAGCGATCCCGATCACCGAGAAGGTGGGCAGCAGACCGATGAGCGTGGTCGCAACACCCATGATGATGAGTGTCGCCACCAGAACGGGTTTGCGGCCGTACTTGTCGCCGTAGTGGCCGCAGACGATGCCCCCGAGCGGGCGCGCGGCGAAGCCGATGGCGAAGGTCGCGAAAGCCGCGAGCACTCCGGCCACGGGGCTGAACGACGGGAAGAACTTTGTGCTGAACACAAGCGCGGCGGCCGTGCCGTAGATGAAGAAGTCGTACCACTCGATGGCGGAACTGGCCATGGCGGTGAGGGCCGCGCGGCGTACCTCGGAGCGCGGAACCGGCGCTGTGTCGGTTGGTTTCTGTGGGTCTGTCCTGGTGCTCTGGGCAGTCATGGGGTGACGGTCCTTTCGGCGGCTCGGGGGGTGGCTTGCTTGGTGAACTGGCGACGCAGTTCCCGCTTGAGCACCTTGTGGCTGGGGCCAAGCGGCAGATGGTCGACGACCTCGACGCGACGGGGGTACTTGTGGCGGCCCAACCGGTCGCGGGTCCATGCGATGAGGGCGTCAGGATCGATGCGGCGGCCGGACCGCGGCACGACAACGGCGCAGATCTCTTCGCCGCGTTCGTCGTCGGGGATGCCGATGACGGCTGCCTCGGCGATGTCGGAGTGGCGCATCAGGGCTTCTTCGACCTCGCGGGGGTAGACGTTGAAGCCACCGCGGATGATGAGATCCTTCTTGCGGTCGACGATCGAGAGAAACCCGTCGGCATCCTTGCGCCCGATGTCGCCGGTACGGAACCAGCCGTCGACGATGGCGGCGTCGGTGGCCTCCGGGTCACCGAGATAACCGGCCATGACGTTGTGACCGCGAATGACGATCTCGCCCGTCTCGCCGTGCGGCAGCAGCTCGACGGAGCCCTCGACTTCGGCGTCCGCGACCTCCACCTCAACGCCCCACAGGGGATGGCCGACGGTGCCGGGCCGCGTCCCGTACGCGGACTGGTTGACACTCGCGGTCGGCGAGGTCTCGGACAGCCCGTAACCCTCATACACGGTGGTGGTGAAGGTCTTCCCGAAGCGCTCAAGGACCGTGACCGGCAGTGACGCGCCACCGGAGATGCACATGCCAAGCTTCGGAAGCTCCGTCTGGCCGGCCGCTCTGTCCAGGAGCCGGATGAACATCGTCGGTACGCCGTAGAACGCGGTGACCGCTTCGTCCCGCATGAGGGCGATGGCGCCGTCCGGCTCGAACCGTGGCTGCAGCACGAGCGTTGCGCCCACCCGGAAGGTCGCGTTCATGGCCACGGTCTGACCGAAGGTGTGAAACAGCGGAAGGCAGCCGAGCACGACGTCGTCAGGCCGCAGCCCATTGGCGTCGTAGGCATTGACCGTCGCGTTCATGACCAAGTTGAAGTGGGTGAGCACGGCACCCTTGGGGCGGCCTGTGGTGCCGGAGGTGTAGAAGATGACGGCTGGGTCGTCGGTAAGCCGGGTGGCGTACGTACGCAGCGGGTCGGCCGGAGCTGCGAGTGCGTCCAACGACCCGCTGTTGCGATCGTCCCCGAGGGGGAGGAGGGGGATCCCCGCCGCCTGCGCCGCCTTCCGGCCGAGATCGAGGTGGCTCACCTCAGCGACGAGCGTTCGGGCGCCGGAGTGCCGGAGGATGTACGCGGCTTCGTCGGCGTTGAGCAGTGTCGGCACCGGCACGACGACACCGCCGAGGGCGAGGATGGCGTAGTAGGTGCGAACGAAGTCCGCCGTGTTGGGGCACAGCAACGCCACACGGTCATCGGGGCGTACGCCCAGTTCCCGTAGCGCGGCGGCGTAGCGCAGGGCCTGGGCCCACAACTCGCCGTAGGTCAGGCGGACGCTGCCTTCGACCAGGGCGAGACTGCCGGGGGAGCGGCGAGCGGGTTCGGCGAGCGTCGCCGCGAGCGACAAGGCTGTCATAAGGTCTCCTGCTCAATCACACAAGAGCGCTGACATGGGGTCAGCGAAGGACTGGCGGACATGGGTTCCGGGCCCGGCGGCCTGACGAAGCTCGGAGCGCCGCATTGCGGGCGCTTCGGCGAGTCGGCGACGCCGGACACGCGAGGGGGACGGGTTCGGCGGCGGCGCGGTAAGGGTCGTGAACCGCGCTCTCTGACGTCGGCGGCACTCGGTGGGCTACCGATCGGCGTTCGGTTGTTGCCGCAGCGTAAACCGATCGCCGATCGGTTACAAGGGGGTGCCGAGAAGCTGCGGATTCTCCGTGCCGTCGGTGAAATGCGGGACGTGGACCGAGCCCCGAACGACACACCGACGCAGGCGACCAGGCCGAGCGAGACCGAGACGACCCCGCGCACCGAGGAGCCCCCCGGCCCAGCTCCTCCGTGATCAGGCAGTAGGTCATGTGGTCGCCGCCGGAGCCGCCGTCCTCCTCGGGGACCGTCAGCCCCAGGAAGCCCGCGTCGCCCAGATTCCGGACGATCCCGCGGTCGATCCACTCCTCGCGGTCCCACTGAGCGGCATACGGGACGACATCCCGGTCCACGAAGTCACGAGCGGTTCCCGTGCCGCGGCCTGTTCCAGGGAGAGGCACAAATCCATGGAGTTCCCCCCGAATCGATCACCGATCGATTCGGGGGCTGGCACGCCCACGCGGTCCGCCGCAAGAGGGGCAGCCACGAGATCGCCGAGACCCACGAATGGGGCCCGGCCTCGAGAGTCGGACAAATCGGGCCCCCCAGGGCGCGGGGCGCGCATGCCGAGCCGGCGGAGGCGCGCAGCCCGGGCCGCGAGGCAGGGCTGCGGCTGCCATGTGCTCCACGGCCACGTCCTTGCCGTGGTCGCCTGCCTGTCTCATCGACGCCGCGGCGAACTCGGTGGCGGCGCCTGTGCCGTGGCCTCTGCGGTGAGACGTTGCGCCGCAGGCGCGGAGCGCCGCCAGCCACTGCGACTACCGCCCGGGCCGGACAGAGAAGGTCAGGCCGTACGCGCTTCGAGGGGGCACTCGGGATGCCCCCCTTCACAGCCGGGTGCGACACGGGCTACAGTCCCCATAAAACTTGCAGTGCTAGTTAAAGACTGGACGGTGCGGCTCCCCCTCGGCGCGCTCCCCTACACCCGACTGCGAGGTGTACCCCCATGGATCTTGACCTCACACCGGAGCATGCTGCCGGCGCGACCTGGCCAAGGGCCGGATGTCGTTCACGCAGAGCTGTGTCGGCGTGGTCCGGGCCGCCCTGCAGGCGGCCGTGCGGCACGCGGCGGAGCGCAAGCAGTTCGGCACGCCGGTGGCCGGGCACCAGCCGCTCCAGAAGGTGATCGAGGAGACCGCGGTCGCCTCGGCACCGCCCGGCTGCCGAGGCGGCAGGGCGCCGACCACATCGGCCGCGGGCTGCCTCGCGCCACCGAGCCGCGGTGGCAGTTGTACCGGTTCGCCGACCCGCGCGAGCGAGGCCGCGGTGCGCTGCGCGAGCAACGCGCTCCAGATCTTCGGCGGCCAGGGATGCAACGACACGTACCCGGTGGGCAAGGCGCCCGCGAGATGACTTTTCCGCGAGGGCACCAGCCAGATCCCCAAGCCCCTCATCGCAGCCGCCTTCACTGGTGTCGACCCCATCGGTCCAGCTGCCCATTCCACACCCGCCACCGTCCACCCAAACCAGGAGTCCCCGTGCGCCCCGTGTACTTCGCCGCCGCCCGCCGCACCCCCATCGGCCGGCTGCGTGGCGCCCTGTCCACCGTCCGCCCTGACGATCTCGCCGCAGCCGTCATCAAAGGCCTGCTCGCCGATGTGCCCGCCCTGGATCCTGTCCGTATCGACGACGTCTATTGGGGCGCCGCCAACCAGGCCGGCGAGGACAACCGCAATGTCGGCCGGATGGCCGTGCTGTTGGCCGGCCTGCCGGAGTCCGTGCCCGCAGCCACGGTCAACCGGCTGTGCGCCTCGGGCATGGAGGCGGTCATCGCCGCCGCTCGGACCATAGCCGCCGGTGAGGCCGAGGTGGTTGTCGCCGGCGGCTCGGAGTCGATGAGCCGCGCCCCCTTCGTACTGCCGCGCCCGGACGAGGCGCTGCCGCACAAGATCGAGACGTACGACACCCGGCTCGGCTGGCGGCTGACCAACCCGCGTATGCACCAGCTGCACGGAGTGCTCTCCATGGGCGAGACCGCCGAGGAGGTCGCCGAGCGCTATGGTGTCGGCCGCGAAGAGCAGGACACTTTCGCCCTGCGCAGCCACCAGCGCGCCGCCGCCGCCCGCAAGGACGGCCTCTTCGACGCCGAGATCCTGCCTGTCACCCGGCCCGACAGGGTTGTCGTCACCGCGGATGAGGGCATCCGCGAGGACACCACGGCCGAGCGCCTCGCCTCCCTCAGTCCGGTCTTCCGCCCGGACGGCAGCGTCACCGCGGGGAATGCCTCCCCGATGAACGACGGCGCTGCCGGGCTGCTGCTGGTCAGCGAGGAGGCGCTGCGCGAACTGGAGCTGGAGCCGCTGGGCCGTTACGCCGCCGGCGCCAGCGCCGGGGTTCACCCCGACACCATGGGCATCGGCCCGGTCCCCGCCACCCGCAAGGTGCTGGCCCGGCTCGGCTGGGACATCGCCGACATCGAGGAGGCCGAGTTCAATGAGGCCTTCGCCGCCCAGGCACTGGCCTGTATGGACCAGTTGGGCATCGACCGGGAGCTGGTCAACCCGACCGGTGGTGCCATCGCGCTAGGCCACCCCCTCGGCTGCTCCGGTGCCCGCATCCTCACCACCTTGCTGCACCGAATGCGCCGCACCGGCGCACGCCGCGGGCTGGCCACCATGTGCGTCGGCGTCGGCCAGGGCAGCGCCGTGGTCGTCACCCGCGGCTGACACTCGGCCTGACTCTACGGTGGGCGCTCTGTCACCGGGGCCGCTTGACGGTCCCGCTCAGTCGGTCCGACGCATGGTTGTGACACCGTCTCCGTTTCCTGGCTGTGCGGCGGTTCTCTTGACCTCGTCGAGTGCCTCCACATTGCGCACGAACTCCGTGGTGTTGCCGCGCAGGTCTGCGAGTTCGTGCATGTCTACGGCACCGGCGGTGCCGGCCTCGGCGCGGATCGCCTTGACAACCGTGGCCTCTTGGAAATGGTTGGCGAACTCTGGAAACAACCTCGGCCAGCAGGTCTGTCAACGGCGTCGCAGTAGCCCCCGAGCTGCCCCGTTCGAATGCGGCCGGCCCCGCATCTCCAGGCTTGCTCCGGCCGGACGGTGCGGCGAGCGCAGCGCACGCCGCGACGGCAGCAGCTCGATCCGGCCATCGGGCCCGCCAGACCAGCGGGCGGGCGGGCACCTGCATGACCGAGACCAGCGCCTCCCGACAGAGGCACCGCTCCCGGCCTCGAAGTCATGCCCGCCATCATCGCCCTCGCCGCCCGCGCGGCCGCGATCATTCGGCCCGGAGCCGCCGCCACACCGCCTTCGCCGCGTGATGACCGGACATGCCGTGCACTCCAGGGCCGGGCGGGGTCGCCGACGAGCACAGGAAGACGGCGGGGTGCGCGGTGGCGTAGGGGACGCGGGCCAGTTTGGGGCGGAGCACGGTCTGGAGGCCCGCGAAAGCGCCGCAGGCGATGTCACCGCCCACGTAGTTCGCATTGCGCGCGGCGAGTTGGGGCGGGCCGGCGACGGCCCGGGCAAGGACCAGGTCGCGGAAGCCGGGGGCGAACCGCTCCAGCTGTCGTTCGACGGCCTCGGTGGCGTCACCCTCCCAGCCGGCCGGCACATGACCGTACGCCCACAGCACGTGCTTGCCGTCGGGGGCCCGGGTGGGGTCGATCAGGCTCGGCTGCGCCGTGATCAGGAACGGCACCTCGGGATCGCGGCCTTCGACCGCCCTCCGCAGGGCCGTGTCGATCTCGCGCGCGGTCGGGCCGATGTGCACGGTCCCGGCCTCGCGGGCATCCTCTGCGGTCCAGGGCACGGGCCCCGACAGGGCGTAATCAATCTTGAACGCGGAAGCGCCGTACCGGTAGCGCCAGTACGCGTGGCCGAGTCCCGCGATCCTGGCGAGCGCCGTCGGCGAGGTGTCGAAGACGTACGCGCGGGCGGGAGGCAGTTCGTCCAGGCGCCTGACCTCGGTGCCGGTGTGAATCTCGCCGCCCAGTTCCCGCAGGTAGGAGGCGAGCGCGTCGGAGATGGCCTGGGAGCCGCCGCGCGGCACCGGCCAGCCGACCTCATGCGCGGCGAGCGCGAACATGAGGGCGATGCCACCGGTGGCGACACCGCTCGTGGGCGCGATGGAATGCGCCGCGAGCCCGGCGAGCAGCGCCCGGCCCTTCTCGCCCTCGAAGCGGCGGGCCAGCCAGGACGCGGGCCGGATCGCGTCGAGTCCGAAGCGGGCGAAGCGGTACGGGGCGCGGGGCAGCCCGTCCCAGGGGGTGCGCAGGAAGTCGGCCGCAAGGGTGTCCCAGTGCCCGAGGTAGGGCGCGATCAGCCGGCGGTAGGCGCCCGCGTCGGCGGCGCCGAGGGACATGGCGCTCTCGCCCACCGATCGGCTGAGGATCGCGGCCGTGCCGTCGGGGAACGGGTGCGCGAGGGGCAGCCGCGGGTGCAGCCACTCCAGGCCGTGCCGGGCGAGCGGCATACCGGCGAACGCGGGTGATCCGATGCCGAGCGGATGCACGGCGGAGCAGGGGTCGTGGCGGAAGCCGGGGAGGGTCAGCTCCTCGGTGCGCGCACCGCCGCCGACGCTGTCCAGGGCCTCGTACAAGGCAACGGAGAAGCCACGGCGGGCCAGTTCGACCGCGGCGGTCAGTCCGTTGGGGCCCGCCCCCACGACGACGGCATCGAGCATCGACGGCACCTTCGGACTCCTTTGTCAGCCGAGGCCATGAGCCCCCAGGATATTCCGGGGCACCGACCGTGCGAGCCGGGGTACCTTCCGTCCCGATGGACACCGTGATCGAGTCGATGGCCCGGCGGCTCACAGCCGTTGCGGGCATCCGCGCGGTCGCGCTCGGCGGCAGCCGGGCGCGCGGCGCCCACCGGCCGGACTCCGACTGGGACCTCGGGCTCTACTACCGCGGCGAACCCGATGTCCCGGCCCTCGCCGCGCTCGCGTCCGAGCTGACCGGCGAGCCGGTGGAGGTCGCCGGACCCGGCGGCTGGGGGCCGTGGGTCGACGGCGGTGCCTGGCTGACGGTGGACGGGGTGCCGGTGGACTGGATCCTGCGGGATCTGGACCGGCTGGAACGGGTGTGGGCCGACTGCCGGGCCGGGCGGTACGAGACGGGTGTGCAACCGGGGCATCCGCTGGGCTTCTGGTCCCCGGCCTATGCGGGCGAGGCGGCGCTGTGCCGCGTACTGGCGGACCCCACAGGTGAGTTGACGGAGATTCGGGCGCAGACCAGGACGTACCCTGAGCCGCTGCGCACGGCCCTGGTCCGGGCGGCGTGGGAGGCGGAGTTCTCCGTCGCGGCGGCGCGCAGGTCGGTGGGGTCGGGCGACACCCTGCACGTGTCGCTGTGCCTGGCCCGGGCGTTCGGCGTGCTGGTGCAGTCGCTGCACGCGTATCACCGGGTGTGGTGCCTGAACGAGAAGGGCGCACTTGCGGCCGCCGCCGCGCTCCCGGGCGTCCCCGGGGACTTCACCGCGCGTGTGTCGTCGGCGCTGACCGGCCTGGACGCGGCGGCGGTCACGTCGGCGGGTGAACTGGTGCGGGAGGTCAGGTCGCTGCTGACCTGACTCCAGCGGCCGGGGGACGGGGCCGGGACCGGACGACGCCCGAGGCCCCGGGGGCGACCGCACCGCGCGCGACATGTCGCATCGCTGCCGACCGCACCGCGCGCGACGATTCAGGTCAGCAGCTCCCGTATGCGCCGCGCGGTCGCCTCGTCACGGGCGGCCGTGAAGGGCAGGGTGTTGCCGCCGGTGACGCGGAACGGCTCGCCGGTCAGGGTGAGATGCGCGCCGCCCGCCTCCGTGACCAGCAGCAGCCCGGCCGCGTGGTCCCAGGCGTACTCCCACGAGAAGGCGACAGCGTCCAGCGCGCCCCTGGCGACGGCCAGGTACTCAAGGCCCGCCGACCCGCACGGTCGCGCGTGCACCCCGGGCACGCCGAGGCCGAGCAGCGCGCGCTTCTGCTCGGGGGTCGTGTAGTCCGGGTGGGACATGGCCACGTCGAGTACGGCGCCGGGGGCGGGCGCGCCGGAGTGCAGCGCCTCGCCGCCCAGGCGCGCGCCCCCGCCGCGCACGGCGACGGCGAGCTCGTCGGTGACGGGCGCGTACGTCCAGGAGGCGAGGACCTCACCGCGGTGCGCGAGCGCGACCAGGGTGCAGAAGCCGGGCTCGCCGTGCACGAACTGGCGGGTGCCGTCGACGGGGTCCACGATCCACACGGGGGCGTCGCCGTGCAGCGCCTCGTAAACCGCCGGGTCCGCGTGCACCGCCTCTTCGCCGACGACCACGGAGCCCGCCAGCAGGGCGGTCAGCGAGGCGGTCAGATGCGCCTCGGCGAGCCGGTCCGCGGCGGTGACGAGGTCGTGGGGGCCGTTCTTCTCGACGATCTCGTGCTCGGCGAGCTGCCGGAAGCGCGGCGTGATCTCGGCGGCGGCCGCCTTGCGGAGCGCCTCCTCGACGTCGGACAGATCACCGGTCAGAAATTCATCGATCATGCCACCAGCCAATCACGCCCGGCTGACATCGCGGGAGTCGCTCGGCGCCCCGCCCCGTAACCCGGCGTTCCGCCGGGGTTCGCCGCCGTCCGGCGGCCATGGGGGCGGGGCCCTCAGGTGCCGTCGGCGGAGAAGTGCTGGTAGTCCCGCGGTGACCAGCTGCCGCCCCACTGCCAGCCGGCGCTCTCCATGGCCCGGGTGACGGCGTCGCCCGGCATGATCAGCCCCTTGGTGGCCGGGGTCCGCTTCAGGTGGCGTTCGGCGGCCGGAGGGTGGACGGCGCCGGAGCGGTCCATGTACGGGTTCTCCAGGGGATTGATGTCTACGGCGTCGCCGTAGGAGTGGCGGGACAGGTGGCCGGCGTCGCCCGTCACCCCGCGGCAGTTGAAGGCGGAGGTGTTGTCGTCGGCCATGGCGCGCGCGTCGCTCCCGTCGTACTCGGCCATGACGCGCATGCGCCGGATCGGGAAGCGTTCGTCGAAGATCTTCCCGAAGGCGCGCAGCACCGGACGCACGGCCTCCTGATGGACGATCAGTTCCCCGCGATGGACACGTCCGTCGAAGCCCCAGTGGTTCATGGTGATCAGGCGCAGCCGCTCCGGCGGCACCGGGCAGCCGGGCTCGTGGCTCGCGCCGAGCCTGTCCTGCGGCACGTCCCGCACGATGGCGGCGAGCCGGGGCGCTTCCCCTGCGACGGCGTGGCCGGGCAGAAGACCGAGCGCCAGCCCCAGGGCGAGGGCGGGCGGGGCGCATCGGCGAGCGATATGCACCCTTTCAGGGTAATTTTGTGGGGTCCAGACCGCATCAGACGGCCCGCATCGAACGGCCGCATCAGACGGGCCTCACCGCCCGGCCGGTGGCACGAGCGCGCCATCCGCGAGGGCGCCGCCCTCGCCGACCGAACCCTCCCCCACCGCACCGTCACCGACCGCACCCTCCCCCACCGCGCGCTCGCCGACCGCACCGTCGCCGACCGCACCCTCCCCCACCGCGCCGCGAGCGAGCAGCAGCAGTGCGTCGACCAGGTCCTCGGCCGGACCACCGGTGGCCAGCCGGCGCAGCTGGAGGCCCATCACGAGGGCGACGGTCGTCGCCGCGTACCGCTCGGCGTCCGGGACGCCGAGGCCGGTCAGTATCTGGGCGGCGAGCCGGTCGTACGCGGCGAACGCTTCGGCCGCGGCCTCCCGAAGCCGCTCGTCCCGTCCGGCCTCGACGTACAGCTCGAACGTGGCGATGTGCTCGCTGTCGAAGCCGATGCCGCCCGCCACCCGTCCCGCGAGCGCGGCCGCGCCCGCGATGTCGACGCACTCGCTGCGGCACTGGTCGGCGAGTGCGGTGAAACGCCGGGTCTCCTCGCGGACGAAGTGCAGCAGGCTCTCCCGCAGCAGGTGGTGCTGGGTCTCGAAGTGGTACGTCACCGACCCCAGCGAGACACCGGCCTCCTTGGCTATCCGCCGGTTGGTGACCGCCGCGACCCCGTCCCTGCCGATGATGTGCAGGACGGCCTCGATGATGCGCTGCCGGGTGGCGGCGGAGCGAGGGGCGGTTGGCATGGCGTCATTGTCCCACTGGCGCGCTCCCGCTGGTCACGGGGTGGTCCCGGCCGACGCCGCCAGGCCGTAGGAGGAGGGCGGACGCTTCTCGTACCACCGCAGGGCGTCCTCCAGTTGGGCGGCGAGGGAGATCAGCCGTTCCTCGCTGCCGGCCGGTCCCAGCAACTGGGCGCCGATGGGCAGTCCGTCGGCGGTGAACCCGGCGGGCACGGCCACGCCGGGCCAGCCCAGCACGTTCCAGGGCCAGGCGTACGGGCAGGCAGCGGCGATGCCGATGTCGGTGCGCCGGGCGGAGAGCCCGTCGAAGTCGCCGATGCGGGGCGGCGGGGCGGCCGTGGCGGGCGTGAGCAGGACGTCGTAGCTGCCGAAGAACGCGCCGATCCTGCGCTGCTGGGCCACCTCGCGCGCTCGCGCCGCCCGCACGAGGCGGGCGAGCCGGTGACCGGAGCGGGCGGCGGACCGGGTGCGTGGGTCGAGCAGGGCGGGATCGGGGTGCCGGTCGGCGTACTCGGCGATGCCGGTCGCGGCGCGGGGCAGGAAGCTCAGTCCGATGAGTCCGTAGCGGGGACGCGCCTCCTCGACGCGGTGGCCGAGGCGGGCCAGGGAGTCGGCGAGTGCGGTGACCGCGCGGCGCACCTCGGGGTGGGGGCGGGTGCCGGTGAGGGTGAGCGGCGGGCGCAGCGCGAGGGCGATGCGCAGCGGTCCCGGTTCGCGGCGGGCGGCCGCCGACGCGTCGATCGCGGCGGGACGGTACGCCTCCTCGGGGTGCGGGCCGGACGCGGCGTCGAGCAGCAGCGCGGCATCGGCGACGGTACGCGCGAGCGGGCCGTTGACGGTCAGGCCCTGGAAGCAGTCGCTGTACGGGTGGACCGAGACGCGGCCACGCTGCGGCTTGATGCCCACGAGGTGGGTCCAGGCCGCCGGGATGCGGATGGATCCGGCTCCGTCGGAGCCGAGTGCGGCGGGCACCAGTCCGGCGGCGACGGCTGCCGCGGAGCCGCCGGAGGATCCGCCGGGGGTATGTCCATCGGCCCAGGGGTTGCGGGTGGCGCCGAAGGCGGGCCCTTCGGTGAACGGCCACTGGCCCAGCTCGCACGAGTTGGTCTTGCCGACGATCACGGCGCCCGCGGCCCGCAGCCGCCGTACGGCCTCACCGTCCTCGGCCGCGGGTGGGATGTCGCCCGCGCAGCCGAAGTAGGTGGGCACCCCGCTCACGTCGGTGTCGTCCTTGACCGCGACGGGCACGCCGAGAAGCGGCAGCCTGTCCCCCGCCGCGAGCCTGCGGTCGGCGGCGCGTGCCTCCTCGACCGCGGCCCCGGCGCGCACGGTGCGGAAGGCGTTGACGCTGCCCTGCGTGGCCTCGATACGGGCGAGGGCGCCCGTGACGAGAGCCTCGGACGTGGTCTCGCCCGCCGCCAAAGCCCTTACGTGCTCGACGAGTCCGCCGAATGGGTCTGTGGACACGCTGCCCCCGCCTCTCTATTGTTCGTTCGAACGAACAGAACTGGAGGGTAACCAGATGCGGATCACCGGAGCAACCGTTCTGCTCACCGGGGCGACCGGCGGTATAGGCGGCGCCCTCGCGGCCGAACTCGCCGCGCGGGGCGCCAGGTTGACCGTGACCGGGCGGCGCGCCGACGCCCTTCGGCCGCTCGCCGAGCGCCACGGCGCGCGTGCGGTCGTCGCCGATCTGGCCCAACCCGACGATGTGCGCCGCCTCGCCGACGAGGCCGCGGGCACGGACCTCCTGATCGCCAACGCCGCACTGCCCTCCAGCGGCGACCTGCTCGAATACACCCCTGAGCAGGTCGAGCGCGCCTTCGCCGTGAACCTGCACGCGCCCGCCATGCTCGCCCGCCTCCTCGCCCCCGCCATGGTCGAGGCGGGCCGGGGCCACCTGGCTTTCGTCGGCTCGATCTCGGGCAAGGCCGCCACGAAGTCCGCCTCGCTGTACAGCGGCACCAAGTTCGGACTGCGGGGCTTCGCTCTCGGGCTGCGCCAGGACCTGCACGGCACGGGTGTCGGGGTCTCGATCGTCCAGCCCGGCTTCGTACGGGACACGGGCATGTTCGCCGCGACGGGCGCGAAACCCCCGGCCGGCATCCGCACGGTCTCGCCGCGGCAGGTGGTGGCCGGGGTGATGCGGGCGGTGGAACGCGATGTGGCCGAGATCAACGTCGCTCCGCTGGAGTTGAGACTTCTGGGCGCGATCGCCGGACAGTTCCCGGGCTTCGCTGAACGGATGCAGCGGGGCGGCATGGCCGACAGGACGCTCCGGCAGGTGGTGTCCGCACAGCGGTCGCGGCGCTGAGCACGGTTGTCGATGGCCCTTGCCGCGGTCGCCCCGCACGCGACCGGTCGGGGACGTCGAGCTGGCGACCTGGCGTAATCGGCTGTCGCGTATTCCTCGGTGTGTGAGGTCTCGGGCCCGCGACCGGCCGGACGCCGCGCTCACGCCGCTGTTCGCCGCCCGTTGATGCCCGTCAGGACCACGTACACCAGCAGCGAGGTCAGCAGACCCACGGCCCAGCCGTAGTCCGCGAGCGGCCTGAGGAAGGGGATCAGCCCGTCTTCGGGGAAGGGCCCCTTCCCCGGCGCCGAATGCGAGCCGCCCACCGCGAGCACGCCGCCCACCGCGAACGCGGCGACCGCGCGCAGGTTCCAGCCGGCGGTGTACCAGTAGCGTCCGCCGGGCGTGTAGAGCGCGGGGAGGTCGAGGACGGTGCGCCGCACCAGCCAGTAGTCGGCGATGAGGATACCGGCGACGGTGCCGAGCATTCCGCCGACGAGGCCGAGCCACGTGAAGATGTACAGCTCGGGTGTCGCGGTCAGCTTCCACGGCATGATCAGCACCCCGACGACACCCGTGATCAGTGCGCCGGTACGGAAGTTGATGAGCCTCGGGGCCAGGTTCGCCAGGTCGTACGCAGGTGAGACGACGTTCGCCGCGATGTTCACGGAGATCGTCGCGACGAGCACGGTCACCAGTGCGAAGACCAGGCCGAAGACGTTGTCCGTCCTGGCCGCGAGCGCGACCGGGTCCCAGACGGCAGCGCCGTACACAGCCTGCGAGCCGGAGGTGACGAAGACGGACAGCAGGGCGAAGAGCGTCATCGTGGTCGGCAGCCCGAGCGTCTGCCCCCAGATCTGGGCGCGCTGGCCCGCGCCGAAGCGGGTGAAGTCGGGGATGTTCAGGCTCAGGGTCGACCAGAAGGCGATCATTCCCATCAGGGAGGGGAAGAACACCGGCCAGAAGTCCGCGCCCCAGCCGAGCCGCGAGGGCTGGTCGAGCAGCGGCCCGAGACCGCCCGACTTGTTGGCGATCCAGGCCAGCAGCACCAGGGCGCCGACGATGACGAACGGCGCGGCCCAGTTCTCGAAGCGGCGCAGGGCCTCCATCCCCCGGTAGACGATGGCCAGTTCAAGTGTCCAGAACAGCACGAAGCACACCCACAGCGTCCACGGCTGGCCCCCGACCTTCGACGCCTCGGCCCAGCCGCCGAACACTTTGTCCAGCAGGACGAAGATGCCCTGGCCGCCGATCCAGGTCTGGATGCCGAACCAGGCGCAGGCCACCGCCGCCCGGATCATGGCGGGCAGGTTGGCGCCGCGCAGCCCGAACGAGGCGCGGGCCAGCACCGGGAAGGGGATGCCGTACTTGGGCCCGGCGTGCCCCGTGAGCAGCATCGGCGCCAGCACGATGACATTGGCGAGCGCGATGGTGAACACCGCCTGCTTCCAGTCCATGCCGAGCGCGACGAGGCCGGAGGCGAGCAGCCAGGAAGGAATGTTGTGGGCCATGCCGACCCACAGCGCCGCGAAGTTGTACGTGGTCCAGCGGCGGCGTGCGACGGGCACGGGCAGCAGGTCGTCGTTGACGAAACGGCCGTCGGCGGGGAGGGCGCCCGGCGGGAGTTCGACGCGTCCTGCCGGGTCGGCTATGGGTCCTTCGGGGGGCACGGGCGGGACGGTCGCGGTCATACGGCCTGACCTTTCAGCAGATGCTCATCTGGTGAGTGCGGGGATGATCTGCGCGCCGTAGGCGTCGATCGTCGCTTCCTTCGCGTCGTGCATGTTGTAGACGGCGAACTGGTCCACTCCCAGCTCGCGCAGGGCCTTCAGCTTCTCGATGTGCGCCTCGGCGGGACCGAGGAGGCAGAACCGGTCCACGATCTCGTCGGGGACGAAGTCCGTCGAGGGGTTCCCGGCCCGGCCGTGGTGGCTGTAGTCGTAACCGTGCCGCTCCTTGATGTACGCGGTCAGGGCCTCGGGGACCATGTCGGAGTGCTCGCCGTAGCGGGAGACGAGGTCGGCGACATGGTTGCCCACCATGCCCCCGAACCAGCGGCACTGGTCGCGGGCGTGCGGGAGGTCGTCGCCCACGTACGCGGGGGCCGCGACGCAGATCGTGATGGCCGACGGGTCGCGTCCGGCGTCCGCTGCCGCGGCGCGCACGGCCTTGACCATCCACTCGGTGAGGAACAGGTCGGCGAGCTGGAGGATGAAGCCGTCGGCCTTCTGCCCGGCGAGCGCCAGCGCCTTGGGCCCGTACGCGGCCATCCAGACGGGCAGCTTGCCGTCGCGCACCCAGGGCAGGCGGATCGGCTGCCCGTCGACGACCGCCTGCCGACCCTCGGCCAGGTCGCGGATCACGCCGATCGCCTCGCCGAGCCGGGCCAGGGTGTTGGGCTCGCGGCCCGCCACGCGCATCGCCGAGTCGCCGCGGCCGATGCCGCACACGGTGCGGTTGCCGTACATGTCGTTGAGCGTGGCGAACGTGGAAGCGGTGACCTCCCAGGTCCGGGTGCCCGGGTTGGTGACCATGGGGCCCACGGTCATTTTCTGTGTGTGTTCCAGAATGCGGCTGTAGATGACGAACGGCTCCTGCCACAGGACCGCGGAGTCGAAGGTCCAGCCGTAGCGGAAGCCGTTGCGTTCCGCGCGCCGCATCAGCCCGACGACCGCGGATGCGGGCGGGTCGGTCTGCAGGACGAGTCCGAAATCCACGAGGTGGCCTTTCTAGTTCAGGTACTGGCAGGTGGAACGGGGGGTGTAGAGGCCGTGGCCGGCGCGGCCGGTGAACCGCCGCCGCTCGATGACCACTTCGCCGCGCGACAAGACGGTCTCCACCTGTCCGGTGACCGCCTTCCCCTCGTACGCCGAGTAGTCGACGTTCATGTGGTGGGTCTCGGCGGACAGGGTCTGCTCGGCGTGCGGGTCGTAGATCACGACATCGGCATCGGCGCCGGGCGCGATGGTGCCCTTCTTCGGGTAGAGGCCGAACATCCTGGCCGGGGTCGCGCAGGCGATCTCGATCCAGCGGCGGCGGGTGATGTGCCCGTCGAGGACGGCCTGGTGGAGGAGGTCCATGCGGTTCTCCACGCCGGGCAGCCCGTTGGGGATCTTGGAGAAGTCGCCGCGGCCCAGTTCCTTCTGTCCGCTGAAGCAGAACGGGCAGTGGTCCGTGGAGACGACCTGGAGGTCATTGGTGCGCAGTCCGCGCCACAGCGCGGCCTGGTGCTCCCGGGGCCGCAGGGGTGTGGAGCAGACGTACTTGGCGCCCTCGAAGTCCGGTTCGGCCAGGTTGTCGGTGGACAGGAACAGATATTGCGGGCATGTCTCGCCGAAGACGTTCAGCCCCTTGTCGCGGGCGGCGGCGAGCTCGGCGACGGCCTCGTCGGCCGAGACGTGCACGACGTACAGGGGCGCGCCGGCGACCCGGGCGAGCTGAATGGCGCGGTGCGTGGCCTCCGCCTCCAGCAACACCTTGCGGACCTCGCCGTGGTGGCGGGGGTCGGTCTCGCCGCGGGCGAGCGCCTGCTCGACGAGGACGTCGATCGCGATGCCGTTCTCCGCGTGCATCATGATCAGGCCGCCGTTGGACGCGGAGCGCTGCATCGCGCGCAGGATCTGCCCGTCGTCGCTGTAGAAGACGCCGGGGTAGGCCATGAAGAGCTTGAAGGAGGTGATGCCCTCCTCCACCAGCAGGTCCATCTCCTTGAGCGAGGACTCGTTGACGTCGGAGAGGATCATGTGGAAGGCGTAGTCGATGGCGCACCGGCCGTCGGCCTTGGCGTACCAGGCGTCCAGGCCCTCGCGCAGGGAACGCCCCACCGACTGAACGGCGAAGTCGACGATAGTGGTCGTGCCGCCCCAGGCCGCGGCCCGGGTGCCGGTCTCGAAGGTGTCGGAGGCGGAGGTACCGCCGAACGGCAGCTCCATGTGCGTGTGCGCGTCGACTCCGCCCGGGATGACGTACCTGCCCGTCGCGTCGATGGTGCGCTCCGCCGTCCAGGACTCGGCGGCGGCGGTGCCATGGGCCGCGAGTGCGGCGATCCGGCCGTCTTCGATCAGGACGTCGGCGTGGATCTCGTCGGCGGCGGTGATGACGAGACCGCCGCGGATCAGGGTGCGGGTGCTCATGGTCTCCTCGCGTGTGGACTGGTCCGAAAGACAGGCCCTAGACGGCGCGCAGGGCCTGTTCGAGGAGGGACGCGCCCTCCTCCGCCTCGGCGACGGTGAGCGTCAGCGGCGGGGCGATGCGCAGCACGCTGGTGTTGTGTCCGCCACCCTTGCCGATCAGGAGGCCGCTCTCACGTGCGGCCTCCAGGACCTTGCCGGCCGCCTTGGGGTCGGCCTCGTCGGTGCCCGGCTTCACCAGCTCGACCCCGATCATCAGGCCCCGGCCGCGCACCTCCCGTACGGCGGGGACGCCCGCACCGATCGCCCGCAGGCGCTCGATGAGCAGCCCGCCGACGCGCCGGGCGTTGCCCTGGAGGTCGTGCTCCAGGACGTAGCCGAGATTGGCGAGGCCGGCGGCCATGGTGACGGGTGAACCGCCGAAGGTGGAGATGGAGTTGGCGTCCAGGCAGTTCATGACCTCGGCGCGGGCCACGACGCCGCCGATGGACATGCCGTTGCCGATGCCCTTGGCGAAGGTGAGGATGTCCGGCGGCCCGTTCTCCGCGTGCGCCTGCCAGCCCCAGAAGTGCTCGCCGGTGCGGCCCCAGCCGGTCTGCACCTCGTCGGAGATCCACAGGATGCCGTGCCGGTCGAGCACTTCGCGGAAGGCCGCGTACAGCCCATCGGGCGGCGAGGTGAACCCACCGACACCCTGCACGGGTTCGGCGATCAGCGCGGCGACGTCGCGGGTGTGGCCGAGCAGGTCCTCCAGGTCGGCGACACACGCCTCGATGAACTGCGCGTCCGACAGCCCGGCGTAGGGGCCGCGGGTGCGTACGCCGCCGTGCACGTACAGCGTCTGGAGCGGGGACAGGCTGGTCGGGGACCACGCCTGGTTGCCGGTGATGGACACCGCGGAGAAGGACCGGCCGTGGTAGCTGTTGCGCATCGCCAGGATCTGGTTGGAGCGGCGGTGGGCAGTGGCGAGCAGCAGGGCCGTGTCATTGGCCTCGGTGCCGGAGGTGGTGAAGAAGACGCGGGCGTCGGGGATGCCGGAGAGGCCGGCGATGCGCTCGGCGAGCTCCACCATGGGACGGTTGAGGTAGAGGGTGGAGGAGTGGATGATCCGGGCGGACTGCTCGCTCACCGCCTTGGTGACCTCGGGCAGCGCGTGCGCGGTCATGGTGGTGAGGATGCCGCCGAAGAAGTCGAGGTAGCGGTTGCCGTCCGCGTCCCAGACATGGCGGCCCTCGCCGTGGGTGATCTCGATGGGCCGGTCGTAGTAGAGGGCCAGCCAGTCGGGCAGGACGGTCTTGTGGCGGCGATACAGATCGGTCACGGCTGCACCAGCCCCTCGTACGCGTCGGGGCGGCGGTCCCGGTAGAACGCCCACTGCTGCCGCACGGTCTCGATCATGTCGAAGTCGAGGTCCCTGACCACCAGTTCCTCCTCCTTGTCACTGGCGACGTCGCCGACGAACTGGCCGCGCGGATCGACGAAGTAGCTGGTGCCGTAGAAGTCGTTGTCGCCGTACTCCTCGATGCCGACGCGGTTGATGGCGGCGACGAAGTACTCGTTGGCGACAGCGGCGGCGGGCTGCTCCAGTTGCCAGAGGTAAGAGGACAGACCGCGGTGGGTCGCGGACGGGTTGTACACCAACTGCGCGCCAGCGAGGCCGAGTTGGCGCCAGCCCTCGGGGAAGTGGCGGTCGTAGCAGATGTAGACGCCGACCTTGCCGACGGCGGTGTCGAACACCGGCCAGCCCGCGTTGCCGGGCCTGAAGTAGAACTTCTCCCAGAATCCCCTGACCTGGGGGATGTGGTGCTTGCGGTACTTGCCGAGGTAGCTGCCGTCGGAGTCGATGACCGCGGCGGTGTTGTAGTAGAAGCCGGCGCCCTCGATCTCGAAGACCGGGACCACGATCACCATGCCGGTCTCGCGGGCGAGGTCCTGCATCCTGCGGACGGTCGGCCCGTCCGGGACGGGCTCGGCCCAGCGGTAGTGCTCGGCATCCTGCACCTGGCAGAAGTAAGGAGCGTTGAAGACCTCCTGGAAACCGATGACCCTGGCGCCCTGTCTCGCGGCCTCGCGGGCGTGTTCCTCATGCTTGGCGATCATGGATTCGGTGTCGCCGGTCCAGGTGGCCTGGACGAGGGCGGCGCGTACGACATGGGCCATGAGCTGCTCCTTCGACGAGACGCCAGAGAGCCTCTACGCACGTAGACGCAATACGCAGATGGAGAACGTAAGCCACGTCACACAGCGGGGCAAGACCATCGTCGTCAACCCGCTGAGTCGATCATGTTTCGCACCCGAGCGGTCGATTTCGGAACGGTTTCCGTCCCGGTCAGGTGCCCAGGTGCCCGGCCACACGCAGCGCGTGGACGAGATCACGCTCGCGGTCCGGGGAGACGTCGCGGGCGGCGTCGAGCAGAACAGGGAGGAGGCGGGCCGGGTCGCGGGCGACGACCCCGGCAGCGTCCTCCGCGGGGCGCACCTGCGCGTACGCGACGAGCAGCGCGCGGGCGCGCGGGCCGAGGCCCTCGTCCGCCAGGGCGATCACAGCGTCGGCGATCTCCTCGGCGGGGCGCGACACCCCCTGGCGCAGCAACTGACGCCCGTCGCCGGGCCGGCCGGCCGCGGTGAGCGCGTCGGCGGCAGCCGCCAGGCGCCCGGCCGGCTGGGACGCCACCTCCCACAGGAGGGTGGCCCAGTCAGCGGTCAGCCCGCCGCGGTGGAGCTCGGCGGCGAGCGCGGGCAGCCAGGCCGCAGGGCGGGCGGCGGCCTCGCACAGCACGACGTGCGCCTCACCGCCGCGGCCCTCGGCCCGGAGCCGCCCGAGGGCGGCGACGGTCTCCCGCGCGGCCCGCTCTGCGCCCTCCAAGTCGGCCGCGGAGGCAGGTGCGGGTGCCGGTGCGGGTGCGGGTGCGGGTGCGGCCGCGCCGCCGTATCGCGCGCCACGGGGCACGTCCTCGGCGACGGGCAGCACGGGCACGGCGATTGCGCCACTCCCGTCATCCTCCACCCCGGCGAACCGGGCCCCGCGCCGCCGTTTCTTCTTTCCCCGGACGTCTGCCGGACCCCCGGCGGTGTCCCGCGCCGCGTCGGCCCCGCCGTGGGTGGAGGGGTCATGCGCCGCGTCGGCCCCGCCGCGCGTGGTCGCGAACTGGCCCTGCGTGGCGTCGGCCGCGCTGTGGGCGGTCGCGAACGGGTCCCGCGCCGCGTCGGCCCCGCCGTGGGCGGAGGGGTCATGCGCCGCGTCGGCCCCGCCGCGCGTGGTCGCGAACGGGCCCTGCATGCCGTCGGCCGCGCCGCGCGTGGTCGCGAACTGGCCCTGCATGCCGTCGATCCCGCCGTGAGCGGAGGAGTCATGCGCCGCGTCGGCCCCGCCGCGCGTGGTCGCGAACGGGTCCTGCGGGGCGGATGGCCCGGCGGGGGCGGGCATCGAGGCCGGCCCGCGACCATCCTGCCCGGAAACCTCGTACGCCCCGGCGGCACCAGCGACCGCGCCGGTCGTCGCGGCCGCCCCCGACGCCCCGTGGCCGGTCCCGGGACCGCTCGGCCAAGCGGTAGCAGACGTCACGCCGCCGTCGTCGGCGACCGCGCCGCCATCCGCGCCGTACGCCCCAGCCGTCGACCACGTGCCGAACCAGTCCGTCGGGGGCGGGGGCTGCCGGTCGAATGACGCGAGGCGCGCCGTCAGTTCCGTGATCCGTGACACCGCGCGCGCGTGGTCGTCGCGGGTCCAGGCCAACTCGTGGGTCAGGCGCTCCGCCTCCGCCGTGCCCTCCGGCTCCGCCGCCAGCGAACGCAGCAGTTCGTCCGCCCGGCCCGCCGCGTGCGCCTGCTCGCCGCGCATCACCTCCAGCCGCCGCTCCAGCGCCTCCCGCCCGCCCGGCAGCCGGTCGTGCGCCGCGGCGGCCGCCGCGTGGAGCGTGCGCGCCCGGTCCCGCTCCGGCCCGGCGTGGTCCGACCCCCGTACGGACGCCAGGTCGTGGAGCAGGGACTCGACGACGTCCCACGGCGGGATCTCGACGCCCTCCAGGCAGGCACGCATACCGTCGGGGTCGCGCTGCCAGAAGATCGCGCACCAGCCCTCCCCGTGGTCGAGCTGCCCCGCGACGTCCCCGAGGTATCTCGCGAACACGCCAGTCGCTGCCGGGAGTTGATGCGCCGCCATCGCCGCCCCTGACCACTCGGAGATAGAACCTGGAACCAGGCATTCCACCGCAGGCGTGTTACAACCTTGCTACGCGCGCTTTTCGGCAGCGAACCGCGATCCCCCGCGGCCGTCAGCCGGTCTCGTGAGCTTCGCGGGCCGCGAGCAGTTCCGGGCAGGTGGGCCCGCGTCCACTCGCACGCGGTGGTCATCGGGTCCAGCGCCGCCCGCCCGAGCGCACTGCCTACGCGCTCGGCGCAGAAGGGGACCTGCGGTACCGATGCGGTCGTCCGTGACGAGAAGAATCAACTTGCGGATCGGCCTCCGGCACACGCCCTGAGCTGGTCGATCTGGCACCACCGACAGCAACACCAAGCACGGGCAAGCCACTACAAACAACGAGGCCACAGCCCATAAGGCTTGCGGCCTCGTCACACCATCCGCGATTGCAGTACTGGGTGCCCCAGGTCGTCTCCTTCGGATCTTGCCGATTCGGCCCGTCCCGTCCGGTGAACAGGCGAGCAGGCGCGCGGCTGCGGCTGCGGTCCGTCGAGAGGGGATGCGTTGCGGCATCCCCTCGATGCCCGGCCAGGATCCGGGAGGCGGAGAACAGGAACCGGCGAGTCGCGTCAGCGACTCGCTCTCAGTGGCCGCCGACCTCGGCCCCGGGCTCGTAGTTGGTCAGTACGCAGCCCTCGGCGCTCGCCTTCTCCACGCGGTAGCCGGCCGGGGCGGAGAAGCCAGGCTCGCAGTTCAGGTAGAGGAACTGAAGCTGGTACAGGCCGTTGCGGATGCTCGGGTCATTGGTCTCCACCGCGATGTTCTCGCCGACGAGCAGCCTGCTCGCGGTGGCCTTGAGGCGGTTGTCGTCCTTCAGGTCCTCCTGCTGGGCAGCCTTCGCCCGAGTCTGCAGGAGTTCCATGTCGCTCACCACGTCGAGCCAGTTGAGGTTGTGTGCGCGCTGCGCTCCACCGGGCTCGCCGCAGATCGCCCGGTCCTGGACGCCCCAGTGGCGGTGTTCGCCGGTGATCACCGGCTGGTAGTCGACCGACTCGACGGCGAGGGCGGCGGGGTCGGTCGAGTAGCTGGTGCAGTCGACGGTGTGCGGGTGCACCAACTGCTTCAGCTCGCCCAGGCTCCCCGCGCGCTGCAGGCCGAGGCTTCCCGCGGGGGGCTGGCCCGGCTTCTTGGACTCGCCTTCCGCGGCCGGGTCCTGCGGGGTCTCGAAGTTGGGGCTGCCCTCCCCGTCGTCGCTCGCCACGAAGTCGCTCAGGACGCAGCCCTCGACCAGGCCCTTCTCCCGCTTGTAGCCCTCGGGCACGCGGGCGGTCGGGTTGCAGGTCAGGACGCGCAGGTCCGAGCGGGAGAGCTTGAGCGCGGTCTTGGTCTCGGTAGGCGTGACGGCAAAGTTCTTCCCCACGAGCACGCGGCTGAACAGGCCGTAGTCGGAGTCGCCGGAGGCGATCTTCGCCAGCACGCGCTGCTTGTAGCCCTCCTGGAACGCCTTCATGTCGGAGAACATGTAGAAAATGATCTCGCCGTGTTCGACGCGGTCGCTGCACACCCCGCGCTCGGTCACCGACCACGTGCCGACGGCGGTGAACTCGGTGAGCGGCAGTCGGCTGTCCGTCGGGTCCGTGCTCATCCGCTCGCACGAGGCGTACCGCTGGACGTAGACCTGCGCCTGCTCGAGCGTGTCGGCGCCGCTGTCCGCGGTGGGGCCGGTCACGGCGGTCGTGCGGTCGGCGTCGGCGTCCTCGCAGGCCGTGATCAGGGAGAGGGAAGCAAAGGCGGCGGTCGCAGCGATTATCCGCTTGAGATGCATGGTTCGCTTTCGTCGAGGCGCTTTGACGCCCGGTCAATGGCGTGAACATGCTAGGCGGAGATGATCTTTTGTGAGACCAACCCAGTGCTGCAATTGCGGTTGGTGTGACGAGGTCGCAAGCCTTATGGGCTGTGGCCTCGTTGTTCGTCGTGGCTTGCCCGTGCTTGGTGTTGCTGTCGTCGGTCGCCGGATCGACCAGCTCAGGACGCGTTCGGTGGTGTCACCGACCCAGGCCAGGCGGGTCAGGCGGGTCATCAGGCGTCTGAGCTCGGGAACGCTGATCGGGACGAGCGCTGCTGATCCGTTCCTGCCTTCCCGGCATCGAGCACGGTGGCGCGGGTGACGGTGAGGAAGGCGTGGACGGCCATGACCAGGGCGATGCGCCTGTCCAGTCGTCACCGAGATCGACAGGCCCGGTGGGGCCCACCGCGACGCGCTCACCCGGTGCGCGCGACCGGCCCCGCCGGAGCCACCGGCTGTACTGGCTGCACCGGCTGCGCGGGCTGCACTGGCTGCGCGGGCTGTACTGGCTGCGCGGGCTGTACTGGCTGCGCGGGCTGCACCGGCTGCGCCGGCACGCAATCACCCGGCGTACAGGCGGCCGGGCCACCCGCGCCCTCCCGCCGCGGAGGCGGCTCCGTTCGGTCGGCGTCGGTGAAGCGACGGGCCATGGCGTCGCCGAGCTCGACCGCCGCCCCGTGGCTCTCGATCGGATTCACGCGCATGTCCGGGAACAGGATGTACGTGACGCCCGACGGGGTGCCGCCGCGTGTCGGATGCGGGTCGATGCCGAGCGCCTCGGCGGCGGCGTACGACGCCTCGCCGATCACCCCGGTCGGGCCGGTGTCGCCGACGACGGCGTACACGACGCGGTCCCGGTACACCAGCGCGGCCACAGTTCCGCCCTGGATACCGGAGTCCCGGTAGTCCCAGATGTCGCTCGGACCCGGCACGACGACGAACGGCAGCTTCGCGGCGTTGAGGTGCCTTCCGTTGGACTGCTGAAAAGAGGTGTGCGGCTGGAACCAGCGGTCGGTGGTGCTGTTGCACTTCCGCGTGCGCACCCCGTCGCAGTCGATGTCGAGGTCGGCGGTCCAGTGCACGACCCCGTCCCGTTCACAGACGGGGACGTCGGCGGGTGCGCCGTTGTCCGTGCGGTACTTGCCCTTGGATATCTGCCGGCAGGTGCCGAGGGCGTCCAGCAGGTCATCGGCGGGGACGCTGCCCTCGGCCGGCAGGGCTGCCCGGTGGGCGTCGAGGGCCCGTGGTGACGAAGCCGGGGCGGTCGCGGCGGCGGCGGGCAGGGCCGCCGCCGCGAGAAGGACGGAAGCGGCGGCGGCCGTGAGAGCGGTGCGTGATATATGCACAATGGTCCTTTCTGTCGAAAGGCTCCCTACCCGCGGGCGCGCGAACCGGCTCCGTTTGTCCGCCGGACGGGTTACGCCGCCGTGCCCCGGCCGCCCTCGCGCGTCACGGCACCGGGTGGACCACCATGGCCGAGCCGCCGCCCCGCCGTACCCTCTCCGCCGCGGCCAGCCACCGGCCGTCGGGCAGCCGCTGCACGCCTGTCGCCGCGCCGATCTCCGGGTTCAGCCGGAAGGCGTGGCCGATGCGCTGGAGCTCGCCACGCAGCTCCTGGTCGTTCCACAGGTCCGGTTCCAGCTCTGTCGTCGCTTGGTTGCGCTGGCTGGCGCGCGGCGCGGCGATGGCCTCGACGAGCGGCAGTCCACGGTCAAGATGGCCCGTCAGTGTCTGCAGGACGGTGGTGATGATGGTCGCTCCGCCCGGCGAACCGAGGGCCAGCACGGGACGGTCGTGGTGGTCGAGCACGATCGTGGGTGAGATGGACGAACGCGGCCGCTTGCCCGGGCCGGGCAGATTGGGGTCGTGGACGGCGGGGTCGGCCGGGGCGAAGGAGAAGTCGGTCAGCTCGTTGTTGAGCAGGAAGCCGCGTCCCGGCACGGTGATGCCACTGCCGCCCGTCGACTCGATCGTCAGCGTGTAGGCGACGACGTTGCCCCACTTGTCGGCTGCCGTCAGGTGTGTGGTGTTCTCACCCTCGTACGTGGTCGGTGCGGCCTCGCCGGCCGAGCCGCACGCGGACGGCCGGCGCGGGTCGCCCGGCGCGAGCGGGCTCTTCAGGACCGCGTCGTCCTTGATCAGGCACTCACGCGAGTCGGCGAACCGCTGGGAGAGCAGGCCACGCACGGGGACGTCCTCGAAGGCGGGGTCGCCGACCCAGCGGCCCCGGTCCGCGAACGCGATCCGGCTCGCCTCGATGAAGCGGTGCAGGTACTGCGTCCGGTCGGCCTCGGAGAGGTCGGTGCGTTCCAGGATGTTGAGCGCCTCGCCCACGCTGGTGCCGCCGGAGGACGACGGTGCCATGCCGTACACGTCGAGCCCCCGGTACGACACCTTCGTGGGCGCGCGCCGGATCGTCTCGTACGCCTGAAGGTCGCGCCGGGTCAGGTCGCCGGGGCGCACGATGCGGGTGGCGCCCTCGGCGACGGGCGGCTCCTGCACCGTGCGCACGATGTCGTCGGCGATGGGCCCCCGGTAGAGGGCACCGACACCCTTGCGGCCGAGTTCCTCGTAAGTGCGTGCGAGGTCCGGGTTCTTGAACACCGATCCGACGACCGGCAGTTGGCCGCCGGGAAGGAACAGCTCGGAGCTCGCGGGGAAGTCGGCGAAGCGCGCCTGGTTGGCCGCAGTCTGGGAGCGGAAGGTGGCGTCGATGGTGAATCCGTCCTCGGCCAGCCGCTCGGCGGGACGCAGCAGCTGCTTCAGAGGTTTGCTGCCCCAGGTGTCGAGCGCGGTCCGCCAGGTCGCCGGAGTGCCGGGCGTCCCGACGCCGAGCCCTGACGTCATCCCCTCGGCGAACGGGATGGGTTCGCCGTTCTCCAGGAAGAGGGAGGTGTCGGCGGAGAGCGGCGCGGTCTCGCGGCCGTCGACGGTGTGCACCGTACGGGACTTCGCGTCGTAGTGGACGAAGAAGCCGCCGCCGCCGATGCCCGCCGAGTACGGCTCGGTGACGCCGAGGGCGGCGGCGGTCGCGACGGCCGCGTCCACCGCGTTCCCGCCCTGCCGCAGGACCTCGATGCCGGCGGCCGACGCGTCGGCGTCCACACTCGCGACAGCCCCGCCGTACCCGACCGCGACCGGGGTCTTCGGGGGCGCCCCGGCCGGCGGGGAGTACGTCGGTGGCGCGGCCCCGCCGATGGAGACTACGGCCGCGGCAACGGCCAGTACCGACACATTTCGTGCGACGGAGCGACGCATGCGCTACCTCCCGGGGGCGAACGTCCGCGCAGCGTAACTTCCGCACGGCCCGGACGTCAGGACCGCCTCGGACGGCGTGCGGCGGACACCGCTACCATGCGCGCCCATGACTGACGACGTACGCAACATCGTGCTCGGTGTGGTGGCGGCCGGGATCAGCGCCACCATCGGCTGGCTCGCCCGCACATACCTCTGGCGGCGCCGACTCCGCCGCAAACAGGCCTTCTTCGGTCTCCCCGGCAACGCCGAATGCGCGCTCGTCGTCAACCGCGAGGCGGGGCGCGACGGCTCGGTGCACCGTTTCGACGTGTTCGCGCTGCTGGAGCTGTCGGCCCTCGTCAAGGACTGCGGGGCCCATGCGCAGATCGTCTGGCACGACACGGCCCAGCAGGGCTTCGGTGAGCGCACCGAGTTCTGCGTCGGGGGGCCGGTGTCCAATCGCCGCACGGCGGCGCATCTGAAATCCATGCTCCCGGGAGTCGACATCACCGTGGACGCCGAACCCGGCCCGGATCAGGGCGCGTTCCGGATAGGTTCCGAGCACTATCCCATGGAGCCGGGTACGGCCGAGTACGTGCTGCTGGCCAGGCTGACGACGGGGCAGGAGGCTCGCCCCGTCTTCGTCTTCTGCGGGCAGCGCGCCATCACCAACCAGGCCGCCACCCGCTATCTGGCCCGGCACCACCGGAAGCTGGCGCGTAAGCACGGCAGCGGCACCTTCTGCCTGCTGCTGAAGGTCGTCAACTCCCAGGCGTACGGCCCCGATGTGGTCGAGCTCGTCGCGGATGTCACGCGCGCGGCGCAGGCGGCGCCCCCGGCCGCACGCACGTCCCACCGCGCCTCCGCCTGACGCGGCGGCGGGCGTGCCGCACCGCCGCCCGTGGCCCCGCACGAGGTCGAACTCCGTGCCCGCCGCGCTTGCCGCGCCGAGGAGGGCACGCGCCCGGGCCCGCGCCGCGTCCGTGAAGCGGTCGATACGGCCGGGAGTGAAGGCACGGCTCACCAGCCGCCGCAGCCGCGCGTGATCAGCAGAGGTCTCCCCCGCGAAGCGAGGAGACGGATCCTGAGTGAGCATCATGCGCCGGATGAACGGCAGGTCGGCGGGGTCTGGATCGCGGATCCGCATGGCGCCCAGGTAGGAGGGGAACGTCCGGGCGTCCTTGAGGACACGCACGACGTCGGCGTGCCGGGTGACCGCCCAGAATCCGGGACCGGCCGGCCAGCCCAGGACCTCGTACTCCTCCTGCCAGGCGACGGGGTGGTGGTCGCGCAGCTCCCGGAAGGCCGCGTGCGGAAGTCCGGTGGCGTAGGTCCGCGGGTCGAAGACATCGGGCACCGTCATGCCGCCGATCCTGCCCGTGTCACCGCCGCCGGCACCAGCAGCCGCGCCAGCACCAGCACCAGCACCAGCACCAGCACCAGCACCAGCACCAAGGAGAGCGGCACCCTCGTCGCGTACCTCTGCGACGTGGGCCCGCTCGGCCTCGGCAAGCCGGTCGGCCGCGCGCCGCACACCTGCCACGGCAGGGCCCCGGGCCGGCCGTTCACCGTAGGCCTGGAGGTTCTCCACCGCCTACGCGTCCCGGCCGGCCACCGTCCGGCCGTGTCGTCGACACCGTCGACCCGCTCTCCATCGAGCACAACCCGGCCGGCGCGCAGCTGACCTTCTCCTCTTCCGCAGCCGACCCGCCTTGTCTGTCGGTCCCGCTGCTGGGGGAGTGATCACCGGCTGCCGCCGGACCCTGCACGGGGCAGGGCGCGGGTGGTGCTCCATGAGCTGCTGTCCCCCACTCCCCCGCGTCGACGGACGCGGGAGAACCCGGACAACAGCGTTCGTGGTGCGGCCGGCGCTGCTCACGCCGGCCTGTGTCACCCCCGGCTCACGGGGCGGAACTGCGGCGGCGGGCACCGTCCTGGGGTGCCATGAGAAGGAGGTTTTGACGTCAGCTCGATCAACGGATCGACGGCCATACGCTGCCCTGCCCCTTGTCGCTGTGTCGCGGTCAGCGCAAACTATCCAGCCCGGCAAGGCACTTCACACCCGACACGCATAAATAGGGCATAAGCCGTATAAGTCGAGGATTGATCCACGTAGGGCGAGCGCTCCGAGCGCATCCAACGAGTGTGCGGGAGCGCAGGGAAGGCGGGCAGCCCGGCGGGAGCGCGGGGCGGTCAGGCCTCGGCCGCCTCCGCGTAGACCTGCGAGAGCTCCGGTGCTCCGTTGACCGCCCACTCGAGCCCCGCCTCGACGACGCCGACCTCGCGGCCCGATGCCAGCCGCACCACCGGATGCCCGCCCGGCCAGATGTGCCACGAGGCACCGGGGACCGTCCGCACGATGACCGTGCCCAGATACAGGCCCGCGTCATTGCCCAGCCAGGGCAGCTCCTCCGGGTCGTCCCGCCAGCGCGGCGGCAACTGGTCCAGCGCCGTCAACGAGCCGGGGGAGTCGTCCAGCACCAGCCCCGCCTGCCCTGCTCGGACACGCAGCAGCTCGCACTCGGACAGCAGCTCGGTGACGGCCGCGGCGCGCTCCGGATCGCTCTCCTTGGCGGCGGCCCCTCCCCTGTGCTCCCGATCATCGTCATGGCGCCTGAGCCAGTTGTCCAAGAAAGGGATGTTCATACCGCTCAGCCTCGCATCCCTGCGGCCGGACGCACCACAGGGCGCGCGTCCACAAACACTAGATGTCGAGATCGACAACAACCGGTGCGTGGTCCGACGCGCCCTTGCCCTTGCGCTCCTCCCGGTCCACGTAACCGTCCTTGACCGACTGCGCGAACGGCCCGTTCCCGTAGACCAGGTCGATGCGCATGCCGCGGTTCTTGGGGAAGCACAGCTGGCGGTAGTCCCAGTACGTGAAGGGGTGCTCGTACTTCAGGGGGCGGGGTACGACGTCCGAGAGGCCGCGCTTGCGCAGCGCCTCCAGCGCCGCCCGCTCGGGCGGGGTCACATGGGTCAGGCCCTCGAAGGCGGCCACGTCCCACACGTCGTCGTCGGTGGGCGCGATGTTGAAGTCGCCGAGGACCGCGAAGGGGCGCTCGCCCGCGGCGTCCTCCGTCACGGCCGCCGACAGGGCCTCCAGCCAGCGCAGCTTGTAGCCGTAGTGGTCATGGGCGACCTCGCGGCCGTTCGGCACGTAGACCGACCAGAGGCGGGCGGGGCCACAGGTCGCGGAGATCGCCCGGGGCTCCTGCACGCCCGCATAGTCCGGCGCGCCCGGGAGACCCCTGACGACGTCGTCGATGCCGACCCGGGAGACCAGCGCCACTCCGTTCCACCGGCCCGTCGCGTTGACCGCGGACTCGTAGCCCAGCTCACGCAGGGCCTCTGCGGGGAACTGCTCCTCGGTGCACTTGGTCTCCTGGACGCACAGCACATCGGTGCCGCTGCTCTCCAGCCAGGCCAGCAGGCGCGGCAGCCGGGCGGTGATCGAGTTGACGTTCCACGTGGCGATACGCATGCCGCAAGCCTAACGGCGAGGTGTGACAGTCACCGGCCCGCCCGCTCTCACACCTCCTGCGCCTCGCCCGGGGCCAGCCGGCCGTGGTCGGCCCCGCCGAGCTCGCCGATCTGCCGGTCGTAGATCGGCCGGGCGAGATCGGTCAGCAGCGCGTCGTGGACGTCGATGGCGCGCCGCGGACGTACCTCGCGGACGTAGTCGATGACCTCGGAGATCTTGCTCCAGGGAGCGTGCACCGGGAGCAGCAGCGTGTCGACCGATTGGTCGGGCACGGTGAGCGCGTCACCGGGGTGGAACACCGAACCGTCCACGAGGTAGCCGATGTTCGTGATCCGCGGGATGTCGGGGTGGATGACGGCGTGCAGTTGGCCATGGACCTGGACGTCGAATCCGGCGGCGGAGAAGGAGTCTCCGTGGCCGACGGTGTGGACGCGCCCCGGGAAGGCCGCGGAGATCCGGTCCGCGACGCTGCGCAGGGTCCAGATCGCGGCGGCCGGGTTCGCCTCGAGGGCGGCCCGCAGCCGTCCCTCGTCGAAGTGGTCGGGGTGCTCGTGCGTGACCAGGACGGCGTCGGCGCCGAGCGCCGCGTCCTCCTCCGTGAAGCCGCCGGGGTCGATGACGAGCGTCCGTCCGTCCTTCTCCAGCCGGACGCAGGCATGGGTCTTCTTGACGATCCTCATGCCCCCATCCTGCTATGCGCGGGGCGTCGTCTCCTCCAGGATCACCGCCTGGGCGACCTTGAACGCCGAGTTGGCCGCCGGGACGCCGCAGTAGACGGCGGCGTGCAGGAGGACCTCCTTGATCTCCGCGGGTGTCAGCCCGTTGCGCAGCGCGGCCCGGGTATGGAAGGCGAGTTCGTCGAGGTGGCCGCCGGCGATCAGGGCGGTGAGGGTGACACAGCTGCGGGTGCGTCTGTCGAGGCCCTCACGGGACCACACCTCGCCCCATGCGTAACGGGTGATCAGCTCCTGGAAGTCGCCGGTGAAGTCGTCGGCGGCGGCGGTCGCCCGGTCCACGTGCGCGTCGCCGAGCACCTCCCGACGGATCTTCATCCCCGTGTCGTACGGGTCGGGCCTGCCGTACGACACCGCCATGGGCTGCTCGGGGGCGGCCGGTGCGATCTCGGCGACGGGCGCGACGGGTGCCGAGGTAGCGGGTGCCGCCTGCGGGACCGGGATCGCCGCCAGGGTGTCGTTCCAGGCGGTGTCGAAGTGGTGGGCCAGCAGGTCGGTGACGGCCGCGGGCTGCTCGACGGGCGCCAGGTGGGAGGCACCGGGCACCAGGGCGAGCCGGGCGTCCGGAATCCCGGCGACCAGAGTGCGGGCCTCGGCCGGGCCGGTGACCTGGTCCTCGGAGCCGACCAGGACGAGGGTGGGCACGCCGACCCGGGACAGCTCGGCGCGCACGTCGAAGGCGGCCAGGGCCTCGCAGGCGGCGATGTAGCAGCCGGGGTCGGTGGTGCGGACCATCTGGACCGCCCACTCGACAATGGCGGGCTGGGCGGCGGCGAATCCCCCGGTGAACCAGCGCTCGGGCGCGCTGCGGGCCATCGGGTCGAGACCGTTGGTCCGCACGACCACACCGCGCTGGCGGAACTCGTCGGCGGTGCCGAACCGCGGCGACGCGGCGATCAGCGCCAGGGACGCGACTCGGTGCGGGTGGCGCAGGGCGAGCTCGATGCCGATCGCACCGCCGATGGAGCAGCCCGCGTAACCGAAGCGCTGGACGCCGAGCAGATCGAGAGTGGCCAGCAGCCGTTCGGCGAGTTCGCCGATGGAGCCGGCGGCGTGTGCCGGCGCGCCTCCGTGGCCGGGCAGGTCGAACCGGATCACCCTCCACCGCGCCGACAGCTCGCCGATCTGACGGTCCCACATGTGCCATGTGGTCCCCAGCGAGGGACCCAGGATCAGGACCGGGGCGTCTTCTGGCCCGTCAACGCGGTATTGCAGGGTTTTCGGTGGTGTCTCGCTCACCCGTCAGACCCTCTCATCTCTCACAGGATCTCACGTGGCTGGGGCCAACCTAACGGCTCCTGTTCTTCTCGCTACGACAGGCCCGGCACTGCCGGAAGCCTCGAGGGTCCAGGTACGTGTTCTCCGGCGTTCACGCGTGGCCGTGTCGACAGTGGGTCCTCTGGGCACGCGCCCGCTCCCAGTCCCTGCGACCAAGAGCTTCCTCCCTCGTCACCGCCTCCAGGTGGCTCGGGTTGCAGCATCGCGTGTGGTGGGGCCACCGAGGCTGGGCATGGCTTACCTGGAAGCCTTCCGGAATCTCGCCACCAGCAGCAGGAACACCACACGATGCACCAGGTCCGTCTTCCCCTGGTAGGAGACTGTGCCGTAGCCCGACGGGCCTGCCGGCCGCTGGAGGCAGGGCCGCTGTCCCGCTTCCCCGTGCGGGATGTATCCGCCTGCGACCCGCCGAGCCGTCCGGCCCTCCCACCTGCCTTGTGGCGGACAGCACCACCGTCGTAGGGCGGTTTGCCCTCCGGGTGGGGGGAGGCGCGGCAGAGGTGCATGGTGGTCATATGGGCCGTCGCGCAGGGTGCGATCTGTACGGACAGGCGTCACACGGGGGCGGGTAGCGGCTGGGCCGTCGGGAAGGCGGTGCAAAGCCGGTTGCCTCGGACCCCGCAGGGAATTGATCACGGTAATGGAGTCGATATGGGTATCTGGCGTCCCTAGCATCACGGTCACGATGAACCCGCCGCTGCCGTCACGGATCCCGTGTGCGGAATGTCGATCAGCCCAGAGGCCGCCGCTGAGAGCCGGGAAACGGAGGGGCGTACGTACTACTTCTGCTCAGCAGGCTGCGCAGCCGCCTTCGACGCCGATCCCCACCGGTACACCACCCCATCCGGCGGCCAGGAGTGAGCCCCCGCCCCGCGGAGCCATCAGACGGCGCACGGAGGGCCCCTGGGCAAGCAGGCCAATGCCCGCCCCAAGGCGACCGGGGCGACCAGAACAGGATGTGATGCGCATGCTACAGAGGGTGGATGTCGGCCGGAGGAGCCTGGACGCGTACCGGCCTGCGGTGGGTGATGCGGTGGTGGATGGTCTGCGGGAGTTGGCCGACCCGCTGGGCGGGGTGCGAGTACTGCACGTGAACGCGACCCCGTACGGCGGCGGAGTGGCGGAGATCTTGCGGTCCGAGGTGCCTTTGCTGCGTGACCTGGGCGTGGTGGCCGACTGGATGACGATCTCGGCGGGTGATGACTTCTTCGAGGTGACCAAGGCCATCCACAACGGCCTTCAGGGCGACCCGCGTGGTGTGGGCGAGCGGGAGTGGAAGGCGTACGACACGTCCTCGGCGGATGTCGCCTCTCAGCTGGAGGGCGCGTACGACATTGTGGTGGTGCATGATCCGCAGCCGCTGGCCCTGCCGCACCTGCACGGCAGGGACGGCGCAGTGTGGGTGTGGCGCTGCCACATCGACAGCTCCCAGCCGAACCTGAGCGTATGGGAGCGGCTGCAGCCGCTGCTCGCCGATTTCGACGCCGCCGTGTTCACCCTCGGCAGCTTCGTCCCCCCAGATGTGCCGGTGGGCCGGGTGGAGATCATCCCTCCGGCGATCGATCCCCTCAGCCCCAAGAACATGGACATCGACCACGCCCTGACCACCGGCGTGCTGGAATGGATCGGCGTGGACACCGCCCGTCCACTGCTGGTCCAGGTCTCGCGCTTCGACCCCTGGAAGGACCCCCTCGGCGTCATCGCCGCCTACCGCGGCGTCAAGGCCCGTCTCCCGACCGTGCAACTGGCCCTGGTCGGCTCGATGGCGCTGGACGACCCCGAGGGCTGGAAGGTCTACCAGCAGATCACAGCCGCGGTCGCCGACGACCCCGACATCTCCTTGTTCACCAACCTCACCGGAGTCGGCAACATCGAGGTCAACGCCTTTCAGCGGCATGCCGACGTGGTGATCCAGAAGTCGCTGCGCGAGGGCTTCGGTCTGGTGGTCTCCGAAGCCGTCTGGAAGGGCACCCCGGTGGTCGCCGGGCGGGCGGGCGGCATCCCGCTGCAACTGACCGACGGCGTCGGCGGTCACGTGGTGGACTCCGTCGACGAATGCGCCGAGGCGGTGCTCGGCCTCCTCGCCGACCCGCCGGCGGCGCACCGACTCGCCGCTGCCGGGACCGATCTCGTACACAAGCGCTTCCTGCTGCCCCGCCTGATCGGCGACGAGCTGCGCCTGATCGCCAGCCTGCTGGGCCAACGGCCCGCAGCCCCGGCCGCCCTGACCGCCGCAGCCGGTACCGCCGAGGAGGAACGCGACCCCGTGTGCGGTATGCGCGTCACCGCCACCAGCCCGCACCGGATCCGGCACGCGGACCACACGCACTTCTTCTGCTCCGCATCCTGCGCCCGCCAGTTCGCCGCCGACCCGACGCTGTTCCTGCGCGCCCTCGCCCGTGCCCGGGCCACGCGCCCCGGCCCGGCCGCCGATTGACATCCCACACAGGTGAGATCCATGTCGGAACTGCGCCGCGACCCCTTCACCCTCGCTTGGGTGGTCATCGCCCCCGAACGCGCCGACCGCCCACAGCGCACCATGCCCGCGCTCTCCGCAGCCCCGGCCGTAACCGGCGACGACCCGGACTGCCCCTTCTGCCCCGGCCGAGAGCTGGACACCCCGGATGAAGTGTGGCGCCTCCCCGACGAGCCGGCAGGTGCCTGGGCCGTCCGCGTCGTTCCCAACCGGTATCCGGTCCTCACCCGAGGCGACCAGCCCGCCCACCACCGCACCAACGGGCTCCGCACCTCGGCCGACGGGATCGGCAGCCACGAGGTCGTCATCGAATCCCCCCGCCACAGATGGGACCTGGCCGACGGCGACGACAGCGCCGTCGCCAACGTTCTGCGTGCTTACCGGGCCCGCTCCCTCGCCCTGCGCGGACGCCGCCCCGGCCTGGTCCTGCCCTTCCGTAACCACGGCGCGGCGGCCGGCACCTCCCTGTCCCACCCGCACTCGCAGATCGTGGCCACCCCCATCGTGCCGCTGCGCCACCGCCACCTGTTCCACGTCGCCCGCGGCTACTACGACGACCACGGCCGCTGCCTGTACGTCGATGTCACGGCGGCCGAGCTCGCCGACGGACAACGGGTCGTGGCCTGCAACGACAGCGTCATTGCCCTGGTTCCGTACGCTGCCGGCGCCCCCTACGAGACGTGGATCCTGCCCCGTCACCACCAGGCGTCCTTCGCCGACGCACACGACGACATCCTCGATGACACCGCCGCGGTCCTTCGCCGCCTGCTCGCCGCCCTGCGCGGTCTGCTCGGCGACATCCCCTACAACTACGCGCTCATCAGTGCCCCCAACGGCGAAGAGGGCACCACCTACTTCGCCTGGCACCTGCGGCTGGTTCCCCGCCTGGCCTCCGCCGCTGGATTCGAACTCGGCACCGGCATGGCCGTCAACACCGTCCCGCCCGAACACGCCGCCGCCCAGCTACGCCGGGCGTTGACTGCCCACCCGTGACCCCCCGCTCGGCGGGGTGCGGCCGTTCAAGGCACCAGTTCTTCAGGCACCCCGAACGGCCGGGCCGGTGAGCTCGCCCGGGGTCACCGCTGGCAGGCGGAGGCGTTTGAGGGCGAGGGCGTTGACGGCGACGATGACGCTGGAGCCGGACATCGACAGGGCGGCGATCTCGGGGCGGAGGATCAGGCCGGTGGCGGGTTCGAAGACGCCGGCGGCGATGGGCAGGGCGATGGCGTTGTAGCCGATGGCCCAGCCGAGGTTCTGGCGCATCTTGCGCAGTGTCCCCCGTCCGATGCGCAGGGCGGTGGGGACGTCGAGGGGGTCGGAGCGCATCAGGACGAGGTCGGCGGTTTCGATGGCGACGTCGGTGCCCGCGCCGATGGCGATGCCGAGGTCGGCCTGGGCGAGGGCGGGGGCGTCGTTGACGCCATCGCCGACCATGGCCACTTTACGGCCCTCGCGCTGGAGTTCGGCGATCTTGGCGGCCTTGTCGCCGGGCAGGACTTCGGCGATGACGGTGTCGATACGCAGCTCGGCCGCGATGCGTTCGGCGGTGGCTTGGTTGTCGCCGGTGAGCATGACGACCTCGACGCCGAGCCGGTGCAGCTCCGTGACGGCGGTGGCGGACGTTTCCCTGGGGGCGTCGGCGATGCCGATCAGGGCTGCTGCCCGGCCGTCGATCGCGGCGATGACGGCGGTCCGGCCGGTGGCGGCAAGTTCCTCGCGACGTGCGGCCAGGGGGCCGAGGTCCACGCCTTCGCGTTCGATCAGGCGGCGGTTGCCGACGGCGACGCGGTGGCCGTCCACGACGGCGGTCGCGCCGTGGCCGGGCACGTTCTCGAAGTGCCGGGCCTGCGCCGCGGCTGCTCCGCGTGCCTCGGCGTAGCGGACGACGGCCTGCGCGAGGGGGTGCTCGGATTCCCGCTCGACCGCCGCGACCAGCCGCAGAACCTCGTCCTGGTCGCTCCCGGGGATGGTGATCACGTCGGTGACCTCCGGTTCGCCCTTGGTGAGGGTGCCGGTCTTGTCCATGACGACCGTCCGGATGCCGGCGGACGCCTCCAGCGCCATGGCGTTCTTGAACAGCACGCCTCGGCGGGCGCCCAGGCCGGTGCCGACCATGATCGCGGTGGGGGTGGCCAGGCCGAGTGCGTCGGGGCAGGTGATGACGACGACGGTGATGGCGAAGAGCATGGCCGCGCTGAAGGGCCGGTCGGTGGCCAGCAGCCAGACAGCCAGGGTGAGGGCGCCGCCGATGAGGGCGACGAAGACCAGCCAGAACGCCGCGCGGTCCGCGAGCCGCTGGCCGGGGGCTTTGGAGTTCTGTGCCTCCTGGACGAGCTTGACGATCTGCGCCAGTGCCGTGTCCGCGCCGACCCTGGTGGCCCGTACGCGCAGGGTGCCGTTGGCGTTGACGGTGGCGCCGACCACCGGTGAGCCGGGCGCCTTGTGGACCGGGAGGCTCTCGCCGGTGACCGTCGACTCGTCGACCTCGCTCTCGCCCTCTTCGACGATGCCGTCGGCTGCGATCTTCGCCCCGGGCCGGATGAGCATCAGGTCGCCGACGACGACCTCGGCGGTGGGTACCTCGACCGGCTGCCCGTCGCGCACGACGACGGCTTGGGGTGGTGCGAGGTCGAGCAGGGTGCGGATGGCGTCGTTGGCGCCGCCGCGGGCGCGCATCTCGAACCAGTGGCCGAGCAGGACGAAGGAGGCGAGGACGGTGGCGGCCTCGTAGAAGACGTCCCCGCCCCCGGTGAGGGTGACGATGAGCGAGTACAGCCAGCCGGCGCCGACGGCGACCGCGACCAGCACCATCATGTCCAGGGTCCGGGCGCGCAGGGCCCGTACGGCGCCGTCGAAGAAGATCGTGCACGAGTAGAAGATCACCGGCAGGCTCAGCAGCAGCGCCCACACCTCCTGGCGCAGGCCGAATGGCACCGGTACGTCCAGCCCGAACACGTCCTCGCCGATCGGCGACCAGATCACGATGGGGATCGAGAACAGCACCGCGACCAGGAAGCGATTTCGCATGTCCGCGACCATCGCCGCCATCGACATCCCGCCGTGGCCGCCGTGGCCCATCACCTCGTGCGGCGACCGCACCGCTTCGGCGGCCGCCGGCGCCGGCACACCGGCCGGGTGGACGTGGGTTCCCGGGTGCACCTGTTCCGCAGCCGGTGCCGGGGAGGTGTGGGCCGCACGCCCGGGCGGATCGGGCTCCGCCATCGGATCGCAGATGTGGGACGGCACGGACTGGCCGGCGCAGTGGTAGCCGCACTCGGTCACCCACCCTCGCAGCTCTGCCACCGAAGTGCGGCGAGGGTCGAAAACGACCGTGGCCGACTGCGCGACCGGATTGACCTCGACCTCCAGTACGCCCGGCCTGCGGCCCAGCACCGCCGTGACCGTCTGCTGCTGGGAGGCCCAGTTCAGACCGCGCACGTCCAGTACCGCCGTGCTGCGCTCCTTGCCCGCAGCCGCGCCCGCGGCCTCGGCCGCCGCGTGGTGCATGTGCCCGTGGTCGTCCGCGAAGTGGGGCATGGTCATCCCTCCTTCGAAGGGCGGTGCCGAGGGCCTGGCGGCCGTCGTTGCAGGCGCGGCGGCCCTGTGAGCACTGCCAGGATCCGGCCCGCCTGGACGACGGCCGCCGCCAGCACGCCGCCGCCGGCCAGGACCAGAATTGCCGCGCTCGGCCCGGAAGGGGCGTGCAGGCCCTGGTACAGGACACCCGAGGCGCCCACGGCGATGACGGTCAGGGCCCAGAACCACTGTCGCGCGCGTCGCACGGCTGTGGCGGTCATCAGTGGCCCTTCGGGTTGGCGATCCACACCTGGACGGTGATCGCGGCGAGCGCGAGGAGCAGCACGGCGGCGGCAGCGAGGGCGCCCTTGCGCTCCTGCCAGCGGCGCTTGGGGCCTCGGTCGAGGAAGGGCACGAGGAAGATCAGGCCGAAGACGCCCGCGATGACGTACGCGATGGAGGCGACTCCGAACCACTGTTCCAGGGGGAAGAACCACCAGAACATCCACGGGGGCCGGGTGATCTCGATGCCGTCGACCGGGGTCGGGCCGATCACCGGCGGTACCAGGACACCGAGGAGGGACAGCAGGCCGAGCAGGACCAGGCCGAAGGCGGCCACCCGCTTGAGGTGGGCGGTGAACGGCTCGGGCGACTCCACCTCAGGCACCGTGATCTCCGGATGCGGGGAGATCTTGTGCCGCTTGATCAGCAGGGCGTGCCACACGAACAGCAGCAGAATCAGGCCAGGGATGATCACCACATGTGCGTTGTACAGGCGCAGCAGGATGGGGATCCGGTCGGTGAACTCTTCGGTGAACCAGATGCCGGCGCCGCCGAGGAGTTCGGCCACGTCCAGGTTGTGGATCAGGGCCTCGTACCCTTCCTGGTCCCACTTCAGGACGGTGCCGGTGAACACCGCCAGGAAGGTGAGGAGGAACATCGACGCTCCGATGAGCCAGTTGCCCTCACGTGGCTTCTTGTACGAGGCGTGGAAGAACACGCGCAGCAGGTGCAGCAGTGCGAGGACGAACATGGCCTGCGCCGCCCAGTAGTGCAGTCCGCGGGCGAAGCCGCCGAGCCATACGCCGGTGACCAGGTCGCGCACTGACTGGTTGGCGTCCTCCGGGATCGGCGCGTAGAACTGTGCGAGGTAGATCCCGGTGACCAGCAGGATCACGAACGCCACTGCGGTGACGCCGCCCAGGCTCCATGCCAGGTTGTTCGCGTGCTCCGGCACCGGATACGTCAGCGCTTTGATGCCCATGCGCTCGTCGACGACATCGACGGCGCGGTGGAACCACCCGCGGCGAGCCGGGGTCGTGGAGGCCGGTCGGGTCGGCGGGGTCGCGTCCTCGGTCATCGTCCTCTGCCCTCTTCTTCGGCCGAGCGGCGCTCAAGCTCGTGGATGCTGTGGCGGGGCCGTAGCCGCACCGACAGCCACGCACCGCCGACGACGGCGGCGCAGGCCAAGGCCACCAGCGCCGCGTCTCCTCCGTCCGTGATGCCACGCTCGGGCCGAAACTCGTCGAGCACCACGCTCGTTCCCGTCTCGGTACCCGTGGCGAACCTTCCGCCCTGCGGGGCGGAGGCGAGTTTGCCGCCCACCGATTCCAGCAGAAGCCGGCGGGTCTCACGCGCTGCGGCCTCGTCCTCACCCGTCCGTTCGACGACCTCCAGGGCTCGGCGGACCAGCGCCAGGTCGACGCCCTCCTTGTGGGGTGCCTGGAGGGCGTCCTCGATACGCTCGGCCACGTGGGCCTCGCCGGCCTCGTTGGCGATCAGAGCGATGGCCTGTTCCACCAGCACGGCGGCCTCGTCACTCTCGCCCATGTCCGCGCGGGCGGTGCCCGGCATCACAAGCATCAGCAGAGCCAGCGCGGCGAGGCCGGACGCCACAGAAGGAGTGCGGGCGCGGAGCGCCCTGGCCCTACGGCCCCTCAGTTTCCTGCGCATGACCGTCGCCTCCATGCCTGGTCGTCCCGCGCGGCTTGGCCCGGTACAGCCGAGTGTCGAGCGGTGCAGGGCGCCGTGCGCCTCCTGACCCGCCGTGGCGGGAACCCTTCACCCATCTGCTCCGCGGCCACAAGCGGGGAGGTCGGGTGTAGAGCCGGGAGAGGGCGGTGGAAGGGGGCGAGCCACTCGCCCGTTCGCTGCCTTCGAACGGCGCGATCGCCGTGTGCGTGCCTACGCTGGCACCGCAGACCCGTCACGACGGGCGGGGCTCTGTCGTGACCGGCCAAGACCGCGATGCGGGCCCCGTCTTGCCCCGCTGCCGAAATCCAGACGGACCGTGCGGCCGTGGACCGGGCCGCTGACCCTTCATCGAGCCAGGAGTGTCACCACCATGAACGCAACCCGCCCGCTGCGCCGCCGTACGGCGCTGACCGTCACGGCCGCGGCGGCCGCCCTGGCGCTGACTGCCTGCGGAGACAACGGGGGCAACGGCGGGACGCCGGCCGCTCCCACGGCCACGGCCACGTCGGCGGAAGCGGCAACGGGCCAGCACAACCAGGCTGACGTGACGTTCGCGCAAGGCATGATCCCGCACCACCGCCAGGCGGTCGCCATGTCCGCCATGGCCGCAAGCCACGGAGCCTCCGACGAGGTCAAGAAGCTGGCCGAGAACATCAAGAAGGCCCAGGACCCTGAAATCGAGACCATGGCCGGCTGGCTGAAGTCCTGGGGCGAGAAGGTCCCCCAGGGCATGACCATGGACGAGGATATGGGGCACGACATGGACGGCTCGCCCATGCCCGGGATGATGGACGATCAGCGGATGGACGACCTCGACAAGATGTCCGGCAAAGCCTTCGACACCATGTTCCTGACCATGATGATCGAGCACCACAAGGGCGCGATCGCCATGGCCGAGACAGAGAAGAAGGACGGGGCCTACGAGCCCGCCAAACAGCTCGCCGACCAGATCATCACCACCCAGAAGGCCGAGATCACCCAGATGGAGACCATGCTCGGCAAGAGCTGAGCCACACTCCGCAACTGCCGCTCAGGTCACGGTGAGGGTGCCCTTCATGTTCGGGTGGATGCTGCAGAGGTACGCGTAGCTGCCCGGCTCGAGCGGTGCGGTGAACGTGCCCGTCGCCCCGCCGTTGATCGTGCCGGTATCGAAGAGCTTGTCCTCGGCGGCGGTCAGGGTGTGGGGGGCCGAGTCGCGGTTCACCACGCTGATCCGGGCTCCGGGCCGGATCTTGAGATCCGCCGGGCGGAAGGCGAAGTTCTCGATCACGATCGTCGTCACACTGGGGGCTGCACTGGTCGCCGTGGACTCGGCGGTTGGGGAGGCGGGCGCGTTGCCCTTCCCGCTGTTGGAGCAGCCCATCAGGGCGAACAGCGCCAAGGCGCTGCACAGGGCAAGGGTGGTGCGGCCGGGGTGCGCGTGGGCACGTGGCATGCGGGGGCCTTTCGGGCGGACCGGTGGCATGGTCGAAGTCAGGTTCGCCGGGGCCGGTGGCGGGCGCCAGCACCGCACGGCCATCCGCTGCGCAGGCTCACCTGAATGACCGCAGGCACGTCTCGGGTGGGGCCGGCGGCTGTCAGTCTTCGCGCCAGCCGAGCTTGATGAGCAAGTTCTTGGCCTCTTCGGCGACTTCGGTGTCGGCGACCACGTCGTAGCGGGCGGCCACGATCTGGCTCCGGGAAGCGAAATCGCGCCGCCCGCCGGTGACCGCGTGGCCGACGAACCCGAACAGCGCGCCGAACGCCGCGCCGTAGACGAGGCCGCTGAGCATGAGGACCAGGACGTGGTGCTGGCCTGCCGCGAACACCGACAGCAGCAGGCCGATCAGCAGCCCGAACCAGGCGCCGGAGCCGGCCCCGGCCAGGGCGGCCCGGCCGCGGGTGAGGCGGCCGAGGACGGTCTCGACCATGCGCAGGTCGGAGCCGACGATCGCGGTGCGTTCCACCGGGAACTTGCTGTCGGAGAGGAAGTCGACCGCGTGCTGGGCGCCGTTGTAGGTCGGGTACGAGCCGACGACCGGTCGGTCGACTGCTGCCTGCGGCGGGTGCTGGGTCATCGAAGATCCCTTTCGTCATGGGGCAGGCCGCGCCCGTACCGCATCCGGTGCAGCGGCAGGGGCGGCGGGCGGCGGGCGGGTGCATGGTGGTGCGGAAGAGCAGGGCTGCGGCGAGGGTGAGCCCGGTCAGCCAGGCCAGGGCGGTCAGCAGGGCGCCGGTTTCGTCGAAGGTGGGGGTGACGGCGGCCTCGATCAGGACGCGGGTGGCGCCGTAGCCGGGCAGGCCATGGGCCCATCCGGGCGGGGTGGGGCGGAGCATGGGGCTCTGTTCGATGCCGAGGTCGATGAAGGGCAACAGGATGGCGACGAGGATCCCGCCGACCTTGCCGAACACCGGGCCGAGCAGGACGCCGATCAGCGCGTAGGTGAGTGCTATCAGGACGCTCGCGGCGATGTACAGGCCCTGGGGCGGTGCGGTGGAGGGTGCGGGCCAGGTGCGGGGCGTCCCTCTGGTGGCGCCTCTTGAGAAGCAGCGCGCACCATGCGGCGGTCATCCCCTGGACGGTGATCAGGAGCCAGACGAGGAGGACACCGGGCATCATGGCTGTCGCCTCCTGCCGGGGTGGCGAGGCCGTGGGGGGCGCTCGGTGCGGGCGAGCACCACGAGCAGCAGGGCGATCCCGGCGAGGATGGCGATCAGGATCGCCGCCTGGAGGGCCACGGACATGTCGGTCATCGCCTCCTCCCTGGCCGGTCTGGCGTGTGGGCCGTGGGCGGCGGAACCGGCCCGTGCGCCTTGTCATGCGGGTGGAGGCGGTCGTGGCGGTGGGGTCGCCTGGGCCAGAAAGCGGGGGTGCGGGCGGCGTAGGCCGTCCACTCCTCGCCGAACCGGGAGGCGACCTCGCGCTCCTCACTGCGGGCCAGCCTCATGTACACGTACAGCAGGACCGGGAACATGATCAGGGTGGGGATGGTGGGCCACTGCAGCAGGAACCCGATCATGACGAGCAGGAAGCCGTCGTACTGCGGGTGGCGCACCCAGGCGTACAGGCCGCTGGTGGCGAGGCGGTCGTGCTGCGCGGCTTCGTGCAGGACCTTCCATGCGGCGGCGATCAGCCAGAATCCGGCGCCGATGGCGACGTAGCTGGCCAGGTGGAAGGGGCTCAGGTGCGGGTCGCCGGACCAGCCGGTCAGGTCGTTCCACAGGTGTCCGCCGGCGTGGGTGTCCTTCAGCAGCGGGAACTGGTTGCCGAGCCAGCTGCCCAGCAGGTAGATCGTCAGCGGGGTGCCGTACATCTCGGTGAACAGCGCCACGAGGAAGGCGCTGTAGGCGCCCATCGCCCGCCAGTCCCGTTTCGTCCTCGGGTGGAAGAAGCTCGCGGCGAACAGGATGAACAGCGCGGTGTTGAGCACCACCAGGGGCCACAGGCCGTATGCGGCGTCAGACATCACGTCCTCCTCGTGGCTTCTCGGTCGGCGGCCGGCCGGCGCCTGCCGTGGGCGATGCCGCTCATCCGCTGCTGATAGGCGGCGTGGTCGATCCGGCCGTGCAGGCGCAGGCCGACACACCACCGCTCAGCGTCTTCCAGGGCCGCCCGCTTCCCCTTAAGGCGTGCCAGCGGCGGGCAGCGGCTCTCGTTGGTGGTGATCAGGCGCGCGATGTCGTAGGCCATGGCGGCCAGGATCAGCGTGCCGATCAGGACGGCTATCAGGGCGCTCATGACGCCTACCTCGTCCCCGGTTGCCGGCAGGTCAGGGCCGGCCGGATCCGGGGTGGTGGTGGTCGTGCTTGTGCAGCGGATCACGGTCGTCCATGGGCGGCTGGTCCTCGCCCTGGCCGCCGTGCATGCCGCGCATCATGAAGAACATCATCAGCGGGCAGGCGGCGACGATGGCCAGGAGGGCGAGCGTGCCCAGGGGCACGCCGAGTGCCAGCGCACCGACGAAGGCGATGGCGAGCGCGACCGCGTACAGACCGTAGTTCTTGTTGTTGTTCATAACGGCGCCTTCTTCCCGAGACAGGGTCCCCGGCGGGCGGCCCGCGGGCCAGGGGTCAATGCTTGGTGAGTGGACCGGAGGCGTGCAGCGCATCCATGCGCCGCTGGTACTCCTCCTCGTCGATCTCGCCGCGGACGAAACGCTCGGCGAGCAGCTGCTCCGGCGCCGGTCCGGCAGGGTCATGAGGCTGCTCGGTCGCGCGGCCCAGGGCCCTGAAGAGCAGGACAGCGGCGGTGATGACCAGGGCCCAGAACGCGATCATGCCAGCCGACATCGCGAACCAGCCCCAGCCGCTCACGTCGTGGTCGAACCAGAACATCATCACGATCACATCCCCGGTGATCCGGACGGCGAGCCCGCTGCCCGCTCGTCGTTTCCGTCAATGTCATGGTCACTTGTTCTGGTCGCGGGGTGCAGTGGCCTTTGGTCCCCAGCCGGTGGGCCGGTCAGCCCCAAGGAGGGCGATCTGCCATGGGTGTCGCCGATGTCGTGGTCGTGATCCTGGCTGCTGTCCTGATCACCGGGCTGGGCTGGTTCTTCTTCGGCCCGCGCAAGGCCCGCACCGCGCAGCTGGAGGGCGGGGTGCAGCGGGTCGAGGTGATGGTGCGTGGCGGCTACAGCCCCAACGTCATCAAGGTCCGCCAGGGGGTGCCGGTGGAGCTTGTCTTCGACCGGCAGGAGAGCGGGGAGTGCACCTCCCGGGTCGTCTTCCCCGACCTGCGGGTCAGCGCCGGGCTTCCGGCATACTCACGCACCACCGTCCGCCTGCGCCCCGACAACGTCGGCTCCTTCGGCTTCGCCTGCGGCATGAACATGATCCACGGCACGCTGCTGGTCGAGCCCGCGGAAGGCCCCGACGTCGCGGAGGTCACCCCGGGCGGCGACAGCCGGGACACGGCTCCCGCCACCGCTGCGACGCGGCGAGGAGAGCGGGGCCGAGGCGGAGGCGGAGGCGGCCGAGGCACCCGCCGCAACGACTGCAAGGCATGGGAGGAATCCGGCGCGAAAGCCGCCGTTGGCAGGACGCTGACGATCGCCGACGGCGGCTACCCGGGCACCGGACTCGTCATCCCGCACCGCCGCGAGCGCGGCCAGAGCGAACTCCCGGACTGGAAGAGAAACACAGCCCGCCCGACAAGCTCACTCCCGCCCGAGTCCGCCGCGACTTCCGGCACCTCCGCCCCAAGGCCGCATGCCCCGCCGAAGCACCAAAATGCCTGTGCGGCGGCGCGGTCCCGGCGTGGGCGCGGGGTCATCGGATCGCGTGCCTCCGCCATCAGGACGGGCGTCCTCGCCTCCTTCGTCCTGCTCGGCGCGGCACCCTGCGCAAGATGCGCCAGAACCTGGGCTGGGCCATCGGCTACAACGCCCTCGCCCTGCCCATCGCCGCCGGCGTGTTCGAACCCGCCTTCGGCCTCGTCCTCCGGCCCGAGATCGCGGCCCTGTCCATGTCGGCTCCAGCGTCATCGTGGCCGTGAACGCACTCGCGCTGAAACGCCTGCGCCTGCCGGTCGCTCTTCCCGGCCCCGTTCCCGCCCCGCCGGCACCGCCCGCCGTCAGCGCCGACGGGCCCATCCGCCGAGCCGCCTGACCCGCACGGCGGCATCCGCCACGCAAGACATCGACGGCGACCGGACCGGCATCCTCGTCGGTCCGGCCACGTCTGGCAATCATTCACGCATCCGACAACGCGGAAACACGGGGATCCACCCCAACCGCCCTCCCAACCACGCTTACCCTCACGTGCCGGCCGACAGTTCGCGGCCGGCACGCGAGACGGCCGGCGATCAAGCTTGGTAGGCCACCAGCGCCATCATCCCGACCTCGCCGTGATACGCGTTGTGGCAGTGGAGCATCCACTGGCCGAGGTTGTCCGCGTCGAACTCCACCGACAGCGTCTTCTTCGGCAGCACGATCGCGGTGTCCTTGCGCGGGCCGCCGCCTACGAGCTGGTAGGTATGGCCGTGCAGGTGCATCGGGTGCCACATCTCCGTCGTGTTGACGAAGTCCAGCCGTACCCGCTGGCCCTCCTCGACGAGGAGGGGGTTCGCGGACGGGTCGTCCATGTCGAACGCCTTGCCGTTGATGGCCCAGTTGTACTTGTCCATGCCGCCGGTCAGCTCGATGCGGTGCACCCGGTCCGCCATCTCCGACGCGAGCCGGACGTCGTCCGCGGCCTTCAGCTGGGAGGCGGTCAGGATGCTGCCGTCGAGTTCCTTGGGCCGGACGGACGCCTGCGGCGCGCTGCCGGATCCGGTACGGACCAGGGCCATGCCGCCGGCGTCCTTGCCCTCCGCCAGGGCGACCAGCGGGAAGACGCCGTCGCCGAGGGTGACCACGACGTCGTAGCGCTCGCCCATGCCGATCAGCAGGGCATCGACCTGCTGGTGCTCGACGGGGAAGCCGTCGGTGTGGGTGATCGTCAGCTTGTGGCCGCCGAGCGTCACCCGGTACGCCGTGTCGCCGCCCGATCTGGCCGCCGAAGGCCCAGCTCCTGGCCATGACACCACCGCCCAGGTCGAGCATGGCGGGCGCGGCGGTCAGGGTCACGTTGCGCACCTTGCCGGTGCTGGGGCGCTTCTTCTCGGCTGCGGCGACCGCCGAGCCGGAGGGGCTCACAAGGGAAGACGTACTGCCGGAGCCGCTGCTGCAGGCGGCGAGCGCGCCCGCGCCCGCGACGCCGAGGCCGGCCAGCAGGACGGAGCGGCGGTTGATGCTGTTCATAGGGGTCTTCCTCAGTCTCTCTGTGCGCATGGGGGACGTGCGGAGACGGCTCCTCGGCATGAGAAAACTGCGAGGAGGCCGTTGGGCACGGCCTAGATGCGCAGCTGAGAGAGAAGGGACAGATCCGGGGGCGCCCGGCCCACCGCGCCGGCTGGCACCGCACCAGGGACGGCGGCGCCGTAAACGTGGAGATCCCCTGACACCGATGAGTCCGCCGGGGGCACGAGAGTGACCTCGTCGACGCTCGCCGGCGCGCAGTGCTGCATGCCCATGCCGGCACATGCCGCGCTCGCGGTGCCGTACGCGGCGGGTCCGGTAAGCGCGGCGGCCGCCGGCTCCGCGGCCGCGACTCTGTGCGCGTGCCCAGACATCTCCATGGCCAGCGATGCGGGATCGCCCGCCATCACCATGCCCCCGGGCATGACGTGCACGGCGGACGACGGTGACGGGGCCATGGTCGCGGCCATCGCCTCGTGGTGAATCAGTACGGCCAGCGCGGCGAACAGGGCGATGACAACAGCACGCGTCCAGCGGGCGACGCCACGAGGGGCGCGAGTCCGCGAGGCGAGAGCTACCTGTACCGCCATCACTTCACCGGGGCTTCCCGGAGGGGTAAAGGATGGATGAGGGGGACCTGTCGCAGGGCACGAAGAGCTCCGCGTATGAAGCGCCAAGATGTCTCGGGCACGGCGCGCCGGATTCGTGAGGTTCTCGGCCACATGAGGGACCTGCCTGCACTCCCGTCCCTGAACACCCGCACCCTCCACCACGTACTCAGGGCATCAGAGTGGTCACCCCGATACGGAGGCAGCAATGGGAAGTCCGGCCCTGACATGGTCTCTGTTGGCGGTCTCCGTGCTCGTCGCCATGGTGAGCCTGGCACGGCTGGCGGATGCCGACAGCAGAGAAGTCCGGTTCACCGCGGGAGGCGATCTGGTCATGGCCGGGGGCATGGCCGCCATGTTCCTGCCCGCTACCTCGGCGTCCTTCGGGGATCACGGCGTCTTGTGGGTGACGGCGTTCGCCGCCGTCGGTTTCGGCGGAATCGTGCTGTCCGTACATCACACACGGCGACACGGCTGGCGCCACGGCCGGCACTGGGCACACCACATCATCGGCAGCGCCGCCATGGTGATCATGACGCTTGCCATGCCCGGCAGCACCTCCGGGCCCGTTCTCGCCCTGGGCACGTCTGGGCACGGTCACGGTCATGGAGCAGCGAGCACGGAAGGTTCCCCGGAAGCGACGGACGCGGCCGGAATGGCGGGGATGGACCATTCCATGACGGGGATGTCAGGTCATGGCCATTCGGGGATGGCTGGTCACGACATGGCCTCCACCGGCACCCAGGCAGCAGCGTCCTCCGGCTTCGCCTCGGTCTGGCGTCTGGTCCTGGTCGGACTCGCCGTGTACTTCGTACTCTCGATCGCCGCGTCCCTGTGGACGCGCTTCCGCAGCGCCGACCGGTCCACCGCGGCAGCAGGCCGCCGCAGTGGCCGAACCCGCTGGATGCACCACGTTCTGGCCCTGCCCGACGCGGTGGTCGTGTTCATCGCGTCGCTGGCCATCTCTGTGTGGGACCGGACCCGGCTGAGGAGCGAGACGCACCGTTCCCACGCGGCTACGGGCGGCCGACGCCGTCGACGGGCGCCGGGCACCTCACCCGGTGCGGCACTGCTGGCCCACATCGGCATGGGCAGCACGATGTCCGCGATGCTGGTCATGATGGCCGCCTAACGGGCGGGCCGGCCGTCAGCCTGGCCTCCGGGCAGGGACCGCCGTCCCACCCCCGAGGTCCTTTGCCATCTCCTTCACCCAGCCCGCATGACCGTGCGGCAGCCGACCACCTGCGACTTGCCGACGCTGCTCTCGACACAGTCGGCGGCACCGGCTCTTCAGACGGGTTTCCTCCGTGGATGCATTCGCGACGACTCCGGGTCCCGGCCGTGGCGAGTGAGAGCCCGGAGCACCCCGTCATCCGATGGTGATCTCCGATTCGACCGGAACGACGGCCGACTGGTTCGGGTACCGCTCGTCGTAGCGCCGGACCTTCCACAGCACGACGGCGCCGGTCCACGTGACGAGGAAGGTGACGACGATGGCGTTCAGGTCGATGCCGCTGAGCAGCTTCCACGGCTGGCGGCTGTCCACCCCGAGCCGTTCGGCAACGGAGCCAGGGCAGGGCGAGGCGCGATCGGGCGCCTGCTCCTCCTCCTGCTGCTCACTCTTGGTCTGATGCACCTCCTTGCCCACGCGGGCAGCACCGACACCGGCCACAGGGGCGAACCCGCCGCCCATGTACACGCACAGCAACAGGCGCAGGCCGTGCTCGGCGCTTCGGCTCCCCCAGCGGTGACGGCTTCCCTGGAGGAGGAGCATCACGGCTTCGAGGGGGCGGCCGAATTCGGCCTGTGCCACCGTTCTCGGCTGCTGCGCATGGCTGGCAGCCGGCCGGCGAGGGATCCGCGGACGCGCTGTCGCCCTGCGCAACTCGCTGGTGAGGCGCCTCTGCGCACAACGTTCCGGCCTCCGTCGGCCTCTGCCACCGGCTCGTGCGGGAACCATCACCCGGTTGGCCATTCTGCGGATCTAGGCCGTCGGCACCGTGCGCAGGCGGTGCGGTCTCCGTCCGAGCGGAGCGCGGTGCTCCACCGACTTCGGTGGTGCCGTGTTCCCGGCTCACGCGGAGCGTCCGCACGCCCCTGCACCCGAGAAGCGACGTAAATCCTGCCACGTAAGCCCCGGCGGTCCGGTCGCGTGACTCCGCGTGCCGGCCCACCGCGAAAGGCCCCCTTCGTCTGTCGGCTCCCGGCGGACCGGCCCCGGCCGGTACCGGTCGCTGCGGGTGCGGGTCGCTGCGGGTGCGGGTCGCCCGTCCTCAAGGTAGGGGCCAGCGGGGCGGGCACCATTCGGGGCCCGCCCCTGGACCTGAGGGCCCATTGGTCAGACAGTGGCGGGCTGCGGCTCGGGGGCGGGAGCCTTCAGGCGGCCGGTACTGTGCAGGCCGTACAGGGCGGCCCCGCAGGCGAGGCCGAGCACGGTAAGGGAGATCCACGGCAGTGCGGGCATTCCGGCGGCGCGGGCCGCGTCGAGTGCGGCGCCGGTGAGGAGGTTGCCGAGGGTGATGCCGATGCCGCAAATCGTGTTGTAGAGCCCGTAGTGGGTGGCGACGAGCCGGTCGCCGGAGAGGCGGACGATGGTGTCCATCTCGAACGGGTACGCGATCATCGTGCCGAGGGCCAGCAGCAGCGCGGCGAGCGTCGGCGGCACCGCGGCCAGCAGCCACAGCCCCACGCCGGATGCTGGTACGGGCACGGCGGTCGCGAGCAGAAGTGGCACGAACGCCAGACCCATCAGCGCCAGGCCCCGCACGAGTGCCTGGCCGGGCTCGTAGCGAGCCTTGCACCAGGCGGTCACGCGTGTCTGGCCGAGGATGGTGCTCAGTCCGGAGACCGCGAAGAGCATCGCCACAGCGGCCGTGCCGAACTCCCCGTCGCCGCCGAGTCGTCGCACTTCCAGGGGCAGGGACAGGTAGACCTGGAAGGTGAGGACGTACGAGCCGATCATGGCTGCGGAGAAGAGCAGGAACGGCCGGTTGGCGAGGATGCCCCGCCACTGGGCGAGCACGCTCTCGCGGTCCCCACCCCGCTCCTTCCCCGCGTCCTTGCGCCGGGCAGGAAGGGCCCGGAACTGCACGACGGACAGCAGCGCGAAGATCCCGGCCGCCGCCAGGCAGGTGATGCGGAAGTCCACGCCGGTGAGCACCATCCCCACCAGCGGTCCGAGCAGGATCCCGGCCTGATAGAAGACGTTGAACAGCGCGAACGCCTCCACCCGGCGCTCCCCCGCGTCCGCGGCGAGATAGGCGCGTACGGCCGGGTTGAACAGTGCGCCGGCCAGTCCGGTGGCCGCCGAGGCGGCGAGCAGGGCCGGCAGCGAGTCCACCAGGCCGAGCGTGGCGAAGCCGACGGTGCGCAGGACGCACCCGGCCACGATCATTGGCTTGTATCCGAGCCGGTCGGCGAGCGTGCCTCCGACGAGGAACATGCCCTGCTGGCTGAAGTTGCGAACGCCCAGGACGAGTCCGACGATCCAGCCGGCCAGTCCCAGGGTGCCGGAGAGGTGGGCGGCCAGATAGGGCATCAGCATGTAGAAGCCGAGGTTGATGGTGAACTGATTCACCATCAACAACTGCACGCTGCCCTCGTAGGAGCGCACCTGCGTGTACAGCCCCTTCACCGGTCCCCCTCCGGCGCGTCGGGCTTGGTGCTCGGGATGTCCCCGGGCTCCCCGAGGCCCTTGGCGACCTCCTTCGGCGTGTCCTGGAGGGTGAGGGGGTCGACCACGGTGGTGCACCGTGTCCAGCAGGAGACCTCCTTCTCGTCCAGGCGGCCGATCAGCTCCGGCTCCGGAGATGGAGGTGAGTCCAGCAGTCCGTGGGCAGCGCAGTAGTCGTCGTCGTACACCGTCCCCAGGTAGCGCTGCGGGCCGTCGGGGAAGATCGCCACGATGCGGGCGTCCGCGGGCATCGTCCGGGCCAGCCAGCCGGCCACCAGGGCGACCGCCCCCACGCTCCATCCTCCGGTGGCGTAGTGCGAGGCGGCGAGTTGCCGACAGGTCCACACCGCCTCGTGCGGGGCCACCCAGTGCACCTCGGAGAAGTTCTCGTAGGCGACGTTGCGGGGGTAGATGCTGGAGCCGAGTCCGCGCATCAGGCGGGGCCGGGCGGGCTGGCCGAAGATCGTCGAACCCGTGGTGTCCACGCCGATGACCGTCAGGTCGGGGTACAGCTGGCGCAGCACCCGGGAGACGCCCGCGGAGTGGCCGCCGGTGCCGACGCTGCACACCAGTACGTCTATGTGCCCCATTTCGGAGGCGAGTTCGAGGGCCAGTGGGGTGTAGGCGGCGACGTTGTCCGGGTTGTTGTACTGGTCCGGGCACCAGGAGTCCGGGTGCCGCTCCAGCAGCCGCTGCACGCGCTCACGGCGGGCCTGCTGCCAGCCGCCGGTCGGGTGGGGCTCGGAGACGACGTTGACCTGGGCGCCGTAGGCGGTCAGCAGCCGGGTCATGGACAGCTCCAGTCCCGGGTCGGTGACCAGGGTGACCGGGTGGCCGTACACCATGCCGGCCAGCGCCAGTCCCAGGCCCAGGGTTCCGCTGGTGGACTCAATGATCCGTCCGCCGGGCCGCAGATCGCCGCGGGCCCGGGCCCGCTCGACCATGTGGAGCCCCGGACGGTCCTTGATGCCGCCGGGGTTGAAGCCCTCGAGCTTCGCCCAGAAGCCGCGTCCGGCCGGGGCCAGCGGCTCCGAGACCCGCAGCAGGGGCGTGTTCCCCACCAGTTGCGACAGCGCGGACTGGCCAGAGGGGGAGGTGGTCTTCTGCAAAGACGTCAGTGACTGCATGTTGTCGCTCTCGCTCGATGAATGCACAGGGCGGGATTCATCACGCGCGCACCACGACGACCGGCGCGGATCGCAGATCCGTCCGTGCTCGGTACCGTCTGGCGCGCGGCAGCCCGCGATGCCGGCTGCGGGCGAGAGATCTAGATGCGCAACCGGGCCGTACGGGTGAGTTGCGTCCGGCCGTTGCCTGGCAGGCGCCGTCTGCCCCTCCCACGAAGAGCCGAGGAATGTCCGAGGGCCACGGCCCCCGCGGCAAGTGGCGTCAGGACATCCGCGCCCGGGGATGGCTGCTCCGGTGCCTCGGCCGCCGTACGAACGACCGCTTCATGCACGCACTCCTCAGCACCGTGCGGCGGATGCGGAGTATGCGGCCCGTGCTGCTGTGCCTCCGCCAGCGTCACCTCTGACGCTGCGACGGCGCTGGGCGTGAGCCCGTGCGGCTCCTCGTCCGTTCCGTGCCCGTGTCCGACGGCGCACACGACGATCGCCACCAGCAGGACGCCCCGGATCAGGGAGCCGAGCCGGCGCGGCCATGGTGAGCCGGCCGAGATGCGCCGTGCGGACAACGGCACGCGGAAATATGACGGCACAGGTCCTCCGTGCGGCCGTCACCTCCCGGTGGTACCGAGAGGGCAGCATGCATGGGTGGGGGTAGGACGGCGTGAAGTGAATGCGACCTGGATTCCCATCGTGTGGACGGAATCCGGATCTCGCCGTGCAGGTCAGGCGAACCGGTGAAAACCGGAAGGCTGGATGGAGGAATCCCAGCTCTCTAGACCTGCTGCACTACGGCGGTTCTCAGGGCCGCGAATGACGGAACATCAGAGAAGCCGAATCCGGGCTTGCCTCGCTCTGCGAGGGCATGTACCGAGGTGGCGGATTCGCGAACGGATGCTGCAAAGCAGGGCAACGCTACGATCGAACCGTGCGGCAGCTGCCCAGATGCGCAGTGGTGACCCGAATGTGACGGCCCGTGACCGTCGTGGTGGTCATCCGCTGCCGCCATCCGGTGCGGGGACTGGTCCTTCGCGCCCTCGCGGGCCTCCATGTCCGGCAGCGCCCCAGATGATGTCACACTGGTCGGCATGTGACCCTTGGCACTCTCGGCGTACACGCTGTGCGTGATCACGACGCCGAGGAGCAGCACGGCCATGGCCAGCACGCGCAGCAACGACCCCGGAACCATGCTGGTCCAGGGTATGCGCCGGGGCGACCGAGCCGTAACCATGCCGTGATCCTAGCGGCTCCTCAGCGGTGATCGACCAACTCCTAAGAGACACCGGGTGAACGAGCCAGCAAATGGCTTGATTGCTGTGGCGATCGCGCCCGGACTCATCATGGCTACCCTCCTGCCGCCGGTCTCCCAGGGCGTGGCGAGCCCCGACATCCGCGTGAGCGCCGGTGACGGACAGAGCTGTGGCGAACCCGAGCACACCATCAGCATCCATCAAGCGGAATCATCATCCGAGGGTTGGCCATCGACCGCCGGCTTCGCCGCTCGACGTGTCCGTAACGTGCGCCTGAACGCCGATGAAGCGGGACGTCACGCTTTCTCATGACCGAAGAAGCGGCGGGCGGTCGACGATCGAACAGTCCCTGTGGGCGACATGCGTGGGCCCGTGACTGCGCGGCACCCAGGACGAGGCACCCCTCAACCCGCGCCATCTACGCCGGCGCCCTGCGTTGCAGCGGGTGACGCGGATACAACCCGCGCCGGGTGACAATGCGGCTCCGCTCGAAATCAGGAACATGCGACGCCTGGACACGCGCCAAGCGAGAAGTCCCGGGTGTGTTGGCCTTGCTTGCAGCGCCCTTGTTCGCCTCCACGCCCCAGGCACCGTAACCGCGCGGCGACTGCGACCGCAGACGCTTCGCCGATCCCTGCCGAACCTGGCCCGAGCTCCCCCGCCCCTTCGGAAAGCCAGCATCACCACTTACCCCCGGGGTATGTAGCTTCGTGACCGTTGGCCACGGACGCGGGCCACGCCACCGCAGGGATGGGGAGGGAAGGTCATGGACACAGCGCTCACCACACCGGCACCCCGCACGACCGCGCCATGCACGAAAGCCATGGTCACGCCGACCACACGGCGTCTGCGTCTCACTCACGCGCCCCACGGTAATGAGTGGAAGGACCCCCTGCGGCCAGGGGGTCGTCCTGGACGGCCCGTTGCCGCCTTCCACCGTCCGGTCCGTGAAGGTCGTGTGGAGCACCGGTGGGGCCCTGCGGCCGGGAGGTGCGGTTCCGGTGGATTTCTCAGGGCGTCGCTGTGGAGACGACGTACACCCAGGGCTTGGCGGGTTCGGTCAGATCGACCGTGATGTCCTGCGTGGGGCGCGGGTCCTTGTTCGGGTGCGTGGTGCCCGCCCAGGCACGGTTCTTCAGGCCGAAGTTCCAGCCGACGACCTCGCTGTCGCGGTCGCCGATGGTGACCTTGCCGTCCTGGAGGGCGGCCCGGCTGGTGCCGACATCCTTCAGGAAGGCGTCGAGACCGTCGGAGGTCGTGCGGAACTGCACGTACAGGCGGCTGGTCTTCCAGTTGCTGGTCTCGTAGTAGCCGACGCGCCAGGAGCCCTCGGGGATCGGCACCTCGAAGACGCGGCGCTTCATCAGCGAGGGCCACTTGTCGCGCAGGCCGGTGGCCGAGGACTCGGCCTCCTTGTCCCGGCCGCTGGCGCGGCTCTGCTCGGCGGAGATCACCAGATAGCCGGCCGGGATGCCGACGAGGAGCACGATGGTGATCGCGGTGAGCCAGCGGCGCACGAGCATGTGCCGTCTGCCCTCGGGGACCGGCGGAGTGGGCTGTCGGGTCGGCGTGGTGATGGTGGTCATGTCGGAGGTTCCTGGGTGGGACGGACGGAGCTCGGACTGCGCAGGGCCTGCGCGTAGCGCTCGTATCGTTCATGGCGCTCCACCCGGCGGCGGTTGGTCCGGCGGAAGCGGCGTGCGACCAGGCGGGCCAGGTCGGCCGCACCGACCATACCCGCCTCCGGACCGAGCTCGGCCTTGGCGATGCGTGCCTCAGGCCGGTAGCCGCGGCCCGTGAGGTGGCGGCGGAAGGCGTCCCGGGCGGGCCCGATGAGCAGGTCGTCGGCGGCGCTGACACCACCGCCGATCACGAAGCAGGAGGGGTCGAGGGCGGCGGCGAGATTGGCGATGCCGACGCCGAGCCACTGGCCGATGTCCTGGAACAGTTCGACGCACATGGCGTCGCCCTCGCGGGCCAGTTCGGTGATCAGCGGTCCGGTGATGTCGTGGACGCTGCCGCCGACCCGGTCGATGATGTTGTACGCCACCGGGGAGTCGGCCGCGGCCAGCTCCCGGGCCTCGCGCACCAGCGCGTTCCCTGAGCTGTACTGCTCCCAGCAGCCGCGGTTCCCGCAAGCGCAGCGGTGTCCGCCGGGCACGACCTGCATATGGCCGAACTCGCCCGCCACCCCGTACTTGCCCCGCTTGAGCTGGCCGTCCTCCAGGATCGCGCCGCCGATTCCGGTGCCGAGGGTGATCATCACGAGGTGGTCCTCACCGCGGCCCGCGCCGAAGCGCCACTCGGCCCAGGCGGCGGTGTTGGCGTCGTTGTCCACGAGGACCGGGACGGCGAGACGGGCCGAGAGCGCGTCGCGCAGGGGCTCGTTGCGCCAGGCGAGATGGGGTGCGAAGAGGACCTTGGAGCGGTCGGCGTCGACCCAGCCGGCGGCGCCGATCCCGACCGCGTGCACATCGTGGCGGTCGGAGAGGTCGAGGACCAGCTCGCAGATGGTGTCCTCGACGACCTGGGGACTCTTGGACTTGTCCGGGGTCTCGGTACGGACCTTCTCCAGGATGACGCCGTCGGCGTCGACCACTCCGGCCATCACCTTGGTGCCGCCGATGTCGATGCCGACGGTGGGCACCCGGGGCGCGGTGAGGTGGGAGCGCCGCTCTCGCGTTCCGACGGTCTTGAGGACGGTGGCGCGGGCGGACCCTCGGTTCGCAAAGTCGCGGTACGTGCTCATGTCCCTACGGGTGTCGGGGGGTGTGGCCGCCGGTGACGGCCCGGTGGTGGGCGGTGCCCGCCGGGGCCGATTCTGCCATCCGGCGGGCCGGTGGGTGAGCCGCTGCCCGGCGCTAGGCGGTGGCGTCCTTGGGGGCGCCGTCCCCGAGACGGGCGGGCGCCGGTGCCCGTTCCAGCTCGTGGCGGAGGTCCTCCAGCTCGCTGCCGCCCGCCATCTGGCGGGTGAGTTCGTCGAGCGTGACCGAGTCCTTTGTGTGGCTCCCCGCCATGATGCCGCGCTTGAGCAGCACGAAACGGTCTCCGACGAGATACGCGTGATGCGGGTTGTGGGTGATGAGCACCACGCCGAGCCCTGCGTCCCGTGCCGCGGCCACGTATTTCAGCACCACACCGGACTGCTTCACCCCGAGAGCAGCGGTCGGCTCGTCCAGCACCAGCACCTTGGCACCGAAGTAGACGGCGCGGGCGATGGCCACGCACTGGCGCTCGCCGCCGGAGAGCGTGCCGATCGGCTGGTCGACGTCCCGCAGGTCGATGCCCATGCGCAGCAGCTCGGACCGGGTGGTCTCGCGCATCGTCCGCACGTCGAGGCGCTTGAACGGGCCGGTGCCCTTCGTCGGCTCGGAGCCCAGGAAGAAGTTGCGCCACACCGGCATCAGCGGGACGACCGCCAGGTCCTGGTAGACGGTGGCGATGCCGCGGTCCAGCGCCTCCCGCGGGGAGTTCAGGGTGGTGACCTCGCCCTCGATCGAGAAGGTGCCGGCGTCGTGCCGGTGCAGGCCAGCGATGACCTTGATGAGGGTCGACTTGCCCGCGCCGTTGTCGCCGAGCACACAGGTGATCTCGCCCGCGTGGACCTGGAGGGAGACGCCTTCGAGGGCGCGGATGTTGCCGTAGTACTTGCTGATGTCGTCGAGCTCCACCAGTGCGCTCATGAGGTCGCCTCCGCACGCTTGCGCACCCATGCGTTGAGCAGGGTGGCCAGAAGGAGCATCGCTCCGAGGAAGAACTTGAACCAGTCCGGATTCCACTCGGCGTAGACGATGCCCTTGCTCGTCATGCCGAAGATGAACGCGCCGACCGCCGATCCGATCGCGGAGCCGTAGCCGCCGGTGATCAGGCAGCCTCCGATGACGGCCGCGATGATGTACGTCAGCTCGTTGCCGACGCCTTCGCCGGACTGCACGACGTCAAACGAGAACAACAGGTGCTGGCCGGAGACCCAGGCGGCGAAGGCGACGCCCGTGTACAGACCGATCTTGGTCCGGTTGACCGGGACGCCGACCGCTCGGGCCGCGTCCGCGCCGCCGCCCACCGCGAAGATCCAGTTACCGAACCGGGTGCGCAGCAGGATCCAGGTGGCGAGCGCGATCAGTACGAACCACCACAGGACGGTGACCTTGAGCGTCACGTCGCCGAGCGTGAGCTCGGAGGCGAAGAGCTTCCTGGCGGAGGCGAAGCCCTCCATGTCGGCGATCGACTTCGTCGACACGGTGCCGCTGATCAGCTTGGTGAAGCCCAGGTTGAGACCGGTGAGCATCAGGAAGGTACCGAGCGTGATGATGAAGCTCGGCAGTTTCGTCCGGGTCAGCATGAGGCCGTTGAACGCGCCTATGGCGAGCGTGACGAGCAGCGAGACCCCCACGCCCACCCAGACGTTCGCGGTCATCTGGTAGCTGAACATCGATGAGACGAGCGCCGAGCTGGTGACCAGGACACCGGCGGACAGGTCGAACTCTCCGCCGATCATCAGCAGCGCGACCGGCACGGCCATGATGCCGAGCGTCGACGCGGCGTACAGGACGGTCGAGAAGCTGGACGCCTTCAGGAACGAGTCGGCGAAGAAGGAGAAGAAGACGAAGACGGCGACGGCGCCGACGACCGAGCCCAGCTCCGGCCGGCCCATCAGCTTGCGCAGCGGGGAGGTGCGCAGCAGCCGCTCATCGGTCTCCTGCGATGCCCTGCCGGGTGTGGCAGGTGGTGCGGTCGCGCTCATCGGGTCCCCCGATCCGTGTATTCCGCGAGCTCGTCGGCGTCCTTCTCGGTGATGATCTGCGGCCCGGTCAGCACGGGCCGGCCGCCGCCGAGGACGTCCGCGTTGTACTTGTACAGCCACAGCAGGTCGACGGCCTCGTAGCCCTGGAGGTAGGGCTGCTGGTCCACGGCGAAGCCCAGGGTGCCGTCCTTCAGGCCGGCCGCGACCTTGGGGTTGAGGTCGAAGGTGCCGACCTCGGCCTCGGACCCGGCGCTCTTCCTCGCCTGGACCGCGGCGTCCGCGAACGGCGCGCCGAGCGTGACGACCGAGTCGATGGACCGGTCGGCCTGCAGCTTGGCCTCGATCGACGCCTGGACGTCGGGCATGTTGGTGCCGTCGACGTACAGGTTCTGCATCCGGCCGCCGAAGGTCTTCTTCGCCCCGGCGCAGCGCTGCTCGTGGCCGACGTTGCCCTGCTCGTGCAGGACGCACAACGCCTTCTTCCGCCCGCGCGCGTCGAGCTCGTCGCCGACGGCCTCGCCGGCGACGGACTCGTCCTGCCCGATGTGGGTGAGGGCGCCGAAGTCCTTGGACTGCTCGGAGCCGGAGTTCACCGTGATCACCGGAATGCCGGCCTTGCGGGCCTTGGCGACGACGGCCTTCATGGCGTCGGGCTTGGCGAGGGTGACGATGAGCGCGTCGACCTTCTTGGAGATGTACGAGTCGACGAGCTGCGCCTGCTGCTGGCCCTCGTCGTTGTGGGCGTAGAGGAAGTTGATGTCGTCCTTGGCGGCCGCTTCCTCGGCGCCGCTCTGGACGATGTCCCAGAAGGTGTCGCCGTCGCCCGAGTGGGTCACCATGGCGAAGGTCCAGCGCGGGGTGGTGACCGCCGCCTCGCCGCGGGCGTTCTGCGCGGCCTTGCGGGCGTCCTCGGCGCGCTTGCCGCCGGTGCTGCTGCACCCCACGAGGCTCGCTCCCAGTACCGCTGCCAGCACCGCGCCCAGTGCGCGTACCCCTGTCCTTGCCCGTGCCACGACGCCGTGCCCTTCTTGCCGTACTCGCTGTGCTGCCCTGTGCGGCCGGGGGTCGCAGCGACCTGCCCCGGCCGCCCAAGTATCAGTCACACCTGGTCGCGGGGCGGTCATCGGGTGCGCCGCCGGTGCCCCGGCCACGAGGACGGGGGACACCGCGGATGCCCGGGCGACGAGGGCGGGACACGCCGCGGAGGGCGGCCGGGTCCGCACCGGGCACGCCGCGGGTGCCCGGGCCAGGAGGGCGGGACACGCCGCGGAGGGCGGCGGGGCGAGGGCGGCGTGCGTCATCGGGTGCCGTCTGCGGTGAGCTTCTCCAGCGCCGGGACGTCCTTCTCGGTGACGAGCGCGGGACCGGTCAGGACGGGCTTGCCGCCACCGATGACATTGCGGTTGACCTTGTTGAGCCACAGCTCGTCGACGGCGAGGTAGCCCTGGAGGTAGGGCTGCTGGTCCACGGCGAACGCGATCTCCTTGGCCTTGAGGCTCTTGACCACGTCGGCGTTGAGATCGAACGTGTTGATCTCCGCGTCCGACCCCGCGCCGTCCTTGGCCTTCACGGAGGCGGCCGCGAAGGGCGCCCCGAGGGTGACGACGGCGTCGATGTCCTTGGCGCTCTGCAGTTTCGCCTCGATGGACGAGGTGGTGGCGGGCATGTTGGTGCCTTCGACGTTCAGGTTCTCCACCGTGCCCCGGAAGGTCTTCTTCACCCCGGCGCAGCGCGCTTCGAGCGAGACGTTGCCCTGTTCGTGGATCACGCAGAGCGCCTTCTTGCGTCCACGCTCGTTCAGCTCCTCGCCGACCGCCTCGCCGGCGACCGACTCGTCCTGGCCGATGTGGCTGAGTGCCCCGAGGCCCTGGGAGAACTCCGCGCCCGAGTTGATGGTGACGACGGGGATACCGGCGGCGACGGCCTTCTTGACGACGTCACTCATGGCCTCGGGCTTGGCGAGGGTGACGATGATGCCGTCGACCTTCTGGTCGATGTACGTCTGGACCAGCTGGGCCTGCTCCTTGCCCTCGGGGTTCGACGCGTAGAGGAACTGCACGTTGTCCTTGCGGGCGGCGACCTTCGCACCGCTTTGGACGATGTCCCAGAAGGTGTCGCCCTGGCCCGAGTGGGTCACCATGGCGATCTTCATCCTGGGAGTCCTCGCGGCCTCGCCGCCGCCTTCGGCGGCGGGCTTCTCGTTGCCTTCCTTGCCGCCGGAACTGCTGCATCCGGCGAGGACGGCCAGGGCGCTCGCGGCGAGCAGGGCTGTTGCCGTGCGGGTTGTGCGCATGTGGGTCCGCCTCCTTACCCCGCCGCCGGGTTGCGGCTGGATGAGTTTCTACGGCGGGCCCGCAAGCCAGTCAAGACTTTGTCCGAACATTCTTACGCGACGGTGGCTCACCGGGCAGTGTCTAGGAACGGACCAGGAGCTGGAATTCGAAGGCGTAGCGCGAGGCCCGGTAGAGGTGCGAGCCGAACTCGACCGCGCGACCCGTGTCGTCGAAGGTGGTGCGCTCCATCGTGAGCAACGGCGCCCCCGTCTCCTCGCCCAGCAGCTCGGCCTCCGCCGCGTCGGCCGCGCGGGCTCCGACGGACTGGCGGGCGCTGTGCAGGGTGATCCCGGCCGCGCGCATGATCCGGTACAGACCGGTCGACTCCAGCGCGGCGGTGTCGCAGTCGAGCAGCCCGGCGGGGAGGTGGTTGCGCAGCCGGGCCATCGGCTCCCCGTGGGCGTAGCGCAGCCGCTCGACGACCCGGACCTCGCTGCCCTCGGCGACGCCGAGCGCGGCGGCGACCGCGGCGCTCGCGGGCTCCACGGCGTTGTTCAGCACGACCGTGGCGGGCCGCTGTCCGGCCGCTTCCAGGTCGTCGTAGAGGCTGCTGAGCTCCAGCGGGCGCTTGACCTGGCTGTGCACGACCTGGGTGCCCACGCCGCGCCGGCGCACCAGCAGGCCCTTGTCGACCAGGGACTGGATGGCCTGGCGGACGGTGGGCCGGGACAGGCCGAGGCGGCCGGCGAGCTCGATCTCGTTGCCGAGGAGAGTGCCAGGGGTCAGCGCCCCCCTCTCGATGGCCGCTTCCAGCTGCTGGGAGAGCTGGAAGTAGAGCGGGACCGGGCTGGTGCGGTCGACGCTCAACTGGAGCGAGAGAGCCGGTTCCGTCTCGTGACTGGGCTGCTTGGGCACGTGGGGGAGCGTAGTCGCACGCCAAGTTGACGGGAAGTCGTGAGGTTCGGTTGTCAGGACAAACTCTTGACAGGCGGCGGCACCGCCTCCACCTTTGGGCCATGCGCATCGGATTGATCGGCACGGGACGTATCGGCAGCTTTCATGCGGGGGTACTGAGCCGCCATCGCGAGGTCGGCTCACTGGTCGTGGCGGATACGGACGCGGCGCGTGCCGTGCGCACGGCGGACCGCTGCGGTGCCACGGCCGCGCCCAGTGCCGACGAGGTCTTCTCCTGGGGAGTGGACGCGGTGGTGATCGCCTCGGCGACCGCCGCGCACGCCGATCTGATCGCCCGCGCGGCACGCGCGGGGCTGCCGGCCTTCTGCGAGAAGCCGATCGCCCTGGATCTGCCGGGGACGCTCGCGGCGCTGCGCGAGGTGGAACGGGCGGGCACGGAGCTGCAGCTCGGCTTCATGCGCCGCTTCGACGCGGGCTACACGGCGGCCCGCGAGCTGGTGCGCTCGGGCCGCCTGGGCCGCCTGCACACCGTACGGGCGATCACGTCCGACCCGGCGCCGCCGCCCGCGGAGTACCTGCCGCTGTCCGGCGGGCTGTACCGGGACTGCCTGGTCCACGACTTCGACATCCTGCGCTGGGTGACCGGACGCGAGATCGTCGAGGTGTACGCCACCGGGGCGGACGCGGGCCCGGCGATGTTCCGCGAGGCGGGCGACGTGGACACCGCGGCGGCGCTGCTCACGCTGGACGACGGGACGCTGGCGACGGCGACCGCGACGCGGTGCAACGGCGCGGGCTACGACGTGCGGATGGAGCTGGCCGGGGAGCTCGACCAGGTCGCGGTCGGGCTGGACGACCGTACGCCGATCAGCTCCACGGAACCGAAGGGCCTGCCGCCGGTGGACAACCCCTGGCCGGGCTTCCTGGAGCGTTTCGCCCCCGCGTACGAGGCGGAGCTGGACGCGTTCATCCGCCTCGTGGCGGGCGAGACGGAGAACGCCTGCGACGGCCATGAGGCGCTGACGGCGCTGCGGGTCGCCGAGGCCTGCGAGCTCTCGCGCCGCGAACACCGCCCGGTCCGCCTGGAGGAGATCCCGTCGGGCTGAGCCCCTGAGCCGGGGCTTCGCCCAGACCTGGTACCGCGCTTCGCGCGGCGTTCTCGCACTGGGTTTCGCCCGGGGCCCCGGACAGGCTGACGAACGGCCCCGCCGGCGATTGAATCGCGGGGGCCCGGTGGCGGCGCCCCCCGGGGTCACCAGCGGACCGGTAGGGATTCCGGGCCGCGGATCAGCGTGCCCGTGCGCCACGTGAGCGCGGCCGGGTGCGCGTCGAGCCTGAGGTCCGGGCAGCGCTCCAGCAGCGAGCGGATGGCGACACGCGCCTCCAGACGTGCCAGCGGCGCGCCCAGGCAGTAGTGGATGCCGTGGCCGAAGGCCAGATGGCCCCGGGTGTCGCGGCGGATGTCGAAGCGGTCCGGTTCGGGATAGCGGGCCGGGTCGCGATCGGCGTCCGCGAGGGCGACCAGGACCAGCTGTCCGCCGCCGGGAACGACCGTGCCGCCGATCTCGTAGGGCTCGACCGTGAAGCGGTACGTCGCGGTCTCCACCGGCCCGTCGTAGCGCAGCATCTCCTCCACGGCCCCGTCCATCAGCGAGAAGTCGGCACGCAGCTCGGCGAGCTGGTCGGGGTGGGTGAGCAGCGCGAGGACGCCGTTGGAGATCAGGTTGACCGTCGTCTCATGGCCGGCGATCAGCAGCAGCCACGCCATGCCCATCAGCTCGTCGCCGCCGAGCCGGGCCTCGTCGTCCCCGTAGGCCGACCGGTCCTCGTCGTCGTCCCCGTCGTCCCCGTCGGCCCGGTGGATGAGCGCGCTCATGAGGTCGTCACCGGGCTTGTCGCGCTTCTCGGCGAGCAGGTCGGCCAGGTACCGCGCCAGTTCCCCCGCCGCCGCCGCCCGCTCGGCGCGGTCGGTGGCGGCCAGGGCGGTGTTGGACCAGCGCCGGAAGGAGTCCTGGTCGAGGAAGGGCACGCCCAACAGTTCGCAGATGACGGCGATGGGCAGCGGGAACGAGAACGCGTCGACGAGGTCGGCACGGCCCGTGGGCCCCATGCGGTCCAGCAGTTCGTCGGTGATCCGCTGGACGCGCGGGGCCAGTTGGTCCACGCGCCGCATGGTGAATTCGCGTGCCACGAGCTTGCGCAGCCGCGTGTGCCGGGGTGGGTCAGCAGTGAGCATGGTGATCCCGGCCGACAGCTGCGAGGCGCCGAGATCGGGGGCGGCGTTGCGCCACTCCTTGGACAGGGCGTTGTCGGCGAGGACGGCGCGCCCGGCCTCGTAACCGACGACGAGCCATGCCTCGTGCCCCTCGGGCAGCCGGACCCGGTGGACGGGGCCCCGCTCGCGTAACGCGGCGTAGACGGGATAAGGGTCGCGGGTGAAGTCGGCGCCGAGCGCGGCGAGATCAACGGTGGCGGATTCGGTGGTCACGGCGTTCCTCTCACATCGTCAGGTGGTGTGCGGGGCCGTCGGTCACACCGGACTACCAGCGCACCGGCAGGTGGCGGACGCCGCGCATCAGGAGGCCGGGGAGCCACTCGTACGCGGAGGCGGGCTCGTCGAGGGCGAGCGCCGGGCAGCGCTCCAGCAGGGAGCGGATGGCGACACGGGCCTCCAGCCGGGCCAGCGGCGCGCCCAGGCAGAAGTGGATGCCGTGGCCGAAGGCCAGATGGCCCCGGGTGTCGCGGCGGATGTCGAAGCGGTCCGGCTCGGGATAGCGGGCCGGGTCGCGGTCGCCCGCCGCGAGGCCCACGAGGACCATCTCGCCGGGCGGGATGACGGTGTCGCCGTACGGGACGGGGGCGACGCTGAAGCGCAGGGTCGCGTTCTCCACCGGGCCGTCGTAGCGCAGCATCTCCTCCACGGCCCCGTCGAGGAGCGAGAAGTCGGCACGCAGCTCGGCGAGTTGATCGGGGTGGGTGAGCAGGGCGCGTATGCCGTTGGAGATCAGGTTGACCGTCGTCTCATGGCCCGCGATGAGCAACAGATAGGCCATGGCGCGCAGCTCGGTGGCGGAGAGGCGGTCGTCGTCCGAGTCTCGGGTGCACAGCAGAGCGGAGAGCAGGTCGTCGGCCGGCCCGGCGCAGCGCTTGTCCTCGATCAGCTCGTCCAGGTACGCGCGCAGCCGGTGGACCGCGTTCGACTCACCTTCAGGGCTGGTGGGGGCGACGATCTCGTTGGACCACTTGCGGAAGTCGTCGCGGTCGGCGGTCGGGATGCCGAGCAGCTCGCAGATGACGATGATGGGCAGCGGGAAGGCGAGCACGTCGACCAGGTCGCCGCGGCCCGCCGGCAGCATGGCGTCGATCAGCTCGTCGGTGATCTGCTGGATCCTGGGACGCAGTGCCTCCACGCGCCGGCCGGTGAACTCGCGTGTGACCAGCTTGCGCAGCCGGGTGTGGTCGGGCGGGTCGAGCACCAGCAGGTTGGATCCGATGACCTGTTCGTCGAGCATGCTCGCGCCCACCGTGCCCGGTGCCTTGGACAGCCGTGGGTCGGCGAGTGCCGAGCGCGCCTCCTCGTGGCCGACGATCAGCCAGAGCCGGCTGCCGTCGGCGCCGCGCACCTGATGGACGGGCCCGGCCTCCCGCAGCCGTGCGTAGTACGGATACGGGTCTGCCGTGAAGTCCGCACCGAACTCGGCGAGGTCGAAGATCGTCATCGTCCCAGACTACGGCGACTTTCGGGGACGGTCCTCGTCCAGGCACCCGGCGTCATGGGCCAACAGCACTATCTGGACAGGGTTGTTGAGCCCCGGCTCAGCTGGAATCCGCGAGACATGGCTCGTGACGGTCGGCCCGCTCATGCGCAGCATCGACGCGATTTCGGCGTTCGAGCGGCCCTGTCATCCGACGGCGATCGCCACCTCCCGTTGGCGCTCGGCGGGCGCCGCCGGCCGCCGCGGCGACGATCTCGGCGGGTGCGGTGTCCTTCAGGACGAACCCGGCCGCGCTCCCGGCGCGCCGACACTCACGCCGCTCCAGTGAAGAGGGCGGCCACGATCACGCCGAGGGCACCGAAAGCCCCAGCACGGCGACGACCCTGGGGCGGGTCCCGCTCGTCCTCGCACGGTCCCGCCGCTTCGCCTCGTTGGCCGTGCCCCATTCGGTGAACATGCGGGCCCCGCAGCCGGTCGGCGACAGGGACTCATGGTCGGTCTCGTACGGCGTGGTCAGCAGCACGCCGCACCACACCCAGAGCACCGCGGCCGCCCCAGCAGGGCAAGGCGCCCCTGCCCTGGATCCGTAGGGCGACGCGGGTACGGAAGTCCATGCCGTACACGTCGGATGGCAGGGCGGTTGGGCCTAACACTGCGTCCGGTCGGCGGCGCGCCGCCCCCATGTCGTCCCCGCGAGGACGAGGCCGGCGCCGAGCAGGCCCGCCGCGCCCAGGCGTTCGCCGCCGATCGCGATGCCGGCCGCGGCCGCCCACAGCGGCTCGGTGCCGAGGAGGAGGCTGACGCGCGACGGCGAGGTGCGGCGTACGGCCCAGGTCTGCACGAAGAACGCGAACAGCGTGCAGAACAGCGACAGGAAGAGCAGCCCGGCCCATTCCCGCGGGCCGAATCCGACGGCAACGGACCACGGTGTCGCCCCCGTTCCGGGGACGGCGACCAGCGCGGCGAACACCGCGACCGCTCCGCCCAGTTGCACGGTGGTCAGCGACAGCGGGTCAACGCCGCGAAGGGACTTCATACGGGCCGTCGCCAGGACGTTGACGGTGCGCGCGAGAGCGGCGAGCAGCATCAGCAGATCGCCGAGGGAGGGAGTGGTGAAGCCGCCGCCCTGGGTCAGCAGCACCACCCCGGCGACCGAGACCCCGGCCGCTGCGACGAAGGAGCGGGCGGGTCGCTGCCGGGTCACGGCCGCCTCGGCGAGGGGCGTGAAAATCATGGTGAGACTGATGATGAGACCGGCGTTGGTTGCGGAGGTGTGCACGACGCCGTACGTCTCCAGCAGGAAGATCGCGCCCAGGACGAGTCCCAGCAGCCCGGCCCCGCGCCACTGGACCGCGGTCAGGGCCCGCAGCCTGCGCCGGCCCACGACGACGAGCGCCGGTACGACGAGCACGAAGCGCAGGACCAGTACGGCGACGACGGTGTGCGTGGTGGTGATGCCCTTGGCCGCGAGATAGCTGGCGCCCCACACCACGGCCACGAGGAGCACGGGCAGATCGGTGAGCCATGCGCGGCGCGGTGCGAGTGCGGATACGGGAACGGGGACGGCGACGGACGACACCTGGATCTCCAGCGTCTGAGGGGGACAGGCGTGGGGAGGCGTCGGTGGCTCGCTCACGGAGCGATCACCGTATCGGGCCCGTACGTGTGGGTGCTACATGTTTCTGGCGCGCAGCGGGGTCGGGCTCAGCCCGTTGCCGGCGGTTCCGTGTCGGACGTAGCTGTGCCGGACGTAGCTGTGCCGGACCTGGCTGCGTCAGACGTAGCTGCGTCAGACGTAGCTGCCGTACTCGGGGCGGCCGGCGAGTTCGTAGGTGTGGATGGCGATGCCGGAGGCCGTGGTCCTCGCGTCGACGTGCCGGAAGGCGGTCGGCATCGCGCCCTCGGGGAACAGCCGCAGGCCCTTGCCGAGGACGACGGGGAAGAACAGCAGGTGGAGCGTGTCGATCAGGTCATGTGCCATGAGGGACTGGGCGAGGTGGCCGCTGCCGTGCATCTGGATCTCGCCGTCGGTGCGCTCCTTCAGGTCCGTGACCTCCTTGGCCATGTCGCCGCGGAGGACGGTGGTGCCGGACCAGTCGGCGCTGTCGAGCGTGGTCGACGCGACATATTTCGGCAGGGCGTTGAGCTTCGTCGCGACCGGGTCGGTCTGGTCCTTCTGCAGGGGCCAGTAGCCGGCGAAGATCTCGTATGTGCGGCGGCCGAGCAGAAAGGCGGTGGGCCGTTCGAAGACCTCGTTGATGAACCGGCCGAAGTCCTCGTCCCCGTACGGCACGGACCAGCCGCCCTGCCCGAAGCCACCCCTGGTGTCTTCTTCGGGACCGCCGGGTGCCTGGTAGACGCCGTCGAGGGAGATGAACTGGGTGAGGCTGAGCTTTGCCATGACGGTGCCTGCGCTTTCGGAGTCGGTGGTCTCGGTCATCAGGGCAGACCGCACAGGCACCGAAAACTCATCGGCCGCCCTTCTCGGGAGCGTCCGTCAGCGGTTGAGGTCCATCACCGGCACTCCGAGTCCGTCGTACGCGTCAGGAACGACGGTCGCCACCAGCGCTCCTTCGGGGCGGCTGATCGTCGGATGGGCGGCGTGTACCGCGGCCGCGACTCCGAAGGGGACACCGCCCGCATGCAGCTGGGCCAACGCGTGCGCGCACTCGTAGTCGGCGTCCAGAGTGTGCAGCGTGTCGAGGATCCCGACGCAGTCGATGACTCCCGCCCGCTGCCGCTCGGCCTCCAGGGCGCTGACGATCGGTACCCAGAGCCTCACGGATCCGTCACCTGCGGCGATGTGGATCAGGCCGGACACCTGCTTGTTGCCGCCGAGCGCCAGGAGAGTCTCGGTGTCGAGCACGAAGTGGTCCAGGTTCACGCGACGTCACCGATACCGGGCGCTCGGAGTGCGTCACGGTGGGCCGTCTGGGCCGCGCGCATCCTGGCTCGCAGGGCACCGGACTCAGCCTCGTCCACACGATGCCCGAACTCCGTCTCCAGGAAAGCGCGCGTGCGCTCGGCACGCTCCTTCAGCTCTTCCGGTGTGAGCGTGGACTCGGCGAACTCCGCGAGCAGGGACCGCATCGTCGTCCCCTGGGCCTGTGCGACGGCCGCGAGCCGGTCGCGCGTTCTGGAGTCAACCTTGATCGTGGTGTCCATGCCGGGAGTATACCGACCGGAATACCCATGTGGCAGTGCTTTGCGTACGGACGCCACGGGCGCTCGGCGTGGCCGCGTGACCCGGGCGCCCGACGTGACACGGTCGGCCGCGTCCCGGGCGCGGGGCGCACCGTTGCTGTCGGCCGGTGCGCCCCGCGTGGGGGCCAGGAGGGCGTCGTGCCTCCCCGCCCCCCGGCGGCCGTCAGCCGCCGAGCTCCTGGTGGCGGGCGGTCAGGCGGGCCGTGCCCTGCGCGGTCGGGGAGCCGAACAGACGCAGCCGGGAGATGCCGCCGTCTGGGTAGATGTCAATGCGGGCGTGGGTGCCGACCACCGGGGCGGCAAGCACGAAGCGGTGGTTGGTGTCGGGCTGCAGCCGGGTGCGCGGCAGCACCTCACGCCACTCGCCGCCCTCGCCGTCACGCACCGACAGGGCGGCCCAGCCGGCGCTGTTGCCCTTGAGGTAGGCGGTGTCGATCTCGACCGCGCGGATCTCGGACTGCTCCACCAGCCGGTAGCGGATCCAGTCGTTGCCCTTGTCGCGGCGGCGGCGGGTCTCCCAGCCGTCGTCCATCTTGCGGGAACGGCCGGGCTGGATGGTATTGGTCGCCGGGGAGTAGAAGCGGTCGGACGCGTCCTCGACCTGCCCGCCGTTCTCCAGCGCGACCAGGTCGAAGGTGCCGAGCGCGGCCAGCCACGCCGGGTCGGGCGCGACCTCTCCGTAGACCCGCAGGCGGGCGATGCCGCCGTCGGGGTGCTGGTTGACGCGCAGATGTGTGAAGCGCTGCTCGGTGTCGACGGCGAAGCCGTTCGCGGCGTGGCCGCCGACGGCAGTGCGCGTCACGAGCGTCGTCCACTTCACGTCGTCGCCGAGGAGTTCCTCCGGCGAGGGGGACCCGGCCACCGAGGTGCCCTCGACGGAGACGGCCTGCGGATAGTTTCCGCGGAAGTGGGCGGTGTCGACGACGATGCCGCGCACGACGCCGGGCGCGCCGAGGCGTATCAGCGCCCAGTCGTGGTCCTCGTCCGTGGGGTGGGGCCGCGCGGCGGAGACGCCGCGGCGTCGGCGGGTCTCCCAGCCGTCCATGATCTTGCCCTTGTGGCCGAAGTGCTCGGGGTCGAACTCGGCGGCCTCGGGCTTGAGCAGGTTCTCGCGTTCGGCGAAGAACTCGTCGTTGGCGGCGATGACGCCCGCGCCCAGCCGGCGGTCGGCGAGGTCGGCGTACCGGGTGAAGGGGAGGTCGGCCGTGCGGTAGTCGGCGTACGGGTCGCCGCCGCCGTAGGGGCTGGCGTCACCGGTGAAGGAGGGAAGGGAAGCGGACACGGTTTCAGTTGTTCCTTTCGAGCAGTCGGCCCGTCGGCTCGGCCAGGTTGCCGTTCTCCACGATCCGCTCGCCGCGCAGCCACGTCGACCGGACGACGCCGCGCAGCGTCTTGCCCGCGTAGGCGGTGACCTGGTTGCGGTGGTGCAGTTCGGCGGGGTCGACGGTGAAGGTCTCGTCGGGGGCGAGGACCGCGAAGTCGGCGTCGCGGCCGGCCTCGATGGCGCCCTTGCCGCCGAGGCCCGCCAGCTTCGCCGGGGCGAAGGACATCCAGCGGACGACGTCGTCGAGGGTGTGGCCGCGCCTGCGGGCCTCGGTCCAGATGGCGGGCAGGCCCAGCTGGAGCGAGGAGATGCCGCCCCAGGCGGATGCGAAGTCGGGGGTCTTGAGGTCGGTGGTGCACGGGGAGTGGTCGGAGACGATGCAGTCGATGGTGCCCTCGGCGAGGCCCTGCCAGAGCAGGTCCTGGTTGGCGGCCTCCCTGATCGGCGGGCAGCACTTGAACTCGGTGGCGCCGTCGGGGACTTCTTCCGCGGTCAGGGTGAGGAAGTGGGGGCAGGACTCGACGGAGACCGCCACTCCCCTGCGCTTGGCGGCGGCGATGAGCGGCAGGGCGTCGCTGGAGGACAGGTGCAGTACGTGCACCCGGGCGTTCAGCCGCTCGGCGTGGGCTATCAGGCCCTCGATGGCGGTGTTCTCGGCGTCGCGCGGCCGGGAGGCCAGGAAGTCGGCGTACTTGGGGCCGCTGCGCTGCGGGGCCGAGGCCAGGTGGTGCGGGTCCTCGGCGTGCACGATGAGCAGGCTTCCGAAGCCCGCGATCTCGGCGAGGGTCCGGGCGAGCTGCGCCTGGTCGAGCTCGGGGAACTCCTCGACGCCCGACGGCGACAGGAAGCACTTGAAGCCGAAGACCCCGGCGTCGTGCAGCGGCCGCAGGTCCTTGAGGTTGGACCCGACCGCGCCGCCCCAGAAGCCGGTGTCGACGTGGACCTTCGGCCGGGCGACGTCCTGCTTGGTACGCAGGTTCTCGACGGTGGTGGTCGGCGGGAGCGAGTTGAGCGGCATGTCGAGCAGGGTCGTGATGCCGCCGGCCGCGGCGGCGCGGGTGGCGGTCCAGAAGCCCTCCCACGCCGTGCGCCCGGGGTCGTTCACATGCACATGGGTGTCGACGAGGCCGGGGAGCAGGACGTCGTCGCCGAAGTCCTCCAGCCGGGCGCCCGAGGGCACCTCGGCGTCGTACGGTCCCACCGCGGCGATCTTTCCGCCGGCGACGGCGACGGTCGCGGCGCGCGTCCCCTCCGGGGTGACGACGCGCGTCGAGCGCAGCACCAGATCCACGTCCACGGTCCCGTCCACGGCCACGTCCACACCCTCGTCCACGCCGGACACCAGCTCCCCTCACACTCCTGAACGCCGACCGACGCCGATCCGCTTCGGCGAGCCAGGAATTCAACGAACTGTTGAAGGAGTCTTCACTTCCGGCCCGTTGCCCGTCAAGACCCGCCCGCCGACAGTGACCGGCTTGGACGTTTCCACAAAGTGGAAGTAATATTCCGGTGATACGTGGGTTGCTTCGCCCAACGGACAGGCCACCGACCTGCCCGCAGAGCCTGCGGACACCTGGACAAACGGGCCCTGACCGGCAAAGAAGCCTCGACGGGAGCGACGTGCCCCGCACATGCGCCCGGTAGGCTGCTGCCTTGCCCCGCCTGCCCGAAAGGACCGCCGACGTGCCGACGTCCAGCGCCAGCGCCACCGACGCAGCAAAGCCCGCCGCCAGCGGCGGCGTGCAGTCCCTGGAGCGCGCCTTCGACCTGCTCGAACGAATGGCCGATGCCGGTGGCGAAGTCGGGCTGAGCGAACTGTCCGCGAGCAGCGGTCTCCCCCTGCCGACCATCCACCGCCTGATGCGCACGCTGGTGGCCTGCGGCTACGTACGCCAGCAGTCCAACCGCCGGTACGCACTCGGCCCCCGGCTGATCCGTCTCGGCGAGTCCGCGTCCCGGCTGCTGGGCACCTGGGCGCGCCCCTACCTCGCCCGCCTGGTCGAGGAGACCGGCGAGACGGCGAACATGGCGCTCCTGGACGGCGACGAGATCGTGTACGTGGCCCAGGTGCCCTCCAAGCACTCGATGCGCATGTTCACCGAGGTCGGCCGGCGCGTACTGCCGCACTCGACGGGCGTGGGCAAGGCACTGCTGGCGCACACCCCGGCGGACGAGGTGCGGGCGCTGCTGTCGCGCACGGGCATGCCCGCCGCGACGGAGAAGACGATCACCACGCCGGAGGAGTTCCTCGCCGCGCTGGAACAGGTCCGGCGCGCGGGCTACGCGGTCGACGACAGCGAGCAGGAGATCGGCGTGCGCTGCCTGGCGGTCTCCGTGCCCGACTCCCCCACCGCGGCGGCGATCTCGATCTCGGGCCCGGCGGGCCGGGTCACCGAGAAGGCGACGGAGAAGATCGTCCCGATCCTCCAGGAGGTCGCGCACGAGCTGTCGACAGCCCTGGCCAGCACGTCCCCACAGAGCTGACCCTCCCGGGCGGCGGGGACGGGTGCTCCGACGCCGTGGGGGGCCGCGGTTGCGGGGCCGTGGTTGCCCCGACACCGCGGCGGCGGTGTCGGCACCGAGACCCCCGGGACCGTGCCCGCCCCGATACCGCCGGGCCGGTTGTGCGCCGACGCCCCGATCGGGGGCTCCGCCCGAACCCCGCACCTCAAACTCCCGCTACGGCCCGGCGGCCGTGTGTGGGCCCCCGCGGGGCGGCACGCCGGGGCCACCGGGGGCCGCGTCCGCACCGACACCCCCGGAACCGCGTCTGCACCGACGCGGGGGGGGGGCCGTGTCTACACCGACACCTCCGGGGCGGGGTGCGCTCGACGCAGCGGGGCCGCGGTTGCACCGACACCACCGGGACCGTGCACGCCCCGATACCGCCGGGCCGGTTGTGCGCCGACGCCCCGGTTGTGCGCCGACGCCCCGATCGGGGGCTCCGCCCGAACCCCGCGGCGGCTGTGAGTAGGCCCCGGTGAAGCCTGGGGAGCACCCCCACGGGGCTGAGTTGCCGCAGGGCAGCGCGCCGGGGCTACGGGGCCGTACGGGCGTCAGACGCGCCGCTGCGGTGGGACTTCACCGAACATGTCCACCGCCTTGCGCACCTGCATCAGCGCGGGCGTCAGCGCGCTGACGGATCCGAGCGCGCCCGCTATGAGCAGCAGCGAACGGCGCATACGGGGAATCTCGGGATCGCCCGCGGCGATCATCGCGGCCAGTACAGCCAGTTCGTCCTCGGCGATCGCCCGGTCACCGAACTCCGCACGGTACCCGGCCAGTTCACGGCGGAGCTGAGCGACCGCAGCCCGTAGCTCCGCCGCCTTCGGGTCGCCGCCGCTCCCTGTCACCCGCGTCTGCCCCACGCTTCGCAACAAAGCCCAGCCCCTCGCACGTCCTCGTGCCCGCGCCTGCGTTCCGCCGGACGGCCGAACGCCCGCGGGGTGCGGGCCAGTTAACGCCATCCGGCCCGCGACGCGCCACAGTAAGGACAGAATTCAGGACGAAGGGGCAGGGTCGATCGCGTTACGCCAGACCGTGACATCGAGGGTGATGTACTGACTGGGGTCGGAGTCCGGAGATTTCCCCTGGTAGGTGGCCACCCCGACATGGCCGGAGTCCGTCAGTACACAGATCCTCGCGCCCTTCGACAACACGTCCAGCTCGATCGTACTGGTGTACCGGGTCTCACTCTTGCAGGTGGCGAGGTCGGCCGTCTGCTCGCTGCGCAGGAGGATGAGCCGCCCGCTCGGGGACTCGATCTGACCGATCCCCCACTCGTACTCGATGTCCCCGCCCGAATCGTCATTGACGGGCCCGAGGGGGTCGTCGTCGAGCTTGAGGTGGTAGTTGTCGACGACGTCGAGCCCGGTGTACGTCTTGGGTGTCGGGTCCGGCACCGACTCGTCGGGCGGCGTGTCGACCTCGTCGCCGCCGTTGCCGTCGCCGGAAGGGGTGCCGTCCGCGCGCGGGGTGGTGTCCGGCTTCTGCGAACCCGGCTTCTCCTGGCTCCGGTTGGTCTTGTTCTCGTCCTTGCCCGACAGGGCGTAGTAGGCGCCGCCGCCTGCCGCGCCGCCGATGACCAGGGTCGCCAGCACCGCGATGGCGAGGTTGCGGGCCGTCTTCTTCTTCGGGGCCGCGGGTGCCTGGGGGCCGGTGACGGTGGGGTACGGCGCGGGCGCGCCCGACTGCGGGTGCGCGGCCGTCTGCGGGTAGCCGTAGCCGGGCGCCCCCGCCTGCGGGTACCCGTACGTCTGCGGCTGCGCAGCGTACGGCTGGGGCTGCCCGTGCGACTGTGCCGCCGGCTGGGTGGGAGCGTGGGGGGCCGTCTGCGGGGCCGGGCCGAATCCGGGCGGCGGCGTCGCCGGCGCGGCGTGCGCGGTCGGCGCATGGGTCGGTGCCACCGACGGCTGCACGGGGGGAGCGACCGGCGCCTGCCCGGCCGGCGGGGTGTCCGGCGGCGCGGGAGCGGCGGCGCGGGTGGTGATCTCGGCGGCCACCACGCTGGGCAGCCACTCCTCGGGGCGGCGCAGCACCGTCTCGCCGTTGGCCGCCTGGCAGATGGTCAGGATGTCGGCGACGGAGGGACGGCCGTCGGGCTCCTTGACCATGCAGCGGGTGACCAGTTCGCGCAGCCGGTCCGGCAGTTCGGTGAGGTCGGGCTCCTCGTGGACGATCCGGTAGAGCACGCCGTGCGAGGTGCCCTCGCCGAACGCCGCCTTGCCGGTGGCCGCGTATGCCGCGATCTGGCCGAGGGCGAAGATGTCGGTGGCGGGCGTGACATGGCTGCCCGCCGCCTGCTCGGGGGCCATGAAGGAGGGCGTGCCGATGGTGACGCCGCTGCTGGTCAGCGACGTGGCGTCGGCGGCACGAGCGATGCCGAAGTCGATGACGCGAGGGCCGTCGGCGGCGAGCAGGACGTTGGCCGGCTTGAGGTCCCGGTGGACGATGCCCGCGCCGTGGATGATTTGCAGCGCCTCGGCGATACCGGCGACCAGCAGCAGTACGGTCTCCACCGGCAGTCTGCCGTGCTGGGCGACGGCGTCGGCCAGGGAGGGACCGGGCACGTAGGCGGTGGCGAGCCAGGGCTGTTCGGCATCCGGGTCGGCGTCGATCACGGGCGCGGTGAACAGACCCTGCACACGCTGCGCGGCCTGCACCTCGTGGGCGAACCGGCGGCGGAACTCGGCATCCTGGCCGAAGTCGGGCCGGATCACCTTGATTGCGACGGGCCGGCCGCCTGGGGTGTACGAAAGATAGACCTTGCCCATCCCGCCGGCTCCGAGTCGAGCTGCGATCTTGTATCCGGCGACGGTCCTCGGATCGTCCTCACCCAGCGGCTGGAACACAGTTCCCTGGTGCGCGCGCCCACTCATCGATCCCCCATGGCGAACCTCAGTATTGGAGGTGAACCTTATCCAAGGTCACCCCGTGCTCTCCACGTCGGACGGCCCGGGCGGCCAGCGCGGTTGCAGCGCGCGCGACATGCCCGGACGGGCCGGCGTCCCACCGTGCCCTGAACGGGCGAAGGAGTCCTCATGTCACACCCCCGGCCGTGCGTCTCCCACGCGCCCGGCATCCAAGGGCCCGTTGTCGCGGGCCTGTTGCTCGCAGCGGGCGGCGGACGGCGGCTCGGCGGCCGGCCCAAGGCGCTGCTGACGCACCGCGGCAGGCCGCTGGTCGAACACGCTGTGCGGGCGCTGCGCGAGGGCGGTTGCGGCCCGGTGCATGTGGTGCTGGGCGCGTCGGCCGATGCCGTACGCGAGGAGGCGGACCTGACGGGGTGCACCGTGGCCGAGAACCCGGCGTGGGAGAGCGGGATGGGCTCGTCACTGCGAGTGGGGCTGGGCTCGCTGCCCGCCGAGGGCGTGGACGCGGTGCTGGTCCTGCTGGTGGACCAGCCGGGCATCGGCGCACCGGCGGTCGCGAGGGTGCGGGCCGCCGGCCGGTCGCGTACGGCACTCGCGGCGGCGGCATACGGAGGGCGGCGGGGGCATCCGCTCGTGTTCGGCGCCGACCGCTGGGCGGAGATCGCGGCGAGCGCGGTGGGGGACCGGGGGGCGCGGGCGTACGTGGCGGCGCACGAGGACGAGCTGACACTCGTGGAGTGCGGGGACGTGGCGCAGGAGTACGACATCGACACGCCCGGGGATCTCCGACACCTTGAGTGAACAGCGTGGCACTGAGCGACACGTTCTGTCGACCCGGAGAATCTCGACATCAACAAACCATTGAACTTCCACCATGCGATAACTACTATCCACTGTTCAGAAGCGTCTGGCCCACCGAAGGCGCCCTCGGCCGTACCCGGTAGCCGTGGCACTCAGTGCCGCGTGTCGTGCCCGGGCGGCCGCCCGGCACCGCTCGTGAGTCCCGGCGCTCATTGAGAAGCTCGCTGAATGCTCGCTGAAATGCCCGCTGAAGGAAGTGACAGCTCATGTCCGCACCAGCGCCGTCCCCGCTGGCCATCGTCGAAGCCGAGCCCCTGCCCCGGCAGGAAGAGGTCCTGACCGACGCGGCCCTCGCGTTCGTGGCCGAGCTGCACCGGCGGTTCACGCCCCCGCGTGACGAGCTGCTCGCCCGACGCGCCGAGCGCCGCGCCGAGATCGCCCGCACCTCCACGCTGGACTTCCTCCCGGAGACCGCGGCGATCCGCGCGGACGACTCCTGGAAGGTCGCCCCGACACCCCCGGCCCTGAACGACCGCCGGGTGGAGATCACCGGACCCACCGACCGCAAGATGACCATCAACGCGCTCAACTCCGGCGCGAAGGTCTGGCTCGCCGACTTCGAGGACGCCTCCGCCCCCACCTGGGAGAACGTCGTCCTCGGCCAGCTCAATCTGATCGACGCCTATGAGCGCCGCATCGACTTCACCGACCCCGGCTCGGGCAAGTCGTACGCCCTGCGCCCCGCCGAGGAGCTCGCGACCGTGGTGATGCGCCCACGCGGCTGGCACCTCGTCGAGCGCCACCTCCAGGTCGACGGCACGCCGGTGCCGGGCGCCCTGGTCGACTTCGGCCTGTACTTCTTCCACAACGCCCAGCGCCTGCTGGACCTCGGCAAGGGGCCGTACTTCTACCTGCCGAAGACCGAGTCGCACCTGGAGGCCCGCCTCTGGAACGACATCTTCGTCTTCGCCCAGGACTACGTCGGCGTCCCGCAGGGCTCGGTCCGCGCGACCGTCCTGATCGAGACGATCACGGCGGCGTACGAGATGGAGGAGATCCTCTACGAACTGCGCGACCACGCCTCCGGCCTCAATGCCGGCCGCTGGGACTACCTGTTCTCCATCGTGAAGAACTTCCGTGACGGCGGCGAGAAGTTCGTGCTGCCGGACCGCAACGCGGTGACCATGACGGCCCCGTTCATGCGGGCCTACACCGAGCTGCTGGTGCGCACCTGTCACAAGAGGGGCGCGCACGCGATCGGCGGCATGGCGGCGTTCATCCCCTCCCGCAAGGACCCCGAGGTCAACAAGGTGGCCTTCGAGAAGGTCAAGGCCGACAAGGACCGCGAGGCCGGCGACGGCTTCGACGGCTCCTGGGTGGCCCACCCCGACCTTGTCCCGATCGCGATGGCGTCCTTCGACGCGGTGCTGGGCGACAAGCCGAACCAGAAGGACCGCCTGCGCGAGGACGTCTCGGTCGCGCCCGGCGACCTGATCGCCATCGACTCCCTGGACGCCAGGCCCACGTACGAGGGCTTGCGCAACGCGGTCCAGGTCGGTATCCGCTACATCGAGGCGTGGCTGCGCGGTCTCGGCGCGGTCGCCATCTTCAACCTGATGGAGGACGCGGCGACGGCGGAGATCTCCCGCTCTCAGATCTGGCAGTGGATCAACGCGGGCGTGGTCTTCGAGAACGGCGAGCGGGCCACCCCGGAGCTGACACGGAGGGTCGCGGCGGAGGAACTGGCGGCGATCCGCACGGAGCTGGGCGAGGAGGCCTTCACCGCCGGCAACTGGCAACAGGCGCACGATCTGCTGCTGAAGGTCGCGCTGGACGAGAAGTACGAGGACTTCCTGACGCTTCCGGCATACGAGCAACTTGTCGGCTGACCCGCCCTGTTGCGCTTCGCACCGCCCCCGGTACCGCACAGCACCGGGGGCGGTGCTGCGTCAGCGCGGCGCGAAGGCCGTGACGACGTCGGGGGCGGCGAGCAGGCGCACTCGCGTCGCGTCCTGCGCGAACGGGTACATGGCGAACACCTCGCTGCCATCGGGCAGTTCGACGTCTCCGCGCAACAGGTACGCCAGCCGAGGCCGTACCGAGGGCTCGGACACATCCGTCTCCGGTGAGCCGATGCGCGCCGCGAAACCGGCCACGTCCTCGCCGTCCCGCCGTGCGTACACACTCCGCGAGCCGTCCGTGTGACGCAGGACGACCGTGGCCGCCCGGGCCGCGGCCTGCCACACCGCGAGCTCACCCAGGCCGACGCGGGCGCCGGAGGCGAACAGCTCCGTGAGCCGGTGGGCGAGGGTCGCCAGCGCGTGCGCGTGCCGCCACACCGCGTGCTGCGTGCCGGTGACCCCCTTGACGACATCGAGCCAGCGCATGGTGCGTGCCTGCACGTCGACCAGCAGGGGCACGCAGGCACGGCTGCTGCCGGTGAGGTCGAAGCGCTGCTCCACGGTACGCGCGTCGAACACGGGCCCCTCGTTCCCGGGCGCGTCGCGCACCATGAGCCCGGCGAAGGCGTCCGCCAGGTCACCGAAGGGCACGTTGTTGTACGAGTAGACGACCGCGACGACGTAACGCACCCCGGCCTCGGCGAGCCGCTCCAGGTCGAGATCGACGAACTCGGACGCGCCGAGCGGGGGCGGGGCGTCCTGGAGGTCGCCCGAGTGCACCGCCGCCGTGCCCTCGTACCGCAGCCTGGTGTAGTCGCACTCCCCCATGTGCCGCCAGTCCACGTCGAACATGGCCGCCGACAGGTCGAGGTCGGTGCGTCCCGAGGCGGGACTCTCCATCCAGTGCAGGAACAGGCGCAGCGTCCTGCCGTCCGGGACCGCGAGTTCGCTGCCGCGCGGAAGGGTCACCAGGGCCCGCGACGCGGTCCGTTCGGTGAACGGCGCGACGACGCCGTCCAGCGCGGCGTCCACGACCGCGACCTCCACCGGCGCCGCTTCACCGGCGCGGCGCAGCATCTCGGCCGTCAGCACGTCGGCCACGGACCGCACGAGCGCGGCGGGGAGCGCCGGCCTGCCGTCGTCGGTCACATGGGCCCGCGCCGCCGCGCCCTTGGGGAAGAACACCCGTACCGTGCGCTCGCGCGTACGCGTGCGGATCGCACCGAGCGCGGACAGCACGACGGCCGGTGCGACCCGCCCGACGGCCCGCTCCAGCGCGACGACGACGGCACGCTCCTCGTCTCCCTCACCGTCTCCTTCACGGTTACGGTCACGGTCACCGGCTCCGTCACCGGCGAGGCGCAGCAGGTGGTCGAGGCGGCGGACGAGTTCGCCCGGCCGCTGCCCGAGCAGGGCGAGCGCCCGGCCGAGGTCGCGCCCGGCGAGCGCCGTCTCGACCTGGCCGCCCCAGGTGCGTACGGTCACGACCGGACCGGTGACGTCGACGTCGTCGACACCGTCCGCGGCCTTGCGCAGCGCGAGCGACAGCGCGTCGTCGCCGAGCGCCGTGCCGCGCAGCGCAGCGAACGCGAGAGCCGCGCGAGGGTACCGGTCCGTGTGCTCGAAGGGGTGCAGCAGCTCCGCGGCGTGGATCCAGGCGCGCCGGTACCGCCGCATGTCCTGGGCCGCCCGCGCCGGGTCGAGAGCGTCCAGGGCGGCCAGCAGGGCGCGGCGAAGGGGCCGGGACACGCGGGCGAAGCGCGGGATCTTCACGAGCCCCGCGTCCCCGCCGGAACGGACCGCGAGCACGCGCAGCACGTCGGTGGCGGTGTCGACGAGAGCGGTGGCGAAGGGCAGGGTCGTGGGCAGGGCCGCGGGGTCGGCGAGCAGCCAGGCGACGAGACGGGCCTTGGTCTCGCGGCCCGGCACGGCGGTCGGCAGCCGGTCGAGGCCGTCGCGGGTCCGGGCGGTCAGCAGGGCGTCCAGGTCGTCGGTGTCCTGCGGACTCAGGGCTCCGGTCCGGGCGAGCAGGGTGTCCAGCTCCTGGGCGGCGTCGCGCTGGCGGTCACTCAGATCACCGCCGTACGCGAGCAGTCGCAGCCGCTGGGGCGGCGCGGGGCGGCGGGCGAAGAGCCGACGCGGGCGCTTGGGGCGCAGGAACGGGTCGGCGGGATCGATGCGCCGCTCGCACACGGGACACGCCGAGAGGTCGGCGCCGTCGAAGCAGGTGCCGCACACGAGGTGGGCGCAGGGCGCGACGGGCACGACGGAGTCCACGGTGCCGCACAGCACGCACGGCGAGAAGGAAGCACACTCGGGAGCCGCCCCGCGCGGAACGAAACTAGCAGGGGGCCGGGCAGCCGATCACCCGGTTTTCCCTTGGTGCCTCCCCTGTCCTGAGACGGCCCCCGGCCGGTCACCCGCCGGTCTCGCGCGGTACGGCGACGCGGCACAATGACGCGCATGATCAGCAAGCGGGCCACTCATCGCATGGCGGACGGCGTCCGCGTCCCCGGCACCTGGCGTCACGCCTTCATCCGCAACGGCGACTACTTCCTCACCGACCTGATCATCTACGCGGACGGGCTGATCGACTGCTGGGGGCTGGTCACCCTCGACGAGTTCGAGCGGAAGCTCCGCAGTGGATGGGTCGCCACCGAATTGCCCGAAGGCGCCCGGGCGTCGGGCCACGACCTGGCGGGCTGGACGTTCCACGAGCCGCGGACCTGGCTCACACCGGAGCTGCTGCTCGCCGAAGTACGGGACACCATCGAGCAGCTCAACGGCCGCCCCGACTCCACGGACCGGTGCCTGGCGGCTGCCGAGGCGTTCCTCGCGGACCGCACCGAGGACAAGCGCGCCGCTGCCCGCGCCGCGTACTTCGCCATCCCGGAGACCCAGCGGCACTACGCGCTCGGCGACATGGACCGCAAGGACGAGCCGCTCAGGGTCCTCGTGGCCGGACCGGGCGGCCACACGGAGGAGTGGCCGGACGACCCGGTCACACAGGAGGAGTACGACGAGGCGGTCGCCTACTTCGAGGACCGGGCCCGCTGGATCGCCGAACGCGCCCCCCGAGTCCCGGCGGACGGCCCCACGACCTCACACGCCCCGGCGGTCCACGTCCCCCACACGTACCCGCTCAAGCCATCGGACGCGCGGAACAAGAAGTCGCTGCGGACCGACTTCCCGGCGCCGGTCGACATCGACGGCGTCACGTACCCGTCGATCGCGCATGCGTACTGGGCGCTGTCCACGGCGGATAGCGACGCCCGTGCTGCGATCACTTCCGCCGACACCGCCGCCGCGGCCGCCAAGCTCGCCGCCGACGCCCGGCGGCGCGACGGCTGGGAGCAGGCCCGCACCGCCGTGATGACCCGCCTGCTCCGCGCCAAGTACGCCCAACACCCGGTGCTTGCCGAGTTCCTCCTGTCGACGGAGGACGCAACCCTGATCTACTCCGACGCCGACTCCGCCTTCTGGGGCGACAACGCGGGCCGCGGCCGCAACTGGCTGGGCCGCCTGCTGGAACTGGTCCGCTCGGAACTGTGCGCGGAGCGGGCGGGTTTGGGGTGACGGGGCCGGCGTAGTCCCCGGGGCCGCTCACCTCGCCTGAACGCGTCTGTTTTGATGCTGTCGGCACCACTCGCCCATCCACAGTCCTCGGCCCACGGATGCACTTACGGACAACGTTTGCTGGTGTGACGCCCGTCAAGTGCTGAGACACGCGGAATGCCATCAAGTCCATAGCTAGCATGGCTCGTTGTTGCCGATCGGCACGGGGGAAGCGATGATTTTCGACGACGAGTGGTCACGGCTCAAGTCCGCCGCGCACGAGCGGCGGTCTGCGCAGATGCGACTCTATACAGCAGGCCCCATACCGGTGGAGCAGAGTCACAGGGAAACTCGGACCTCGTGGTGCACCAGTTGCCGAAGCCTGAGGAGCCAGGGCGGGAAGGCGGGCGTACGGACCCGGGGCGCGAGCAGCAGTAAGGCCGGTGAACCGCCCCCGATGAGCATCTCCACCAACGGGTCCGCCGACAGGATGTCTGTGCGCAACCGCCTGCTGATCGCAGGTGGTGTCCTTTTCACGATGGTGGGAGCCGTCGTGGGCGGGATCACCATCTTTGCCAAACACACGACGTCAAAACAGTCGGACAAGGAGAAGGCCTGCTGCTGGCGGGGCGGTGTCACGCCTGAGTGGATGAGCGAAGAGATCGGCATCCGGATCCCACAGAAGGCTTCGGACCGCAGAGCCGGGTACAAGACCGGAAGCCGCTACGACACGGGGCTGTTGGCCTTCACCCTGCCCACCCAGGATGCGGACGAGTACACATCGCGGCTGATCCGTGAGGGCACCAGGATGATCCGGAACTTCCACCCGAAGAAGAATGGCTACCAGCCGGCGGACGGCTTCACCCACCTCAAGCTGCCGGAGCCGGAAACGCTCGTTGCAGGACTACGGAAGATCAGCGTCTGCCCCGACGACCTGGAAACACCGGAAGGCAAGCATCTCCGGCGCTGCATCGACCTCTTCGCGCACGAATTCAAGCGGGGCGACACTCGGATCTACATCAAGTCCACGGTCGGGCCGGGCGCGAGCCAGGCCGCTTCGACGGCCCGAGGCTGAGCACGCGTATTCGTCACCCCGGCCTCATCGGGTCCACGCATGCGAGAGCAACTGTCCGGATGTCGGCGCCCCTGACGGGTCGCGGCCGAAATGCCTTTCCGGCCAAAGCCTTTGAGGCAAAGGATCCATTCGGACATGACCTGCTGCCTCAGATACACGGACACCCTCATCGGATCGGCCACAGGACCGCCGGTCGGACATCGCCCTTCGTGCTGCCGGGATCACCCACCCGAACAGCGATCCCGATCACCCGGCCCTTCTTGCCCTCGGCATACACGGGGACGTCGCCGGGTCCTGGCGCCAGGCCGGCTCCGGGGGGCCGACAGCTCCCGGCCTGCCCGGGGTTCCGTTCCTGCCGCCGCCCGTCCGCATACCCATACCCGTGCCGATCGGACTGGCCTCCTTCACAGGTGGGCTCCCGGCGCTGCTGCCCGCCGTCAATCCCGTCGACCCCGGCATACCCTTCGCCGACCCGATTCCGCCCGCGCCCGGTACCAGCCGTCTGCTCACCGCCTCGGAACAGCAGCAGTTCCGTGCCCGGGCGAGTTCTCTCACACCGGGCGGACTGGCCGGCTGTGGCGGTCCGCACAGCCCGGACAACGCGTACCAACTGCGCATCGCGGGCTACCCCGAGGTCCCGCTGGCGGGCCGTAAACGCGGCCTGATGGTCGACGGCGTGCGTCCGGCTGACGGTCACCTTGTCGAGGCGAAGCACGTCCGGGACCCGGACTGGTACGTGCCGTGACACAGAGGAACAGAGTGCCGACCGAACGAAGCATCCGCACCCACTTCGCCTTCTACCCGCCCCAGGACACCGGAGGAGCCTGGCAGTCCACGCTGCAGCCCCTGGAGCGTGCTCTGCGGCAGGCGTTCCCCGAGCCCACCATTGAGTACCGGACCTCGGGCATCCACCACACACAGTGCTCGACTTCGAGGTAGAACTCGCACCGAGCGTATGGGGCGACGGCGCCTCTGCTCACAGGCAGCCGACAACATCTACCGCACCCGCGGGCCCCTCCGTCCTGCCACTCAAGACCTATGTCCGGACCTGTCCCTCAAGTTCGAGCGCTACGCACCACGCCTCTCAGCGCACCGCGCCGACGCGCCCAGGGCCGCCTTCCAGCCTGCCCTGGCGGTACAGCTCGGCGATGTCGGCCGCCATGCAGTCGCGGATGTCCTTGCCGATCCGCCGCCAGCCGAAGAAGTCGCACGCCTGCTTGATGAGCTCGTCCTCCGACATGCCCGGGCACTCCGCCGCCAGTTCGCACAGCGCCAGGTACCGCTCGGCCGGCGCGATGTACGTCACCTTCCGCGGCGTCTCCCCCGCCTCCGGCCTGCGCGCCTTCAGCTCCGTCCGCCCGGCCACGTCGAAGAACGAACCGTCCGCCGAGGCGATCCCCGACCGTACGAGCGCCCGCGCCACCTCACGCACGTTGTCCCGGATGCGGTTGCCCGCCCGGCCGACGTCCCAGGCCTCGCGTGCCCGCTGCACCAGCAGGTCCTCGTGAATCGGGCCCTCCGTCTCGATGATCTGGGCGAGCACCTTGCGCAGCGTCGGCCGGGCCTCCGGGGTGTGGAGCTCATGGCGTGGTGCAACGCCGACCTGGCTGGTCCGGTACTCGGCGCTCCAGTCGCGCTCGACGTCGGTGTCGACCGGCACCCGCTCGTACTCGATCTCCGTCTGCGGGGGCTGCGTCCGCTGTACGGGGACCGTGAGCACACGCCCGCCTTCCGACGCCATGCCCGCCGCGCTCACCGCGGAGGACGTCACACCGCCAGAGGACGGCTCGTCCACGGGCACCGACGGCCCCGGCACAGGCGCCGACGCGGCCAGCGGTCCTTGCGCGATCGCCTGCTCGACCGCCTCCCGCAGCCTCAACTCCGCTGCTGACCGGCCCCGGTACCAGTCGGTGCCCCAGATCCGGTACAGCCGCCAGCCCAGGTTGTTGAGTACCTGTTCGCGGAGGCGGTCGCGGTCCCGGGCGGTCCTGGACGAGTGGTACATCGCCCCGTCGCATTCGATGCCCAGCGCGTAGGCGCCCGGCAGCTCTGGGTGGCGCAGGCCGAGGTCGATGCGGTAGCCGGCGACGCCGACCTGCGGCTGAACCGTGTAGCCCCAGCCGCGCAGGACTTCGAGGACGGACTCCTCGAAGGGGCTGTCCGGCTCGGCGTCGGACTGGACGACGTCGCGGGCCAGGACGGCCGGCCCGTTCTCCGCGTACTCCAGGTACCGCTTGAGGTGCTGGACGCTCACATTGGCACTGTCGGCGAGAGTCGAGCCGCGGAAGGAGGCGACGACCTCCATGCGGTAGCGAGCGCGGGTGACCGCCACGTTCAGCCGGCGCCAACCGCCGCCCTTGTTGATGGGGCCGAAGTTCAGGCCGAGTTTGCCGTGCTCGTCGGGGCCGTATCCGACGGACATGATCATCACATCGCGCTCGTCGCCCTGCACGGATTCGAGGTTCTTGACGAAGAAGCCGTCGAGTCGGTCCTCGGTGAAGCAGCGGTCGAGGTCGGGGCGCGCCAGCCGCGCCTGCTGCACGGCCTGGTCGATGGCGGAGGCCTGGGCCTGGGAGAGGGCTACGACGCCGAGCGTGCGGCCGGGGCGGGTGTCGAAGTGGTGGAGGACGCGCTGGGCGACGTAGTCGGCCTCGGCCCTGTTGTCGCGGCGGCCACCCCGGTCGTAGACGCCGTCGGCCTTGAGGAAGGCGACCCCGACGTCGTTGCCCTCGTCCAGGGCACCGGGGAACGTGACCATCGAGTTCTGGTAGAACTCGCGATTGCTGAAGGTGATCAGATTCTCGTGGCGGCTGCGGTAGTGCCAGCGCAGCGGCAACTCACGCATCGCGCCCGCCTTGCAGGCGTGGAGCAGCGACTCGAAGGAGTCGGGGACGTCATCGGCGTACTCGTCGGAGTCGTCCTCATCCGAGGAGTTGAAGAACGAGGTCGGCGGCAGCTGTTTCTCGTCACCGGCAACGACGAGGGTGCTTCCGCGGTAGATGCAGTTGATCGCGTCGCTGGGGCGGACCTGCGACGCTTCGTCGAAGATGACCACGTCGAAGTGGTAGTCGGGGGGCAGCAACTGGCTGACGGTGAGCGGACTCATCATGAAGCACGGCTTGATAGCCTGGACGACTTCGCGGGTCCGGTCGAGCAGGTCACGCACGGACATGTGCCGGGTCTTCTTCTCCGCCTCGCGGGTGATCACCGCCCCGCCACCGCTGCCGAAGCGGCGCGGCCGCCGCTTGTTGCACGCCTCGATCACCGCACCTCCGGCTGCGGCGATCAGCCGGCGGTCGGCTTCCTGGAAGTCGGTGACGCGTGCGTCGAGGTCGTCGGAGCGGGTGGCGCGCAACCGGCTGTCGGTGGCGAGGACACCGTCCGCCCAGGAGCGGAGCAACGCCTGCTCGACCACGTGGGGGAGGCGTTGCGGATCGATGGCCCGCTCGGCGGCCGTGGTGACGAGATCGTCGGCGCCGTGGCGGGCGAGGACGGCCAGGCCGTCACGGTACGCCTGCCACTCCTCCGGTCCGCGGGGGTCGCCGAGGAGTGTGTCGATCGTCCGCTGGGCCTGGTCGAGTGAGCCGATCAGAGACGGGGAGAGCTGGGTGCCGCGGGCGGCGTCGAAAAGTCCGACAAGGGCGGTCACCGAGGTCGACCAGCGGTCGGCGCGCCGCGTGGCGATGTCGCTCCAGTCACCGAGCGCACGCCGGATGCTGTCGGCGAGGAGCCCGGGCAGGGGGTCCTGGTCCGCGTCGTCCGCGAGCAGATCGGCCGCCGGGCCGGGACGCTCCACGTCGCGGGTCAGCTCGGCGATACGGTCGGCGGTGGCGAGGGCCTTGTCGAGGCTGTCGACGTCGGCCGGGATGCGCGGGGTGTAGCGGTCGAGAAGCACGGCGTGCGCGTCGGCCAGACGTACTACCTCCGCTGCGGCACGATGCCAGGCCAGCGCGTGGTCGAGCCTGGCCACAAGCGCCCTGTCCCATGTCCCGGTGCGGGTGAGCGCGGCCACGGCTGTCCGGTCTGCCTTGAACTGGGCGGAGAAGCGGGCCATGAAGCCCCGGTGCTGTTCGGCGAATCGCTTTACCAGTGCGGGTAGTTCCGTCTCGCGGAGCACCTGCTCGCCGAAGACGTCCTCGGCGGCGGTACGGGCCTCGGTCTCGGCGGCCAGTGCCCGGCGCAGCTCCGCCGCCGCTCGGTGGGCCTGCTTCACGGCATCGCCGTCGAACCATGAGCGCGGCGGACGGTGGCCGGCCGTCATCAGGTCGGCCAGCTCGCAGAGCGCGAACGCGGACTCGGGGCTGTCCTTCTTGGGAAGCCCGAACAGATCGGCCAGCTGGCCGAGTTGCGCGGAGACGTCTTCCGGCAAGATCGCGTCCGCCGGGGCGGCTCCACGGCCGGGCAGGCCGGCCCGCAGGGTGCGTACGGTCCCCTGAAGTTCGCGGACGGAACGCGGCTCGTCCTGCGTGGTGGCGAACGGGCGGCGTCCCGTCGCGGTCCTCAGCGCGTCGAGCGCGTCGGCGGCCTCGGAGACGACCTGGTGGCCCGAGGTGCCGACGAGTCCTCGCCAGGCGAACGCCTCGCCTTCTACGGCGGGCCGCCAGGCGCGGCTGACGGCCTGGGCCGCAGCGGCGACTTCCTGCAGCGCGGCGGCGCTCAGGCTGCGTACGGTCTTGGCGTTCTGGGCCGAGAGAGGCAGCTGAGGGGTGCCCGCCTGTTCCAGCTGAACGAGGCGGCCGAGGACATCGTGAAGCGTGCGCTGCAGCGGCTCGCGGGTCTCGTTCATGGCGGCGGCGTAGGCGGAAAGCTCCTCCCGAAGCTGCCGGGCGCGCTCCAGTTCGTGCTCGGCAGCTCCGGTCACACGCGCCTCCGTCGTCAGCACGCGTGCCAGCTCGGTGGCGACCGCCTTCTTGCTCGTGTCGCCGCTGTGCAGGGCCATGACGAAGTCGCCCAGGCCCACGCCTCGCAGGCGGTTGCGTACGACGTCGAGCGCCGCCGCCTTCTCGCTGACGAAGAGCACAGTGCGCCCGGCGTGCATGAGCGCGGCAATCATGTTCGTGATGGTCTGGCTCTTGCCGGTGCCGGGCGGGCCGCTCATGACAAAGGAGCGGTTGTCGAGGGCAGCGGCGATGCACTGGCGCTGCGAGGCGTCGGCGTCCAGCACGAGGGGCGTCTTCTCCGGTAGTTGGACCTCGTCGACGCGGTCGAGTTCCGGCGGGTCGAAGCCGATGACGTCGTCGGGCAGACCGGCGTCCGGGCCGAGGGCGACGGCCTTGACGAGAGGGTGGTCGAGGATCGTCTCCTCGTTCTGCCGGAGGTCCTGGTACATGGCCTCGCGGTGGGAGGCGAACAGGCCGAGTACGACGCGCTCGTCGACCGACCAGCCCTTCAGGCCGGAGGCGACTTCGCGCGCGGCAGCGATCACCGCCGGCAGGTCGGTGACCTCGGTGCCGTTGACCGGGGTCCAGTCGACGCCGAGACGCTCCATCTTCACTGCAAGGGCGGGGTTGTGTGCGCGGTCCTGGCCTTCGGCGAGGTGGAGCTGGTAGCGGTGGTGGCTGTTGGGGCGGCGCAGTTCCACCGGGACCAGCAGCAAGGGGGCCGAGCTGCTCTCGTGGGCGCCCTCCTCACGCCAGTCGACCATGCCGACGCCGAGCCAGAGGACCCACAGGCCGTAGTCGTTGAACATCTGGCCGGACTTCTGCCGCAGCTGGTAGAGCGAGCTGTTCAACATGGCCTGCGTGGTCTTCTGGGTGACCAGCCCTGGCCATTTCCGGCTGTACTCGGTGGCGCCGGGGAGTTCGTCCACATCTTCGTCGACCGGAGCGAACTCCCACCCTCGGGCGAGCTCAGCGAGGAGTGTCCCGGCACCTGGCGTGGTGATGTCGAGGGTTGCGGTCCTGGTGTGCTTGAAGTTCAACAGTCGGTTGCGCCCGCCCATGTCGAGCAGGGAGTTGCGCCAGCCGTCGAGAACTGCCTTCAGCCGGTCGAGACCGGGGTCGCTGGTGGCTGCGGGCACGGTCTGAGGCTGACGGGGCATGCGGCGGGAACCTCCTGAGCAGAGCGCACAGGGGTAGCTGTCTTCACGCAGGTCCCCCCTGGAGGTACCTACTTATCAGCCCACGTGTTCCGACACACCGGAGACCACCAACACGATTTGGAGTCGTCGTGAAGAGCGCCACAAAGGGGGCAATCGGGACCTGCGCAGGTCTACGGGCCGCATGCTGCAGGTTCACCGGCAGGTCGTGCCGGCACCGTCGAAGTAGCGGGCGAGGAGGCCGGAGTTGCGGACGAAGAGCACGGTCTTGAATCCCGCCGATTCGACGGGGTCGGTGAAGCGGTCCGCCGACCGTTCGGTGACCCGCTGCACGATCCGCGTACACCGGCGGCCTGCCGGGCCGGGTGCTCGTCGTCGCCGTCAGGCGATGTCAGCCGACGTCAACCGACGTCAACCGATCCGCGTCCCCGTCCCCGTCACCCGCACCCGCTTGTCCCCTTCCCGCAGCTCCACCATCAGTACACCCGGGCGGCCCATGTCCTCGCCCTGGTGGAGGGTGAGGACCGACGCTTCGGGGACCAGGCCCAGTTCGCGGGCGTACGCGCCGAACGCGCCCGCTGCCGCGCCCGTCGCCGGGTCCTCGACCACGCCGCCCACCGGGAACGGGTCGCGTACGTGGAAGACCGTGTCCGACTCCCGCCACACCAGCTGGACCGTCGTCAGGCCGAGGCGGTGCATCAGGGCCTCCAGGCGGGCGAAGTCGTAGGCCAGGTCCGCCAGTCGTTCACGGGTCGCCGCTGCGAGCACCAGGTGGCGGGCGCCCGCGAAGGCGATGCGGGGTGGGAAGGCCGGGTCCAGGTCGGCGGCCGGCCAGTCGAGTGCGGCCAGGGCCTCCGTGAGGTCGGCCGCCGTGACCGGCTCCGTGTGCGGCTCCACCGTGGTCAGCGTCGCCCGCACCACCCCGTCCTCCTCGCTCACCGTCACCGGCACCGTGCCCGCCCGCGTGGCGAAGACCAGGTCGCCGGTGCCGATGCGCTCGCCGAGAGCGACGGCCGTGGCCACGGTGGCGTGGCCGCAGAACGGGACCTCCGCCCTGGGACTGAAGTACCGGAGGGTGAACGCACGCCCCGGCTCCCCGCCGAGGCCCTCCGGGGGCGCCGTGAGAAACGCGGACTCGCTGTACCCGAGCTCTGCGGCGATGGTGAGCATCCCGGCGTCGTCGAGCCCCTCGGCGTCGAGGACGACACCGGCGGGGTTACCGCCCTCCGGGTCCTGGGAGAAGGCGGTGAAGCGCAGAACTTCGCTCTTGGTCGTCATGATCGCCGGAACGACGTACGGGAGCGCTTTGTTCCCCGCCCTGGTGGCGGTGGCGGACCGACGGCGCGGGCACATCGAACGCGGCTTTCCGGCTGGCGCCGCCCGGCCGCGCACTGGCATGATCACGCGGACCTGCGAATCCGCGGGGCGGTAAGGGCCTGGAGGATCCGTGGGCGTCGTCGGGACGAACAACGGCCCGGTGCGCGGGCGCCGGGTGGCCGACGGTGAGGTGGTGGCGGTACTCGGAGTGCCGTACGCCGCACCGCCTTTCGGCGCCGCACGTTTTCGCGAGCCGCTGCCGGCCGAGCCCTGGCACGAGGTGCGGGAGTGCACCCGCTTCGGACCCGTCGCCCCGCAATCCGCCCAGCTGCCGGGGGCGCCCGTGTGGTCCCCGGGCGACGAGGACGTGCTGACGCTCAACGTCTGGGCGCCGGTGGACGCGTCCGCGCTGCCGGTGCTGGTGTGGATCCACGGCGGCGCGTACACCTTCGGATCCTCCGCGCAGCCCGACTTCGACGGCACCGTCCTCGCCCGGGACGGCCAACTGGTCGTGGTGACGGTCAACTACCGGCTCGGGTTCGAGGGTTTCGGGCACGTGCCTTCGGCCCCCGGGACCCGCCGGTTCCCGGACAACCGCGGCCTGCTCGACCAGGTCGCCGCCCTGCGCTGGGTGCGGGACAACATCCGTGCCTTCGGCGGTGATACGGAGAACGTCACGCTGGCGGGGCAGTCCGCCGGCGCGACGTCCGCCGCCTGCCTGATGGTGATGGACCGGGCGAAGGGCCTGTTCCGCCGTGCGATCGCACACAGCGCGGTGGGCCCGTGCTTCTCGGCCGGGCTCGCGCGGGAGATCACCGCGCGGGTGGCGGCCGCGGCGGGGGTGCCCGCGACGGCCGACGCACTGGCAGCGGCGTCGCCGGGGGCCCTGGTCGCCGCGTCCGACGACGTCGTCGACGCCTACCGCCACGACCCGGCGTCCGGGCATCTCCACTACGACCCGGTGATCTACGGACCGGTCGTCGACGGCGACGTTCTGCCCGTGGAGCCGCTCGCGGGACTGGCCTCGGGCACCGCGGCGGACGTGGACCTGCTGGTGTGCCGCACCACGCAGGAGTACTGGCTGATGGACGCCGTCGGCAGTAGCGCGAAGATCACGACATGGGAAGGGCTGGAGCGGTTCGCGGCCGATTTCGGGCTGCCGGAGGGCCTGGTCGGCGGCTACCGCGAGCTCATGCCGGACGCCCCCGTCCCGGATGTCTACCTCTCCGTCTTCGGCGACCTGCTCTTCGCCGAGTACAGCAGCCGGCTCGCCGAGTCGCACGCACGGGTCGGCGGACCGGCGTACCTGTCGCGCTACGACCGGCGGCGCTCCGGGCCGGACAGCGGCGAGGTGCGTGCCTGGCACTGCGCCGATGTGGCCTTCGCGTTCGGCAACCACGCGCTGCCCGCCGTCGAGTTCCTCGTCGGCGGCCCACCCTCCCCCACGGATCACCACATGTCACGGGACATGGTCGCGGCCTGGGCGGCCTTCGCCGCCACCGGCGATCCCGGATGGCAACCCCTCGACACGACCGGCGTCGGGCCGGACCGTGACTGGGCACCGGACGACGCCCACGAGCGGCGGCCGCTGCCCGGCACGCGGGCACTGTGGCGGGACGCCGAATACCGACCGCTGGGCAGTTGACCGGCGGGCGCGGGCCTCGCCGTTCGAACACTGCGATTCCCCCGACCGCGCGTCTTCTTCTCCGGACGCCAGGCCTTCAGGTCGTCTGCCGAGGCCGTGCTTGCCACGCTGCTCGTCCCGTCCCGTCCCGAGCCGTGCAGGCGCATACGCACGGGCTGCACTGAACCCGATCGAGCAGGTGCGCGGCCCTGGCAGCATGAGGCGGCGGCACCCGGCTACGTCACCACCACCGTCCGCTGCGCCGAGAAGTCGCCCCACCTGCCGTCCGGGAGCTTCGCGCGGAGCTTGACGCTGTAGCGGGTGCCCGGTGCGTCGGTGACCGTCATGGTGTACGTCGCCGTTCCCGCCGGGGGCTCCGCGCCCCAGACGATCGTCGTCGCGAGGCTGCCGTTCAGGTACAGCTGGTGCTCGCGCACCGGGCCGCCCGTACGCGGGGGCGTCCACGACAGGTCGATCGCTCCCTTGCGGGCCACGGCCCGTAGGGACGTCGGGGCCGTGTTCGGGGCCTTGTCGCCCAGGGCCGGCGGGGTGGTGAGGTCGACGGGGCTGCTGTCGGGGGACGAGTTCTCGGCGGCGTCGCGGGCGCGGACCGTGAAGGTGTAGACCGTGCCCGGGCGCAGGCCCGTCACGCGGGTCGTCGTCCGGGTGCCGGGCACGCTGTGGACGCGGGAGTCCTCCTGGTAGATGTCGTACGAGGTGACACCCGCGTCGTCGGCCGACCGCGACCACATCAGCGTCACCGCCCGGGGACCGTCCGTGGTGCCGCGTACTGCCGTCGGGCGCGTCGGCGGCGTGCGGTCGTCAGGGGCCTGTGCCGGTGTGGTCACCGATATCGGCGCGCTCGGCCGGGAGAGGTTCCCCGCCGCGTCGCGGGCGCGGACGGTGAAGCGGTACGCGGTGTTCGGGCGCAGGCGGTCGACGTCGACCATGCGCTTGGTGCCCGGCAGCGTCGTGACCCGGCTGTCGTTCTCGTACACCTCGTACCCGGTCACCGCCTTGTTGTCGGAGGAGGTGTCCCACATGACGTGGACGGAGGTGGCGCTGCCCGCCTGGGCGGTGACGCCGGCGGGCGTGGAGGGGGGTTCGGTGTCCTTCGCCTCGCCCGTGCAGGCGGCGAGCGGAAGAGCGGCGAGGCAGGCCAACGCGGCCAGGGTGGGGGGACGTTGCACGGTCGGGCCTCCGCGGACGACGGCAATGGTCCAGACCTATATGGCATACTTGCCGCCCCACTTCAAGGCTCCCGACCGACGCACCTTGCCTGAGCGTCATGGCTTTCTTATGACTTCTTGAAGATGGGCCTCCGGACCGCCCTGCGGGCGCTGCTTACGCCTACGCTCTCGGTCAACCCCCCACGAATCCCGGTGGGCGCGGTTGCGCCTGCCGGGATCTTTCGTCGGACCGACCATCCGCCGAACGACCAATCGAGGTGCCTTCCGTATGGGTTCCCACAGAGCCGACCGAAAGCCGTCCCGCTCCCACGCCCGGCCCAAGGGCGCACCACGGGCGCGGGGCATCGTTCTGGCCCTCGGCGCGATCACGGTCGCGGCAGGCGCGGGCGTCACCGCCTTCTCGGGCGGGGACCAGGGCAGGACCGCGGACCGGGTGACGGCCGGCGGCGCCGACACCGCGAGCGGCTCGGCCGCCGATGCCACGGGCACCTCCTCCCCTCTCCCCTCGCCCTCGGTGAGCGCGAGCACGTCCGCACCCACCCGCACCGAGCCGGCGACGCCCAGGAAGAGTGCGCGCCCCTCGGCGACGCCGTCCGAGCAGTCGGCGGAGGCCAAGCGCGCGACCGGCACGGGCAACCGCGCAGGAACAGGCACGGGTACGGGCACGGGCACGGACACTCCGGGCAGCGGCACCTCCCGTACGACCCAGGCTGCCGGCGACGGCGCGTCGAACGGCGCCGAGGCACAGGTCCTCGCGCTCGTCAACGAGGAGCGGGCCGCGGCCGGTTGCGGACCGGTCACCGCCAACGAGCGGCTGACGCGGGCCGCCGACGACTACAGCGACGTGATGGCCGATTCCGGCGTGATGTCCCATACCGGCCCCGACGGCTCCACCATGACCACACGTGTCGAGGCCGCCGGGTACACCTGGTCCACGCTCGGCGAGAACATAGCGCGCGGGCAGGCCGACGCAGCCTCGGTCATGAATGCGTGGATGCAGAGCCCCGGCCACCGCGCCAACATCCTCAACTGCTCCTTCGAGGAGCTGGGCGTCGGCGTCCACGTCGGCGACGACGGCCCGTGGTGGACGCAGAACTTCGGCGCGAGCCGGTAGACCCGCTCCTCAGACATCCGCCAGCGCGAACGACACCCGCACCCGCGCCCCGCCCATCGGGCCCCGGGTGATCCGCAGTTCCCCGTCGGCCGCGTGCGCCGCGCGGGCCACGATGTCCAGGCCCAGGCCCGTGGAGCCGCCGACGCTCACGCCCCGCGTGAGCGCGGCCTCGGGGTCCTCGACGCCGGGGCCCGCGTCGTCCACCGTCAGCACCACGTGCCGGTCGGTGCGCTCCACCCGTACGGCGAAGGCGGTGCCCTGCGGAGTGTGCCGGAACACGTTGCCTATCAGGGCGTCGACGACGGCGGCGAGGTCGTCCTCCTGGAAGTGCACGGGTGTGGGCCGGGGGGTGAAGGAACGCTCGCAGAGCCGGTTCTGCTGGGTGGCGAGGACGGACCAGAAGTCGAGCCGCAGTGCGACCACTTCGGTGACCTCGCACGGCCGCCCCTGCACCGACCCGGCGGCCGGTCCGGCAGCGAGCGGGGTACGGGCGGCGGTGATGATGGAGTCCAGTTCGCTCTCCAACTGCCCGACGGCCGCGGTGATCCGCCGCGCACCGGGCGTACCGCTCATCAGGTCCGCTTCCAGGTACAGCGCGGTCAGCGGGGTGCGCAGCCGGTGCGAGAGGTCGGCGACCATCTCCCGTTCGACGGCGAGCAGTTCGACGACACGGTCGGCCATGGTGTTGAACGCGACGCCGGCCTCCTGGAGCTCGGGCGGACCGTCCGGCTCCACCCGCACGTCGAGATCCCCGGAACCCAGGGCGAGCGAGGCGCTCTTGAGCCCGCGCGAGGAGCGGACGACCCGGGCGCCGAGGCGGTCGGCGACGAGGACCGAGCCTGCCACCAGACCGAGCGCGAGCAGGGACATCACGCCCCACGAGGCGCCCACGCCACGCGTGAGGTCCGCGTTCGGCACGTATGCCTCGACGACCGCGACCCGGTCCCCGGACAGGACGACGGGCTGGAGGTAGACCCATCCCTCCGCGGTGTCCATGGCCAGCGTCTCCCGCTTGCGCACGGCGCGGTCGAGCGCCTCGTCCGGTGCGTGCGGGGCGCCGATGAGCTCTCCGTCGGGGAGGCGCACGGCGAGTCGGTCACGGGAGCCGAGCTCGGCCACCGCCTGCTGCACGTCGGCGCGCTTCGTGGTCAGGGCGAGGACGGGGGACAGTGCGCCGGCGCGCTGTTCGGCCGCGGTGGTGACACGGTCCCGTGCCTGTTCGCGGACGAGGAGGGCGAGCGGTATGAGGAAGGAGAGCGCGACCATGGAGGTCACGGCGAGGGCGATGCCCGCGAGCGCGCGTCTCACGGCGAGGTGACCAGTTTGATGCCGATACCGCGCACGGTGTGAAGGTAGCGCGGCCGGGAGGCCCTTTCGCCCAGTTTCCGGCGCAGGGCGGAGAGGTGGACGTCCACCGTCTGATCCTCCAGATACGGCTGCTGCCACACCTCCGTGAGTATGCGCCTGCGGGACATGACCTGGTCCGCGTTGGCCGCGAGGTAGGCGAGCAGGTCGAACTCGCGGCGGGTCAGGCTCAGCTCTCGGCCGGCGAGGTGCGCGGTGCGTGCGAGCGGGTCGATCCTGAGGTCGCCCACCTGCACGACCGGCTGCCGGTCGCGGTCCTGTCCCTCTGGTGCGGAACGCCGCAGCACGGCGGCGATGCGGGCGGCGAGTTGGCCCCCGGAGAAGGGTTTGACCATGTAGTCGTCCGCTCCCGCGTTCAGGAGCCTGATGACTTCCCGGTCGTCGTCGCGCGCGGTGGCGACGAGGACGGGAATGCGCGATATGCCCCGGATCATGCGCAGGACGTCGAGGCCGTCCAGATCGGGCAGTCCGAGGTCGAGTACGACGATGTCGGGCGGGGCCTGGGTGATCTCGCGGAGCGCCTCGAAGCCCTGGTGGGCCGTGCGGACCGCATACCCGTGCCCGGTCAGCACCTCGATCAGGGCGGCACGGATCACGGGGTCGTCCTCGACGACAAGTACGCAGGCCATGGGCAGGCACGTTAGCCGGTCCGTCACTATGGTGTCGTGTCCCGCCTCCTGCGTTACCTGCTGATCTGGCTGTCGTGCACCGCGGCCAGCGTCACGGCTGTCATGATCACGATCCATTTCGTGGTGGGCTCGACCCGCCCGACCGCGCCCGTCGCGCAGTCGGCGCCGAGGGACTTCGCGGCCGCGCCGCACGCCTCGGTGTCCGCGCGCCCCACCCCTTCACCGAAGCCGAAGCCGAAGCCGAGCCGCACAGCGACGCCCAGCCCGTCGCCGACGACCGCGAAGCCCCGCCCGGTGACGCCGGCTCCGGCGCCCCGGACGACCCCGCCCCCGCCGGCGGAGCCGTCCGAACCGTCGGGGGTGGACCCGGGCGAAGGGTGCCAGGAGGGCGGTTCTGGAGTACAGACGATCTCGTCCCAGGGCGGCAAGGCGACGGTGCGCTACGGGAGCGGCGGGGTGTGCCTGATCTCGGCCGTGCCGTACGAGGGTTTCACCACGAGTACGACGCAGAGCGCGCCCGAGACGCTGACGGTGACGTTCGCCGCGAGCCGCCACCGCTCCGAGATCACGGCCACGACGGAGCCCTCGGACCGGGCGAGCGTGCGGGAGACGTCGTACTAGGGCCGGCGCAGGCGGTCTCGCATGAGCGGTACAACGCGGGCGACACGACGCCGGCGGCCTGCCGCCTGAGCGCCCCGTCCTCCTCCGTCACGGTCACCGGCACCGTCCCGGCGCGCATCGCGAACACCTCGGCGTACCCACGGAACGGCACCTCCGTCTTACTGTAGGAGCCAGAAGTCAGCGCCGGGCAGGGCCAGGTCGGCGCTCTCCTCCTCCACCCACACCGTCGGCGATCCTTCACCGCCGGGTCCATTCCGACGAACCGTAACGTCACGACTGCCTCCCCTGTCGAGTTGGTTGCGCACAGTTGCGCCACGACCGTCCCGCGCCCGCTCAGCACGGTCAACCCCGCAGCCGCGGCCACCAAGCGTGTCCGGCCGGCGGAGGCGGTGGTGGCCCGCTGCCGCAAGGATCGGCTGGAGCCGCCGGCCTCAGGACAGATCGCCCGGCTGGTGGGCAAGGCGGTCAACACCTTTGAGGAACGGTTCTGTGCGGCCACGGTGGCTCGGCTGTCGGCGGCGACCCGGTCCCGGCTGGACGACCTGATCGCCGAGGACGCCGGCGCAAGCAAGGAGAGCGCCGGCGGCGGGGGCACCTTCTTCACCGAGCTGAAGGCGGATCCGGGCGTTGTCCGCTGTAGGCGGCCATGATGATCTCCATGCCGCGGTTGTCCTCCTGCTGGTCCCGGTCGATCATCTGATTCATGACATAGGCCACCGTCATGCGTGAGCCGGGATCGCTCGCGACCAGCGAGCCACCCCAGCCGCCCCAGCCGAAGGTGTTGCCGAACTTACCGAAACCCACCGTCCAGCACATCGGTGTCCCCAGCACGCGGTCGTCGCCGCGGAACACCTCCTGCCATGCGGGCTCGCAACCCTGGGGGGACAGCAGCCGTACGCCGCCGGCCGAACCCTGGTTCACCAATACCGACTGAGCCAGGGCGACAGAGCGAGCGTTACCGAAGCCGTTTACCGCAGGGATCTGCGCACGGCGCCAGGCGACGGAGGTGGCGTCCTTGACCCGGATCGCCACACCGGTATTTTCCCGGCGCGTGCCATCCGGTCCGAGCGGTGCGCTGGCGGCGTACTCGTCGGTCAGTGACGGCGGCGGGATGAGCGGTGCCACGCGGTGGTCATGTTCGGTGGAGAGCCCGATGTGGAAGTCCGCGCCCAGCGGTTTGGCCACCTCTTCGGCGAAGAACTCGCCAAGACTGCGGCCGGTGATGCGGCGGACGATCTCACCCACAAGGAAGCCGAAGGTGAGCGCGTGATAGCCGGCGGCCGTTCCCGGCTCCCATTTGGGCGCCTGCGCGGCCAGCCCTGCCGTCACGCTCTCCCAGTCGTAGAGCTCCTCTACCGTCGTCAGCCCGGACAGGTCCGGCAGCCCCGCGGTGTGCGACAGCACGTGCCGCACCAGCACGCTCTCCTTACCGGCCGCGGCAAACTCGGGCCAGTAGGCGGCCACCGGCGCAGACAGATCAAGCTCGCCCCGGTCGGCCAGAATCAGCGCGCACAGGGCAGTCATGTTCTTGGTCGTCGAGTTCACGCCGGTGAGGGTGTCGCGCTCCCAGCTGACGGAGCGGTCCCCATCGGCGTACCCGCCCCAGATATCGACCACCGGCTCGCCGTCAACGTAGACGGCCGCCGAGGCACCCACGTCGTCCTTGCCGAGCAAAGCTGCAAGGGCCGCCTGGACCGCCTCAAACCGCGGCTCGCAAAACCCCTCAACATCAGTCATGGGCGTAAGCCTCATGCAATGCCAGGGCTTCCTGCCCAACAATTCCCGCACTGGTTCTGTCGGGCGCGGACGCGATCAAATCTTCTACTCCAGCAAAACGGCCTGACGGCGCGCGGTCGGGCCGTCGGTCCACCTCTCCTGTCTTCGCCCCGCGGTTGGCCGATGGCCCGGTCGGCGCCCCAGACGGCAGCGCCGATGACCGCCAAGGCGCCGCGCGCGGCGAGCTACTCCGGCTTGCGCTCGGGTGCTGGTCAACATCAGTTATTCGACAACCACGGGCCCTATCCGAGCGCCCTCCAGGAGCTGTGGCGAGACGTGTTCACGCAGTGGTTCCCCTCGAACCCGTACACGAGCCGGACAGGTCCAGAGCTCCTGCGGACACAGCCGGTGGAGATCGGTGCGGAGACCGACTCCCAGCTGTGGATCCCGGTCGAACGGGGCAGCGGGAGCGCCGGGGCGTGAACACCGGCCCCTGGGCCATGCCCTCCGCGCGTAAGCCCGCCGACGACCTGCGGACAAAGATCAGACGCAACTCACAGCAGCGTTGGGAGTGTCACACAGGCGGTGACGTCGACCGGCACACCACGGCGCTCATGCCCGGCGGGCATCGGCTGGATTCAGCCAGGGAGGTGATGAGGTTTGCGCCGGTTCGAAGAAGGGTCTTCCCGCACCTCTGTACGTCCGTTGCTTGATGGTCTGGTCGTGGCTCCAGCGGCCGGGGCTGACCTTGTCGCGTCCGGCCCGGATCCGCAGGATCGGCCATCGAAGGGGCTTCTTGATGGCGCGGGCGGCTTCTCTTGGTCCGGGGCGGTAGTAGCAGGGTGCGGGCCTCCTGGGCCGCCTCGGACCAGGCCCGTGGTCCAGCAGCGTGGTGGTCCCCAGGTGCACCTCCTTGTGGACTCCGGCGTCCACCGCGGCGACCTGCTCGTCCGTCACCGCCCTGGGCACGCCACTCCGTGGCATGTCGCCCCGGCCGGCGATCCGGTTCTGCACGAACCGGGCACGTCGAATACCCACCTTAATCAGCCGAGTTGAGTAGCCACGTCCTTGCTCGAGGCACCTTCGGCGCAAGCCAGGATGATCCGGCATCTCAGGGCCAACTCCTGCGGCGTGCAACGACGCCGTCCCCACCCTTCCAATGCGGCCCGTTCCTCACCCGACGGCGGCCGCCCCGTCCGCGCCATTGAGCAAGCCTGCACATCTGAACAGAATTCCTGACTCAGAAGACCAGTGGCCGTCGGTGCACGTCACTTCACCGCCAACGCGTGTGCAATAGAACACGGTTGCGAACTGTGAAGATCCTGGTAGTTTCCTGTGTGACCAGCGGGGGAACGCGTGTTTTATGGTGTCATCCCCCGTTTTATACAGCTTCAAGGGGGGATTTCTGCATGCTTGCGAAGATCGCGATCCGCTCCGTGGTTGCCACAGCTGCCCTGACGTTAGTCGGAACGGCGGTGCCGGGCCATGCGATGGCCGCCAGCAGCACCCCGCTGCCTCGAGCGGCGGGCATCGAGGCCGGTGAACTCACCTTCGCGCCGAATGCGTCGGCCACGACCCGTTCCATGGTGGCGGCGAACCCGACGGCCGCCGCGAGGGCCGCGACGGTGTGCGGCACCAATTACACGAAGGTCATCACCGCGCAGCGGCTGCCGAGCGACTCCGCCCGGTACGCGACCGTGTACGTGTACACCGACGGCACCACCACCGGGCCTCGGTTCTACGACAAGCCGACCTGCGGCGTCTTGTTCAACGAGACCGGCTCCGCCCAGTACATGGGGATCCGGCTGAAGGACAACTACACCTCCACCGCCGACGACGAGGACTTTGGCACGTACAGCACGTACGCGGGCCCGGTGCGCCAGAAGAAGGGCTACTGCGGCGAGGTCTACTCGTACATGAAGAAGGGCGGGAGGGTTGTCATCGACAACCTCTCCGGGGTCGGCTCCTGCAACTGACAGCAGCCATCTCACTCATCGTCGGGCCCGGGGCTCGATGATCCTGGCGCGTCCGCTCTGTCCCGGCGCTCCGGTTTGATCCCACCTGCCGGGCGCGTCCTCGCTCACGTCGAGTTCGCCCGCGCACGCACCCGCATCGAGCCCCGAGCTCGCCCACACAGCTCACACTCCTCGCCCCGCTGCCGCATGTCCGGCGGCGGGGCGCTCCGCCGCGCCCGCATGCCGTGTGGCTGCGGCCGACTCACTGCGAAGGTAGAGAAGTTGAAACGCGACTTACGGCGGTATGTGCGCATACCCCTGACGACGGCACTCGCGATGTCGCTGTCGGCGGGTACCGCCACGACCCAGGCGAACGCGCAGACCGCATTACCCACGCCCCCCGGCGCTGCTGACGGGTGGTCGGCGTCGACCATCCGCGACCCGGGTTCACAGTCCGGCGACCGGCCCAGCGCCGTCCCTGCAGACAAGCGCTCAGCTGTCCTCGGCACGGGTTACCGGCAGTCGTCCGACCAGGCATTCACCACCTCCGGTGACGGAACCGGGTTCCACCTCCTGATCGCGGACAAGAAGGACGGATACGCCTGGAGGACGGCCGCGACGCTGTCGGAACCGGGCTTCGATGTCGACTCGTGGATCGGCAACGCCTGCCTGACCGAGTCCGGAAAGTACGCGGCTGTCGCCTACGCGCCACGCACCTTCACCAACAAGCCCGAACTGATGACGCGCGGAGCGTTCACCGCCGTCGTCAACCTGGCCGACGGAAGCATCACCAAGCTGCCCCTGCAGGCCACGCTGGGCTACTTCTCCCCCGGCTGCGGCCGGGGCAACCAGGCTGTGTTCACCGCGCTGACCGACGACAGGTCGGCAAAGAATCAGACCCGCCTGGTCACGGTCGACGCCAGGACGGGGAACGTCGCAACCAAGCAGACGGTCACCGGACAGGTCACCTCCGCCGTTCCCACCGCTCAGGGCATCGTGGCCGCCACCGGGAACCACATCGTGACCGTCAAGGACAACAAGGTCCGGGCGGTCGCGACGACAAAGTCCTGGCCCTTCCAGCTCAAGGCCGACGCCAACGGCGGCGTCACCTTCATCGACGCAGCCCCCGGATCCCCGACGGCGCGCGCTGCCGTGGCAGCCGAGACCACCGCCACGGTCTCCCACGTCACCGCCAACCAGATCAGAAAGGCCGACGGCAAGAGCAAGCCCTCCGGTCTTGCCCGGGGCAGGCTCGACGAGTTCGACCTCACCTCCACCCCTTCGGGTGAGGTGTTTGTGACCGGCAAGGCCGCCTCCACTTCGCGCGCCACGGGCGGTGTGCTGCGCAACCCCGGTGGCATCGAGAAGGACGCACGTGTATCCAGCCAGGGCCAGGCCGTCGTCACCTCGCGTTGGGCCGACGGCAAGGACTCCCGGATCCGTCCGCAGGAGGCGCTGGAAGCCCGGACGGTCCGCACGACGCTGAAGACTCTGGACACCCGCAGGTCGGTCGTCCTGGACGTTCCTCCGGCCATGGATCATGTTGGCGGGCAAAAGGAGACGACACAGGGAACACAGACCAGCCCGGTGCTGCTCGCTCAGGGCGCGAAGACCGCGGGTGCGTCGCGAGCGGCAGCGAACGACACCGTCGAAGCCGACCGCTACTGCTCGGTCCCGCGCAACGATCCGAAGAAGCAGGCCTTCCAGCCCACCCCGCGCCAGGTCGAGTGGGCCGTCGACCAGACCATCGTCGGCAAGCTCAACAAGCACGCGACGCGGCCGGCGAACTGGAAGAACACCGGAATGGCGGCCTATGCGCCACAGACGCTCTTCCCGCTGACGCCTCTGGCGGGCGGATCCGGTGAGGACTGGCACGTGCCCGCGCAGGTGATGCTCGGCATCACGGCGCAGGAGTCGAACATGTGGCAGGCCACCCGGCTGGCGGTGCCCGGCGTCACTGCGAACTCGCTGATCGGCAACTTCTACGGCGTCGAGTATGCGGCCAGCGGCCAGCAGCAGGACCCCTGGGCGATCAACTTCGCCGAGGCCGACTGCGGCTACGGCATCACTCAGGTCACCGACGGCATGCGGATGCACGGCAAGGAGAAGAAGGGCGAGCAGCCCAAGACAACGGCGCAGCAGGAAGCCGTCGCGCTGGACTACGCGGCGAACATCGCGGCGGGTGTCAACATCCTCATCGAGAAGTGGAACCTCACCCGCAAGGACGGCATGACCATCAACGAGGGTCATCCGAAGTACATCGAGAACTGGTTCTACGCACTGTGGGCGTACAACTCCGGGTACTACCCCAAGTCGTCGCCGCAGAACGGCAAGTGGGGCGTGGGCTGGACGAACAACCCGGCCAACCCACTGTGGAAGGAGAACAGGACCCCGTTCCTGGAGGACTCCGCGGGCAAGGACGACTACAGCCACGCCGCGCACCCGCAGCACTGGCCGTACGAGGAGAAGGTGATCGGCTGGGCCGCCCGTCCGATCTCCGCGATGTTCAAGCCGGGCGACATGCAGCCGGGCTACCGCGCCGCGTGGTGGAACTCCAACGAGGCCCGGACGTCCGCCAAGCCGCCCATCTTCACCTTCTGCGGCTCGCAGAACACCTGCGTGCCGTCGAAGATCGGCGAAGGCGCCTCCAACGACGACGGCAAGGGCCCGTGCGCGCTGCCCGGTGACCCCTACGACGACAACCCGCTGTACCTGAAGTGCTGGTGGAACCAGTCGGTCAGCTGGAAGAACTGCACCACCGAGGCCCGGTGCGGCAACCCGGTCCACCGGTTCGACGACACCTATCCCGAGCAGCCCGACGAGAATTCCTACCCGCCGCGCTGCAACACCGGCCTGCCGGCCGGGTCCCTGATCGTGGACGACCTGCCCAACGGCACCGTTCCGGCGGGCACCTCGGGACGTACCTGCACGGTGGCTTCGAAGGGTTCCTTCCAGTTCACCTTCGCCGGCGAGGGCGGCAAGTACCCGTCCAAGATCGACCTGCACCAGATCGGGGCGGGCAACAACAACCACTTCTGGATGGGCCACACCCGCTGGCTCGCGACCGCGGACGGCAAGCGGCTGCACGTCTCCGGCAAGTGGACGCTGAGCGGCACCCAGCGCGGATGGATGCGCGTCTTCGTGCACATGCCGGACCACGGCGCCCACACCCGGCAGGCCGCCTACCGGGTCGGCGGCACCGACTCCAAGTCGCCCGTCCGGGCACACCCGCAGCGGATCCGTGCCAACAAGTGGGTCGACCTGGGCGTGTTCAACTTCACCGGCACGCCGACGGTGACCCTCGACACCGACACCCAGGACGGCACCGGGGACGAGGACATCGCCTGGGACTCGGTGGCCTTCCAGCCGCTGTCGGCCAAGCCGAAGGACTTCGTCGTCGCCATGGGCGACTCGTACTCCTCCGGTGAGGGCGCGTCCGAGGGCAACCGGGACTACTACCCGGAGACCAACTACCTCGACGAGCAGAACAGGAAGACCCGCAACGCCTGCCACCGCTCCACCCAGGCCTGGTCGCGCCAGGCGACGATCCCGGGCCGGTCGAAGTCCATCGGCGCCCTGGCCGACAGCTACGGCACCGCCATGGACTACCACCTGATCGCCTGCTCCGGCGCCCGGACCTACAACGTGGTCCACAACGGCCTGGTGCAGTCCAGCGGGGGTGAGAAGCCGCAGATCGACAAGGGCTACCTGGACCAGCACACCACCCTGGTCACCATCTCCATCGGCGGCAACGACGCTCGCTTCGCCGACGTCATCTCGAAGTGCCTGGTCGCGTTCAACGGCGGCAACTGCAAGGACAAGAGCTTCGAGGAGGGCGACGTCGACAAGTCCGTCGGCGGCCGTGACCGCAAGTTCATCGGGCAGCCGCTGGAGAAGGCGGCGGTCGGCATCATCGACGAGATCGTCCGGCCGGACATCACCAAGGTCCTGACGGAGATCGCCGAGAAGGCCCCCAACGCCAAGATCGCGCTGATGGGGTATCCGCCGCTGATCGAGGACAGGGGCGCGTGCCTGAGCATCACGGTCCCGGGCGTCGGCCAGCTCGGTCTGTCCGCGTCTTCCACGGACTGGCTGGGCAGCGTGGCCGACACGCTCGCGGCGGCGATGCAGCAGGCCGTGGACGGCGCCAAGGCCAAGGGCATCAAGGCCTGGTACTCCAATCCGAAGCAGGACTTCGCGGGCAAGGCCGTCTGCGGCGACCCCGAGTCCGTCCACGGCATCGTCAAGACGCTCGTGGACTCGGACCAGCCAGCCCTGGACTACCCGCTCCTCAGCGCCTACGGCCTGTCGGCCCAGTCGTTCCACCCGAAGATCGGCGGCGCCCGCCTCTACGCCGACTCCCTGGAGCGCACCTTCACCGGCATGGGCCTGTAACCCCGCTGCCGTCCTCGGGGGCCCCGCTCGGGCGGGGCCCCACTCCACCCGGAAGGTACACACCGTGATGAGGAAACTTCTGCCCGCCACCGTCGCGAGCGGCGCCGCCGCCCTCGCGCTCGTCGCCCTGGCCGCGGCGCCGGCCTCGGCCGGCACCGCCGACTCGCACTTCGAGGTGGTCTTCCCCGGCAACAAGCCGCAGACCATGTACCACGTCCAGAACACCGCGACCCTCTCCGGCAGCATGACCGGCAAGTCGGTCATGAGCTGGCAGATCATCGACGACCAGGTCGTCGACAACTCGAAGCGGTTCACCAGCTTCAAGATCACGACGCGGATCGAGGAGCGCCTGACCAAGACCACCGAGGACCACGTCGTCACGTCGAAGACATGCGACTGGACCAAGATCGTCAACGCCAACTACTCGTGGTTCGCGGTGGAGCCCGCGAACACCTGCGTCGCGCCGCCAGCGGTCTACGACGGTGAGCTGTGGTGGTCGACGGACGCGACGATCGTCTACGACATCGAGGGTGACGGCAAGGGTGCCATCACCAAGGAACTCCTCGGTTCGCCGCTGGTGCACGGCTGACATCCGCACGACGCCGGGTCCTGAGTGCCCGTACTCAGGACCCGGCCCTTTTTTCGAGGGAAGCTTGTACCCATGACCGACCCGGCCTCTCGACAGCCCTCCGGCCTTCCGCAGTTCCGCGGTGCCAACGTGCCGCCCCCGCGAACCGGACGCCGGTGGCTGCCCCTCGCCGGGGACATCGCCCTGGCCGTCGGGCTGCTCGTCCTCGACGTCATCGGGGCCGTCGCGGCCTTCCTGCTCGGCATCGACTACAGCGGCTGGAAGCCGTTCGATCCCGGCGCGGACAACTCCGACATCACTCTCACCCCCAACTGGCTGTACGTGGGCATCGCCGGCGGCGTCATGCTGCTGACCGCTCCGGTGCTGTACCTGCTCCGGGCCGTCATCAGCACCGGCACGCAGGTGCTCGCCGGCCTCGTCGTGGTGGTCATCGCTGTGGGTGGTGCGCAGATCGACCAGGATCGAGCCACCCGGCCCAGTGCGTCCACCACCAGTGATGCGGCTCCAAAGGGCCGATGACGGTGGACCAGCGTGGCAGCGCTGTACGCCTGGCGCACCGAATCGCCCCGGTCATCAGGCGCTGTGCGGCCCCCGGACCGCCAGTCCGCGTGGAAGAGGTCTTCCTCCGTGCGGTCGCGTGCCGCTGTCCTGGCCGGTGCGTTGATCACTGGTCGGAGGAATGGCAGCCGGTGCCGCCGCACGGATGGGGACGGCAACCAGCTGTACGAGGCCGTCAAGGTCCGGATGGTGCCCGTAGACGCTCAGTTGCGCAGGGCAGAAGAAGCCGAAGTGCCGGCGCAGCAGTACGCCGTCGCGTGCCTCCAGGCTTGCCTCCCCCCGCATTGCACCACCAGTCCCGGCCGCCGTACTACAGCCCATCCTCCTCATCCCCGAGCCCGGTCGTCACAAGGCTTGCTGAGCGGACGCAGCCCGGCAGCCGCAGGCTGTGTGAAGGCATGGCGACCGAGGAAGTCGATGTGGCACATCAGCTCACGTGGGCGGCGATGGTTCGCGCACACACCAGGCACTCGGTATGCGTCGTGTCCACCTCCAGGTCATAGAACACCCCCTCGTGAACCACTTCCGCCTGCGACGCGGCCATCCGCTGGATGCGATCTCCTCGTGCGACCTCACGGCCTGCGGCGACCGCACTCTCACACCTGACACCGACCCACAACACGGCCAATCCGCCCAGAGCCTTCTGCCACCGCTGCTGGGACGCCGCTCCGCCCAGGAAGACGTCATCGATGATGACCCTGGCGCCTGCACGGGCCATCGCCACGACGCCGTCCATCCAGGCCGCCTCCAGCGCCCGGAAGTCCGCCCCGACGCTCACCCGGCCATCCGCCGCGAACTCGATCCCCGACCCACGAGTCTTGACAACTACGCCAGGGAAACCGCGCGTGCCACTTCGTGGTGGCTCTCCGCGGACGCACGGTCAAACCCGTATCCGCCGTGCCGTTTGTCGCGGCGGGCGGTGTCAGCCGTTCGGGAGCTTCCACAGACGCGTGACGTGGCCGCTGTCGGTGGTGGCCAAGCGGCGGCCGTCCGCGCTCAGCGTCAAAGCTTCGATGTCCGCCAGGTGGCCGGTGAGGGGATTACCGATCTGCATTTTCGTCCTCGCCGCGCCCATCTCCCAGACTTCCGCGCGGTCTTCTGACGCGGTCGCGACGCGAGCACCCCGGACGCTCAGCGCGCGCACATCGCGAAAGGGTCCCCATTCCCTGCCGGTTTCCGCCCCTACGATCCAGACGCCTTCTCTGCCGCCCACGGCCAGGCGGCTGCCGTCGGCGTTTACTGCCAACACCAGCGAGTGACGGAGCGGTGTGTCCACCGGATCGCCTGTCTCCGTGTTGAACATCCGCGTTTCCCCTGCGCCCATGACCACCAGCCGTGTGCCGTCCCCACTGAGAATGGCGTGGCTGGGACCTTCGTCGGGGGAGGTCTTCATGTGGGTGACGTCGACCTGTTCTCCAGTGGCCAGGTCCCATGTGCAGACAACGATGACGACGGTGTCCATGCCTCGATCGGAGGTCTTCTGGTAGTTCGCGGTGACAGCCGTGGTTGTGCTGGTCATCGCGACGGCGACAGGAACGTCGCGTTTGGCAGTGCAATCTTTGACAGTGAGTGGGTTTCCGATCTCGTCGGCGGTGTCGGTGTTCCACCGCCTCATCCCGTCATCGCCGATCGTGGTGACGACGGCGCCGTCCGGGCTGAAGGCCATCATGCCGACGCCGCCGACCAGAGTGGCCTGTGAGGAGTCCTCAGGCAGGGCCTGCGCCAGCGTCAGCCATGCCGCCAGCAACACGGCCACCACTCCCGCTACCCGGATGCGGCGCCGCCGCTGGGCGGCTCGGGCTATCGCGGTTGGCGAGCGGTCTTCAGCGAGTGACCGGCTTGTCAGCCGTTCCTGGAGGCGCATGTGCCGGAACTGGTAGGTGCCCCCGTGCTGGCGCAGCAGCTGTCGTTCCCTGGCCTCGGCTAGGAACCGCATCAGCCGCCAGGGCAGATGCCCACGCACCGCCACCACGAGCCGCACCAGCAGGAACCGTGGCCAGGCTCGGGTCAGCAGGGTGAGCAGGGCGAAGACGATGCCGGGCAGCACGATGACCCCCCCGAACGTCAGCGGATCGGTGAGGTCGGGTGCGGACGTGCCGGCGAGGTCGGCGATCACATCGACCAGCGAGGGTTCGTTCGACCAGCCGGTGACCGCCAGCAACCCGAGGAACCCGGCGGACAGGCCGACCATCAGCATCGGTACTCCGATGAGGCCCAGCACCAGCCCTGCGGTTGAGGCGCCCAGGAGGGATGAGCGCCGGTCCTGCTCGAGGAAGCCCAGCGGGCTAGCGCCCGTGGACCGCTTGGATGGCGCATCGAGCCAGCTGTGGACGGCCAGGGCCAGGCCGACGACCGCGGCCATGGACGCCAACGCTGTCACTGTCATGAAGCTCTCGGCAATACGAGCGGTGGACCAGCCTGTTGTGACGGAGGTCGCGGCCATGCCGACCATCAGGAACGGCAGAAGCGGGATCGCACTCAGCGCCACTCCGGTGGCGAAGCCACGGCTGAGCCGGCCCAGGGAACCGCGTACGGCAAAGGACAGCCGTCCCGGTGGTCTGTCAGGAGCGGCGTACCAGATGATCATGGCCACGATGGCGAAGCCGCTGCCAACGGTCGCGCCGACCTCGAAAAGCTCGCCGTCGAGCTCGTCCTGGGTGTCGAGAACAGGTAGGAACAAGAGTACGGCCGTCATCACCAGCGTCCCCGATCCGATGCCGACCAGCGGCCCGGCCCATCGGGACAGCAGCCGGTGGCTCATCAGCCACCAGGCCAGATCGTGCTCGCGGCTGCGGTGAAGGTACTTGGCCAGGTACGTCAGCCAGCGCTCGGCTCGCTCCGCGTGCGCCTTCCAGTCCGAGCCGTCGGCCTGCTGATCCGGAGCGGCAGGCCCCGGAGCGTAGGCCGCTGTGACCACGAGGTCGGTCAGGTGGTCCTCGACCGCGTGTCGGCTGGCGAACTCGAGGAGTTCGTTGGGACTCCTGCCACAGCGCTGGTAGACCGTCCGCGCCAGGGAAATCATCAGCGGAGTGGACAGCGCCTTGGACAGCGGGCTGTCGGGCTCGGTGACGAGACGGTCTTGGACCGGCTCCCAGGTCGTGCTGGCGGGCCACGCGACGTCATCCAGGTACACGATGGCATCATGCGGCGGTACCGGTTCCACTTCTACCACCGGTGCCCTGAGCAGCACGGGCGCACCCCCGGTGATCACATCCTCGTACTCCTCAGACCGGCAGGTGAGCACGATGCCGCGGCCGTCGCCGCACGCGCGGTCGATGGCCCGGACGGCGCTGCGGCGAGCCGTTTCCGGAACTTCGTCCAGGCCGTCCAGGACCGGCAGCAGAAGGCCTTGGGTGAGCAGGCGCCGTGGGATCTCGGGGCGTCCGTTGTAATTCGACGTGGCCAGAGTGTCGACGATCCAGTCGTCCAGCGACTCGCCGACGGGATCCCATGTCGACATGGCCAGCACCACCGGCACCGTGCCACCCGCGGGCCGGGTGGTGTCATCCAGCAGCCCGAGGGTAAGCATGATCGCGAGGACGGTCTTCCCTGCTCCAGGCTCCCCCAGGATCACCAGCCGCCCGCTGGGCACCTGCCGGTATGCGTGGGCGAGTTGACTGACGCACTCGTCGAAGCGACCGTCCAGCCGTCCGCTGAGGGACAGCCGTAGAATCCTCGCGCCCGTCGTGCCGGTGATCGAGTCCGGGCTGTCGGCGACTGGGCGTTCGGTTGCGGACCAGGCCACAGGTATCACCCGTGGGTTGCGCAGACTGCGGGCGGTGACCTCCTCCGTCCACTGCTCGCGGACGGTCATGGCCAGATTATCCGCCAGTTCGCCGACGGGCGGTGGCGGGGAAGGCGCAGGGAGAAGCTGGGCAAGCGACACCGCCAGCGCGGCGATGGCGATGAACAGCCCCGCCACACCGACGGTTTCTTCCGTGATCTCGTCACGGGCAACGGCCAGCCACACCGCGAGCCCGAGGGACAGTACGGCCAGCACGGCGAAGAGGATCCTGCGCATGCGCTGCATCGGCACGCGATCGGTTAGGCGAGACACCCAGGAATGATGTCGGATGTCATGCTTCGTGTACTGAAGACCGCCCAAATCATGAAAGCACGTGTAGCGAAGCCGTATCGCCCATACGATGTGGTGGCGCGGTGCAGGAAGAATCAGCGTCGTGACCACGACGGCCTCCCCTTGACCGCTGCACAGGCCGCCTACGAGGGCTCATGCTGCGGAGCGTCATGACGGCCGTCAGCAGGGCGAGGAAAGGTCCGGCCACCATTCTGGGGTGCTCAGCGGCGGTCGCCTTCAGGACTGGGCTGTGGTCCAGCACCAACCGGCAGTACGAGGCCCAGTCCTCCTCGGATTCGTTGTCCGGGATACGCCTGGTCACCTGCACCCGGCTGTCCAACACATCCGCGAGCATCTCGGCAAAGATCAGGACGCGCTCACGCTCCGGCCCCCCGGCACCGGGCAAGGGCCTGGCCTCGTAGAAGTAGTCGCGCATCCCGGGGTACTCCAAGGATTTTCCGCATGCCCTGGATGGTGTAGGTCAGGTGGAAACGTCGGCCGATCACGGTCTTGACCCGGGACAGCGTCCACCGTTGGTCCTCCCAGCCGTGCGCGGCCGACCCCTTGGCCAGCTCCGCCTCCAGCTGTGCGAACTGCTGCTCACTCAGCCTCGGCAGTGACGCCGGCCCCTGCGACCGCAGAACCCGCGGACCGCCCTCGTCCCACGCCTGCCGCCATCGCTGCACCGACCGGACGCTGACGCGCAGCTCCTTGGCGATCAGCGAACTCGCCTCACCCCGGGCGAACCGCTCGGCCGCCTTGAGCCGTAACTCCTCGCGGCACTGCTGCCGTTCGGCGGTCAACCCGCCTCCCTGTGGATACCGCATGCTCTCGGTGATACCGCAGGACCCACGAGCCGTCAGCCCCTACGACTCCACGAGTTCAACCTCAGTAGGTAAGCCATCAGACCCAAGAGACTCCCTCCAAATTCTTCCCGACTGACTCGGGATACGACAAGGCGCCTCATGGCGCACTGCCACCGGTCGGCGACCTGCACCGCGTCGGGCAGGGCGCGGCGGATGGCCTCGGCGTAGGTGGCTGAGCCGTCGCGGCACACGACCTCGATGCCCGGATGTTCGCGTAGCCACGCTTCCAGCGTGTCTGCCGTGCGGTCAGGCAGCACGTCGATCCGCTCATGGGTCTCTGCGTCGATCATCCCGGTGGCGTAGCGGTGCCGCCGGCGCAGGGCGAAGTCGTCGACGCCGATCACGCGGGGCACCCGCCCGGTGGGCAGCGGGACGCGCAGCAGGATGCGCGCGAGGTCGCCGAGGCCGTCGCCTGGCTGCTCTCGCCCGCCTCCTCCTTCGTCAACGGAGCCGTCCTCACCGTCGACGGCGGTGTGACCGCCCTCGACCCCGGCACACTCGCCTTCGACTTCCGGATCGAACCACGGGCACCGCACGCCTGACGCCTGGTCAGGGGTTCCGTCGAAGCCGTGCCGAAAGGTGGTGTTGCAGCGGCTGACCGACCGCCGCGAGTTCATGGACGAAGTCGAGCGTGTCCTCGTCCGTCACGGTGTAGCGGCGGCGGGTGGCGTTCACCTCCTTGGCCGTGGGAGCGAGAGCCACCTCGTGGGTGCTGAGGTCGACCGTGCCGGCGTCGGCGCTGCCGACCAGGATCTCCGCGACGCCGGTGGGCTGGGTGATCAACGCCTCGACCCGCCCCTCGGGTTGGAGCCGCCACCAGCCACTCTCCCGGGCCGACGGCCGCAGCGGGGTACCGTCCGCATCGAGCAGCCAGGCGCGCGCCTCATAGTGGAGAAAGGGCCGCCCGTCGTGGCGGAAGGTGACTTCCTGCGCGTACGTGAACTCCTCGTCGAGGGTCGGATATCCGCCCCGGCCCCGGCCGGCCCAGGTACCCAGCAGCCCGATCACCGGCGCGAGCAGTGCGTGCGGTGCGGGTGCGTCGTCCGGGCGCAGGGCGTCGGGATACGGGGGCTTCCAGTCGGGGTCGAACATGAGGTGCGCTCCTGGGTCGAGGCCGGTGCCGGACGGCAGCTTAGGCGGACGCGCGGACCGGCCGGGCGTAGGCTTCGCTCAGCATGAACGCGGCGCGCGGGGGGCGGAGTACATGACGGCTGAGCCGGCACACAGGTGGGCATCGACCCTCGATTCGGTCGTGGTGTACGCGCAGGGCGCGGTCTGCCGCCGCCTGGCCCGCGGCAGCGTGCCGCCCGACGGCCGGGTACGGGTGACGGGACTGCCCCGCTCGCTGGACCCCGATTCGCTGCGAGCCCATGTCCTGGGCGCCCCCGGGGTGCGCGTCACCGAGGCCCGGATGGAAGTCGAGGCCGAGCCGCTCGGCACGGGCACGCCCGACGAGCTGCGGCGCGAGGTCGAGCTGCTGCGCGACGCGTACGCTGCGGCGCAGGGACGCCGGGACCGACAGTTGAGCCTGATCGAGGAGGTCAGGGCCATCCACCCGGTCCCCCCTGCGCGCAGGCGCGAGGACCCGCACCGCCGCACCCCGGTCGACGCGTGGCTGGAACTCGCCGACTTCGTCGACGAGCGGCTTACGGGACTGCACACCCGTCTCGTCGAGCTCGAGGAGGCGCTGCGCACCGTCGAGCACGAGCTCACCGTCGCCGCCGACAGGCTGGGCCGCGCCTCCACCGACGCACCGTCAGCGCATGTGGAGACCACGGTCTGCGCGGTTTTGACCCTCGACGGCACGGGGGACGCGGAGGTGGAGCTGGAGCTGGAATACGGGGTGCCGGGTGCCGTCTGGGTGCCGGCCTACCGTCTCACTCACCGACAGGGCGACGGCAGCGGCCGTCTCGTGCTGCGCGCCTCGGTCGTCCAGCGGACCGGCGAGGACTGGACCGGCGTGCGCATCGCCCTGGCCACCGCCGATCTTCGGCGGCGCACCGACCTGCCGAGGCTCCGCTCGATCCGGATCGGACGCAGTCAGCCCGCTCCCGCGCCTTCTGGCTGGCGCGAGCCCCCGGCCAAGCTCGGCGACCTGTTCGCCGGCTACGACGCGGCAGGCCCTGGCCCAGCCACGACCGCCGCGCCCGTGGCTGTCGCGGCCGGCTCCGCGCCCGGTCCCGTTCCGCCACCGCCGCCTGGGCCGGCACCGCAGAGTTACGGCGGTCCGCCCGGAGCGCTCCCGGTGCCCGGCGGAGAGTACGGCGCTCCCCCGGAGGCCTCCGGCGGAGGTATACCCGACCTCGCGCGGACAGCCCGGTCGCGACCGGCCAGCAGGCCGGGTGCCGGCGGCAGGTCCTTCGCGAGTGCCCCCGCCGCCATGACGCCCGCGGCTCCTGGCCGGGCTGCGCCGCCACCCCCTCCGGCACCGGTGCCGGGTCCGCCGCAGCCGAGCGGCGCCGAGCTCGACTACGCCGCGCTCGTCCTTCGCGGCCCCGACGAGCAGGGCGGTCGCAGAGGCCGGCTGTTTCCCGACTCTCCCTTCGACCCGGTGGCGGCCGAGCACCGCCGCCGCGCGGAAGCGGTGGCCGCGCTGCCGCTGCCCGGCCACGCCGTGCGGCCCCGCGAATCGGCGGGTTCCTTCGACCACCGCTTCGATGCCGCCGCCCGCGCCGACATACCGTCGGACGGGACCTGGCACACCGTCACCGTCGGCGAGATCCCGGTCGGCCTGCGCACCGAGTACCTCTGCGTGCCGTCCGTGGAGCAGACCGTGTACGCGACCTTGGTGCTCTCCAACGCAACTGACCAGGCACTCCTGGCCGGCCCGGTCGAGGTCACCGTCGACGACGACTTCCTGCTGACCGCCGCACTGCCCACGCTCGCCCCCGGCGGTGTCCGCCGGGTGGGGCTCGGGCCGGCCGAGGGCATCCGGGTCACCCGCCGTACGAACCTGCACGAGTCGGCTTCGGGCCTGCGCAACAACACCACCGTGCTCGACCACCGCGTCCACGTGGAGCTGGCCAACCGGCTCGCGCGGCCCGTCACCGTCGAAGTCCACGAGCGGGTGCCGGTCACCTCCGAACCGGACGTCCGGATCGAGGAACGGGCCGACTGGACGACACCCGGGGAAGGCACGGGGCCCGACCGCCATGCGCCGGGCACCCGCCTCTGGCGGCTGGAGCTGCCCGCAGGCACCACCGCCGCCCTCGACGGCGGCTACGAGATCCGCATCCCGACCGGCAAGGCCCTGGTCGGCGGCAACCGCAGGAGCTGACACCCGCCATGTCCACGGCCCCTAAGCCGATCGCCCTCCCCGTCACCGCCGTCACATGCCTTGAGGACCGCGCCCACATCGAGCGCACCGTCGTGCTCGACCTGGAGGCCGGGGTCCAGCGGCTGCGTCTCGGACCGGTCAGTGCGCTGGCCGTCGACCGGACCCTGCACGCAGAGCTGACGGCCGATCATCCCGCGACCGTGCTCGACGTACGGATCGTCCGCAGCTGGACGCCGCGCGGGCCGCTGCCGTCCGCCGACGACGACTCCGCCCTGCGCCACCGCATACACGCCCTCGAAGAGGAGCGACCGGCCCTGGGGCGGCGACGCGACCGGCTGCATGCCCGCCTTGACCTGCTCGGCCGCCTCGCCGCCGATCTGCTGCGGGAGATCGGCGAAGGCGCCGGCTCCGGGGAGAGCGAACGGTCCCGCTGGCACCGCGAACTGGACCGGGTGGACGAGGAGCGCGACGCGTACGGCGAGCAACTTCGTACCGTGGAGGCCCGGCTGGCCGTCCTCGCTGCCGAACTCGAGGAAGCCCAGCGGGCCATGCACCTCTCCGAGGAGGAGCCCGCCGAGCTGGTCGGTCATATCGAGTTGACCGTGGAGGCCGCGGTCGCCGGGCCGGTCGGGCTGCGCCTGAGCCACCTCACCCCGTGTGCGCTGTGGCGGCCCGCCTACCGGGCGGTGCTCGATGGGGACTCCCTGACGCTGGAGACCGACGCGATGGTCTGGCAGCGCACCGGTGAGGACTGGTCGGGTGTACGGCTGACCTTGTCGACGGCCCGCTCGGCGTTGGCCACCGATCCGCCACGGCTGGGCGAGGACCGGCTGACGCTCAAGGACCGCTCCGCAGCGGAGCGCCGCACGGTCGACGTCGAACTGCGCGAGGAGGAGATCGGGGCACTCGGCCCGGCCCCGGTACTCGGCCTGCCGGGGGTGAACGACGGCGGCGAGGTGCGGGTGCTGCGATCCCCCGCGCCGGTCTCGGTGCCCGGTGACGGCCGCGCCCACCGTGTGCCGCTCTCCGCGTTCACCACGGCCGCGCACAGTGCGTACGCCTGCTCACCGGAATTGTCCCCCCTGGTCACCCAGGTGGTGCGGTTCGACAACCTGTCCGGCCACGCGCTGCTCGCCGGGCCCGTGGACCTGGTCCGTGGCAGCGGATTCAGCGGCCGCGGCACACTGGACTTCACCGCCCCCGGCGCCCCCGTCGAGCTGGCCTTCGGCAGCTGCGACGACTACAGGGTGGTCCGGCATGCCGAGGAGTCACGAGACACCGCTGGGATCACCCAGCGGACCGTGGTCACCCGCACGGTCCGGCTGCACCTGTCCCGGTTCTCCGCCCCCGGGGAGCACGGCGAGCGGGTGGTCGTCCTTCGGGAGCGGATCCCGGTCTCCGAGGTCTCGGCGGTGGAGATACGCCTGCACAAGGATGCGTGCTCCCCGGCGCCCGACGTGGTCGATGCCGAGGGCATCGCCCGCTGGGACGTCGCCCTCCCACCCGGCAGCCGCCGCACGGTCACCCTGGTCTACGAGCTGTCGGCGAGTGCCAAAGTCACCGGACTCTGAGCCCGGCCTGATCGGAGAAAGGCTGGTGTGGGGCCCTCCGTTCAATACGGACGAGGCGGCCCTGTGGCGGCCGTTCACCGGCTGACCTGAGCAACGAAGAAGGGCGGACAGGCCGTTGCCTGTCCGCCCCTTCGTGGTGCTTGGCGTCAGGTGGTGCTCAGACCTTGCGCCAGGTGCAGGTCACCGCGATAGCCGAGCAGTGGTTGAACCCGGGGGTGTCGATGAAGAACCCGTCACCGTCCGTCAGTCGCCACACCGACGGCTGGAGCTTGTGGAACGCTCCCTGGTTCTGCGCCGAGTCGATCGCCCCCGGCCGCAGCGCTCGGTACCCGTCGGGCCGTTGACCGCTGAACGGATGTCGGCGAACAGACCGAACGAGGTAGACCCGTCGCCCACCCCGTTGCCATATCCGGCGGCACTTCATCACCGTCGACAACCTCCGCGCCGCAGTCACCCGGATGGTCAACGCCACTTTCTCCGCCCGGGACACCGCGTGGTGGGGGCAGGGCAACGCGTGTGCCTCGGACTCGAAGAAGTTCGGGTCCTGGTCCAGCAACTTTATGACCGAGTACCAGGCCCGGTACGGCGGCAATGGCGTGATGATCTACTGGCACGTGGAGCGGAAGAACGTCTGTATCTACTCGCAGCTGAAGTCCTGTTCGTCGTCCGAGGTCGCGGCGATGATCGAGGGACTGCTGCGGCACTGCACGGACGCCGAGATCGAGTCGAACTACGTCGACACACACGGCGCGAGCGTGGTCGGGTTCGCCTTCACCGAGCTGCTCAACTTCCGCCTGCTGCCCCGGCTTAAAAACATCGGCAGCATCCGCCTGTACCGCCCTGACGACGACCCACCTGGCTGGCCGGCGCTCGGCGCCTCCCTGACCCGGGCCATCAAGTGGGACCTGATCGAGCAGCAGCACGATCAGATGGTCAAGTACGCCACCGCGCTCCGCCTGGGGACGGCGAGGCGGAGCAGGTGCTGCGGCGCTTCACCCGCGGCGGGCCCAAGCACCCCACGTACGCCGCGCTCGAAGAACTCGGCCGCGCGGTCCTTACGGTCTTCGCCTGCGACTACCTCGCCGCTCCCGGCCTGCGCCGAGAGATCCACGGCGGGCTCCAGGTCGTGGAGAACTGGAACTCGGCGAACACCGTGCTCCACTACGGCAAGGACGGCGCGCTCACCGGCCCGGACAAGGAACACGCCGAGACCTCCATGCTCGCCCTGCACCTTCTCCAGTCCGCGCTCGTGCACGTCAACGCGCTGCTGCTTCAGCAGGTGCTCGCCGAACCGGCCTGGGCGAAGAAGCTCTCGGACGAGGACCGGCGCGGGCTCACCGCGCTGTTCTGGTCCAACGTCAACCCCTAAAGCATCTTCCGCCTGGACATGGACAAACAACTCGACCTTGGATCGTCGGCCACGGTGCCCGGCCCACGGCCTTCAAGAGCTGGGACGCCCACCGTGGTGCCCTCGCACAGCCGAGTCCGCAGACCGTGATCTCCACGGAGGCCGACTGCAGCGACACTGCGCCGGGGTGACCTGTAACGGCAGTATGCGCGGGCTCCTCGGCCTCAGTCCGCGGCCCCCGCTGGTGGGTTATGCCCGCGCAGGGCAAGGAACGCCTGGTCCACCAGAGAGGGGAGGTCTTCGGCTCCCTCGCTGTCCACCCAAATGGTGAGGGCGGTGGTCAGTGCGGCCAGCGCGGCGGCGGCGACCACCCGGGTGGCCAGTTCACTCCGGGCTGGTCGGCGGGTGCTGAGGGCCTGGGCGAGCAATTGCTCGGTGGCGTACTGGTTTTCCCAGGTCCGGGCGCGCAGGGCCGGGGTTTTCAGGACGAGCCGGGTGCGCACCAGGAGGGCTTCTTTGTCCGTGGCGTAGACGGCTGTCAACCCTTGGCCCAGTGCCTGGTGCAGGGTCGTGAGCGCATCCTCTTCGGGCGGGCGCTGTGCGATGAGTTGGATGATCATCGGGTCGTAGTCGTCGGTCTCGACGACGGCCTCTTTGGTGGGGAAGTGCCGGAAGAAGGTCATGTGGGACACACCTGCAGCAGCGGCGATTTCCTCGACTGTCGTGTTTTCGTAGCCCTGGCTGAGGAACAGCCGCAGGGCGTGCTCCTGGATGGCGCGGCGGGTCTGGGCTTTCTTGCGGGCGCGCAGACCCGTCGGCTGGGGCGGGGATGCGGTCATGGCTGTCTTTCTTCCGGGAGTCGGTGTCCGAGCAGGGTGGTGTGCCAGGGCTACCGGATGCTGCCGCGGTCGAGCATGCGGGTCAGCCACCGGTCCAGCTCGGTGGGGGAGGTGCCGTGCCAGGCCAGATGAGCATCGGGCCGTACCAGCATGGCCTGTCTCTGGGTGGTGGTCAGAACGGCCGTCGTCGCGTCTCCCAGGTGTCGGCGGGCGACGGCCTCGCAGTCCTCTCTGGTGGTGGTGGGTGCGATGAGGGCCCAGCGGGATCCGAGCTCCGCGTGCAGCCGGGTTGGGCTGCCGTCTTCCCGGGTGCACGGCAGATCGGGGATCCTGTCGCCGGCATGCGGACTGAGGCCGAGCAGGGCGGCCGGGGACCGGCTGGCCAGCGGGCCACGGCGGTAGCTGACTTTCAGCTGGGAGGATTTCTCCCAGATCAGCCGCTGGATGAGCGGCCGGTTCATCAGCGGGACGAAGAGGTGGTCGCGCACCGCCCGGGCCACCGGGGTCTGGCCGACGATCATGCGGGTCATGCCGCTGGTGGACTGCAGCACCTCCTGGGCGATCGGTCGGCGCTCGGCCTGATAAGTGTCCAAGAGCGCGTCCCTGGCGCGGCCGGTGGCGACGAGGGCAAGCTTCCAGGCCAGGTTTTCGGCGTCGCCCAGGCCGGTATTCATGCCCTGCCCGCCGAACGGGCTGTGAATGTGTGCGGCGTCCCCGGCCAGCAGGATCCGTCCACGGCGGTAGGTGGAGGCTAGGCGGCGGTGGATGCGGAAGGTGGAGGTCCACAGCGCCTCTCGCACCGCCACGGTGGGCAGCCCCGCCTCGTCGCAAAGCACCTTGGTGAGTACGGCCAGCACGTCGTCGACGTCGAGATCTTCTCCGGTTCCGGCAGGGGCCGGGGCCATGAGCCGCCACAGGTCAGTGCCTGGCAGGGGAAAGACCCCGACCATCTGATCTCCGCGCAGCCACACCGACACCGCATCCCGGGGGAGGGGCAGCTCGGCCCGCACGTCCGCGAGCAGGAAGCGCTCGATAACGGCCACTCCGGGGAACTCGATGCCCGCCGACTTCCGCACCCGGCTGTGCGCGCCGTCGCATCCCACCAGCCAGTCTGCATGTATCTGCTCGCCGGCGAGCCGGCTGGCCACGCCGTCAGCGTCCTGGTCGGCGGTGAGCAGTTCCTGTCCCCATTCCACCTCGACTCCCCGGTCCGCGAGCCGCTGCCGGAGCCTCGCCTCCACCTCGGCCTGGGACATGAGCAGGCCGGGCCGGGTCACCAGTTTGGTTTGCTGGCCGACCTTCAGCCGGGCCATGAGCTTGCCGTCGACGTGGGTGGTTACCTGCCTGATGGGCACTGACCGCTGCGGCAGATCGCCCAGCGCCCCGAGACGGTCCAGGACTTCGGAGCCCCGTGGCTGCAATCCCAGGGCTCGAGAAGTCGCTGAAGGCCCCGATGCCCTGTCCACTACCCGGACCGCCACCCCGTGGGCGCGGAGTCCGCACGCCAGGGCGAGCCCGGTGGGGCCTGCTCCAGCAACTACGACGACGGGAACATGCATGCCAATCTCCTCTGCTAGCGTTATTGAATAACATTTGTTAGACGCTAACCCGAGACCTAGGCGAGGTCAATACACCTCCCACGCCAGTCCGAGTGTCTGGAAACGACGGCACCCTCAAGTGATCAACGCACCACCCTCGGATGATCATGTGGTCGTGGAGGCACAGGTGTGTGACTACGGGTTCTCGCCGGCTCAGCAGGATGAGATCTGGAGACGCTGACGCGAAGGACAGTCGTTCAGCTTGATGGGGCGGGCACTCGGGGCACCGATGCACCATGTCCGCCGGTTCCTGCATCAGGGTGGCGGTGTCCGCCTGGCACCGCAGCAGTCAGAGCGGCATTTGCGGCACCCCGAGCGCCTGGGCGACGAGGAACGTGAGCAGTTCGCCGTTGTCCTCGCCCGCTGCCCTGAGCTGAAGGCACTTCACGCCCACGTCCGCGATTTCGCGGGGATCCTTCAAAACCGCTCCGGCCAGCACCTCAAGGACTGGACCACCGCCACCCGCACCGCGGACCTGCCCCGGCTGCACGCGTTCGCCACCGGCCTGGAGAAAGACTGGGACGCCGTCGTCCAGGGCCTGAGCACCCGCTGGAACTCCGGCCCCGTCGAGGGCCGTGTCAATCACATCAAGATGATCAAAGGCCAGTGTTCGGACGAGCCAGGCTCCCCCTACTCCGCAAACGTGTCCTCCTCACCGCGGCACAAAGCGGCCACCGTCACCTCCTCTGCCCTTGATAGAACTGCCTCATGAGTTCGAACGAGGACCAGATCGTGCAGGTCGAGCACCACTTCGGAGTCCGGTTTCCCCAGGACTACCGGGACTTCCTGGGTACTACAGGGAGTCTGAGTCAGTTCCTTCCTCCCGCTGACGACTTCCTGGTGATCGACGCACTGGACGAGCTCATCGGCATCAACGACGCCGGTGAATTCCAGAAACGCTTCCCCGGCGCCGTCGTCATCGGCGGAGACGGAAGCCGCGAGCTGCTTGCCTACGACTTCCGCCAGGACACCCCAGCTCTGGTGACACTCGACGTCTCCGCGGAAGACTGGTCATCGGCCATCCACCAGGCAGCGTCCCTCTCCACTCTGCTGGATCAGTTCCCTCAAACCGGGTGGAAATGGGACGACACCGATCCCACGCCCTCCTGACCGCTGCCCTTACGGAATGTGTGCCAGAACCCGCTAGGAACAGCGTTTGTCGACGGGATCCGGAGTCAGGTGGTGATACTCGGCTCGTGAATGTCGAGCAGAATGACGACACTGCCGTAGGGCGGCGAAGAAAGGGAGGGCGGAACCGACGGGGCGTTGGCAGGACGATGGGTGCCTCGCTACCAGTCTCGGACGGACTCCACTCCGACGATAAGACTGTCACGGGCGCCTTCGAGGCCAGGGCCGTGGAGTGCTTCGGCCTCGTTCACCACGTGGTCGAGGGCGGCGAAGAGCTCTTCCCGCTCAACGGTCTCGATGAAGCCCGATCGGCGGTCAAGCTTGTTGAACGCCTCACCATAGGCACGCCCGATCTCCTCCATGCGTGTCGATCGGACGTCTGCGGGTTCTTCAGCGAACACTTGAAGGATCGCCTTCCGAGTCGTCTTGTACTGGGCGACAGCCCTCTCGAAGGTGGTGGTGCTGATCTGTTCGCGAGCGTCCCAGTCGCGCAACGGGTTGTTCCGGTTCTCCTCGACCCATTCGGCCTTGCGGGCCCGGACGACGGACACGTAAGTGCCCGCGGGGATCTCGGGTCGCCAGGTGCTGCGCATGGCTGAGGCGTACTCGGCAGCGATGCTGTAGAGGTCCACTGATTCCAGCTCCGGCACGCACTGAGGCCGCAGACTGTCCTCTCCAGTCATCCCGAACAGGTCAACGATGCGGATCCCCTGGAGAGAGGTCAGCCGGTTCAGCTCGCCCGCGGCGGAGAGGAGGCCAAGGCATCCGCGCAGATGGAGCCAGGTCGCCCCCGGGAAACGCTGGACGAGCTGCGCACAGTCGAGGAAGTCGATGTCCGTGATCGTCAGGTGGGTGACCTCTGATCTTGGTGCTGTCGGCTGACTGAGGAATTCATTGACCGTCTCTCCGGTGTACTCCGCCTTCCAGGCTGCGATCGGGTCCTCGTGTACGCCGCTGTCCCACCGCCGCTGCCGGGCGAGCTGATCACCCAGGCGCCATCCGGAGGCCCAGCAGTTCGCCGGTTCGTCGTGGAGCAGGGGCATCGCTCCGACGACCTTGTGGCTGCGGGGCAGGACCCATGCGTGGTTGCAGAAGGACAGTGCCCCGTTCCATGAGTGGTGGGTGAGCCTAAGCGGGGCGACGTCGCCGAGGTCGGCCACGGACGACGGCTCGGGGCCGGACCAGTCCAACTCGAGTACGGCCGCTGTCTGGGAATCGGCATCGAGCCGGACTATCTGCGCGGCTGTCCACTCCCCAAGATCCCGCGAATGAGCGGCCACCACGTCGCCGACCGTGATCAGCCTTGGCGGCGCGGCCTGCTTCCGAATCGACATGCCCTGACCCTAAAGGTCGTCGGGATCGAGACCGTCGCCGCCATGCTCGATTCCTGCGAGCCGGTGCCTCCCTAACTGAGCAACACCACCCCACCGTGGATCGGGGTGCCTCCCAAGCCCCCACCAACGCCCCTCACTCGGCCTGTAGCGGTCCGGCCTCGCACTAGGCAGTCGGCGACCGATGTAACTGTTTCCGGCGCGAAGGAGCGCTCGACGCCTTCGCCAGGGTGAGGCGGTGGCCTGTCGCCACGAGCTCGCGAGGTGGCACGTCAATGCGGAGGGTCAGAGGTCATGGACCGGCGCGGACGTGTCGGTCCAGTGCCAGTTGACGGGACCCCACTGCATTTTCAGGGCGGTGCGTTGCCGGGCGTACGCGCGCAGCGCCTCCTCGACACCGGCCCCAAGACCGGTGAGGTCATCGGGGACGGGCACGCGCAGGATCAGGTGCTGCTTGTTGTGGACCAACAGCAGGCCGCGGTCGGGCGTGCAGGCGGTGAGGGTGAAGTGGTCAACGCCTTGAAGGTCTTGGTCTCAGCGTCCAATTTGGCGCGCAGCACCCCGGTCTTGTTCCAGGCGTACAAGCCGTAGCGGTTGAGGTGTAAGGCGTGGCCCCGGTGCGGGTCGCCGGCCAGGTTGAAGCAGAAGTCGGTGAACGGGGAGTCACGCCACTCGTGCAGGCCGTGGAGGCGTCCGGTCATCTCCCCCTGGTCGTTGACCAAGGCGAAGACGAACGGCTGGCCCCGGGGGTTTGCACCATGTCCCTTGGGCAGGTCGTTCCAGTACCCCGGCCCGTTCTGGATGCGGCATCGCGTGCCGTCTGCGAGTTCTAGGTGGAAGTCCCGCCCGGGGGCATGGCCGTGGCGGACTGCGTTCGCGGTGAGCTCGGCGGCGAGGAGGGTGATCGTCTCGTTGGACGTCGAGTCGTACGGGTAGCCCCACTCGTCCAGCCGGTGCGACACCAGCCGGCGGGCAAGGCGCGCGCCGCGTGGGGTGGACGTGAATTGCATCGAGAACTCGCGGGTGGGGGCGGGCGGTTGGGCCGGTGCCACGTGAGGGGTAATCGCTCCGTTCATCGGGGCAACGCTGGCGGCTCGTGCGTACCATTGACCAGGAGGGACGCGATGATACGGGTGCGCGATGTACGCGGGGGCGGGCGGCGCTGTACGCAACGTAGCGCGTGACCGGGGGCGGGGGCGTTGGGGAGTTGAGCACGTGGAGCCGTGTGTGGTCCGGACACGCGCGGAAGGCCGTCGTTGCTACCGGTCGCGGCCCGGTGGCAGCTCCCAGCGACCGGAGTGGCCGGGTGAGAGCTCCAAGTCGTCCCGCACGGCCGCGTAGTACGTCTCCCGAGCCGCGCGCTGCTTCGCCAGCAGGGCCGACCAGGCATCCGGCGCCCGTCGGCCCTCGCGCAGGAAGCTCTCCATCTCCAGCACCACGACGACCCATTCGCGCGCCTTCTGCACCACGTCACGGGAGCCGAGCATCAACAGCGCCTCGCCCGACGGGTCGCGTGCGTCGCTCGCCGCGGCGAGGAAGGGCGCCGCGTCCTCGGGTGAAAGCGGGTGCGGATGCGGGTCGTTGCCCAGGTGGGCCGCGACCCGGTACGTCAGGGTGACCGACTTCTTCAGGGACCGCGCGTAGTCGGAGTACACCGCCAGCCGCCGCTCCTCCCAGCGCGCCGCCTGTTCCCGCCGGAAGCGGGCCCGGTCACCGCGCATGATCGCCATGTAGGAGCAGAGTGCGCCGATCACCACACCCAGCAGCGCCGGAAGCTGTTGTATGAACGCGGACATGACGCCACGGTATCCGCAACTCCGTGGCGCCACGGTGTCAGCGGCGGGCGCGCCCGGCTGCCCGGCGTGCGGGCTTCAGCGCCTGCGCCGCGGCGCCCGCCACCTGCTTGTCGGGGTGGTGGTCCCGCAGGGAGACCAGAGTGCGGTGGGCGGTGAGGGGATCCGCGGTGGCCAGTGCGCGGATCAGCGCCGGTGCCCCGCCCGGCCACGCGGCGGACTCCTCGTCGAAGGCGGGGAGGAGCGTCGTCGGCGGGATCTCGTCCAGGGCGGGAATCCGCGTTTCGTCGTCCTCATGACGCTCCGTCACATAAGCCCGCATGTCCTCCATCCACAGCCGGTCCAGCTTTTCGGCGAGGGTCGTCGCCGTGGCGTTCGGCGGCACGCTCTCCTCGCTGACGTCCTCACCGCGCGCGAGCAGGAGGCGGCGGGCCTCGGCGCCGGTCACCGGGTCGGCGAGGGCCGTGCGCAGGGCCGCGACCGGGATGCCGGCCAGGTCGAGAAGGTCGAAGCAGTCGCGGACGCGGGTGCCGTGGAGATCGAGGGACTTCGCCTCGGAGACCGCGGCGAGCACCGGCGCCCACGCCTCGCCGCTGTCCGCTCCCCCGTTGCGGGCGGCCCAGTCGGCAAGGGTCCGCGCCGCGATCCGCTGGGGCCAGTTGCGTACCGCGGCGACGGTCTGTTCCGCGTCCCAGCCCGCGACGGTGTCCGCGTCGGGGACGGCGACCTGTCCGGCGGCCATCACATGCCGCATGACCGCACTGCCGAGCGGCGTCAGTCCATAGGTGTCGCCGCGGCGGAAGACACAGCCGGTCTCGGCCAGGCGGTCGACGAGGGCGGCGAGGGAATGCGCGACAGGGTCGAGTTCCTCCCTGTCCGCCTCGGTACGGCCGGGCAGCCCGAGCAGCGCCGACAACTCCTCGGGCGACGGGGTCTCATACGTCGCCGTAGCGATGGCGGGCACCCCGGCCGGGGCGTCCTCAAGCTCGGGCGGGATCTCCGCGAAGTCGCTGTCGGACGCCTTGCGGGCCACCGAGTCCGGAGTACAGCCGCGTTCGTAGAGGGCGTAGAGGAGATGCGCACCGTCCACGGACCAGCTGTCCTGCGGGCCGGTCACGGTGGGCAGCCGTTCGACCTGGGCGGCCAGGATGTCGGCGGCCAGCTCGACGAGTTCCTGCGGTGTGCCCTCGTCCCAGACGGCGGTGGCGGGCCCGGGAAGTCCGCAGCGTTCGGCGATCTCCCGCAGGTCGTCATCCAGCTCCGGGCCGGCGGCCAGGGCGGCCGGCAGCGGGGCGGCGTGCAGCAGGGCCCGGATGTCCTCGGGCGCGGGCAGGCGGGCCGGGGGCGGCAGGGGGATCGAGGACGCGCCGTAGTAGTCGAGGTGTTCGTCGAGCATGCGGTCCGCGAGGGCCGCGTGGGGCAGCGCCTCGGGACTCGGCGCCAGGCCGGCGTGCGGCCCGGCGAGCGCCTGGGTCAGACCGGTTGCGGTCCAGCGGTCCGTCAACGCGTCCGCGATGCGTTCCAGTTCGGCGCCGAGCGCGTCGTCGGGCCGGTCTGCGTCGAGGGGCGGGGCCGGGAGCAGCCGATCGGCCGGGGAGGTGGCGGCGGTGTCCCGTGCGAACGCGGCGAGCAGCGATTCGGCGAGCCGTGCGCGGGTGGCGAAGGTCCGGCCGGCCATCTCGAAGCGGTGCAGGGACTCGGGCAGCGTGGGCCGCTCGGCGTGCGGCGTGCGCTCGTAGGCGTCGACCCAGGCGCGTACGGCGTCGGCGTCGCCCGGGTCCGTGCCGTCGGCCCTCAGCAGCGACGCGTACCAGCGCGGCCAGGTCAGCCGGGCCGGATCCGCCATGGCGGTACGGAAGCCGGGCACGGCCTCGTCGATCGCCGCGAGCAGGCGGGTGTGGCGTTTGGCGTTGAGGCGGCCTGCCGCGCGGACGCGGTCGGCGAGCGCGGTGAGCACGGCCGGGACGGCGGCCAGTTCGTCGTCGGACGCCCAGAGCAGCTCGGGCAGGTCCTCGTGGAGCACCTGGGCGACCAGCTGCGGTGTCGGTTCGGGCACGCCGCTCCTGCGGTCGGCTCCGCGCAGCGCGAGCAGGGTCAGTACCGCGTCCGCGGGGCGGACGGGCAGGGCGGTGCCCCGCTCCCGGGCGGCCCAGGCGAGGAAGTCGTCGAGTCCGGTGTTCAGCGCAGTGGTACGAGTCACGCGGGGAGCGTATGGAACCGGGCGGGCTGCGCGCGGGTCCACCGGACGTGGGGTAGCCCGATCGAGCGAGCGACCGGCCCACCTGCCGGTCCTGGGGGCGGCGTGCCGATGAGTTCGGGCGCCGCGAGCGGTCAGCACTGCATGACTGCTTCTGCCACCTCTGCTGCCTCGGGGGCGACCCCCGCCGTACCCGACCTCCGGTCCGCCGCCGACGGGATCGTGACGCTCCTTCCCGAGATCGGCGACGATCGGCTGGGCGATCCGACGCCGTGTCCCGCGTACGCCGTACGGGAGCTCCTGGCCCACATCCACGGGCTGGCCACGGCCTTCCGCGACGCCGGGCGCAAGGATCTGGGCCCCATGACCGGGAGCAGCCCGGACGCGGAGCTCCCGGTCCTGCCCGACGACTGGCGCACCGCGATTCCCCGGCGCCTGGACGAACTGGTCCAGGCCTGGCGCGAGCCGGCCGCGTGGGAGGGAATGACCCAGGCGGGCGGCATCACGCTGCCGGGCGCCGTGGCGGGCCGCGTGGCGCTGAACGAGCTCGTCATCCACGGCTGGGACCTGGCGCGTGCCACGGGCCTGCCGTACGCCCCCGACGAGGCGAGCATGGCCGTGTCGCGGGAGATGCTGACCCCGGCGGGCGACGACGAGCTGCGGGAGGGCATTTTCGGCCCTGTGGTGCCCGTGCCGGAGAGCGCGCCGATGCTGGACCGCATCGTGGGCCTCAGCGGCCGCCGCCCGGACTGGACTCCGGCGGACACACGCTGACGGGCGGGGCCGGGACGGGACCGGTCGCGGGTCGGCGATCACTGTCGCGGGTCGCCCGTCGCTGTCGCGGGTCGGCGGTCGCTGTCGCGGGTCGCGGGTCGCGGGTCGCGGGTCGCCGCAGCGGGCCTGGACCGGTCACGGTCGTGGCCTGCTCCGGCGGGCTTGGACCGGTCACGGTCGCCCGTCGGCGGTCGCCGGTCGCCGGTCGCCGGTCGCCGGTCGCCGCAGCGGGCCGGCTCGCCGCCCGGGGTGTGCGCGCAAACTGTCGCCGTCCGCCCGCAGGGCGGCGGTCCGCGGGTGCCCGGTGCCGGGGACACCTCCCGTGCCCGAAGCGCATCCGCTGCCCTGCGCCCGCCGCTGCGCACGTCGGATGCGGCCCACCCCGGGCGCCCGCACTCCACCCGGGCGTCAGCCCCGCGCAGGAAAACGGTCCGACAGGAACTGCTCGAACGTGACCGTGCCGACGGCCCGCTCCGGCGTCAGATGCCCGCCCGCCCGGAACCCTCGGTAGGCCTTGCCTGCCAGGCGCACGTTCAGCAGGGGCCGGCGTCGTCCGCTCGCGCGCAGATAGGCCCGGGCCAGCTCCGGAAACGTACGGACCTCGGGGCCGCCCATGTCCGGCACCCTCCCCCAGCCTCCGGCCGGGGGGACCCCCATCGCGGGCGCCCCGGTCGCGAGTTCGGCCAGCCGGGCAGCGACCTCCGTCGCCTCGATCGGCTGGTCGGCGACCCCCGCGGGGAGCAGCATGACCGGCAACTTCGCCGAGCTACGCAGCACCTGGAGCACCAGGTCGTGGAACTGCGTCGTGCGCAGCACGGTCCAGCCGAGACCCGACTCCTCGACCAGCCTCTCGACGGCGAGCTTGGTCCGGTAATAGCCGAGCGGCACCTGGTCGACGCCGACGATCGAGATGTACACCAGATGCCGCACGCCGGCCCGGCGGGCCGCCTCGATCAGATGGCGTGCCGCCTGCTCGTCGCCGCCGCGCGGCGAGGTCGCGCAGTGCACGACGGTGTCCACGCCCGCGGCCGCCGCGGCCAGGCCCGTACCCTCGCGCAGATCCACCGCGTAAGGCCGGGAGTGTCGGCTCAGCACCCGGACCTCGTGCCCTCCCCCGGAGCCTCCGGCCTCGGTGCTGTCCCCGGCGCGCAGCCGCTCGGTGACGAGCCGGCCGAGCGTTCCGGTGCCGCCGGTCACCAGGATCGTGGTCATCGCAGTTGTCGTCCCTTCGGTGGGCGTGCGCTCCCGGGTGGAGCGCACGTCACACGTGGAGAACCGACGAGCACCCGAAAATGTGACAGCCTCCTGGTGACCGCGCTCACCCGCGGGTCACGCCGCAGAGGCCATCGCGGTGAACTGCCGGCCCGCGAACGCGAGTTTGTCCGGGTTCACAACGACCCGCGCCTGGGCGATGACGCCGTCGCGCACTTCGAAGGAGACGACGGCGATGAGCCGATCCGCCACGTGCGCCACCAGCGACGGCGCTCCGTTGACCTCGGCGGCCGCGAGGGCCCAGCCGCCCGCGTACCGCTGCGCGCTGCCCCACAGGAAGCGCAGCACCTTCTCCCGGCCGACGATGGGGCGCCGGGCCGCGGTGACCTTGCCGCCCCCGTCGCTCCACCAGGTGATGTCCTCGGCGAGCAGCTTCTCCAGTCCTGTCAGATCACCCTCGCGTGCCGCCATGACGAAGGACTCGACGAGTTCGTGCTGCCGGTGGGAAGTCGGTGTGAAGCGGGCCTCGGGCGTCGCCACCCGCTGGACCGCTCTGCGGTACATCTGACGGCAGTTGGCCTCGCTGAGGTCGAGCACCCCTGCGATGTCCCGATGGCGGTAGCCGAACGCCTCGCGCAGAACGTAGACCGCACGCTCCGTCGGCGTGAGCCGCTCCAGCAGCACCAGCAGCGCCGCCGACACCGCGTCGCGCTGCTCGGCGGACTCCATGGGGCCGAGCGAACCGTCCTGCGTGAACACCGGTTCCGGCAGCCACGGCCCCACGTAACGCTCGCGCTGCACACGGGCCGAGGTGAGCCGGTTGACGCAGAGGTTGGTGACGACCTTGGCGAGCCAGGCCCATGGGTGCTCGATCGCCGCACGGTCGGCGTTGCTCCAGCGCAGGTAGGCGTCCTGCACCGCATCCTCCGCCTCCTCGGCGGAACCGAGCAGCCGGTACGCCAGGCCGAACATCCTGGGGCGGTGGGCGGTGAACTCCTCGGTCTTCCCTGACGTCATGCGCCCAGCGTGCCAGAGGCTCGGAGACATCCGGCACGCAGGTAGTTGCCACCTGCCGGTGGGACATCAGCATGCGTCCTGCGGTTGCGGTGTGGTCCACGCCCCGGCACCCCGGGCATCGCCGCCGGCTCAGGCGGAGCGCCGTGCCAGGTCCTCCAGGACGGCGACCGCCCGGTCGGCGTGCTCGTAGGGCACGAACAGGTGGTCGTGGTGGAACCCGGCGACGACGTTGCAGCTCAGGCCCGCGTCGGCGAGTTCCCGCGCGACCACGGCTGTCAGCCCGACCGCCTCGAGCGCGGAGTGCACACGCAACGTGATCCAGCCGGCCACGTAGTCGTACGCGAGCCCCGCCGCGTCCGCCTCGTCCTGCCGTACGACCAGGGTCAGGCCCTCGTCCTCCGCGACCGTGACCACCGGGGTGACACCGGAGGGCACACGGTCCTCGACGGTGGTGAACACATAACGGCCCGCGTTCAGCGCCGGACGCATGCCGCTCAGCAGTTTCCGCAGGTCGGTCTCGCCAGTCATGATCGCCAGACTACGCGCTGGGCGGTGGCATAGGCGGCGTGGCCAGGAGGGCAACAACGACTCCTGATCGTACGCGGTGACGGTCAGGCGCCTCTCCTGTTTCACCAGTGTCTGACGACATCGACGACCCTCGTCCGAGGTGCCGGATGAGGCCTTTCATCACCCTGCCCGAGGGCTCGAACCCATCACCTTATTCGTCAGTGTGACGTGAATTCGTCCGAACCCAGCTGCCGTTCGGACCAGCTCTGCGATGCTGGAGGCCGATCGAGAGGGGCCGCAGCGATGCAGTGGAAGATCCACGGGGAACGTCCGATCTACGAGAACAAGTGGGTGAACCTGTGGCTCACCGACATCGAGACGCCGGATGGGCACCGCTGGGAGCACCACGTCGTCAAGCTCCGTCACTTGGCCGTGGCCACCGTCGTCAACGAGCGGCGCGAGGTCCTGATGATGTGGCGGCACCGCTTCATCACGAACACCTGGGCATGGGAACTGCCCATGGGCTTGGTCGAAGAGGGCGAGACCCCGGCCGACGCGGCGGCCCGCGAGGTCCTGGAGGAGACCGGCTGGCGCCCCGGCCCCCTCAAGCCGCTGATCTACGCCGAGCCGGCCAACGGCATCACCGACTCCCAGCACTACATCTTCCGGGCCGGCGGGGCCACGTACGAGGGTCCGCCGACGGAGAAGAACGAGTCGGACCGGATCGAGTGGATCCCCCTGGCCGACATCCGCGCCATGATCGACCGCCGCGAGATCGTCAGCAGCGGCTCCCTCGTCGGACTGCTCTACGCTCTCATGGACGAGGCGATCCGCTGACCTGACGAGGCAGCACCTCTCGGAGCGTGGCCTCGAACGCCACCGCGGCCGGCTCTCGGCGGAAGGGCTCCAGCTGCTCGTAGAACTCCCGGAGGTGGCCGGCGACTCGTTGCGATCCGACGGCCGCCGCCGGGCCCAGGGCACCCATGGCCGTGTGGCACGCCTCATCGAGCTTCCCGCGCTTGAACTGGATGCGGGCAAGCCAGAAGGCGTGAAAGGCACGGCCTCGATGGTTCGATTGGTGTTCGCGGCGTAGGGCATCCGCGATCAGGGGTTCAGCAAGGGCGACTTCGCCCAAGCGCCCATGTGCGATGCCGGTGTCCACGATCAGCTTCGGCTCGTCGAAGTACGCCACCCACGCCGGGTCCGGATCGTCGGCACTGATCCGGCCGAAGCAAGTGTGTGCCTCTGAGATCGCGCCGTGGGTGGCGCTGTGGTTCCCGAGGGTGGCGAGGGCGAAGGCTTCGCGCATCGCGAGCATGGCCAGCACGCGTGGTGTCGTGCCTTCGGCGCCTCGGGCCTGGTCCTGGGCCGCCGTGACGAGCGCGACAGCATCCCCGGGCTTGTCCTGATAGGTGGCCTGGAGGCTCATGCAGGAGAGCACGTTGGCCATGAACTGACGGTCGTCGACGGCCTTGGCCAGGCCGAGAGCTTCCGTGAAGTAGGCGCGTGCCTGGTTGTACTGGCGCGCGTCGAAGTACGTCCATCCGGTGAGTCGGGCGAGCTCGGCCGCGATGCTGTGCAGGCCGTTCCGCATGGGAGCGGGGCGCTGTTCCTTGAGGAGATCGACGACGTAGCGAAGCTGGCCGACGACCGCCGGCCGTAAGGTCTCGCCACCGTGCTCGTCGTCCCGGCGCCAGTAGTCCGCGATCGACGAGTGCAGCGCATGCAGGGTCGACGGGCCGAGGTCCCGCTCGGACGCCAGGGCGAGGATGCTGTCCACGTCTACCCCCGGGAGCCCTGCGGCCAACTGCTCGCCGACCGGCGCCGGCGCCTCGGCCGGGTCTCGGGGCGCGACGGTCAGGTTCTGCGGCGTCTCCCACGAGCGCCGGGCCAGGCCGAGCATGTGCCCGGGGATGCGCAGCCCGTCGGAGATGCGCTCGATCACATCCATGTGCAGGAGCTGTCGGTGTCCGGCGATCACCTCGCCGACGCGGCTGGGGGTGAGGTCGCAGCGTCTCGCGATCATCGACGGGTAGATGCCTGCTCGGGTCTTGACCAGTTGGAAGATGCGGCCGAAGTCCCTGATCTGGCATGCCTCGATCATCGCATGGTCCGTGAGCAGGCTGACCGGAAGTTGCTGCGAGCGGGGTGGCTCGGGCATCGGGCACGCTCCGGCGTCAGGACTACGGATCGCTACTCATGGTCAACCGTGCGTCATGTTACCCAAGTTGGGTAACCCGCTTGGCCTTTCTGCCCGAGCCTGCGGATCGCGATGCTCCTGTCCATGGCGAACGGACAGGACGACGTACGGATGACGCTGCGGGTATCGCGCGACTCCGGCCGGACGTGGGGGCCTCTCACGGAGGTGCGTGTGGGTGAGGACCCGGTGGTCCCGGACAGCCCCGGCGGCTTCCCGCCGTGTGCGTGCCGCCGATGCGTGGAACGGCACTCCTCCGACCAACTCCGGGTGGTGTCGTGATGAGGTGCGCACACTGGCGGCGGGTGCAGTGGGCTCTGGCACAGGAAACGCGGGAGAGGTCGGCTTCGGGATGCGTCGACAGCGCCGTGCAGTGCAGCTTTCCGCACACGGGGACGGTGAGCACTACGCCCTCCTCGACGACCTGGACTACGGCACCGCGCTGTGGCTCCGCTGGCACGGGACTGAAGTGGAGCTGGTCGTGCTGCCGGACTGCCCGGTGGCCGGTCAGGGGCCCGACGGGGAGGGCTGTTGCCTGTTCGCAGATCACCCGGAGCAGCACACCTCGGAAGAGACCCACCCCATGGAGGAGGGCCCCGTGCACTATCTGATCGCGAGCCCGCACAACGGCAAGTTCCTCGTCGCACGGCCTGGTGCTCGTGCGGGGATGCAGATCTCCCGGGCGATGTACGAGCAGGTCGCCTCGATCGCCGAGACCAGCAGCCCCCTGCCGCCCTGGCTCCTCGACGGCGCCCGTACCGCCTGGAGCCTGGACTTGGCGGGCGCGTCCATGCGGGATGCCGTCCTTGTGCGTCCGGAGACCTGGCTCGGCTACGGCCGCGCCACGTACGAGATCAACAAGGGCTGCAACTTCAACTGCGAGCACTGCTATCTCGCGGAGCGGAAGTTCGACGGACTGCCCTGGGACAGCAAGGCGCGGCTCCTACGCCTTCTGCGGGATGCCGGAGTGCTGTGGCTCCAGTTCACCGGCGGCGAGCCGCTGATCGACCGCGACTTCTTGGACACGTACACGCTCGCCTACCGCTCCGGGATGCTGATCGAGATCCTCACCAACGGCTCCCGACTCCACCGGCTCGAGGTCATCGAGCTGCTGCGCAAGCTACCGCCGCACAAAGTGACCGTCTCCCTCTACGGCGCGACGCCGGACAGCTTCGACTCCCTCACCCGCAAACCGGGGGCCTTCAAGCTCGTCAAGAAAGGGCTCATCGCCGCGCGAGAGGCCGGGATCACGCTCGAACTGGCGCTGATCATCACCAAGCACAACGCCCATGAGCTGGCCGCAATGCGGTCCCTGGCCGACCGGTACGGGGCCGGACGTACGGAGTACGGCACGATCTCTCCCACGTACACGGGCACGCCCGAGCCCCTGGCCGCGCAGGCCCCCGGCTTTCTGGACAAGACCAGCGTCTTCAAGGGCTGCCCCGCCGGCCACACCTTCTTCCACGTCGACCCGCACGGCCTGGCGACCATGTGCAAGGTCGGCCGCGAGAATCCCGTCGACCTCATGTCCGAGGGCCTGGACGGACTCCTCCGTCTCCCCCGCATCGCCGATGCCCAGATGCTTCGCACCGGTGGCTGCGGCGGCTGTCAGCTCTCCGGCACCTGCCGGGTCTGCCGACCGCTCGCCAAGGCGTACCAGGAGGCGAAGGCACCACTGAACACCTACTGCCAACACGGAAGCGAGGAAGCGCAATGACCACTGCCATGGTGGAGATCAGCCCCCGGCCGCAGGTCCAGGAGCCCGAGGGAGTCGTCCTCCTGGAAGACCTGGAGGTGCTGACCGAAGGCGCCGTGCCGGGCTGCAACGACGACAATCCGTACCGGTAGGCATCCAGCCGCAAGGAACCGCGGGGGCTTCGGGACGTTCTTCCGTCCGAAGCCCCCGCACCACTGCCCCGTGGAAGAGTGACGTCCCATGGCGACCACCCGCATCGGCCTCGACCGGCTGCCCGCCACCGCGCGCGCCGCTGTCGAGCAGCACACCGACCCCCTGCTCACGGTCGTGGAGACCGCCGAGGGTTTCAATAGCGAGATCGCTGCCCGTGTCACCTCCACCACCGGGACCTGGCACATCAAGGGCCTGCGCACCGACCACCCCCGCGCATGGACACAGCGCCGGGAGGCCGCCATCGCGCCTTTTCTCACCGGCCTCGGTCCTGCCCTTCACTGGCGCGTCGAGACCGCTGGATGGGACCTCCTGGGCTTCGAGGCTCTGGACGGCCACCACGCCGACTACTCCCCAGGCTCCCCCGACCTCCCTGAAGTCGCCGCCCTCCTGCGCCGCCTCGGCGAGACCCCCTGCCCCGGCATCGAACTGCGCCGCGCCGAACAACGCCTGGAGCGCTACGCCGTCCACCCCGACGACCTCCACTTCTTCGCCGGGCGCAACCTCCTGCACACCGACCTGAACAACACCAACGTGCTCGTCAACGACCATGCCCCACAAGGCCATCGTGCTCGGCTTGTCGACTGGGCCTGGGCCACGCGGGGAGCCCCCTGGCTCGATGCCGGCTACTGGGTCATCTGGCTCATCGCCTCCGGCCACACCCCCACCTCGGCCGAACACCAGGCTGCCGAGATCCCCGCCTGGCACACCGCACCCGCCGAGGGCATCACCGCCTTCGCCGCCGCCAACCGCAACGTCTGGGACGAGATCAGCACCGCCGACCCCGACCCGTGGACCCTGCGCCTGGCGACCGCCACCGCTGCCTGGCAGGAGCACCGCAAGGTCGTTTGAACCGGATTCACCGCTCCGGGCAACCGAACGAGTAGAGCCCGGCGCGGCTTGGGCGGGCGTCAAGGTCGGGTTGGGGTCGGGCATGTTCAGGGGGCCGTACGCTCGCCCGGCAAGTCGGGCACGTCTTGGGCCTCGTGGCCGGACCGGCGCTGTTCGTCCGGGCGCCGTTGAGCGGTTCATGCGGCACCGATGTGCCGCCGGCGATCGTGCTGCTCGGCGCGCGCTTCGGACTCGCCATGCCGGCTCTGGCGGCGCCGGGGTACGAGCGATGTCCGCAACGGCACCACACTGCATGCCGTCCGGGGGTGTACGCCGCTGGGGCCGAGCTGGTAGGAAAGTTTCCTAACAGCAGAACTCTCCGTCGTATTCCCCATGGAGGCACGGTGCCCACCCCCCACAAGCGCTCCCGCAACCGGCTCGGGCTCCTTCCGCGTGTGGTGCTCGGAGCGGTCCTCGTCGCTCTGCCCGCCACCGCCGTCGCGGCGGGCGCGGCGGAACAGGATCCGCCACAGCACCGGCCGGCCGCCGCGCCGGCAGCCGTCGGGCTGGACGACCCCGTGAAGAAGGACATCGCCATGCAGCTCGTCTCCAGCGCGGAGAACTCCTCGCTGGACTGGAAGGCTCAGTACAAGTACATCGAGGACATAGGAGACGGCCGCGGCTACACCGCGGGCATCATCGGTTTCTGCTCCGGCACCGGCGACATGCTGGACCTCGTCAAGCTCTACACCCAGCGCAAGCCGGGCAATGTGCTGGCGAAGTACCTGCCCGCACTGCGGAAGGTCGACGGCACCGACTCGCACGAGGGCCTCGACCCGGGCTTCACGCGCGACTGGCGCAAGGCGGCCGGGGACCCGGCGTTCAAGAAGGCACAGAACGACGAACGCGACCGCGTCTACTTCGACCCGGCCGTGCGGCGGGGCAAGCAGGACGGCGTGGGTGTGCTCGGGCAGTTCATCTACTACGACGCCATCGTGATGCACGGCGACGGCGGCGACAGCACCAGCTTCGGCAGCATCCGGCGCAAGGCGCTGGCGAAGGCGAAGTCACCGGCCCAGGGCGGCGACGAGAAGGCGTATCTGCACGCCTTCCTCGACGCCCGTGTGTGGGCGATGAAGCAGGAGGCGGCGCACGAGGACACCAGCCGGGTGGACACCGCCCAGCGGGTCTTCCTCAACAAGGGCAATCTCGCCCTGAACACGCCGCTGGACTGGAAGGTCTACGGCGACAGCTTCCACATCGACTGACGCGGCGGCGATGTACGGACGGGCGGCCCCGGGGAGGTCTCCCTGGAGCCGCCCGTCGCATCGGAAGCCGGCTCAGTGCACGGCGGCCGGTGCCACCGCCTCGCCGGATCCGGTCGCCGCCTCCTCCTGTGCTTCCTCCTGCGAACCGGCCTTGCCGCCCAGGTGGTTGAAGGCCAGATTCAGCACGATCGCCACGATGCACCCGGTGGAGATGCCCGAGTCCAGCACGACCAGCAGGTCGTTCGGGAAGGCGTGGTAGAACTCCGGCGCCGCGATCGGGATCAGTCCGATGCCGACGGCGGCGGCCACGATCAGCGCGTTCTCGCCCTTCTCCAGCGCCGCCGTCGCCAGCGTCTGGACACCGCTCGCGGCGACCGTGCCGAACAGCACGATGCCGGCGCCGCCGAGGACCGGCAGCGGGACGAGGGCGATCACGGAGGCGGCGACCGGACACAGGCCGAGCAGGATGAGGATGCCGCCGCCCGCGGCGACGACGAAGCGGCTGCGCACCTTCGTCATCGCGACGAGCCCGATGTTCTGGGCGAAGGCACTGCACATGAACCCGTTGAACAGCGGGCTGACGGCCGAGCCGAGCGTGTCGGCACGCAGACCGCCCTCGATGGTGCGCTCGTCCGCGGGGCGTCCCACGATCCGGCCGAGCGCCAGCATGTCGGCGGTGGACTCCGTCATGCACACCAGCATCACGATGCACATGGAGACGATCGCGGCGATCTCGAACTGCGGCGCACCGAAGTGGAACGGCGTCGGGAAACCGACGACGTCGGCGTCCTTGATCGCGTCCAGGTTGGCCATGCCGAGCGGCAGGGCGACGACGGTGCCGACGACGAGGCCGAGCAGGATCGCGATCTGCTGGAGGAAGCCGCGCAGGAGCTTGCGCAGGGCGAGCACGACGACGAACGTGAGCGCCGCCATGCCGATGTTCTTCATCGAACCGTAGTCGTCGGCCGTGGAGTTGCCGCCCTGCGACCAGTTGAAGGCCACGGGCAGCAGCGAGACACCGATCAAGGTGATGACGGTGCCGGTGACGACGGGCGGGAAGAAGCGGACGAGTTTGGAGAAGTACGGGGTCAGGACGAAGCCCAGGACGCTGGCGACGATGATCGCGCCGAAGATGACGGCGATGCCGTCGTATCCGCGGTCCCGGCCGATGGCGACCATGGGTGTCACTCCGGCGAAGGAGACGCCGTTGACGAACGGGAGCCGGGCGCCGACTCGCCAGAAGCCCAGTGTCTGCAGCAGCGTCGCGATACCGGCGGTGAACAGGGACGCGCCCATGAGGAACGCGGTGTCCTTGGCGTCGAGGCCCACGGCGGGGCCCACGATCATCGGCGGGGCCACCACACCCGCGTACATGGCTGCCACATGCTGCAGCCCGGTGGTGAACATCTTGAAGGGGGGAAGGGTTTCGTCGACCGGATGCTTCCGGTCTGGTGCCTCGGCGGTCGAGGTGTGCGCGGCCACGGCGGTGCCTCCGGTCGGGTAACACGTCATCGGGGACATGGGTGTCATGGAGGTGGTGCGGGTGGTGCTGTCGATGCGGTTGATGCGGCGTGCACATACCGGGCGCCCGGACCGGTGGTGCGGATGCTGACCGTGCCGAGAGGTGCCGCCACGAGTCACCGTCACCGGGAGGTGCGCACCTTTGTCGCACGCACCCCCCGGTGAGGGCTGTCGTGGACCCCGCTCGGGTCCACGGCCGCCGGCCGGGGGCCGTCCCCCCCGGCCGGACTTCCCTGGGTCAGCCCCGCGCGGCGATCCGCGCGAGGCGCTGTGCCTCGTCCCGCGTGGAGCGGGCGATGGCGTCCTCGTCCACCGTGGTCAGCCGGCTGTTCTCGACCACGGGCTTTCCGTCGACGAGGGAGAGCGATACGGGAGCGGCCGCGCCGAAGACCAGCGCGACGACCGGGTCGGCGATGGAGGAGTGCGCGAGCGTGTCGAGCTTCCACAGCACGAGGTCGGCGAGCTTGCCGGACTCCAGTGAGCCGATCTGGGTGGCGCGGCCGAGGACCTGGGCACCGCCGTAGGTGCCGAGCCGCAGCGCCTGGCGGGCGTTCAGCGCGGCCTCGCGGTGGGCGCCGAGCCGGTTGATCAGCAGCGCGTTGCGCAGCTCCGTGTGGAGTTCGCCGGACTCGTTGGAGGCGGTGCCGTCGACGCCGAGCCCGACCGGGACACCGGCCTTGAGCATGTCGGGGACGCGGGCGATGCCGGCGGCCAGACGCGCGTTGGACGACGGGCAGTGGGCGACACCGGTCCTCGTACGGGCGAAGGCCTCGATGTCGGAGTCGTTCATGTGGACGCAGTGCGCCATCCACACGTCCTCGCCGAGCCAGCCGGTCGACTCGAAGTAGTCGGTGGGCCCCATGCCGAAGAGCTCCTTGCAGAACTCCTCCTCCTCGACCGTCTCCGAGCCGTGGGTGTGCAGGCGCACGCCCTTGCGGCGGGCCAGTTCGGCCCCCTGGCGCAGGAGTTCGGTCGACACGGAGAACGGCGAGCAGGGCGCGACGGCGACCTGCGTCATCGCGTCGAAGGAGGCGTCGTGGTGCTTGTCGACGGTCTCCTCGGTGGCGGCGAGGGCGCCTTCGAGGGATTCGACGGCGAAGTCCGGCGGCAGGCCGCCGTCCGACGTGCCGCGGTCCATGGAGCCGCGGGCGAGGGTGAAACGTACGCCCATCTCCCGTGCGGCGCCGATGATCGCGCCGGACAGGTCGCCGGACCCCTGCGGGTGGACGTAGTGGTGGTCCATGGCGGTGGTGACGCCGCCGCGGGCCATCATCGCCAGCGAGCCCTGGGCCGCGGCGCGAACCATCGGCTCGTCGATGCGCGCCCATGTCGGGTAGAGGGCGACCAGCCAGTTGAAGAGGTTGTGGTCGGTCGCCAGGCCCCTGGTGATCCACTGGTAGAAGTGGTGGTGGGTGTTGATCAGACCCGGTGTCGCGAGGTGGCCGGTGCCGTCGACGCGGCGTACGACGTGTCCGAGGCCCTGGGGGGCGGGTCCTGCCCCGACCGACTCGATCCGGTTGCCGGCGACGACGATGTGGCCCGAGGCGTACTCGGTGTCGCCGGCGTCGACCGTCGCGATCGCACAGTTCTCGATGACGATGCGCTCGACGGCGCTGCTGTCCGTCGCGCCGTCGTGGGCTGCCGAAGGTGCCATGGTGCTTCCTTCTTCTGTCTCGGGATGTGGCGTGGTGGGCACGGCAGGACCCTAGGAGGATTTGAGTGCCACAGCCTGGTGGCCGTGGGTGCCGAGATGGTGGAAGAACAGGTTGGGCAGGACCGCGACGAGCGCTCCGGCGCTGATCCCGGAGCCGAGGACGGTCTGCGCCCGGGCGGGGAGGTCCACGGAGAAGGTGGGCGCGGCGAGCGGGACGATGCCCGCTCCGAGCGCGACGGCGAGCAGGATAATGGGGAAGCTGTCGTCGAGTCCGGCCTCGGAGAGGTTTCTGATGCCTCTGACGGCGATCGAGCCGAGCAGGACGATGCCGGCGCCGCCGAGGACGGGCATCGGGACGAGCGGGCAAGCGGGACGACCGCACCGAGGACAGACATCGGGACGAGCGGGGCAAGCGGGACGACCGCGCCGAGGACGGGGAAGGCGCCGAGGACGAGCAGGACACCGCAGGCGACGACGACGTGGCGGCCGCGCACCCGCGTCAGGGACACCACGCCGACGTTCTGGGCGCAGGCGGAGGTGGGGAAGCCACCGAAGACGGGTCCGACGAGGGTGGCGATGCCATCGGTGCGCAGTCCGTGTGCCATGGTCTTCCCTCCCGTCCGCCGGCCGCCCCGCCCGCTGTTGGGCGGGCAAGGCGGTCGGCGGCCCGGCGTCAGAGGTTGGTCATGTCGACCGGGATCTGCGGCTCGACGCCGTCCCGCAGGACGGTGGCCTCGATCAGGCCGTACGGGCGGTCCGCAGCGAAGTAGACCTCGTTGTCGTTCTTGAGCCCGAACGGCTCGAGGTCCACCAGGAAGTGGTGCTTGTTCGGCAGGGAGAAGCGGATCTCGTCGATCTCGCTGCGGCTGTTGATGATGCGCGAGCCCATCTGGTACAGCGTCTGCTGAAGCGACAGGGAGTAGGTCTCGGCGAAGGCCTGGAGCATGTGCTTCCTGGCCTGCTCGTAGGACTTCTCCCAGTTGGGCATCCGGTTCTCGTCAGAGCTCCAGCTGTACCGCCACCGCGCGGACACCTGGGTGGCCAGGATGCGGTCGTACGCCTCCTGCAGGGTTGTGTACTTGTCCTTGACGTAACCCCAGAACTCGGAGTTCGTCGAGTTCATCACGACCAGGTCCTTCAGGCCGGAGATGACCTGCCACGTGTCACCGTCGAAGGTGACCTGCGTGGTGCGGGTCTCCTGGCCCTTGCGGACGAAGGAGTGCTTGACCTCGTCGGCGCCGATGAACTTGGAGTTGCCGTCGGAGGTCTCGATGCGCTCCCAGGCGTACTCCTCGATGCGGATGCGCGCCCGGTGGATCGGCTCCTGGCTCGTCACGAAATGGCGGGCGAGGTGGATGCCGAACTGCTCGGCGGACTCGATGCCGTACTCCTTGGCGAACGCGTACACCGTGTTCTTGGTGGTGTCGGTCGGCAGGACGTTGGCATTGGAGCCGGAGTAGTGCACGTCGTCCATGTCGCCGGAGAGGGCGACGGAGACGTTCAGGTCCTTGATGTGGTGGGTGTCGCCGTCCCGCGTGATCTTGACAACGCGGTTCTCTGCCTTGCCGTACTGATTCTGGCCGAGAATCGTGGGCATGTCTGCTAGCTCCCTCGGTAAACGGAGTAGCCGAACGGGTTGAGCAGCAGCGGTACGTGGTAGTGCTCGCCCGGTACGACGGCGAAGGTGATCGCCACCTCGGGGAAGAACACGCCGCTGTCCCGTAGCGCGGGGGCGTCCTGCTGTGCCTCGGCTTGCTTCTTCTTCTCGAAGTACGTCTCGGTCTCGAAGTCGAGACGTACATGGGTCGTGCCCTCCGGCAGCGCCGGAAGGTCCTTGCAACGCCCGTCCGCGTCGGTGGCGGATCCGCCGAGCTGCTTCCACTCCGCGGCCGGGCCGCTGCGGGCCGACAGGGAGATGGCAACGCCCTCGGCAGGGCGGCCGATGCTGGTGTCCAGGATGTGCGTGGACACCGAGCCGTGCGGCGAGGCCAGTGTTTCCGTGCTCATGCGCTCTCTTCCTCTGCGAGCTCGGCGAGGCGGGTCAGCCGGATGCGGTTGATCTTGCCCAGTTCGGTGCGGACGATCTCCCGCTCCTGCTCCGGCGAGTTCCCGATCCGCTCGCGGACGGCGTCCCTCATCTGCTCACCGGTACGGCCGGTGGCGCAGATCAGGAAGACATGGCCGAACTTCTCCTGGTAGGCCAGGTTCAGTTCGAGCATGTCGGCCTTGAGTGCCTCGGAGGCCCCGGCCATTCCGCTCTGTTCACGGGAGGAGGTCGGGTCACCGGGCTTGGGCCGGCCGATCGGCGGGTGACCTGCCATCGCCTCGGCCAGGTCGTCGGCGGTCAGTTCGGCCATGGCGGCGTCGCTGGCCTCGAAGAGGGCGTCGGTGCTGGTGTACGGCCGCTGGGCGAGGATCTTGCTCCCCCAGGCCGAACTGGCGCACACCTCGTGCAGCACGGCCAGGGCCGCACTGTCCTCGGAGGCGTTGAACCGGGCGAGACCCTGGTTCGAGAGTGAAGTCACGGGAGCCTCCGTGGCTTGTGCATCGTGGTGCGTCGGACGGGCTGCGGATAGCTAACGCCCTCCGGAACACGACGTCAACACTTTGTTGAAAAATCGCATACACAAAAGCCGCCGCCCGAAGCACCGGACGGCGGCCGCGGCAGGCGGGCGCTCAGCCGCCCTTGGCCGCGTTTTCCCTGTTCAGGTAGTTTGAGCCGATCCTAGTCCAGGCTGTCCGTACAGTCCGGGGAGTCCGGCAGACGTCCAGGTCAGGGGCTTGCCGACGGGCCGTGGCGAGCCGGTATGTGAGAAACGTGTGAGACGCCAGCTCTCGCGTACTGCGGTCTGTCGGGTCACCAGGGCCTCGTAGACGAGACCCGGGAGCGGTAACGAGCGAGTAGATCTTGAAGCGCGAAGCGCTCGCTTAGTGAGCGTTTGATTCTCGGTTGTCTGTTTTATTTGGCTTAGCTGTCACGCCAGTTGGTGGTGGTTTCGTGGGTGAGGCGGCGGGTCATGAGGTTGATGGCGGCCAGTTGGATCATGGCGGCTGATCGGTGTGGGTGGGTTTCGTAGTCGCGGGCCAGGCGGCGGTGGTGCATGAGCCAGCCGAGGGTGCGTTCGATGACCCAGCGGCGGGGCTGGACGTGGAAGCCGCGGGTGGCGGGGTCGCGTTGGACGATTTCGAGGTCGATGCCGAGGTGGGCGGCTTGTTCCACGGCTTTGGTCTTGTAGCCGTTGTCGGCCCAGGCTTTGGTGATGGTGGGGTGGCGCTCGCGGACTTGAGTCAGGAGTTGGGTGCCGGCGGCGGAGTCGTGGACGCTGGCGGCGGTGACGGCCACGGCCAGCAGGAGGCCGAGCGTGTCGGTGACGATGTGCCGCTTGCGACCGATGATTTTCTTGGCCGGGTCGATGCCTTGGCTGGTCAGGTGGACGGTGGCGGAGGTTTTGATGCTCTGGCTGTCGATCAGGCAGGCGCTGGGCTCGCTTGAGCGGCCTTCGGCTTGGCGGACTTTGCCGCGTAACAGGCCGGTGAGCTGGTCGAAGATGCCGTCGGCTTCCCAGAGGGCGAAGTAGCCGTAGACGGTCTGGTGGGGCGGGAAGTCGTGGGGCAGGTAGCGCCAGGGGATGCCGGTGCGGTCGACGTAGAGGATGGCGTTCATCAGGGCGCGCAGGTCGTGGGTGGGCTTGCGGATGCCGTTGCGGGCCTGACGCCAGGCTTCGAGGGTGGGACGGATGAGTTCCCAGCGGGCGTCGGACAGGTCGCTGGGGTAGGGCCGTGAGGGCTGCATGATGCCTGGGTAAGCGGTGGCGGCCGGCTTGAGCAGGGCGTACGCGGGGGTGTCGGTTGGACAGGAGCGTGCGTTCTCAATCTCGTGTGAACCGGTAGATTTCTGAATGAGACAGGAGCTCTTGCATGGAAACCGGCGCATAGCTGGTCTACTAATTGCCGCAGAAGCTACTTTTCCGGCGGATCGCTCGGAGTGGTACTCGTGTCCGGCCTCTGGAAATCACCACAAACCATCTGACAAGAGAATCAAACGCTCACTTAGAAGTCGTCTCATTTGGCGAGTCGGTGGTAACAGATCAGGCTGCAGGCGATGGCGGTGAAGGCCAGGAAGTGTTCGGCTTTGCGTTCGTAGCGGCGGTGTAGACGGCGGCAGCCGCCCAGC
>NZ_JBIRZM010000016.1:0-191160 GCF_044390825.1 Streptomyces sp. NPDC018833 | reverse complement strand
ACCATCTCCCCGGCCCATTCCCCCTGCATGCCTACAAGACTGGCCCCAACTCCACCGAGCCGGGGCCAAAACCGAGATTTTCAGCAGCCTTCTAGTACTCCAGGTTCGCCACCACGACATCGACGGTGTCGGTGCCGGCCACCCGGTCAGCGGCCCGTACATGCACCTGGGCCCGTTGCGGCGGGTCGCCGAGCAGGGCCAGGCGCGCGATCTTCGACGGCATCCGCACGACCGGCTCGCCGAGGAACAGCACGGAGGTGATCGTCATCGCGCCGTCGAGCAGCGAGGCCCAGGTGGCCGTACCCTCCGCACCCGTGTCGATCACGCCGTACAGTTCGTCGGTGCCGCCCCGGCGCAGCTCCTGGATCTCCCAGGGGAACCCCATGCCGGCCACGCCGATCTGCGTCACCCGTTCCTGCACGTAGTCCGGGCTGACGACTTCCGCGCAGCGCTCCCGTACCGCAGCACCGTCGAAGCGGTCTTCCAGGACCCCGCCCAGCGGGTCGATGGCGGCCGTGGTGTGTGTCAGCCAGGACTCCTCGCTCTCCTGCGTGCTCTCGTCGTTGATCCGGGAGGCCAGCCGGAGGGTCGAGTCCTGGTAGGAGAGCTGGATGTCGCGTGGCACGGATACCAACAGCACCCTCAGCGCCACGTCCACCAGTGCCGAACGCCTGTGGCCAGGCCCGTCCACGCCGGCCTGCGCGAGAGCCTCCAGGAAGGTGTTCATCAGCACCGCGGCCGGGATGATTTCCACGTCGTGGACCGGGTGGTTGCGGGGTAGGGGCGGCTCTCCATCTCCAGGTGCGTCCGCCAGAGCCAGAGCGGAGTGCTGCCCGCGATCCGGGTGACGCCGCCCAGGAGCGTGTGACTCTGCGGGTCGTGCTGGAGTACACCACTCCCCGTGCCGGGCCGGGAATCTTTCCAGTACGTCTCGTGCTGACAGGCCGTGGTGGGCAGGTCGGCGAGCTCCGCCCCGCTGCCGAACCGGGCTTCGAGGCCGGCCGGAACCCCCGCACAGTGCAGGGCAGCGAGGTTCCTGAGCAGAGTGCGCCGCTCGGGAGCGTCGCGCCGCAGGGTGCCGACCACCGTCGTGTCGTCCACCCCGAGCTCGTCGAGGGTCTCGCTGATGGAGTGCGAGACGATCGGGTGGCTGGAGATCTCCAGGAAGTGCCGGTGACCGTCCTCGACCGCGGCGGTCACAGCCTGCGCGAAGTGCACGGGGTTGCGCAGGTTGCCCGGCCAGTACCCGGCACCCAGGTCGACCCTCGCCCGCGGGTCCTCCTGCGAGGCCGAATAGAAGCCGATTTGAGGCGCGCCTCCGGCCACATCCGCGATCACCGAGGGCAGTTCGGCTGCGTACGGGTCCCTCTCCCCGGTGTGGAAGGCGATGTGGGCCTGTACCTTGCGGACGACCAGGCCCTCGGCCTCCCAGCGCTCGCAGACCTGTACGACGGCTGCCGCATCGCCCGCGAATCACCGTGGACACGAGCGAGGACGCGATGGCGGCGCTCACCCGCTCGTCTCCCGCAAGTCGTTCCTCGGCTGCCGTGAACGGCAGGCCGACCAGCGCCATCGCTCCCGTGCCCGCGGCGGGGCGCAGCAGCAGCGCCCGGCGGCACGCCAGCCTGGCGGCGTCGGCCAGCGACATCCCGCCCGCCGTGACTGCCGCGGCCAACTCGCCTATCGAGTGGCCGATGACGGCAGCAGGCTCAATCCCATGGGAACGCCACGTGGCCGCGAGTGCGATCTGGACGGCGTACGTTGCCGGCTGGAGCAGTTCGGGGCCCTCCAGAGTGTCGCCTTCCAGGATCGATCGGGCCGTGAATCCGAGCTCGTCCTTGTACACGGGGCCGAGTTCGTCGATCGTCTCGGCGAGGGCGACCTCGGTGGTCAGTAGTTCTCGACCCATGCCGATCCAGTGCGCGCCCTGCCCGGCGAAGACCCAGACGGCCTCGGCACGCTCGGTGGCCGCGGTACCGGTGATCACGTCCACCGGCTCTTCCCCCGCGGCGAGGCCGCGGAGTGAGGCGACGAGTTCGGTCCGGTCCGCCGGCACCACGGCGGCCCGGTGAGAGAGCGGCGAGCGGCGCTCGGCCAAGGTGTGCCCCACCGACTCCAGGGAGCTCTGGGCCCCGGCCCCTTCCAGCCAGTCCGCGAGAAGGGTCGCGTTCGCCCGCAGACCGTCCGTGCTCGCAGCGGAAAGGGGAAAGATCCAAGGGCTGTCGGAGAGAGTCCCTGCGCGCTCGGCATCCGGGGTGGCCGCCGATGCGGTGCGGTCGAGGGTTGTGGTGTCGGGCGCTTCCAGGATGACGTGACCGATCGTGCCGCCGAAGCCGTAGGCCGACACCCCCGCGCGTCGGGGGTGGTGCTCGGAGGGCTTCCATACGGTGGGCTCGGTGACGACCTTGAGGCCGTTGGTGTCCCAGGGGATGGCCGGGTTCGGAGACGTGCAGTTCAGGCTCGGCGGGATTTCGCCGTGCTGGAGCGCGAGTACGGCCTTGATGACCCGGCGACACCGGCGCCCGCCTCCAGGTGGCCGATGTTCGTCTTGACGGAGCCGATCAGCAACGGCCGGTCGGCGCTCCTGTCGGCGCAGCAGGTCCGCCTGGGCCTCGGTGCTCGGCTGCATGATGCCGTTGGTGCGCCCGTCCTGCATGATCCCCGTGCCCCGGACGACGGCCAGGATGCGGTCACCGTCGCGCTCGGCGTCGGCCAGTCTCTTGAGGATCAGCGCCCCGGCGCCCTCGCCACGCCCGTATCCGTCGGCCGTCGCGTCGAAGGACTTCGAGCGCCCGTCCGGGGAGCAGGCACCGGAATCGTTCATGATCTTGGTGACCGCCGGGTGCAGCATCGCGTTCACGCCGCCCGCGATGGCCAGCGAGGTCTCGCCCGAGGCCAACGCCCGGCACCCCAGGAAGAGCCGTCAGCGACGCGGAGCAGGCCGTGTCCACCGCCATGCTGGGTCCACGCAGGTCCAAGTGGTAGGAGATCCGGTTCACTGCCGCGCAGTGCACCGAGCCGATGCCGGTCCATGCCTCGACCTGCGGCAGGTCCTCCATGAGGCGGCGTCCGTAGTCCTCGGTGCCGATGCCGACGTACACGGCCGTGTCCCCGCCCGCCAGTCGGTGGGGTGGAATTCCCGCGTGCTCCAGCGCCTCCCAGGCGACCTCCAGCATCATCCGGTGCTGCGGGTCCATCTGTTACACCTCACGCGGCAGGATGCCGAAGAAGCCGGCGTCGAAGCCCGCGATGTCATCGACGAAGGCGCCCATGCGGGTTGTGTCGCGCAGCGCGGCCGCGTTCCTCGCATCGCCTTCCAGGTATCTCACCCAGCGGTTCTCGGGTATGTGCGAGACGCCGTCGCGGCCCTCGATGAGAAGCTTCCAGAAGTTGTCGAGCGAGTCGGCTCCGCCGGGAAACCGGCAGCCCATACCAATGATTGCGATCGGTTCACTGTTCTCTGACATGGGCTCGTGTTCTTCTTTCGGAATTCGGATACGGGCAACACGAAGCAGGCCGCCGCGGGCGGCCTTCCTTGCAGGGGCTGGGAACGCGGTTGGGCGGACAGGTGAAGCGAGTGGCTGGTGCCCTGTCGACAGGGGCGGACCGGATCGCTGCGGGTCTGTGGGACGAGGTCACCCGGTCCCGAAGATCAGGGGGAGGGCCAGCGGCCCTCTGATCATCGCGCCGCGTTGCCATTCGATGGAATCCGCGGAGGTGGCGAGGGAGAAGTGCGGGAAGCGGTCCAGTACGGCGCGGAGCGCCACCACCGCTTCCATCTTCGCCAACTGCGCGCCCAGGCAGAAGTGGGGCCCACGCCCGAAGGACAGGTGCCGGGACGCCTCCGCCCGGCGGACGTCCAGGCGCCCGGGGTCGGGGAAGGTGTCCGGGTCCGCGTTCGCCGCCGCCACACCCACCATGACGCCCTCGCCGGTGCGGATCGCGGCACCCGCGAGGTTCAGGTCGTGGGCCGCGTAGCGCCAGGGAGCGAGCTTGACCGGGGAGATGTAACGCAACAGCTCTTCCGCGGCGTTGGGGAGCAGCTCGGGGTGGTCGGCCAGGTCCCGCCGCAGGTCCGGATTCCTGGCCAGTTCGAGCAGCGACATGCTCAGCAGGTGGGCGGTCGACTCGTGCCCCGCCAGGATCAGCATGAAGAGCGTGCCGATGATCTCCTCCAGGCTCAGGCCATCTGCCTCTCCCTGGGACGCCACCATGGCGGTGGCCAGGTCGTCGCCTGGCTCGCGCCGCTTGAGGGCGACGAGTTCCTCCAAGTAGTCCATGGCCTCCTGCGCGCACTGGACATAGGCGGCCGCATCGGCCGCGTGGCCGGCGTTGAGCACCCTGGCCCAGCGCTGCACGCGCCGTCGGCTCTCCTCGCTGTCCGGCACACCGAGCAGGTCGCACACGATGCGCAAGGGGTACGGCGAGCAGAAGGCGCTCACGATGTCCACGGGCTCGTTCTTCGGCAGCGCGTCCACCATCGTGAGCGCACGCGTCTCCACGTCCCCCAGTCTGCGGCTGATACGGGCCGCGCTGAAGGGGCGTGCCACCAGCTTGCGTACCCGGGTGTGTTCGGGCGGGTCCATCTCCAGAATGTTGCGGAACAGTACGGTACGAAGCCGGTCGGGCAGCCGGGCGAGGATTCCGCGTGCGCGCTTGCCGAACCGGAGCGGGTCCTTGATCAACGAAGGGTTCGCCAGTGCCGCGGCGGCATCCTCGTACCGTGTCACGAGCCATGCCTGCGACCCGCTCGGCAGCGTGACCCGATGAATGGGACCGTCGGCATGCAGTTGTCGGTAGGTAGGCCTGGGGTCGTTTTCCCATTCCCGGGAAAACAGTGCGGGAATCCGCTCAACCGCCACGTGCACATTCCTTTCGCTACTCATTGTAGTCCTTTAAGCCGAGAATCTCCGGAGCCTCACGCAACGCGAAAGCGAGCGGACTTCCCTCCTCATTCCGGCCTTTATCAATAAAGGCGAGGTTATGGTAGAAGTGAATCCCCTTGATCAGCTTGTCGGTGGACTGTGCGGCCCGTTTCTCGCGTTCAAGGAGTTCTTCGTGATTAAGCCCGTCCACCAGCTGCTTGAGGAAACCGACGGTGAAATCCGGAGAGTTCAGATCGTCTTCCGATCCCCCGAAGAGTTCCGGCCAGTATGACCCGTGAAGATCCTCGATCGCGTAGATGCCATTCTCTGTGAGATAAGGGAAGAGCGTCTTGAACGAAGAGATGACATGCGGGCTCATGTGACTGCCGTCGTCAATGACGATATCGAAGGGGCCGAATTTTTCGGCCATCGAGCGCAGTGCTTCAGGGTCCGACTGGTCTGCCTGGATCGTGGTGATCCGCGGTCGGTCGAGCACACGCTTGTCGGCTATGTCCACGCCGTACACGAGTCCGCGCGGAAAGAATTCTTTCCACATGCTCAGCGAGCCGCCGCCCGCTTCAGCGTCACCGTATCCACCCACCCCGATCTCGCAGATTTTCACGCGCCGGTCGCGCAGGGGTGCGAAGTGACGCTGATAGTGCTGCGTGTACTGGTGCAGGAAACTCCATTTGTCCGTGCCGTGCCGGACCGCAAGGTCTGTGAGATGTACTGGTCGGTCCCGTTCGAGAATCTGCACAACGCGCTGCACCACCGCGTGGAAGAGTCGGGGAACAGCCGGACCGTTCACCAGTCGGGAAACCATCGTGTGCGGACTTGGCCAGCGGATTTCCCTACTGGCCGAGGTGATGCGCTCGCATGGCCCATACAGGGCCAGAACCGTCTCACAGACATCCTGGACGATCCTCGTCGGAGGAATGTCCGTGGTGCGGGCGGTCTTGCCGATCTCCACGCCCTCGTGTCCCACGGAGACGATCGCGGACACTTCCTGGCCTCGATGCGTCAGCGTGATGACGAGGGAACACACTCGGGCGCTCTCGGCCGCAGCGAGATCTTCGAGGTGGGCGCGGAAGATTATTTCGTTGACCAGGGTCGCGGCCACATTACGCAGGCCGATCTCTTCCACCGTGGCGGCCACGTCACCGTGGCCCCGGTCCGCCGCTTCTACGAGGGCGTGGACTGTGTCCGTCATGAAAGCCTCCGTGTCCCGGTCATGGGTGTGCTGACGTGAGGTGCCCCGGTCGGCAGCAGACCCTGTGCTCGCGCCTCGGCAAGGGTGGGGGCTTGTCTGTCCCGGTCGGACAGAACAGGTGTCAGGGGCCAGTCGACGCCCACCGCCGGATCGAGCGGATGGATGGCACGCGCCTTGCCCGGGTCGTACTCCGTGGACGACAGGTAGACGACGACGGCGCTCTCGCTGAGGGCCATGAACGCGTGGCCGAGATCCTCTGACAGATGGACGGTGGCCCGGTTCTCACTGTCCAGCCGTAATGCGTGCCATTGCCCGTAGGTAGGAGATCCGGTCCGGATGTCGACGGCCACGTCGAGTACCGCTCCGTGCACGCACGCAACGCTTTTGGCCTGGCCCGGGGCGGCGAAGTGAATGCCACGGACACTGCCCCGCCGGGAGACCGTGCAATTTGCCTGGGCTAAGGAAGGGGACCGCCCGGTTTGATCCCGGAGACGCGAGGCCTGGAACCATTCGTGGAGACTGCCCCGATCGTCCTCGTGGACGGGCGGCCTCTCGATCCAGAGCCCCTCAATTCCTGCCGAACTCATACGGTCTTCCTTTCTGCCCATGGGCCTCCAATAGGAGGGGGAAAGCGGCGTGCAGGGCGCTCTGCCAGTGCCGCAGCGGGGGAATCCCCGCCCGCGCCCAACGGCCGTGGCCCAGCGCGCTGTAGGCGGGGCGTGCGGCCGGACGCCCGAACTCGCGGCTGGTGACAGGCAGCACCCGCGAGGGGTCCGCGCCCAGGAGACGGAAGACCTCCTGGGCGAGACCGTGCCAGGAGACCTCTCCGCCACTGGTGCCGTGGTAGATCCCCGGCGGTGCCATGCCCGCCTGCGCGGCGCCGCCCAGGTGGGCGATGAGTCCGGCCAGGTCCTCAGCCCATGTGGGCTGTCCCGTCTGGTCGTTGACGACCCGCACGCTCTCGCCGGTGCGCTCCAGGTTGATCATCGTGTCCACGAAGTTGCGTCCGCCGACGCCGTACAACCAGGCCGTGCGTACGACGTATCCCGTGTCGGGAAGTGCGTTCAGCACCGCGCTCTCCGCGACGGCCTTGGTGCGCCCGTATGTGTTGAGCGGATCCGTCGGCGCGTCCTCCTGATAGGGGGTTCGGGAAGTGCCGGAGAAGACGTAGTCACTGGATACGTGCAGCAGGACGGTCCCGTGCCGGCGGCAGCCCTGGGCGAGGTTCCGCGCCCCCGTCACATTGACGTGCCACGCCAGGTCCGGGTGCTTCTCCGCGTCGTCGGCGGAGGTCCAGGACGCGCAGTTGACCACGACTCTGGGCCGATGGCGCACGATCGCCGCGTCCACCGCGTCCGCGTCCGTGATGTCGAGGCCGCGGCGGTCGAGGGCGACGACCTGCTTGTCCCTGTGGCGACGAACGAGGTGCTGCCCCAGCAACCCGCCCGCCCCGGTCACCAGCCAGCTCATCGGACGCCGACTTCCGTGAGCGGCTTCCACCAGTGCGGGTGATCGCGGTACCAGCGCACCGTTTCCTCCAGCGCGGTGGTGAAGTCCCTGGCCGTCCGGTATCCCAGCGTGGCCCTGATCTTGCCGTCGTCGACGGCGTATCGCCGGTCGTGGCCCTCGCGGTCCCGCGCATGGTCAACCATGTCCCAGCCGTAGCCGCAGGACTCCAGAAGCCGCCCCGTGAGCTCCTTGTTGGTCAGGGGTCTCCCTCCCCCAATGTTGTAGATCTCCCCGGGAGCCCCTTGAGTGCGCACCAGTTCGATGCCTCGGACATGGTCCTCGACGTGCAGCCAGTCCCTGACGTGGCCGCCGTCCCCGAACAGCGGCACGGTGCGGCCCCTCAGCAGGTTCGTGACGAAGCGGGGTATGAGCTTCTCGGGGTGCTGGTGGGTGCCGTAGTTGTTGCTGCACCGGGTGACACGCACATCCAGTGCGTAGGTGCGGTGGTAGGCGAGAGCCATCAGGTCGGACGCGGCCTTGGAAGCGGCGTACGGGGACGAGGGCCGCAGCGGGGCGGTCTCCTTCGCGGCGCCCGACGCGATGGAGCCGTACACCTCGTCGGTGGAGATGTGCACGAATCGCCTCACGCCGTGGCGCCGCGCCGCGCCGAGCAGTATCTGAGTGCCGAGGACATTGGTCTCGGTGAATCCCCTGCCGTCGGCAATCGACCGGTCCACATGCGACTCGGCCGCGAAGTGGACGATCTGGTCGCTCTCGGCCACGAGCCGGTCCACGACGGCGACGTCACGGATATCGCCCCGGACGAACCGGAACCCTCGGTGGCCGCTCACCGGCCGGAGGTTGTCCCGGTTGCCCGCGTAGGTCAGCTTGTCCAGCACGGTGACGCGTGCAGCGGGGTGCCGCAGCAACGCGCGCGTGTAGTGGGAGCCGATGAAGCCGGCGCCACCGGTCACCAGAATCCTGGGCGTCGTCATGACGGTATCTGCACCCTGCTGTTGTCGCCCAGAACCAGCCGGTGCACCGCGGACGGGCGCGGGAAAGCCTCGACCTCCACGTCGCGGCCGATCAGCGACTCCTCGATCCGCCGCACCCCCGTCAGCACACAGCCCCGCAGCACGATGGAGGAACTGATCTCGCTGTCCTCGATGCGACAGTGCTCGGAGACAGAGATGTACGGACCCACGGAGGAGCCGATGATCTCGGTTCCCGGACCGATGAATGCCGGGCCGACCACCCGGCTGGCGACAACCTTGGCCCCGGCCTGGATCCGGACCCGGCCGATGACCGTGCTGGCCTCGTCCACGTATCCCTCCTGGACGGCCTCCACGGTCTCCAGGACGGAACGGTTGGCCTCCAGCATGTCCGCGACGTTTCCGGTGTCCTTCCAGAAGCCGGAGATGACGGACGAGTGGACTCTCCTGCCCTGGTCGATGAGCCACTGGATGGCGTCAGTGATCTCCAGCTCTCCCCGCGCGGACGGCCGGATCGACTCCACTGCCTCGTGGACGGCCGGGGTGAACAGGTAGATCCCGGCCAGCGCCAGGTCGCTCTTCGGCCGGAGCGGCTTCTCCTCCAGCCCGATGACGTGGCCGGTCTCGTCCAGTTCGGCGACGCCGAACGCGGTGGGATCGGCGACCCGGCTCAGGAGGATCTGCGCATCGCGGTTTCCGTAGTTACGGAAATCCTCCACGAACTTGGTGATTCCGCCGAGCAGGAAGTTGTCGCCCAGATACATCACAAAGTCGTCTTCGGCGAGGAAGTCCCTGGCCACGGACACCGCGTGGGCCAGCCCCAGCGGCCGTTCCTGGTGGATGTACGTGAGGTGCAGGCCGAACCGTGATCCGTCGCCGACGGCGGCGGCGATCTCCTGGGCCGTGTCCCCGACGATCACACCGACGTCGGTGAGACCGGCCTCGGCGATCGCTTCCAGCACGTGGAACAGCACCGGCTTGCCCGCGACAGGCACCAGTTGTTTGGCGGAGGAGTGTGTGATGGGGCGCATCCGAGTGCCGGACCCGCCGGCGAGGACAAGGGCTTTCACTGTGCCTTCTCACTGTGACGGCCCTCAATGAGGGCGCGAGCGGCCGCGACATCGGCAAGGGGCACCAGGATGCTGGTGACCGGCCGCGGAACGCCCAGGCGGAAAGGGACCTCGACGGGTTCGTCGAGGCGGAGCGCCAGGACGTTCGACGCCCGGCCCGGCACCCGGAAACCGTCCTCGGCCGGCCGGTTGTCGAGCTGGCCCGCGACCTGGACGCGGTTGATGAGCGTGAGGGGGATCTGCGCGCTGTGGTGCAGGCCCCACCGCAGGACGAGGTCCTCCTGGCCCAACGTGTGCGGTCGCACCCTGCCCGCTACGGCGAAGGCGGCGGCTGCGGCTGCGGCATACAGCACAACGACGGTCCCGACGATGGTGAGCGCGCTCACTCCCACCAGGGCGAGCAGCATGACTGCGCCCACCGCGAGTAAGACCGCCAGGACGCCCGCCTGCCAGTTGACGCCCACCCGCCCCAGGGCCTTGTCGCCGGGCCGGGCCTGGGTGCGGAAGGTGACGGCCCGGGCGAGGATCCCCCATACGGACACCTCGTGGCGCACCATCTCCGCGATCGGGGGCGGCAGGAGGGAGTAGAACGCCTCGCTGAGGGCTGCCCGCCGTCCCTGGCCGGTACGACGGAGCCTGCGGTACTGGCTGATGAACGCGGCACCGAACACCAGCCCCAGCACGGACAGGGTGCCTTCGGTGACGACCAGGATGCCTGCGGCGATGCGCCAGTCCAGCAGTCCTGTGGTCACCAGCAGGATCTCGATCAGCAGCACCAGGAGCCCGGCCCACCGCAGTCGGCGCAGCCACGCCGGCACCTGGCCCGGGGCCTCGGCCGAGGGCTTGACGGCTTCCGCCTGCGCCTTCCCCTCCAGTGCGTTGCGAACCGAGACCACGGCGCTGCCAGGGTCCGTCGCGTGAATGCGGATCTCCTGCACCTCGCCGACGGTCCTGCCCGCTTCGACCCGGGCGGGCTCGTGCAGTTTCAGCACCAGGTTGGTGGTGGACATGACCGGGACCGACAGGACGCCCTCGTTGATCACGGCCGTCCGCTGTTGGTCGGACAGGGCGCGCCGCACCGCCACGTCGCGGATGAGGCTCAACGGCACACGAGCGTGGAAGGAGGCGCCGTAGCAAACCGTGAGCGCCTCGCCCGCCACGCGGTGCGGATAAGCACTCAGTGCGACCGCGAAGCCCGTCATCAGGTAGCCCGCGGAGAGCCCGGCGACCAGCGCCACCAGGCGGGCCCACGGCGCGGACAACAGCAGGTCGACCAGGACGATCTCCACGACGGAGAGAAAGACGATCACGCCCACGCCGACGGCGGCACCATCTTGACTGGGAATCGCTGTTCCGACCTCGCGCTTGCCCAGTGCCTTCCACGGCGCTCGCACGGCAGCGCCGATACTCGCCCCTCCGCCCGTGATCAGCTTTGCGTCGCTCATGCTGGTTCCTCCATCCGAGGCTCTGCCGCCTCCCGGCACGCCACGGTGATCTCCAGCAGGTCCCGCAGGGCTTCGGCAGGGCCCTCTGTCACGAGCACGCAGGGGTTGAGCACGACCTCATCGATGCCAACTGCCCAATAACTGCTGATATTTGAAGCGATCTCATCAGCAGTACCCACCAGTACCACATCGTGATCAATGAGCTTCCGAGCGATGTCCTGATCGCTACCGGTCAGCGCTACTCCCGCTGCGGTCAGCGCCCGTTGGTAGTGAGGACTGCTCAGATGGTTTGCAGTGGCCTGCCGGACCACGCGCGTTACGTCTCGGCCGGGCCGGCGTACGACGACATGGGCGACGCTCACCACACGGGGGCCTGCCCCCTCGGCCCCGTGGAGCAACGGCAGCAGGGTATCCCGCACGTACGACAGCGGGGTCAGCCAGGTCAGCGCCACGTCCGCGTGTTCCGCTGCCAGCCGGGCCATCCCTCTCTGGAGGACACCCAGTCCCGCCTCCACCTCGGGACATTCGCCGAGTGTGGGGTCGAGCCGGAGCGTGGCGGTGGCGTCCGCATCCTGGGCCCCACCGGATGGGCCCTTGAGCAGCCGGCAGACCGTGGTGATGTAGTCCCGCGCGGCCTTCAACGGGCTGTCGTAGGGCGCGTCGTTCATCGCCCGCTGGAACGCCGGTGTGCCGGTGCCGAAGGCGGCTGTGAGGGGCTTCCCGGACAGGGCGGCCAGCGACCGTGCCGCCATCGCCGCCTGGTAGGGATGGCTCAGCGGCATGAGGGACACTCCCACGCCCAGGGCCGGGCTGATGCCCTGCCCGAGCAGGTGGGCGAGCGTCTGGTGGGAGTCCAGCCTGAGGGACTGGCCCATCCAGAGCCGGTCCGCGTGCTCGGCGGCGAGCCGGGCGAAGGGAGCGAGTTGCCGGGGGTCACGCGGCTGGAGGGAGTAGTAGACACTCACCCGCCCCCCGCGCGGACGGTCGGCCTGATCAGCCATGGGTGAGGGCCCCCGACTTCTTGCGCTCCTCCTCCGCTGCCTGAAGCCGGGCCATGCGCAGCCGGACGGCGTCGCTACACAGGGCCAACGCCTCGTCGTCGAGATCGCCTTGCGGGCCCCGTTCGAGAACGAAGTGCCCGTGGGTGTCCTCGCCCTGGACCAGCAGGGCCGAGTCCTGGCCTCTGCTGGGACGCACGGAGGGCGCCAGATAGTCGATGGCGAAGGCCACCCGGGTATCCTCGGTCCTGTTCAGACCGGATCCGTGCACCACCAGCATGTTGTGCAGCGAGCACTGTCCCGGCCGCAGCACGACGTCGTGCCGGACGAACTCCGACTCGTCGAGGACGGCTTCGTCGCCGCGCAGCATGCCCTTCAGCCCGGGCGTCCTGCGGTGCGTGCGAATGCCGTCGCGGTGCGTGCCCGCGGCGAAGCGCATGGTTCCGTTCTCCACCGTTGTGGGCGTCAGGGCGAGCCAGACCCGGAAGGCCGCCGGCCGGCCCTCGGAATCCAGGTCGTAGGTGAGGGCGTCCTGGTGCCAGGCGAGGTCGGTTGTACCACCGGGTTCCTTGACGAAGATCTGGGTGCCCCAGACCAGGAGGTCGGGCCCCAGCATGCTCTGCGCGATCTCCAGCAGTGCCGGGTGCCGCACCAGGCGATGCGCCCACTGCGTGAGCAGATGGACCTTCGGCCCGAAGGCGAGCGCGGCCCTGGCGCCACCGCGGCGCCGGCAGTCGGCCAGGTGCTGGAGGACGGTGTCCCGCAGCCCGGCGGCCTCGCTCTCGGTGAGGGCTTCCACGGGAAAGACGAAGCCGTTCTCGTCGAACCCTTCTATCTGTCGCTGTGCCAGAACCGGCATTGCTCTCACCTTTCACCCATGGTGCGCAGCAGCTGTGCGGCGGCACGGTCCGGAGCCGGCGCCGCGTCGTTCTCGTCCCTGAGGACCGCTGCCGACATTGCGTACGCGGGGTCGCCGAGAACCTCCTCGACGGCGCGGGCGAGCTCCCCGCCACCCGCAAGAGCCCTCTCCACAGGGACCAGTCGCCCGGCCCCCAGCTCTTCGATTCGCCTTGCGTTGTCCTTCTGATCCAGGACAGAGGGGCAGATCACCTGTGGGACTCCGTGCGCCAGCGCGGCCATCGTGGTGCCCGATCCGCCGTGATGGACGATCAGATCGCAGTTCTGCGCGGCCAGCCCGACGGGCAGCCACTGCACCGCCTTCGCCCGCTTCGCGATCTCCTCCGGCACGGTCCCGGGGCGGGCCGCGACCACCACCTCGACGTCCGGCGCCGCCGTCGCCTCCAGCGTCTGCTCCAGCAGCCGGTGGGCCTCGGGCCCCTGCGACACGATGGTGCCCAACGTGATGAGCACCCGCCGGGGCCGGGCCCTGTCCGTCAGCCAGGAGGGCACCACTGAGGGACCGTTGTACGGGACGTAGCGCGTACGTATGCCGGGTGGCGCCGCCGCGCTCTGGAAACCGGGCGGGCAGGGGTCGACCACGATGCTCGTGACCGATCCCATCCCGGGCCACGCCTTGTGCTGTGCGCCGAAGACGTGCTCGGCGGCCTTCGTCCGGGGCCCCGTCGGCAGGAATCCGCCGATCCAGTGCTCTGCATGAGCCAACCCGTGTTCGGCGGCGGCGCGCCGCCCGGTGAAGTCCATGGGGTCGAAGATGACCAGGTGAGGTCTCCACCCGTCGACGATTCTGTCGACGTCCGACGCCATCGCGTCCGCGATGCGCGCGATGCGCCGGTACGTGCCAGTCGTGTGGTCGTCGGCGATGCCATCGCGCGCATCCAGGGCCCGCGCCTCCGACGCTGGGGCCGTGGCGATAGCCGGCAGTCCCGCCTGCAGCACTGTGCTCGCGAAGAACGCCGGCACCACGACGCGCACGTCGTGCCCGGCACTGCGCAGGGCCCACAGCATCGGTACCAGGGGGAAGAAATGGCCGATAGCCGGGCTCGGGGTGGCCATGACACGCAGAGGCTTCATGGGCGCTCCTCCAGGATGTCCTCCCTGCCGGAGACCTCGCGGAGCCGTCGCTCGAAGACATCCCGCGGTTCCAGCCCCATGCCTCGGCGGCGTTCGTCGAGCGTTTCCGGATCCTCCACCGGCAGGGGCCGATACTGCCCGTGCTCGTTCCGGGTGTACTGGGTGCCGTAGCGAAGCGGCAGTTTGGCGTGCAGGTGGATGCGGTCGGTCAGATAGGCGACGTTTGCGGGGTCCGCGTCATGGGCGTCCACTGCCTCGATGAGACAGCCGAGGGCGAAACGCTGGAGTCTGCGGTCCCGTGTGGCATGCTGGACGATGAGCGCGGCGTCGGCCGAACCCTGTTCGCCGACGAGGGCGTGCCCCGGCCAACCATGGGCGTGCAGGACGTCCCACAGGAAGCGCTCGTTGTCGGCCGCGACCTGCATCCAGCGGTCGACGTCCTGTGCCGTCTTGCTCGGGACCTTGGCCAGCTCCTGGTCGCGCACGGCACATTGACGCAGTTGGGCGGCGAGGGCGGGGGCGGCTGTCACCGGACTCGTTCGGCGACGACGAGTTCCCGCATGGTGGCGGGCGACTGGTGCTCTGTACGACCTTCCGGGTCCTGGTGCGCCGCCACCACAGTCAGGCCGTGCCGGCCCAGTTCCTCCGTGACGCTCTCTGTACTGTCGATCCAGAACCTGAAACCGGTCAGATGGCGTGTGGTACGGCCTTCCTCGTCGGTCAACTCGGCGCTCATGTTGGTGAACTGGGTACGGCTTGCCGGCTGGCGCAATGTCCCTACCAGCACGAAACCGGAGCGCTCACGCAGCTTGATCGGCACCGCGAACACCTTTTCCGACTCCTGCTCGCCCGGCTGAGCCGGGGTGTGGTCGAACAACAGCCGCCCGCTCGGGGCAAGATGCCGGGCCACCGTGCGCAGAAGTGCTGTGCGCGCATCGCCGTCGAACAGCGTCACGCTCAGCCCGCCGATCACCACGGCGTCGAAGACCTGGTCGAGGTCGAGGGTGGTCACATCGGCGCGCACGAAGGTCATCCGGTCCGTCACACCGAACTCCGCAGCCCGCTTCTGTGTCGCCGCCAACTGAATGGGCGAGATGTCGACGGCGGTGACCTCGTGGCCCGCGCGAGCCAGTTCGACCGCCGACCGGCCGCCGCCGCAGCACAGGTCCAACACCTTGCCCGGGCCCGCGGGCACTGCCTGCTCGGCGAACCACGCACTGTCCTGCTCGGCCTGGTTCACGATCTTCGTGTAGAACATGCCCAGAATTCCGTCGAAAGGTTCGACGAGCCTCGTGTTCGGCAGGTTGAGCGCGCCGATCCCTGCGAACGGGCCGAAAAGGTCCTTGGATATATCCGCCACGTCCTTCTCACTCCTCCGTGAAGGCATAGATGACCGCACCGTTCCGGTGCGGATCGAGGCTGCTGAGAACGAAGGGGCCGACGTCGGCTCCCCGGAACTGTGCATCGACGGGCATCTGCAACCGCCCCGTTCGCACGTCTTCGACTGCGGCCGCGAGATCGTCGCGGCTGCCCAGACGCTGCCCTGCGAACCACGCGTTCTTCGCCACGAGACTCGCCGCCGCCTCCACCTCGGCCGCAGCGGCGCCTTCGCCCGCGGGGCCGTGTCCGGCGATGTACCGGCCGGAGAACCCCAGAAGTTTGGCGGCGGTCCGGAAGTGGCTGCGCCACGCCGGGTCGATGACCACGTCGAAACCCCGCAACCGCCGTGCCAGCTCGCCGAGTTCCGCCGGCCCTTCCGGTTCGGTGAGGGAGAAGGACTGGAGGGCGCCCAGCTTCTCCAGAGTGGCGGCCGCCGCACTGCCGTGGGACAGGGTGTACACCTGTCCGCCAGCACGCCGGGCCGCCTGGACGGCGGCCAGGGATGTCGCCGACCCACTCGCGGTGACCAGCACCGATTCCCCTGGCGCGACAGCGGCACGCCGCACCATGGCATACGCGGTGGCACCTGCGGTCGGCAGCCACGCCGCCTCGGCGTCCCCGATGCCGGGCGGCAGGCGCAGCAGCCGGGCGTGGTGGATGCGCTGCACCTGGCGCGACGCCCTGCCTGGATTCTCCATCGCCGACACAGGGTCTGGCCGTACGGGTGGCCATTGCAGCACCGGCACCACCCGATCACCCGGCGCCAGCGTCGTGACAGCAGACCCGACCGCGAGGACTTCAGCGACGAAATCGGACCCGAACTCGACCCATCGCGACGGGGCGGGGCCGGTCTCCGGTGTCCCGGGTACACCCTCGCCGAGCGAGAACACGCGCACACCGACCAGCACGTATGCGCGGTTGTGGTCCGCGGTCGGGTCGAAGGCGACGTCGGCCCGCTCCACGAGGCCGAACCGCACTCGCTCGCCGCGCACGTCGATATCGGCCAACTGCTCGCAGTCGGCAGGCGGCACACTGGTCCCGCCACCCGCCACCAGGACTTTCACTTCTGCTCCTCTTAGTACCAGCGCAGCACTGCCGCGCCTGCTGTCATGCCGGCGCCGACCGCCACGAGCGCCACGAGATCCCCGCGGCGGAAGGGCCGTTCGCGGTCGGCCATGGCGAGCGCGACCGGTACCGACGCGGACGCCGTATTGCCGGTAACGGCCCCGTAGGCGGGCGCTGTGCTCTCGTCCAGCCCCACGTGGTCGGCAAGCCGCCGCACCAGCCGCGGGTTGGCCTGGTGCACGATGACGCGGTCCAGTTGGTCGAGCCGTACCCCCGCCCGGTCCAGCGCGGCTTGCAGGATTTTGGGGCCCATGTCCATGACGACGCCGGACACACTCCGCCCGTCCATGGCGAACCAGCCCTCGCGGGGGACGGTCGCGTACAGGGCCTGGGAGCCCTCCGCCCACAGTTCGACCGCGAGGATTCCGTATCCGTCGGGGACGGGGCCGAGTTGGACCGCTCCGGCTCCGTCGCCGAACAGGGGCGCGGTACGCCGGTCGGCGGGGTCCACGACATGGGTGAAGGTGTCCGCGCCGATCACCAGTGGGGTGCGTGCGTGCGCCGCAAGCGTCATGCCGTAAGCACAGGACAGGGCGTAGATGAACCCTGAGCAGGCCGCGTTCACGTCAAAGGCCGGTACGCCCGCCAGTCCCAGGCGGTCCTGGACGAAGCACGCGGTGGCGGGCACGGGCCGGTCGGCGGTCACCGTGGCCACTACGACCAGGTCGGGGGTGACCTGCGTGCCGGACAGGGCGCTCTCGGCGGCTCCCACGGCAAGGTCCGTCGCCGTCTGCCGCCGTCCCGCGTGGTGCCGGGCGCGGATGCCGATCCGCTCCTCCATCCATGCCGGATCCGCTCCACTGGCCACCGCGATGGTCGCGTTGTCCACCGGGGGGCCGGGCAGGTGGAGACCCAGCGCGAGGACACCCGTCGCGGTCATTTCCACCACCCCAGCTGCTGGCTCAGGGCGGTGTTGTCGGACTCGGACCACTCCTCGACGATCATTCCGTCCTTGAGGTGGGCGATGCTCAGTCCCCGGTGGCTGATCAGCCTTACTTCCGGTATGTGCCGTTCGATTGCCTGCAACGCGGGCGCCAGGTGCTTGGCATCGGAGATACGGCCGGTCAGTTCCCACCGATAGGCCGCCATGTCCTGGCCGGAGATCAGATGGGTGACGTTCATCCGGGGCTCGCTGAACAGGCTGCGGAACGCGGCGACCGTCTCGATGAAGGCCTCCCGGCCGCGCAGCCTGATCTCGGCCCGCTCGTCCACCATCGTGTATTCCGGGTGGATGAAGCGGGGCACCGCGTCGAAGTGACCCAGGGTCCAGACTTCGTGCAGCATGGCGGTGACGATCCCGCCCGCCGCGTCGGTCGAGACGGCGGCGCTCATGACTGCGCCAGGAGTTGCCGTTCCACGGCCGCCGCGCCAGCCCACTGCTCACGGAGCAGACCCATCATCACCGCGTCGAACCGCTCGCCCGCGGGCGTCACCATGTGGGAGCGGGCCAGGCCCTCCCTCGTGAAGCCCATCCGGTCGCAGACGGCCAGTGCGGCGGGGTTGACGACCGCAACCTGTCCGGAGAGCCGCCGCACCGACTCGTCGGCGAAGAGCGCGTCCAGGGCGACCGCCATGCAGGCGGTACCGATGCCTCGTCGGCCGAGCGTCTCGACGGCCGGGGCGTTGACCGTGTCGCCGCTCCACGTGCCGCCGAATCCGGTCGGCGCGTAGAACTGGGCGGACAGTACGCCGAAGCCCGGCAGCTCGATGAACCAGCCCTTCATCACCCCTTGGTCTATCAGGGGCAGCAGTTGCTCCCGCGCCTGCTCGTAGCTCTGCGGGAAGGCGGCGTCGCCCATCGCGGCGAGCCGCTCGTCGGAGAAGATCTCGTCCACCAGGGGCTGATCAGCCAGTGTTGCGGGCCGTGCCTTCAGATCGCTCGGCAGCAGGCGGGGCTTGGTGCCGGACATCAATCACACTCTCCTCTGTGGCAGTTACGGACGCTGATGAGCAGAGGCGTGCCGTTAACTCTTCAACGACCGCTTCTGGGGGCACACATGCCCCCGGTGACAGCTCCCCGGTGGACACCGCGTGCCCGGTGACCGGCCCGACGATCCCGTGCCCGTCCTGTCTGAGAATCCGCAGTGCGCGGCGGAGCGGCCCGCCCCGAGCCGCTCCGGCCGCGACGGACGGTGCGAAGACGACCGGGGCCGAGGTGGACAGAACGATGGCGGCCGGCAAGGTGTCGGCCAGGCCGAACGCACATCTGGACAAGAAGTTCAGCGTGGCCGGCCACACGATGACCCCCTGCGCCCAGTCCGCCCATGCGACATGTTCCGGGCCGCTTTCGGCGGGCCAGACAGGTGGCACCACCGGCCGTCCGGTGAGCGCCGCCAGGGCTCGCGGGGAGACGAAGTCCCGCGCGGCTGCGGTCAGGCACACGGCTACGTCGAAGCCGTACCCGAATTTCAACAGGGTGACGAGCGAGGGAAGTTGGGAGACACCTATCGCCCCGGTACCGATGAGCAGAATGCGTTCGATGCCCGGCGGCTTGGCTGGGAGCCCGGACGGGGGCCAGGAAGGCGCGGCAGTCATGCCGTCTCCGGTACAGGCAGTTGCCGCCGTGTGCGCTCCCAGGACTGGGCCAGCCGCGAGAGCACCGATTCCAGACCATCGGTGCCATTGGTGTCCCACGCCTCGACCAGAGACCTGGCCCAGTAGTAGCCGACGCTCATGGCCATGGTGCCCGCGTTCGCCTCGGGGGCGAGTGCGGCACCGACGCCGGGGTACAGGGCGACACTGAATCCGGGTACGGAATCGACCGGATGCGCGCAGTTCGCCGAGGCCGCCGAGGCAACCTGCGCCAGGTTCTCCGCGGAGCAGTACAGGACGACGCAGTCCGTCCGGTTGAGCATCGCGGCCGATCCACCGACCTTGGCCGCGAACGCGATGCCCGCATCGTGCAGGGTGCGCACGACGCGGCACCAGGTGTCGAGCGCGTCGTCGGGCCGGGCGTGCAGATAAACGCGGGCGGCCATGTCACCGGCCGACTGGGGCGGGGTCCAGTACACCCAGCGAGCACCCACCTGAGTGGAAAGCGCGCTTGCAGTGACCGTCACCTCACCCGATGCGGAGATGCGCACATGCCGGTCGTCCACCACCACATCGACACCGTCGGGGCAGGTGACGACGGTCTCGCCGCCTGCGCGGGAGAGGAGTCTGAATCCGGGGCGGTCATGGGTCAGGTCGCCGAGCCGCCGCTCCGCCTCGGCGACCATGGCGGCATACGCCGCACGATCCGAGTGGAGCGCATCACCGCCGCGCCCCGGTCCGGCGTGGACCTTCCGGTAGACACGGTCGACAACGCTTTCGCGCAGGCTCGCGGACATTTCCCGGTGTGCATGCTCGTCCAGCAACTGGCCGACAGTACGGCGGATGTGGTCAAGCCTCTCGCCGTCCCGCAGGTGGGCCGGTTCAGGTGTGTGCATCGATCGCCCTCCAGCGTGCGGGGTCGAGCAGCAGTCCGCGCCCGACGCCGGCGAGCGCCGCGACCACCCGGTCCAGGCGGGTCTGAGAGGCACGCATCAATGCCCGGCAGAGGAGGCTGCTGCCAGCAGCGCCGCCCAAGAGGGCTGAGTCGAGTCGCAGACGGCTGTGGGTCCGGTAGGCCGTCAGTACGACCCGTATGAGAACGGTCGCCCGGCCCAGTGAAGTCCGCAGCTCCGTCCGGGCGTCGGCGCCCTTGGGGGCACTCATCGCATTGAGGCAATCGAAGATCAGCGAGCCGCACAGGGAGCCGAGATCCGCCTCGGGGCTGCCCAGTCCGGAGCATTCCCAGTCGATGAACATCGGGGTGTCACCCGCCACGACGATGTTGTTCGTCCTCGCGTCGCCGTGACACCAGACGTTGCCCGCGGCCAGGGCGGTCCGAACAGAACGCCCCCGATTCCGCAGCGTCTCGTCGCCGTGGAGTGTTCCTATCAACTGGCGTTGCGCGCCGGACAGGCCGGCCCATACCTGAAGGGGAAGAGGCTCCCAGGGGAGGGACTCCGGGGTGACGGTGCCCTCCCCCGGCGGTTTCGCCGCATGCAGCGCCGCCAGCGCCCGCGCGATATGTCGCATGTGACGCTCCATCACGCGGCCGTCCTGAACACGTGCGTCGAAACGAGGTCCAGGAACCTCGGTCAGGACCGGACGCCCGGTGCCGGCATTGGCGACCCTGGGGGAGAGCGGGGCTCCGGGGACAACCTCGATGCCGGCCGCCCAGCGCACAACCATTGCCTCAGACACGGGAGCCGAAGCTTCGGTTACCGTCATGGCTGTCGTCGCCTCCAGAGGTACCAGTAGCATGCGGGGGTAGTGCCGGACGCCTGCATTTCGGGTGCTGTCCGGGCAGGCGTTCGCTGTGAAAAGGCCGACGGTCCCTCCAGGGCACTGGGCAGGGACCGCCGCCTCGTGCTGGGAATGGTGTGGTCGGCAAGCGGCAGCGTTACTTCCTGTCGCCTGCCGACCAACTACCACTGGCTCAGGATCAGCAGTGGACCAGGACGGTGTAGATAACCGAGCCGACAGCCGTCGGCATGAGAGACGGGTCCGCCTCCAGATCGGTCAGGGCCGCGACGTCGTCGCCGTCAAGCAGCTCGGCCAGAACATCCTCGACCACAATTTCGGTGGTGTTCATGCGAGAACTCCTTCTTGGGGTTATGCGTTCGAGAAAGAACGCACTGAATGCGATGCGCATCGCCGAGAACTCCCACAGGCGCGACCCGGAGTAATTTCGAATGAGTCGCACTTGCTTGGACCATCTTTGTTCGTGTGCCCCGTTGGAATCAAGGGCGAACCGGAGTTCAGCACGTTCCGTCACCTGGGCCGACTGGCAACCGAATTCCCCTGTGCGGCCGTCCCGACCTGCAAGGATCTGCCAGCGGGCGGATTTTTCCGGCCACTGTCCGGGCCGCTGTTCTGGCCACCCGTCCACGGAACCGGTCTGGCTTCACTAGCACTTTTCTCACCCTCTGTACTAGCTTCATTCGTCATTCCCAGGTCGACGATCTGCGAGTAGACCGACAAAATATTCAGGGGTACACGGAAATGCCCGCCGGATGCCGGCGACCAGAGGTCGCCGGCATCCGGCGGGCATCATGAAGAAGTGACCGATACGGAGCTAATCGCCAGGGCCGCGGGGGGCAGTACGAAGCCCCTTGCTCCCCGCGGCGCGAGCGGACATCACCCGCGGAATGCGCTGCATGACCGAGATCAGCGCCGACCGAGGAATCCCCGACGCATCCGCCACGTTCACAACCGTTTGGAGCTGTTCGGAAATTGCGGCCAGATCCACCGGCTGCACCGAGTGGGTGACGACCGCTCCGCGCCCCCGACCGAAATCGATCATTCCCTCGCTGCGCAGCATGCGGAGGGCCCGAAGTATGGTGTTCTTGTTCGCCCCGTACAGGCTCCCCAGCTCACAGGCCGACGGGAGTTGACCCCCTTCGGGATACGCTCCAGTCAGGATTTCCCACCTCAACCTGTTCTTTATTTGAACGTATACCGGTAATTCTGAATTCAATGAAGGTTGGTCCGCCTGGCGCACATGGAGCGGGCGCTCCCGCGAGGAAGCGATCCGCACTCCGTCCAAGTGCGACGCAGACTGCACCACCCTTCCGCCCAGTCTCGACGTAGGCCTCATCCGCGTATTCCCCCTACTTCGCCGCCCCCTCCGGGGCCCATCCTCACGCCCTGAAAATCGAGGCCGAGGCACGATTCTCGCAGTGCCGTTCAAAATTGAACTAAGATATGCATGCCGCCGCCCGGGTGGACCGCGTTCGGGCATTTCTATTTCCGAAAGGGAGTGCGTGCGATCCATGCACCCCCTGGTCAATGGGGTATATGGATCGCGCGCTTGCAGTGACCCCCTGTGGCCACCGAAAGGACTGTCGGCGAGCCGAGAGCCGGCAGCAGTGTCGGCGGCGGCTGAATCGACCGCCCGCCGCCGCCCAAGTCTCTACGCGGCCGGAGGTCGTGTAGAGGACCGCGAGACCCTCCCCAGTTCCACCATTACGCCATGGACAGAGCAGGGACGAGCACCTCTGGGATGACGGGTGAACGACATCTCGAACAGGGCGAACCCACCGACGGCTTCGCCACCTGGAGTACGGAGTTGCTCGTACGAGTGTGAAGCGCCTCCTCACCTGCGCCTGGGGTGCCTACGCGCGGCAGGCAACAACCTTGAGCGCCAGATCCGTTCTGCCCTCAAGCATGACCTAGTGCTTGGCAAATCGTCCAATATATTGACACCAAGCCGCAGTCGGAGTCAATCGGAATGGGATACAGTCCAACAAGTAGCGCAACGTGACGGCCTGTATCATCCTGAGACGCACCGGGCCAGGCTGACGCGAGGAGCGTGGTCATGTATGAAGTCAGAGGGTGACCGGCAACAGCAGCAATCACTGGCCGGGCGGCTGAACTCGCTGTTCGCGATGGCGCGTTGGACCGACGCCCACGGTCGGCAACGGGAGTACTCCACCGCCGAGGTGGCCAAGGCAGTCACCACTGACCCGTCACATCCGACGACCCTGTCCCGGAGTTACCTGGCCATGCTCCGCAACGGGTCGCACACCAACCCGACGTTGAGCGTGCTGGAGGGTCTTGCCAAGTTCTTCGACGACCACCGTCCACCGGGGACGCCGCCCATCACGGTGCAGTGGCTGGTCGCACAAGAAGACCCCGAGCATGAGCTGTTGCGGCAGCGACTCGCCGATCACCAAGTGCGGGCGATCGCCATGAGGGCGGGCGAGATGACGCCTGCGATGCGCAGGCAACTGCTGAAGATGATTGCGATCCTCGATCAGGACGATGCCGCCGATCCCAGCCCTGGAGAATGAGAAGGGAACCGTGGTCGTACGCGAACGTGAGCTCCGTCGCCGCTGCAGACATCTGCTGCGGAAGTTAGATTTTCAACCTCCCCTGCATGTCGACGAGTTATGCCGCAGGCTCGGTGAACATCGGAACAAACCCATCCGGCTCATTCCCTGGGCGCTTCAAGTCCCCGGCCCCTTCGGGCTCTGGATGTCCCGGCCGAACGAGGATGTGATCTTCTATCAGGAGGAGACCACCCGCGTTCACCAGGATCACATCATCCTGCACGAGGTGGGCCATATCCTTGCCGATCATCAGGACGACGGGGACATAAGTGAGGACCTGCCCGATCTCGACCCGAGCTTCCCGCACAACCTGACCGCACGAGGCTTTCGTCGCACCTGCTACACCGAGGACTACGAGCGCGAGGCCGAACTGGTGGCGACGATCATCCAGGAGTGGGCAGTCGTCATCGACTACGTCACTCCCCGTACGCCCGAGGACCCGGCTCTCGATCCGCTGCGTTCCGCACTGAACCCCCGCTGGGGGTGGTACTGATGTTCCAAGTGCCTCTGATCACGCTGCTGAGCATCGGGGTGCTGTGGAAGGGCATTGACCTCGTACGCGCCCCGCACCACAGGGGACTGCGCTTCCTTGTCGCGGCGCTGCTCATGCTGCTGGGGGGAGAAGTCCTCAGCCTTCCCGAGGTCAACGGCGCGATCGATGCGGCCACGGCTGTCGGTGTCGGCAAGGTCGCGTTCAACGGCACCTACGCATCCGGCCTGTTCGCCCTCATCCTGTTCTTCGCCTCCTCTGTACGCGACACGCATGACGCATATCGCCGGCGCCTGCAGATCAACGCCGGCCTCCTCGCCGGTGTCCTCATCGCCCTGACGATCTCCATGATCGCCACACCTGCGACGATGCGTGGTCACTCATTGGGCACCCCGTACATGGCGGAGCCGGCCATCGCCTCGTTCTACGTCATCGGCAACGCCTACTTCATCTACGCCTATCCGACCTCCGCGCTCTGGGCTCTGCGCTACGCGCGCAGAGCGTCCCGGCACCTCGGACTCGGCTTGCGGACCATGGCCCTGGGGCTCCTCGGATTGGCGATCACCTCGGTCAACCGAACGATCCTGGTGGTTCTGCGTATCAACGAACCCCGGTCGCACGAGACGTTCAACACGGTGAACTGGTCCATCTCGAACTGGGCCATGGGACTCGCCCTCATCGGAATCTGCTACTCGGCCGGTGTGCAGCTGATCACCCGCCTGCGGTCGATCGTGCACCACCGCCGCATGCACCAGGAGCTCACTCCCCTGTGGGCTGCCCTCACCACCGCCTACCCGGAACTCGTCCTGAACCTGAAACCGTCCGGTTCCAGGTGGCGCCGTCTCCACCCGCGCCACACCTGCGAACAACTGTTCTATCGTCGGCTCATTGAGTGCCGCGACGGACTGGTGCGCCTGAGCCCCTATCTGACGCGTGTCGCGCCCGACACCGATCTCGCCCATGGCCCGGCCGACCGCCTCGCTCGGCACATCACCGAGGCCCTGGCACTGAAGTCGGCGAGCGAGGCCCCACTCGCCGAGCTCTCCGCCGCTCGCATCGCGTCACCGGCCGGCAACGACCTGAGCGCCGACGCCCGCGAACTCATCGCAATATCCCACGCCTTACGCGAGAGGAAATCGTGAACAAGGTACTGATCACCGCGGATCGTGTCATCGCCGGTCCCGCGGATCAGGTGACCGTCGACGGCGCCGTGCTCGTCGAATCCGGCGTCATCGCCGCTGTCGGTACCGCCGCCGAATTGGACGCGTCGGTGGATACGCAAGTGCCCAGGTTGCGGTGTCCGGGAGCGACAGTGATGCCCGGAATGATGGACTGTCATGTCCACCTCGCCTTCGATGCGGGTCCGGACCTGATCAGCGCGGTGGCGAACGCCGACCCGGGCGAGCTCGCCACCGCCATGGCGGAGCGTGCCCAGCAGCTGCTGGCCGCGGGGGTGACGACCGTGCGGGATCTCGGTGACCGTGCTGGGCTCACTGTGGCGTTGCGTTCCTCCATCGACTCCGGGGACATGGTCGGGCCCCGTATCGTCGCAGCGACCGCACCATTGACCTCGCACGGTGGTCATTGCGGTTTTCTCGGCGGTGAAGTGACCACGGACGACGACATCCGGAAGCAGATCGCCCGCAACGCGGCAGCCGGTGCCGACGTGATCAAAGTGATGGCCTCGGGCGGCGCGCTCACCCCGAATGGTCCACGTATGTGGGAGGCACAGTTCACCCCCCGCCAACTGGAACTGATCGTCGAGGAAGCGGCCCGCCATGGCCTGGGAGTGGCCGCTCACGCTCACGGCACCGAGACCATCGGTCATTGTGTGGCCGCCGGCGTCCGAACGATTGAACACTGTTCCTGGCGCACCGCAGAGGGCATCGTCTACGACCCAGCGATCACCCGCCGCATCGTCGACAACGGCATCTCCGTCTGCCGCTGTGTCTCCGGGGACTGGCAGCTGTTCCTCGAACAGATGGGGCCCGAACGCGCCAAGGCGATGGTCGAACTCATTCAGGAGATGCGCGAGGCCGGTGTCCGGTTCATCGCCGGCACAGACGCCGGTGTGCCAGGGGCGCGGTTCGGCGACTACGTCGGCATGCTCGAGTTCTTCGCCTCGCTCGGCTTCGAAAGTACCGAGATCCTCGACATGGCCACCGTCAACCCCGCCCACGCACTCGGACTGTCCGATACCGGCGTGCTGGCTCCCGGAATGCGCGCCGACCTCGTCGTCATCGACGGAAACCCTTTGAACGAGTTGGGCGCCCTCCGCCGGATCCAACACGTCTTCACGGCAGGCCACTCGGTCACCAGGTGAACGGTGATGGACGGGGCCAGTCCCCGAGTGGTGTTCAGGCCCCCAGGTCGACGGCGAGTGCCAAGGCCGGGTGGATGTCCGGCCTTGGGAGTGACTCCGAGGGCCATAAGGGCGGCTGTGGTGGCGGCCGTGCCAAGGATAGAACCGAACTGTCGGACGGTGTTGTTGATGCCGGAGGCTCTGGCCACTCATGGGACCTAGGCATGACCTCGGTGGACGGTGGGCCTCCTGAGGGCGGCCGCGCCAAGCGGCCGGGCGGATCTCGGGCGGCCTGCTCGACAGGTGCGGCATCCGCGCCGTGACGACCGTGGCGCTGCTCGTCAACGGCCTGGGCGTGGCCGCCGTCGCCCTGGCGATGTCCGTGGACGGTTCGTTCTGAGCCCTGACACCCGGCATCGTCCTGTGGTGCTTCGATGGCGGTGTCGGCTTCACCCTCATCTTCGCGGCGGCCGGGATGGGTGTCTTCACCCCTGGAACGGGCGTCACCTCAGCCCCCTCTCCATCTCCCAGCAGATCGGTGGCGCCGTCGGGCTCGCCGCCCTTGTCGCGGTCGCCAGCCACGGCATCGGCTATGGGGCGGTACCCGGGCCCACGCTGAACGACATCGTCGACAGACTGCGGCTCGTCGGGGTGCTCGAGGGAGCCGTCGCCGTACTCGGCGGCCTCGTCGCCCTCCTCCTCAGGAACCGGACACAGTATGTCTCCCCCGCCACCGTCACGGATGGCGCGAGCGGCGACACGTCCACCGACGAAGTCGCCGTCGCCACCTCGTGATCACCGTGGCCTCGTGGTCGGCATCGAGGGGTGCCGACCACGAGACGTTCCCTCAACATGGCCGGTTGGAGCACTCCGCCGCCGGCACGCGCCAACCGCCTGAACCCGGAATTGAACCCCTCACGCATCCACCCAGAGACGCCTCGGGGCCCCTGTCCGACTGCCCGGCGAAAACGTGTAGGCACCCGACACAAGCTGTGATCTCCGCACCCACGCCAACCCAGAGAGCAGGACGCCGGCAGCCAAGGAAGGGAAGCATCGCATGGTGGCTGCTCGCACCCGGAATCGGGCGCACGGGCCCCGCTGCACCCGCCCTTGACCACCCATCCCACTCACCGACACGCCGATCACCAAGGGAATTCAGCAGCAGAATCGTCCGAACACACAAAATTCCAGGTCACAGGCACGAGCCAGCAAACTCCGATGCGCACCCCTTGCGCTCCCCTTCACGGATCACCAGCTCAGGAAATGACCAACCATCAGAGGAACAGCACAAAAGACCAGGTCAGAAAGCATCTGACCTGGTCTTGAATGGAGCCGCCTTCGGGATTCGAACCCGAGACCTACGCATTACGAGTGCGTTGCTCTGGCCAACTGAGCTAAGGCGGCGCGCTACGGGACGAGACACCCGTCCCCGCGGGGACACGCTCTCATCAGCAGCGGCGCCAAGTCTACAGGGTTCTGCGGAGTGCCCCGAACCACCTTCCCCGTGCCCCGTCCAGCGCCCGTCCGCAGTTCAGCAGCGCTTGCCGTCCGCCGGGGGTGTGCCCTGGAGGAGGTAGGTGTTGATCGCCGTGTCGATGCAGTCGCTGCCCCGGCCGTACGCCGTGTGGCCGTCGCCGTCGTAGGTCAGCAGCCTGCCCGAGGACAGCTGGTCGGCGAGGCTGCGGGCCCACTTGTACGGGGTGGCCGGGTCGCGGGTCGTGCCGACCACCACGATCGGGGCCGCGCCCTTCGCCTCGATGCGGTGGGGCTTGCCGGTGGCCTTCTCGGGCCAGTAGCCGCAGTTCAGCGAGGCCCAGGCGAAGCCCTCGCCGAAGACCGGCGACGCCTTCTCGAAGTCCGGGACGGCCGACTCCACGGCCTCGGGGGCGCCGAAGGGCGCCGGGAGGTCGAGGCAGTTCACAGCGGCGTTGGCGTACATCAGATTCGAGTACGAGCCGTCCGCCTCGCGCTCGTAGTACATGTCGGCCATCGCCAGCAGCGAGGCGCCCTCCCCCTCCTGGGCCGCGGCCAGCGCCCCGCGCAGCTGCGGCCACGCGCCCTCGTCGTACATCGCCGCGATCACGCCCGTCGTGGCCAGCGACTCGGTGAGCTCGCGGCTATCGCCGGTCGGCGCGGGCGTGGCGTCCAGCTTCTTGAACAGGGCCTTCAGGCGCTCGGACGCGTCCGCTACCGACGTACGGCCCAGCGGGCAGCCGGCCTGCTTGATGCAGTCCGCGGCGAAGGACTGGAAGGCCGTCTCGAACCCGGCCGTCTGGTCGCGGTTCATCGCACGTGCGGGCAGCGCCGGGTCCATGGCGCCGTCGAGGACGAGCCGGCCGGTCCTGTCGGGGAACAGCTCGGCGTACGTCGCGCCGAGGAAGGTGCCGTACGAGGCCCCGACGTAGTTCAGCTTGGCGTCACCCAGCACCGCGCGGACGATGTCCATGTCCTGCGCCGCCTCGACGGTCGAGACATGCGGCAGGACCTTGCCCGAGCGCTTCTCGCACCCTGCGGCGAAGTCCTTGTAGGCCGCCGCGAGCTTCGCCCTCTCACCGGAGTCGTCCGGGGTCTGGTCGGTCTGTGTGTACTTGTCCATCTCGGAGCCGGTGAGGCACTCGACCGGTTCGCTGCGGGCGACACCGCGCGGGTCGACGGCGACCATGTCGTACCGTGCCCGGACCGGTGCCGGGTAACCGATGCCCGCGTAGCTCTGGAGGTAGCCGATGGCCGAGCCGCCGGGGCCGCCCGGGTTGACCAGGAGGGAGCCGAGGCGCTTGCCCGGGCCCGTTGCCTTCTTGCGGGCGACCGCGAGGTCGATGGACTCGCCCTCCGGGTCCGCGTAGTCCAGCGGGGCCTTCACGGTGGCGCACTGGAAGCCGGGGACACCGCACGAGCGCCAGGCCGGCTTCTGCGCGTAATAGCGCTCGAGGTCGGCGGAGGGGGCAGCCCGGCCGGACGCCGTGGAGCCGGGCGACGAACCGCCGCCATCGCCGCTGCAGCCCGAGACGAGCAGGCCGACCGTGGCCAGGGGGAGGGCAAAAGTACGGAGCAGGCGCCTGGTGTCCATCCCCGGAGCGTAATGGCAGCAGGCCGCCGGTGCCCGTCCGTCCTCGTACGGGTGATCCGGTCAACCGGGGGATCCGCCGGCCCGGCAACAGCCGCGGTCAGCCCGCGCGCAGCGCCATCGTCATCGCCTCCACCGCAAGCAGCGGCGCCACATTGCTCTCCAGCGCCTCGCGGCAGGCGACGACCGCCTCTATCCGGCGCAGCGTGCCCTCGGGCGTCGATCCACGGGCGATGCGGTCGAGCGAGTCGCGCACGTCCTCGTTGGCGAGCTGGACCTGCGAGCCCAGCTGAAGCGCGAGCACATCGCGGTAGAAGCCTGTCAGGTCGGAGAGCGCGAGGTCGAGGCTGTCGCGCTGGGCACGCGTCTTGCGGCGCTTCTGCTTGTCCTCGAGCTCCTTCATCGCACCCGCCGTCCCACGCGGCATACGACCGCCCGCGGACGCGCCGAGCGCGGCCTTCAGATCCTCCGTCTCCTTGACGTCGGTCTCCTCGGCGACCTGCTTGGCGTCTTCCGCCGCCGCGTCGACCAGCTCCTGCGCGGCCTTGAGGCAGCCGCCGATGTCCTCGACCCGCAGAGGCAGCTTGAGGACGGTCGCACGCCGGGCGCGGGCGCGCTCGTCCGTGGCCAGCCTGCGGGCGCGACCGATGTGGCCCTGGGTGGCACGCGCGGCGGCCGCGGCGACCTCCGGCTCGATGCCGTCGCGCCGGATCAGCACGTCGGCGACCGCCGCGACCGGGGGCGTACGGAGCGTGAGGTGGCGGCAGCGGGAGCGGATGGTGGGGAGCACGTCCTCCAGGGAGGGTGCGCACAGCATCCACACGGTGCGGGGGGCCGGCTCCTCGACGGCCTTCAGCAGGACGTTCCCCGCGCCCTCGGTGAGGCGGTCGGCGTCCTCCATGATGATGACTTGCCAGCGGCCGCCGGCCGGAGAGAGCTGCGCGCGGCGTACCAGTTCGCGGGTCTCCTTGACGCCGATGGAGAGCAGGTCCGTACGGATCACGTCGACGTCGGCGTGGGTCCCGACGAGCGTGGTGTGGCAGCCGTCGCAGAAACCGCAGCCGGGGGCGCCGCCGAGGGCCCGGTCGGGGCTGGTGCACTGCAGGGCGGCGGCGAAGGCACGGGCGGCGGTGGCCCGCCCGGACCCGGGCGGTCCGGTGAACAGCCACGCATGCGTCATCTTCGAGGCGGCGGGGGCGGGTGTGCCCTGGACGTGGGCGGTGACCAGGGCGTCGGCGTCCCCCGCTGCGGCGCAGAGCTGTGTCCGGACGCGCTCCTGGCCAACCATGTCGTCCCATACGGCCATGCGCCGTCACCGCCCCTTCGCGCCGTGGAGTGTCCTGTGCGCCTCCATTGTGGTCCAGCCCTCTGACACCCGGGTCCAGCGAGGGGTCGGACACCCGGTCGCAACGCCCTCCCGACGTCCCAGCGGCCCGACGTCCCGAAGCCCCCGACAGTTCCGACGTCCCAACGGTCCCGGCGAGGGGCCCGCGCCGTACGGCCGGGTCCCGTCACGCTCCCGTCGGGGCCGCCCCCTCTGCTGCCCCGACGGGCCGGCTCCCGGGACACCCGCCCCATTCGCCAGCGTCAGCGCGAGCCGCGCCCCGCGAGCCGCGTCAGCGTGAGCGGCCGCGCCGGTCGACCTCGTCCTCGTGCGGGCCCAGCAGTTCGTCCGCCAGCGTCGGCAGGTCGTCCAGCGGCGTCTCCTCCGCCCACTCCGGGCGGTGGCGCCGACGGCCTGCCTGCGGGTCGGCCGAAGGGGCCGGGTCGACCTGAGGCAGTTCCCGGGTCCGCTCGTTGGCCTCCTCCGGCCCGGCCCGGTGCTCGGGGTGCTCGTCACGGAAGAAGCCCGGCGGCACCCGGTCCGCGGGGTCGGCGTCCCGGCGATCGTCCCGCACCGGCGGCAGCACCGCCGTCTCGTCGGCCGCCCGCGGATCCTCCACGCCCGGGCGCACGGAGGTCTCCGCCTGGGCCCGCGGATCCTCCACAGCAGGCAGCACGGAGGTCTCCGCCTCGTCGGGGACCTTCCGCAGCAGCGTCGTCTCGTCATCCCCCGCTGCCGCGCCCGGCATCGGGACCTCCTGCGTGATCTCGTCGGGACCGGCCGACGGCGCCTCGTCCGGCCTCACGACCGGCGTCGGCACGGTGACCTCGCTGGCCGACTGCGCGGACGCCGCTGCCGCCGCGGCAGCGGCCGCCTCCGCGGCCCGCCGCGCCTGCTCCGCCTTCATCAGCGCTTCTTCCGCCTTGCGCTGCTTCTCCAGCCGGCGCGCCTCGGCCTCGGCCCGCAGCCGGGCCTCCTCCGCGGCCTGTCGGCGAAGGCGTTCCTGTTCCTCCTGGCGCGCCTTCTCCTCGGCCTCGCGGCGGCGGCGTTCCTCATCCGCCCGCCGGCGTGCCTCCTCGGCGCGCTGCCTGGCCTCCTCGGCCTGGCGCTCGGCCTCGCGCTGCCGCGCCTCCTCCTCTTCGCGTCGCTTGCGCTCCTCCTCCTCGGCACGGAGCCTCGCGAGCTGCTCCTGGCGCTCACGCTCCAGGCGCTCCTCCTCCGCCTTCCGCGCGGCCTCCTCCTCGGCCTTGCGACGCGCCTCCTCCTCGGCCTTGCGGCGGGCCTCCTCACGGGCCTTGATCTCGGCGTCGGAGAGGGGCAGCAGCTGGTCGAGCCGGTGGCGTACGACGGTGGTGACCGACTCGGGCTCCTGGCCCGCGTCGACGACGAGGTACCTGCCGGGGTCGGCCGCCGCCAGGGTCAGGAACCCGGCGCGTACGCGCTGATGGAACTCCGCGGGCTCGGACTCCAGCCGGTCCGGCGCCTCGGTGAAACGTTCGCGCGCGGCCTCGGGCGAGACGTCGAGCAGCACGGTCAGATTCGGTACGAGTCCGTCAGTCGCCCAGCGCGAGATGCGCGCGATCTCCGTCGGCGAAAGGTCGCGGCCCGCGCCCTGGTAGGCCACGGAGGAGTCGATGTAGCGGTCGGAGATGACGACGGCGCCGCGTTCCAGGGCGGGGCGGACGACCGAGTCGACGTGCTCCGCGCGGTCGGCGGCGTACAGCAGGGCCTCGGCCCGGTTGGACAGTCCGGCGCTCGACACGTCCAGCAGGATGGAGCGCAGCCGCTTGCCGACCGGGGTGGCACCGGGTTCACGGGTGACGACGACCTCATGGCCCTTGGCGCGGATCCACTCGGCGAGCGCCTCGACCTGGGTGGACTTGCCCGCTCCGTCGCCGCCCTCGATGGCGATGAAGAATCCGTTCGCCGCGGGCACCTGCGCCGGGTCCGCGCCACCGCGCAGCGCGTCGCGCAGATCGCGGCGCAGCGGGACACCGGAACGGTCGTCCGTCTTGGCCAGCACGACCGCGGCGACGGGCAGCAGCAGTGCGCCGACGAGCATCAACGTGAACGCGGCCCCGCCGTGCGCGAAGACGAAGTCGCCGCTCGCGAGCCGGTGCGGACCGATCGCCGCCGCGAGCAGCGGGGCCGCGATCGCGGCGAGCCCGGTGGCGACGCGGACGACCGCCTGGAGGTGTGCGGTGATACGGGGCCGGCGGAAGTCCTCGGTCTCCTGGTCGATCAGGGCGTGGCCGGTGTTGGCGGCCACACCTGCCGCGAAGCCTGCGAGCGCCGCGATGAACAGCACGGTGGACGTGTCCGGCACCAGCCCCATGGCGAGCAGCGCCACGCCGGTCACGGTGAGCGCGAGGGCGAGCAGCCGGCGCCGCGACAGCGAGGGCAGTACGGATCCGGCCGTGCGGATCCCGACCCCGGTGCCACCGATCAGGGCGAGGACGAGCAGCGCGAACGCGACCGGCCCGCCGCCGAGGTCGATGGCGTGGAGCACGGCGACGGCCGTCGCGGACGCGATCGCTCCGGTGACGGCGGCGCAGGAGATGACGAAGAGCGGGATGCCGCCCGTGCGCCCCTTGTCCACACCGTTGCCGCCGCTCCCGCCCGATGGGCGGCGCAGGCCCTCCAGCGGCGATCGCGGCCGGGGCGTCTGCGCGCCGGGCAGCTCCACGAAGTACAGCGTCGACACGGACGCGGCGAACAGACCGGCCGCCAGGTACGTGGGGAGAGCCGCCTGATGCGCCGTGAACCACTCGATGCCCGAGCCGAGCAGGTTGCCGACCAGTGTGGCGACGAGAAGAGCGGCGGCCGCGGCGGGGATGACCGCGAAACCGGTGCGGAGCCACAGCCTGCGCAGCGCGTCGAGGTGATCGGGCAGCGGCCGTACCGCAGCCCCCTCCGGCGGTGGCGCGGGCAGTAGCGCGGGAGCTGCGCCGTCGCGGGCCACGGTCCAGAAACGTTCCGCGACACCGGTCACGAAGACGCTGATCAGGAGGATCGCGAGGGCGTTGTCGGGCGTCCAGTCGATCCACAGGGGGGCGACCACCAGCAGCGCGACCCGCACGCCGTCCGCGCTGATCATGGTCCAGCGCCGGTCCAGCGGCCCGCTCGGCGCGGTGAGCGAGGTCATGGGGCCGAGCAGTACGGCCCCGAAGAGAAGAGTGGCCAGCACCCGCGCGCCGAGCACAGCGGCGACGGCGAAGGCCGCCCCGCGGTAGCCGGACCCGAAGGTGCCGGAGTCGACGGCCGCCTGCAAGGCCAGCAGCATCAGGACGAGAACGCCCAGGGCATCCCCGACTCCGCCGACCACCTGTGCGTTCCACAGCCGCCTCAGCGGTGCGTGACGCAGGAGGGCGCGCACGGCGCGCTCCCGCGAGTCCGCGGCGAGGGCGTCGGAATCAGATGCGTCGGAAGCAGTCTCTGCAGCGGTACTCATGACCGCCTGCTGCTCGGCTGGCTGCTCGGCTCGCGTCATCCGCCCAGCCTATCCGGAGCGGGTCGCTCCCCGGAGGGGTGTGCGAACACACTGGCGTTTTGTCACACGAGTGTGAAGGTTCTCGTGCGGAGACGGGACGGAGGCGCAGTGGCCGGGGACCCGGATCGGCACATGGCGGCAAGGATGCCGGGGACCTGGGGGGACCGGTACATCGCGGCCGGGGACCAGGATCGGCACATGACGGCCAGAAGGCTGGCAGCCGGGGCCGGGTACGCGGCGGCCGGAAGTGCCTCCCGGCCGCCGTCTCGGTTTCCCCGGCTCCTCGCCCGGAGCCTCTCGGCTCCCTACTCCTCGCCCGTAGCCGCCGACGCGTTGGCCGACGCCGCGGCCCTCTTCGTGGCGGTCTTCTTCGCCGGGGCCTTCTTGGCGGCGGCCGTCGTCTTCGCCGCCGTCGTCGTCTTCTTCGCGGCCGTGGTCTTCTTCGCGGCGGTGGTCTTCTTCGCCGCCGTCTTCTTGGCCGCGGTCTTCTTCGCGGGCGCCTTCTTGGCCGCCGTCTTCTTCTTGGCGGGCCCCTTGGCGCGCTTCTCCGCGAGCAGCTCGTACCCGCGCTCCGGCGTGATGTCCTCGACGCTGTCGCCGGTGCGCAGCGTCGCGTTCGTCTCGCCGTCAGTGACGTAGGGGCCGAAGCGGCCGTCCTTGACGACGACCGGGCGCTCGCTGACCGGGTCCGTGCCCAGCTCCTTCAGCGGCGGCTTGGCCGCGGCCCGACCGCGCTGCTTGGGCTGCGCGTAGATCGCGAGGGCCTCCTCCAGCGTGATGCTGAACAGCTGCTGCTCGTTCTCCAGCGAGCGCGAGTCGGTGCCCTTCTTCAGATACGGGCCGTACCGGCCGTTCTGCGCGGTGATCTCGACGCCTTCGGCGTCGGTGCCGACCACGCGGGGCAGCGACATCAGCCTCAGCGCGTCCTCGAGCGTGACCGTGTCCAGCGACATGGACTTGAACAGCGACGCCGTACGCGGCTTGACCGCGTTCTTACCGGTCTTCGGCGTGCCCTCGGGCAGCACCTCGGTGACGTACGGGCCGTAGCGGCCGTCCTTGGCGATGATCTGGTGTCCGGTCGCCGGGTCGGTGCCCAGCTCGAAGTCACCGCTCGGCTTGGCGAGCAGCTCTTCCGCGTGCTCCACGGTCAGCTCGTCGGGAGCGAGGTCCTCGGGGACGTCGGCGCGCTGGTGGCCCTCCGCCTCCTTCTCGCCGCGCTCGACGTACGGACCGTAGCGTCCCACGCGCAGGACGATGCCGTTACCGACGGGGAAACTGGAGATCTCGCGGGCGTCGATCGCGCCCAGGTCGGTCACCAGCTCCTTGAGGCCGCCCAGGTGGTCGCCGTCGCCGTTGCCCGCCTCGGACGCGGCGCCCGCCGCGTCGCCCTCGCCGAAGTAGAAGCGCTTCAGCCACGGCACGGCCTGCGCCTCGCCCCGCGCGATGCGGTCGAGGTCGTCCTCCATCCTGGCGGTGAAGTCGTAGTCGACGAGCCGGCCGAAGTGCTTCTCCAGCAGGTTGACCACGGCGAAGGAGAGGAACGACGGCACGAGCGCCGTGCCCTTCTTGAAGACGTAGCCGCGGTCCAGGATCGTGCCGATGATCGAGGCGTACGTCGACGGGCGGCCGATCTCGCGCTCTTCCAGCTCCTTGACCAGCGACGCCTCGGTGTAGCGGGCCGGCGGCTTGGTGGCGTGGCCGTCGACCGAGATCTCCTCGGCTGACAGGGCGTCGCCCTCCGTGACCTGCGGGAGGCGCCGCTCGCGGTCGTCCAGCTCGGCGTTCGGGTCGTCGGCACCTTCCACGTATGCCTTCATGAAGCCGTGGAAGGTGATCGTCTTGCCGGACGCGGTGAACTCGGCGTCACGGCCGTCGGATGCCCGGCCGCCGATCTTCACCGTGACGCTGTTTCCGACGGCGTCCTTCATCTGGGAAGCGACGGTCCGCTTCCAGATCAGCTCGTAGAGCCTGAACTGGTCGCCGGTCAGTCCGGTCTCCGCGGGAGTGCGGAAGCGGTCACCCGAAGGCCGGATCGCCTCGTGCGCCTCCTGCGCGTTCTTGACCTTGCCGGCGTAGGTGCGGGGCTTGTCGGGCAGGTAGTCGCCGCCGTACAGCTGCGTCACCTGGGCCCGGGCCGCCGCGACGGCGGTGTCGGACAGCGTGGTGGAGTCCGTACGCATGTAGGTGATGAAGCCGTTCTCGTACAGCTTCTGCGCGACCTGCATCGTCGCCTTGGCCCCGAAGCCGAGCTTGCGCGAGGCCTCCTGCTGCAGCGTGGTCGTGCGGAACGGCGCGTACGGCGAGCGGCGGTAGGGCTTGGACTCGACGGAGCGCACCGCGAAGGACGCGTCCTGGAGGGCCGCGGCCAGGGCGCGGGCGTTCGCCTCGTCGAGGTGCAGCACCTGGTCGCTCTTGAGCCGGCCGTCCGGACCGAAGTCGCGGCCCTGCGCGACGCGCTGCCCGTTCACCGTGTTGAGGCGGGCCGTCAAGGTCGAGGGGTCGGAGGTGTCCCCGGCGCGGCCGGTGGCGAAGGTGCCGGTCAGGTCCCAGTACTCGGCGGAGCGGAACGCGATGCGCTCGCGCTCCCTCTCTACGACGAGCCGGGTCGCGACGGACTGCACACGTCCGGCGGACAGCCGCGGCATGACCTTCTTCCACAGGACCGGCGAGACCTCGTAGCCGTAGAGGCGGTCGAGGATGCGCCGGGTCTCCTGGGCGTCGACCATGCGCTTGTTGAGCTCGCGCGGGTTGGCGACGGCGTCGCGGATCGCGTCCTTGGTGATCTCGTGGAACACCATGCGGTGGACGGGGACCTTGGGCTTGAGGACCTCGAGCAGGTGCCACGCGATGGCCTCGCCCTCGCGGTCCTCATCGGTGGCGAGGAAGAGCTCGTCGGACTCGGCGAGCTGCTCCTTGAGCTTCCTGACCTGGGCCTTCTTGTCGGCGTTCACGACGTAGATCGGCTGGAAGTCGTGCTCGACGTCGACGCCGAGCCGGCGCACCTCGCCGGTGTACTTCTCCGGCACCTCGGCGGCGCCGTTCGGCAGGTCGCGGATGTGCCCGACGCTCGCCTCGACGACATAGCCGGGGCCGAGATAGCCCTTGATCGTCTTCGCCTTGGCAGGCGACTCGACGATCACGAGTCGGCGGCCGCCGTGTGCGGTCTCGCTGGTCGGGGACAACTTCGCTCTTCTCTCCGGTCGACATTCGATGGGCGCTCACGGCGGTGCGGTACGCGGTACTGCAAGCGTTACGGCACTGCTGTGGCGCTGCTGTCGCTGCGGAGTGTGACGGTACAACCCGCCCCCGTGTCAAACGGCAAAAGACCGCAACGGCCACTCGAACGGTAACCCGACTCCAGCCTTTTCTGCCGCCCGGACCGGCACGTCTTCGCCTGTGCGCTGCTTCAGACGCGTGCGAAGCACCACACCCCGAGCGCGAGGAAGGCCGCACCGAAGAGGATCCCGAAGGCGGTGGCCGTGGCGGGGCTCACTCCGTGCGCGACGGGTGCACGGTATGCGAGCCGTGTCCCCGTCCACAGCAGCAGCCCGGCTCCGAACAGCGCGAATGCCGTCCCGGCGAAGATCGCTGGCCCGCTCTCCATGCCCGTACCCGGTCCTTCCCTGGCGCCATGGATGTCGGATGCCGAGGCTGCCACCCGCGGGCGTCGGCCGCGCGAATTCCGGGTGAACGGCGTGTGGGTTCACCCACGCGGTCGCGTCGGCAACTTTTTTCGGAGGAGGCCGCTCCCCTTCTCCTCCCTTCTTTGTGGTGGCGGGGCGCGCCTTCTGGCGGCGGGCTCGGGCCGGTGCCGGAGCGGGCCCGTTCCGGGCGGGAGCCGCTGACCGAACATTGGCCGGTTTTCCCGCGCCGAGCGGCGTGAACCGTGCGGTCCCGTGTTGTCCCGTGCGGGTCCCTAGGCCGTCCTGCCCGGATTGCCAGGACTGCCCGGACTGGTCGGGCCGATCGGATCGGCCGTCGTGGCGGGATCGGTCGGATCGGTCGAATCGGCCGGTTCGAGGAAGCCCTCCTCCACCAGGAGTCGCAGCGCCTGCGGCGTGCGGTCACGCAGCAGCACCGGGTCCTCGTCGATCAGCTGGGCGATGGCGTCCAGGATCCGTCCGGCGCTCAGCGTCCCGTCGCACACCCCCGCGAACCCCGCGCCCACGGTGTCCACCTTGGTCGCCCGCCGCATGCCCCGGTTCTGGCGCAGGACCACGTGCTCCGGGTCCTCGGCACCCGGCAGCCCGACCTGCTCCTGCACCACCTCCGGCGCCAGCCGGAACCGGTCGGAGAGAAGCGCCGCGTCGTCGTGCGTGCGCAGGTAGTCCTGCCGGTCGAAATGCGCGCGCACGGCATCGCCGAGCGGCTGCTCGACGGGGTGCGGCCACTCCTCCGTCACGATCGAAGGCCGGTCCGCACCGGACCTGCGCAGCGTGATCCATCCGAAGCCGACCGCCTTGGTCCTGCGCGCCTCGAACTCGTCCAGCCAGGCGTCGTACCGTGCCGCGTACCGCGCGGGATCGCTGCGATGGTCGCCGCTGTCGCGCAGCCACAGCTCCGCGTACTGCGTGATGTCCTGCACCTCGCGCTGGATGATCCAGGCGTCGCAGCCGCGCGGCACCCACGAGCGCAGCCGCTCCTGCCAGTCCTCCCCCTCCACGTGCTGCCAGTTGGCGAGGAACTGGGCGAAGCCGCCCTCGTTCAGCCTGTCGCCCGCCTGCTGGACGAGCGAGCGGCACAGATCGTCCCCGCCCATCCCGCCGTCCCGGTAGGTCAGCCTGGCACCGGGGGAGATGACGAAGGGCGGGTTGGACACGATCAGGTCGAACGTGTCCGAGGCGACCGGCTCGAACAGCGAGCCCTCCCGCAGATCGGCCTCCTGTGCGCCGGACAGGCCGAGAGTGAGGCGTGTGAAGTGCAGGGCGCGCGGATTGAGGTCCGTGGCCGTGACCCGCGTCGCGTGCTGCGCGGCGTGCAGCGCCTGGATGCCGGATCCCGTGCCCACGTCGAGCGCGGAGTCCACGGGCATCCGCACGGTGATGCCGGCGAGCGTGGTGGAGGCGCCGCCGACGCCGAGGACGACTCCCTCGCCCTGTCCCCCCGCCCCGCCCGCGCCGCCGACGGCGCAGCCCAGGTCGGACACGATGAACCAGTCCTGTCCCTGCGGCCCCCCGTACGGCCGGACGTCCACGGTGGCCCGGACCTCGTCCCCGTCGCGCAGCACCCAGTCGTCCGCCAGACACTCCTCTATCGGCAGCGCGGCACGAGCCCGCCCGTACGCCAGGGGCCGCTGCAGAAGGAACAGCCGCACGAGCGTCTCCAGCGCGGTGTCCCCGCGGGTGGCGCGCAGGGCGGGCACGGTCTCGCTGCGCGCGAGCGCCGCGTACGCAGGGGCTCCGAGCAGGTCGAGAAGACCATCGGCGGTGAACCCGGCGGCGAGGAAGGCGTCGCGAAGCCGGGGAGCGTGATCGGGCGCGGGAAGACTGGTCGTACTCACGAACCCATTGTGGCGGCCGCCACTGACAATCGCCGCCCCGCCCGACCCGGGGTGCACATGCGGGCCGGGCGGCGGCGGCATGGCCGGCCGGGCCTGACGACATGGTCGCGACGCGGGCCGCCGGAGCCCGACTTGTCCCACACGCCGGCCGAGTGGCGCCTCAGACAGCCGCGTTGCCGTGCGCCGAGGCGCTGGTGGTCACGCCTTGCTCGGGGACGCGGACGCACCCGACGCGGGGCTCGACGTCTTGGCCTTCTGGCAGCCCGGCTGCTTCGCCATGGCCTTGCCCAACTCACCCGATTGCAGCTTGGCCAGCGCGGCCTGATCCATGCGCTCGATCTTCTTCAGGCCGTCCGCCACCTCCTGCAGGCCGTCGGCGAACTTCTGCTGGTCCTTGGGGTTGAGGTCGTCGACCTTCTTCTTGAGCGCCAGGTACTCCGTGGCGGTGGCCTCGAGTTCGTTCACCGCGTCCGTACGGAGCTTCTCGCCGTTGTCCACCGGCGGTACGCCGGCGTCCCTGACGGCCTTGGCAAGTGCCTTGTCCGCGGCGGCGATGTCCGCGAACGCCTTGGAGTCGGCTGCCTGGATGTCGGCGGGCTTGCCGTCAGCGGCCGTCGAGATGATGGCCTGCTGGGCGTTCGCCCTCTTCTGGATCTGCGGCTGTGCCTGGTCACAGACCTTCTTGGCCCAGGCGTTCGCCTTCTCTTCGCCGTCGTCCCCGCATCCCGACAGCGCCAGTACCAGTACCGCACCGCCGGACACTGCGGCCGCAAGCTTCTTGTTCACCGGATTGGTCCCTTCCAAGGCTCTCTCGGCCCCGGAACATACACGCCAAGTGGGCGACAAACGCGTGTCGTGCGTCCGATTCATCACCTATGAAGCCATTTGCACCAAGGGAGACATGACTCACCCGCACGCGCGAACGGGCGGGCGCCGCGTCAGTACGCGCCGCCCGCCCGTGCATTGAGCAACTGTCAGGAAACCACCGCCGGATCGGGCGACTTGGCGCTGCGTTCGGCCGTGCCCTCCTCATCGTCGCCCACGGCGATGCCGCGCCTCTTGGAGATGTACACGGCACCCACGATGACCAGCATGGCGATCACGGCCACCACCGCGCGGACGCCGGCATTGGAGTCGTCCCCGTAGCTGAACTGGACGACCGCCGGCGCGATCAGCAGCGCCACCAGGTTCATCACCTTCAGCAGCGGGTTGATCGCCGGACCGGCCGTGTCCTTGAACGGGTCGCCGACCGTGTCACCGATCACCGTCGCGGCATGTGCCTCACTGCCCTTGCCGCCGTGATGACCGTCCTCGACGAGCTTCTTGGCGTTGTCCCAGGCACCACCGGAGTTGGCGAGGAAGACGGCCATGAGCGTGCCGGTGCCGATCGCGCCGGCCAGGAACGCCCCGAGCGCGCCGACGCCGAGCGAGAAGCCGACGGCGATCGGTGTCATCACGGCGAGCAGACCCGGAGTCGCCAGCTCCCGGAGCGCGTCCTTGGTGCAGATGTCCACGACGCGGCCGTACTCCGGCTTCTCCGAGTAGTCCATGATCCCCGGGTGCTCGCGGAACTGCCGCCGCACCTCGTAGACCACGGCGCCCGCCGAGCGGGACACCGCGTTGATCGCCAGTCCGGAGAAGAGGAAGACGACCGCGGCCCCCAGGACCAGACCCACCAGGTTGTTGGGCTGGGAGATGTCCATGACCAGGTTCATCGGGGCACCGTCACCGAGCCTCTCGCCGACGTCCCTGGCCGCGGTCGAGATGGCGTCGCGGTAGGAGCCGAAGAGCGCGGCGGCGGCGAGCACGGCCGTGGCGATGGCGATGCCCTTGGTGATGGCCTTGGTCGTGTTGCCGACGGCGTCCAGGTCGGTGAGGACCTGCGCGCCCGCGCCCCTGACGTCGCCGGACATCTCCGCGATGCCTTGGGCGTTGTCGGAGACCGGCCCGAAGGTGTCCATCGCGACGATGACGCCGACCGTGGTGAGCAGGCCGGTGCCGGCCAGCGCCACCGCGAACAGGGCGAGCATGATCGACGTGCCACCGAGCAGGAACGCCCCGTACACACCGAGGCCGATCAACAAGGCGGTGTAGACAGCCGATTCGAGGCCGATAGAGATGCCCGCCAGGACCACGGTCGCGGGCCCGGTGAGCGACGACTTGCCGATGTCCCGGACGGGACGCCGGGTGGTCTCGGTGAAGTAGCCCGTCAGTTGCTGGATCAGGGCCGCCAGGACGATGCCGATGGCGACGGCGACAAGTGCGAGAACACGCGGGTCGCCGTCGTGTGCCCGGACCGCGGCGTCGCCGACACCGTCCAACTCGGCGTACGAGGACGGCAGGTACACGAACACCGCGACGGCCACCAGGATGATCGAGATCAGCGCGGAGATGAAGAACCCGCGGTTGATGGCGGTCATCCCGCTGCGGTCGGCGCGCCGCGGGGCGACCGCGAAGATGCCGATCACCGCGGTGACCACGCCGATCGCCGGGACAATCAGCGGGAAGGCGAGTCCGGCGTCACCGAAGGCCGCCGAGCCGAGGATGAGGGCCGCCACGAGCGTGACGGCGTACGACTCGAAGAGGTCGGCCGCCATGCCGGCGCAGTCGCCGACGTTGTCGCCCACGTTGTCGGCGATGGTCGCTGCGTTACGCGGGTCGTCCTCGGGGATGCCCTGCTCGACCTTGCCGACAAGGTCGGCGCCGACGTCGGCCGCCTTGGTGAAGATTCCACCGCCGACACGCATGAACATGGCGATGAGAGCGGCTCCCAGGCCGAAGCCTTCGAGCACCTTGGGCGCGTCGGCCGCGTAGACGAGCACGACGCAGGACGCGCCGAGCAGGCCGAGGCCGACCGTGAACATGCCGACCACACCGCCCGTACGAAACGCGATCTTCATGGCCTTGTGCGCGACGGCCGTCAGATCCTTTTCCGGCTCTCCTTCCTGCGGGGTCGCTTCCCGTGCGGCCGCCGCCACCCGGACATTGGCGCGCACGGCGAGGCGCATGCCGATGTATCCGGTGGCCGCCGAGAAGATCGCGCCCACCAGGAAGAACACCGAGCGCCCTGCACGCTGCGACCAGTCGTCGGCCGGAAGAAGCATGAGAAGGAAGAACACCACCACGGCGAACACGCCGAGGGTGCGCAGCTGCCGCGCGAGATAGGCATTCGCGCCTTCCTGAATGGCTGCCGCGATCTTCTTCATGGAATCGGTGCCCTCGCCGGCGGCGAGGACCTGGCGCACGAGCAGCTGGGCGACGACCAGGGCCGCGAGCGCGACGGCTGCGATGACCACCACGATCATCCGGTTGTCGTCCGTGAGTACCGCGGCTGCGTAAGAAGTGGGATGATCGGTCATTTGTGGTTTGACGAGCCCCGCCATTCGTCCTCCTTGACGTTCAGAGCTCAAGATGTGGACGGATTGTAGGTACCGGAACCTGATCAAAACAGGGCGCGGCAAATGCAATTGACCTTCGCTCGCTACCCAGCAAATGATCGCGCCCCAAAAAGGCCCCCGAAAGAAGTAATGGGGCAAAGGCATTGACCGTTGATCAACGATCTAGAAATGTGAAAGATGCCCTGCTCAGCAGGGCATCTTCATATGAGATGAACCGGAGAAACCGAAAGATCGATCACCTGGAGGTTCGTCAAGCCCGCGCAGCGGGCCGGCCGCCACATCTGTCCGGTCCACCACGACACTCTCCGGCCGCCAGGCTGGTTCGTCGTTTTTGGTCGGCACGCACTGGGCCGATCGGGTCACGACAGGCCTGGGCCCCGAGGGATCCGCGAAGTCCGGCGCCGAGGCGGCGGCCAGGGCGGAGCGCCACGGACGCGCTGACAGACGGGGGCTGGGCACAACTGGATGGGTGCCGGCAGACCCAGTGGGTGCCTGGAAGGGGGCCATACGGGGCCGACGGGGTGGGTGGGCCGACAGGGCCGAGCGGACCTTCTGGAGCGGCTGTCAGAGCCCGGGGCGGGCGAGCCCGCGCAGGCGGGCCCCCGCGGCGGAGGCCGGGCCCGACGGGTCAGGGTGCCGCTCGGTCAGGGGCCGCGGCGACCGGCGCCGCGGGCCAGCTCATCCGGATCACGCCGCCGCCCTCGGACGACGAGACCTCCATGTCGTCGACGAGGCCGCTGATCACCGCGAGCCCCATCTCGTCCTCCTCATCGGCGTCGGCCGCGGCCTCGTCCGCGGCGCGCCCGCCCGCGGCCGCACCGCCGCCCGAGCCGGGGACCTCGTCACCGACCTCGATCGAGAAGGTCTTCTCCTCCTCGGACAGCAGGACCCTCACGGGCGCCGTGAGGCCATGGCTGCGGTGCAGCCCGACCGCTCGGCTGCAGGCCTCGCCGACCGCGAGGCGGACCTCGTCCAGCACCGCCTCGTCGACCCCGGCCCTGCGCGCGACGGCAGCGGCGACCAGCCGGGCTGTCCTGACGTGCTCGGGCTGGGCGCTGAAGCGGAGCTCAACGGTGGCCATGCAGATCCCCCTCGGACGTACGAGCGTGACTCTCAGGGGCCCGGGCTGGATGCCCGGTGCCCCTCACTACTTCCGGCGGTCTCCGGCCGACCGTCAGTCGGTCGCCGCGACGGCTTCGTCGACCGAGGTGTGGATAGGGAACACCTTGGTCAGACCCGTGATCCGGAAGATCTTGAGAATGCGCTCCTGGTTGCAGACCAGGCGCAGCGAGCCCTCGTGAGCGCGCACGCGCTTCAGGCCGCCGACGAGCACGCCGAGGCCGGTGGAGTCGAGAAAATCCACGCCCTCCATGTCGACAACCAGGTGGTAGCTGCCGTCGTTCACCAACTCGACCAACTGCTCGCGCAGCTTGGGCGCGGTATACACATCAATCTCGCCACCGACCTCGACGACCGTACGGTCGCCACCAGGGCCGGACACATTGCGAGTCGACAGGGACAGGTCCACGGATCCTCCAGCACCTTGCTATCGAGCGGCCGCCCCCTCAGGTCTCCCCGACGGAGCCGGAGGACGGTCGCCAGCCGCGATGGCATTCAATCACTTACCAGCAGCCATGCACGACGCCTTGGGACCATTGTCCGTCTCGCCAGTGACACACTCGGTGCCGATGGCCAAGAATCACCGTCCCAGACGACCTCCCGAGAGCGGGGAAACCCGACCCTCCCCCGGTGCGGTTCTCGACCGGCTCGCCACGGGGGCGAACCGGGCTGCGCGCATCACTCATACGGAGCACTTGCCCCCGCGACCGGGCAGGCATGCATTCTGGCCCGACCGCATTCGCACGGAAGTGATCAGCGCGGTGCAGGAGGCGGGCATCGACCACCCGTGGGCCCACCAGGCGGCCGCCGCCGAGCACGCCCTGGACGGCGAATCCGTGGTCATCGCGACGGGCACCGCCTCGGGCAAGTCGCTGGCCTACCTCGCCCCCGTCCTCAGCACCCTCCTCGACGGCGCCGATTCCCCGAACGGCCGGGGCACCACCGCCCTGTACCTGGCCCCCACCAAGGCCCTCGCCGCCGACCAGCTCCGCGCCGTCAAGGAGCTCGCCGCTCCCCTGGGCAACCGCATCCGGCCGGCCGTCTACGACGGGGACACGCCCGTTGAGGAACGCGAGTGGGTGAGGCAGTACGCCACCTACGTGCTCACCAACCCCGACATGCTGCACCGCGGGATACTCCCGTCCCACGCCCGCTGGTCCTCCTTCCTGCGCTCCCTGCGCTACGTCGTGATCGACGAGTGCCACACCTACCGGGGCGTCTTCGGCTCCCATGTCGCCCAGGTGCTGCGCCGCCTCCGCCGCCTGTGCGCCCGGTACGGCGCGAACCCCGTTTTCCTCCTGGCCTCCGCCACCGCCGCGGCCCCGGCCGTGGCCGCAGGCCGCCTCACCGGCCTGCCCGTGAAGGAGGTCGCCGACGACGCCTCACCACGTGGCGAGCTCGTCTTCGCCCTCTGGGAGCCGCCGCTCACCGAGCTCCACGGCGAGAGGGGCGCCCCGGTGCGCCGCACCGCGACCGCCGAGACCGCCGACCTCCTGACCGATCTGACCGTGCAGGGGGTGCGCAGCGTCGCCTTCGTACGATCCCGCCGCGGGGCCGAGCTGATCTCCGTGATCGCCAAGGAGCGCCTCGCCGAGGTGGACCGCTCGCTGCCGCGGCGCGTCGCCGCCTATCGCGGCGGCTACCTCCCCGAGGAACGCCGCGCCCTGGAACGCGCCCTGCACTCCGGTGAACTCCTCGGCCTCGCCGCCACCACCGCCCTCGAACTCGGCGTCGACGTTTCCGGACTCGACGCGGTCGTGATCGCCGGCTACCCGGGGACCCGCGCATCCCTGTGGCAGCAGGCCGGCCGTGCGGGACGCTCCGGCCAGGGCGCCCTCGCCGTCCTCGTCGCCCGCGACGACCCGCTGGACACTTACCTCGTCCACCACCCCGAGGCGCTGTTCCGACGACCGGTGGAGTCCACCGTCCTGGACCCCGACAATCCGTATGTCCTCGCTCCCCACCTGTGCGCGGCCGCTGCCGAACTCCCGCTCACCGAAGCCGATCTGGAGCTCTTCGGTCCCGCCTGCGCGGACCTGATGCCCCAGCTGGAGAGCGCCAGGCTGCTGCGTCGGCGGGCCTCCGGCTGGCACTGGACACGGCGTGAGCGGGCCTGCGATCTCACCGACATCCGGGGCGGGGGCGGACGGCCCGTCCAGATCGTCGAGGCCGCCAGCGGCCGCCTGCTCGGCACGGTCGACGAGGCCGCCGCCCACACAGCCGTCCACGACGGTGCCGTCCATCTGCACCAGGGCCGTACCTACCTGGTCAAGCAGCTCGACCTGGAGGACTCCGTCGCCCTGGTCGAGGAGGCCAACCCGCCGTACTCGACCACCGCTCGCGACACCACCGCCATCTCCGTTCTCGACACCGACATCGACATCCCCTGGGGCGACGGGCGTTTGTGCTACGGCTCCGTCGAAGTCACCAACCAGGTCGTCTCCTTCCTCCGCCGCAGGGTCGTCACGGGAGAAGTGCTCGGCGAGTCGAAACTCGACCTCCCGCCGCGCACTCTGCGCACCCGGGCTGTGTGGTGGACGGTCACGGAGGACCAGCTCGACGCCGCACGGGTCGGACCGGAACAGCTCGGCGGGGCCCTCCACGCCGCCGAGCACGCCTCGATCGGCATGCTGCCTCTGTTCGCCACTTGCGATCGCTGGGACATCGGCGGTGTGTCCGTCCCGCTCCATCCCGACACGCTGCTCCCGACGGTCTTCGTGTACGACGGGCACCCCGGCGGCGCGGGCTTCGCCGAGCGTGCCTTCCACACGGCCCGTGACTGGCTGACCGCAACCCGTGAGGCCATCGCGTCCTGCGAGTGCGAGGCGGGCTGTCCCTCGTGCATTCAGTCGCCCAAGTGCGGCAACGGCAACGACCCGCTGCACAAGCGTGGTGCGGTCCGTCTGCTCACGGAACTGCTCCGGGGCGCCCCTGCGCAGACGCCGGACGAGCAGGACCCGTCAGCCGCACCTGCGGAGGGGCCTGAGCCGGGTCGTGCGGCCCCGCCCTCGACCTGACCTCGGGCGCGTACGGCCCGAAGCGGGAGCGTGCGATCACATCGGCGATCTCTCCTGTCACCACGCAGCGGGAGATCTCCGCAGCCTGCGCCCGGGCCACCTCGGCAGCCTTGGCACATGCCGCGTCCCGGCCGCTCAGGGCATGGTCGGCCGCCGCGAGGGCCGCCAAGTCGGCAGCCGCGCCCGCGCGATGACGTGCCACGACCGCCTGGCCCATCGCCAGCACGACCGCGAAGACCACGCACAGCACCGTGGTGGCGGAGGCCACCCAGACGGTGGCCGAGCCCCGGTCCCGGTTCATGGCGCCACCGCCACGCCGGCCGGCACAGCGACTCCCGAGCGAGCCGAGGCCCGCACGACACTCACCTCGGCCCCGCCGGACCGGCCCGCTGCCGCACCCCCCGACACGGCGTCGTCCGGACCACCGGCGCGCTCGGCCGAGGCCGCCTCCGCGCCCACCGTGTCCTCGGCCAGGGCCGCCGCCTCCGCACTCAAGGTGAGCCCCAGCCCACCTGGGCCGGGGGCATCCGCTTCCACCCGTACCCGCCACAGGTCGCCTGCCCTGGCCAGAGTCACCCGCGCTCCGGACGGCGCCGCGGACCGTGCGGCGGCGACCGCCGCCGCACGCGGCTCGGACCTGGCCGCCGCCCGGGCCCCGGCCCGTGCCGCGTCCCCGCACTGGATCTGCGCGGACGCGGCCATCAGCGCCCAGACGAGGGCCATGACGAACACCACCAGAGCCGGAACCGCCACGGCCGCCTCCGCGGTCACCGACCCCTGGTCTCTTTCCGCGGCTGTGCCCTCTCCTCTTCCCTCAGAACTGGGCATCGAGGGCCTTGCCGATCAGCTCCTGGAGTCCCTTCGACACGGCGTCGCTCGTGACGACCTTGTACAGAACGGCCGCGAAGCCGCAGGCGGCGATCGTCCCTACCGCGTACTCGGACGTCGTCATGCCCTTGTCCGTGCGCAGCGCGCCTGCCAGGCCGCGCAGTGGGCCGAGCCGGCCTCCGTGCGGTCGGTGCCCGTCCGACCGGTGCCCGTGCGACCGGTGTCCGCTCAGTCGGTGCCACAACGTGTTCCACATGGTCAACCTCCAGTTGTCGTAGTGCCTTTACGCGTTTGAGAAAGCAGCGAGAGATCAGAGAAAAGAGTCGCGGTCAGTCGGCGGCCAGCAGTCCGCCCGCCAGCCCGATCACCACCGGAGCCACGCCAACCGCGAGAAAGGCGGGCAGGAAACACAGGCCCACGGGTGCCGTGATCAGCACCTGTGCCTTCCTCCCGCGTGCCGCCACCGCCCGGGCACGGTCCGCCCGGAGCCTCTCGGCCAGCCGTGCAACCTGCTCCGCTGCCGGAGCGCCAGTCAGGTCAGCGCGTTCCAGGCAGCGGGCCAGTGGTCCGGCACCCGGAATCCCGGCGAACCAACCCCATGCGTGGGCCGGTTCACCGCCGAGCCGCAGCTCGGCCGCGGCTCTGGCGAGTCGTTCCCCGAGGTGCCCGCCCAGCGACTCGCCCACGGCTTCCGCCGCCTCACGCGGCCCCGCGCCGGCCGAGATGCACGCGGCCAGAAGATCGGCGGCGAGCGGGAGTTGACGCGCTGCTTCGTGCCCGCCCCCGGCGTCCCCAAGAGCGGCCGCCGCCGCGCGGCGGCCCCGGCGTCGGAGCCAGTGCCGTATGCCGGCCCCCGACACGATCCCCGCGATGCCGCCGGCCACTCCGCCGATCAGGACGTAGCAGATGGCTGCGGCACCGAACGGTGCCGCCCATTGTTTTGCCCTGCCAGCCAACTCGGCCCTGCTGCAACGCTGTTCGCGCTCCACCGACAGCAGCGCCTCGATACGGGTGCGCACCGCCCCGCCACGGCGGTGCGCCGCGATCACCCAGCCGACGCACGTCACCGCCGCGACGCCGGCCAGCACCGCCCCCAGCCTGTGGACAACCTCCGGGCTCATGCCTCCTCCCCCGCCCGTACGATCCGGCCCGCCCAGAACAGGCCGGCTGCCTCCAGCAGTCCTCCGGCCACCAGACAGGCGATACCGCCCGACGTGTGGAACAGGACCGCCAGCGGGTCCGCGCCGAGTGCCCAGCCCATCCCGAGCCCGGCGACGGGCAGCAGCGCGAGAAGCATCACGGTCGACCACGCGCCGGCCAACTGTGAGGCAAGATCCTCCCGTTGGTCCCGCTCCGCGCGCAGCGCCGCCTCCAGCCGGTCCAGTCCGGCAGCCAGGCCCGCACCGCTGTCCACCGCCACCCGCCAGCAGGCGGCGAGCCCGGCCAGGCCCTCCGCACCGGGCTGCCGTGCCGCGGCCCTGAGGGCGTCGGCCACATCGCCGCCGAACCGCGCCGCCGCCAGGACGGCGGCCTCCCCCTCACCGAGCGCCTTCGTCGCCCTGGCGCCGAACAACAGCGCCTGCCCCGGCTGTAGTCCGGCCCGCAGTTCGCCCGCGACCGCCCCGCACAGCGCGACCACCCCCTCGGCCCTGCGGTCCTTCTCGCTCCTGCGCTGCCGGGCCCGCAACCGCCGCCGTACCAACGGCACCGCCACGGCCCCCACGACGAGCGGGACGACGGATTTCCCGAGCACGGCGACCACCAGCGCCGCAGGCAGGCACAGCCACTCCCTGCGTGGCCGCACCGCGGGCAGCACCCGCTCCCACGACCACCACGGCGGCCCGGCCACGACCCCGCCGCCCGCGAGAAGCAGCCGCGCACGGCGCAGGCCCTGGTCCTGGCCGGTGATCAGCCAGGCGGCGGCCCCGGCGCAGACCGCCGCCGCACACATCGACTCGGTCGCCCTCACAGCGCATCCCCGATCAAGGCGCGCAGCCGTGCCCAGCCGTCCTCGCGCGTGAACGCCTCCGCGCCCCACTTCAGCGCCGGAACCGTCACCACCAGACCGGCCTCGTCCCGCTCCAGCACATGCACCTCGGCGATGCGGCGCCGTCCGCCGGCGTCGCGCGCGAGATGGACGACGACGGACAAGGCCGCGGCCAACTGGCTGTGCAGCGCCGTCCGGTCGAGCCCCGCCGCAGTCCCCAGCGCCTCCAGCCGCGCCGGCACGTCCGCCGCGGCATTGGCGTGCACAGTGCCGCAGCCCCCTTCGTGCCCTGTGTTGAGGGCGGCCAGCAGTTCGGTGACCTCGGCGCCCCGGACCTCTCCGACGACCAGCCGGTCGGGCCGCATGCGCAGCGCCTGCCGGACCAGGTCCCGCAGGGTCACCCGCCCCGCGCCCTCCTGATTTGCGGTACGCGATTCGAGACGCACCACGTGGGGATGGTCAGGCCTCAGCTCCGCCGAGTCCTCCGCGAGCACGATGCGCTCCCGGTCGCCCACCAGTCCCAGCAGGCTGCTCAGGAGGGTCGTCTTGCCCGAACCGGTCCCGCCGCTGATCAGGAAGGAGAGCCGGGCCGCGATCAGCGCTCGCAGCACGCGCTCGCCGTCCGGCGGAACCGTCCCCGCCGCGACGAGCTCACGCACCGAGAAGGCCCGTGGCCGCACCACCCGAAGCGACAGACACGTGGAGCCGACCGCCACCGGAGGAATCACGGCATGCATCCGCGTCCCGTCCGGCAGCCGTGCGTCCACCCAGGGGCGGGCGTCGTCCAGCCTGCGCTCCGCCACTGCCGCGAGCCGCTGCGCCAGCCTGCGCACCGAGGCGGCGTCGGGGAATGTCACCTCCGTGAGCTCCAGGCCCCTGCCCCGGTCCACCCACACCCGGTCCGGTGCGGAGACCAGCACATCGGTGACGGACGGGTCGGACAGCAAGGGCTCCAGCGGGCCCGTGCCCACCAGCTCGCCCCGTAACTTCTCGGTGCCGCCCAGCACTTCGGCGTCGCCCAGCAGCCGTCCCTGCGCCCGAAGGGCTGCCGCCACCCTGGCCGGTGTCGGCTCGGCACCGCTCTCCGCCAGCCGCTGCCGTACGGCTTCCAGCAGTCCTGTGCTCATGAGACCGTCTCCCCGGCCAGCGCCTGCTCCCAGAAGGCCGTGCAGAACCTGGCCAGCGGCCCCCGCCCGCCCGCGCCCGGCGGCGCTCCGCCGTCCTGGGCCGCCGGCAGCCCGGCATCGACGGGCAGTTCGCCCGCGAGTGGCAGGCCGAGGGCGGCCGCTACCCACTGCTCGTCCAGGCCCGAGGCGTACGGACCGCGGACCACCACGCGCAGGTCCGTCAGGACCATGCCCACTACCGACGCGACCCGGTTCGCCGCGGCGACCGCGCGCAGTTCGCCGGGGACCACCAGCAGCCCCAGGTCCAGCTGGGCCAGTGCCTCGGCCACGCCCTCGTCGACGCGGCGCGGCAGATCCACGACGACCACGCCGCCCCGCCGGCGCGCCGCCGCCAGCACCGACCTCATCGCCTCCGGCGGAACGACGACGGAATCGCCGCGGTCCCAGCTGAGCACCCGCAGCTGGTGCAGCTCCGGCAGCGACTCCTCCAGCGCCCCGCCCGCGACACGACCCTTGGAAGCGGCGAAATCAGGCCATCGCCGGCCTTCGGTCTGCTCGCCACCGAGCAGGACGTCCAGGCCACCGCCGAGCGGGTCCCCGTCGACGAGCATGGTCCTCCGGCCGACGCGGGCCGCCGTCACGGCAAGGGCGCAGGCCAGCGTCGATGCCCCGGCGCCACCCCGGCCGCCGATGACTCCGACGGTCAGTGCCTGCCGTCCGACGCCCTCGGCGACGTCCGCGATCCGGTCGACGAGCCAGCCCTCCGCGTCCGGCAGGCGCAGGACGCTGTCGGCCCCGATCTCCACGGCCCGCCGCCAGACGTCGGGGTCGTCCTGGTCACGGCCCACGAGCAGCACTCCGCGCCGGCGAGTGGCCCCGCGGCACCGCTCGGCCGCGTCGTCCCCGACAAGGACCAGGGGGGCGCCCTCCCAGGCGCCCTTGCGCTCGGGCACCGTGTGGTGGACGTCGGGCTCGGCCCCCGCCGCGGCGCACAACCGCAGAAGGTCGTCGAGCAGATCGGCGTCCTCGGTGACGATCAGCGGTCCTTCGCGCCGCCCCTCGGCAGCGCGGGGACGGTCCGATGTGATGGATCCGGCCACGATCTCCACCCCTCTTCCAGCGATCTCGCCCGGTGGCGAGATCCGTGATTCCTTCCAGCCACGAACTTCGCGGCTGGAATCACGGTGCAACCCACTGAAAAACCGTGTGGATCTTGCCGAAAAACTGTGGACAACCGGCCACTTGTGAATATCTCCGTAGCCCATACCGGTGAGCGTCAAAGGCTCCCGGAGCGCAGCACAAGGACTACTCAGGGTGAGAAATTTGGAGGTGCGCCTTCCGCCTCACCCGCAGGTGGCGCAGACGCGCAGCGGGCGGCGACGGCCGCGAAAACGAGAGAAAAACCCGTCCGGACATGCGACGACCCCCGCCGGGGGGGAGAGCGGGGGTCGTCTCTCCGGCCGACTCGGGGGGGGAGGAGCCGGACCGGGTTAGCACGGTCGCGAACGATCCGTGACTTCCATGGTGTACCCGAGAGCCTTCTCAGGCAAACCCACACGCCCCAGGGTACGCCGAATGGCGGGCACATATGCTCAGCCCGTGGAAAACCACTCCTTGCCGCGCACGGCCGCCTTCTTTGACCTGGACAAGACGGTCATTGCGAAGTCTTCGACACTGACCTTCAGCAAGTCCTTCTACCAAGGCGGGCTGATCAGTCGGCGCGCCGCGCTGCGCACCGCCTATACCCAGTTCGTGTTTCTCGCGGGCGGCGCCGATCACGACCAGATGGAGCGGATGCGCGAGTACCTGTCCGCGCTCTGCAAGGGCTGGAACGTGCAGCAGGTGAGGGAGATCGTCGCCGAGACCCTGCACGATCTCATCGACCCGATCATCTACGACGAGGCCGCCTCCCTCATCGAGGAGCACCACGGGGCCGGCCGGGACGTGGTCATCGTGTCCACCTCCGGCGCCGAGGTCGTCGAGCCCATCGGCGAGCTGCTCGGCGCGGACCGCGTCGTGGCCACCCGCATGATCGTCGGCGACGACGGCTGCTTCACGGGCGAGGTGGAGTACTACGCGTACGGACCGACGAAGGCCGAAGCCGTCAGGGAGCTCGCCGCATCGGAGGGCTACGACCTGGAACGCTGCTACGCGTACAGCGACTCCGCCACCGACATCCCTATGCTCTCCGCGGTGGGCCACCCCTACGCCGTCAACCCGGACCGCGCCCTGCGCCGCGAGGCTGCACTGCGCGACTGGCCGGTTCTCGTCTTCAACAAGCCGGTCCGGCTGAAGCAGCGGCTTCCCGCGTTCTCGATGCCTGCACGACCGGCCCTGATGGCCGCCGCGGCGGTCGGAGCGGCGGCCGCGACCGCCGGACTCGTCTGGTACGCCAACCGCCGCCGAGCCGCGACGCGGGCGGCCCGGACAACCGGCCGACTCCACCCCCGGTTCGCCCGTATTTGAACCTAAAAGTAAAGAAGTCCGGCCAGGCCTTTCCCTTCCTGGCCTGCTGGAGTACAAAGGATTCAACGGCCCGCGAGACCGAGGACATCCGAAAGGATCACCTTTGAACGCAAACAAGGCCCCACGGACCGAAGCATGAAAACGGAGCACCCACGCGACGTCGACCCGTCGATTACGGGCCAGCCGCACCAGGTGACGGGCAAAGTTCCCGACCTGATGGGCAACCTTCGAGGACGCATGGTAACTCTGTGGACATGCCAGCGGCGGTACCAAATGGTACCGCCGCAACCCATTTCGGCAGGATTTGGGGCCTCTCGCCGCCTCAGGCGGCGCCGCGCTGCAGCGCCTCGCACACCGCAGTCGACTCCCTGACCCCGAGTTCCACGGACCGCCCGCAATGGGCGATCCACGTCGCCATGCCCTCCGGCGTGCCGGACAGATACCCCTCGAAGGCGGCGGTGTAGGCCGCGCGACCCTGCTCGGCGTGTCCGACCTCCGCCGGGCAGATCGACTTCGGGTCCAGGCCGCTGCCGACGAGAACGATCCGCTCGGCCGTCCGCGCGACCAGACCGTTGCACGAGACGAACGGGCGCAGCGCAAGCAGCTCGCCGTGCACCACGGCGGCCGTCACCAGGGCCGGCGCGGAGCTGCCCGTGATGATCAGTTCCGCCAGCCCGTCCAGGCGCGCCGCCACCTCGGCCGCGCCGGGCAGCGGGACCTCGATCAGCGGCTCGTCGACCGGCTCGCCGGCCAGACGCGGCCTGCCCACCGTCTCGTCGGCGCTGTCGCCGCTCGCCGCGACCAGGTGCAGCCTGGCCAGCACCCGCAGGGGTGACTGCCGCCAGATCGAGAGCAGCTGGCCGGCCTCTGCCGTCAGCCTCAGGGCCGCACCGACGGTGCGCGCTTCGGCGTCGCTGCCGAAGTCGGTGCGCCTCCGCACCTCCTCCAGCGCCCAGTCGGCACCCGACAGGGCGGCGGAGGCGCGGGCTCCGCGCAGTGCGGCCTCTGAGGTGATCTCGTTGCTGCGCCGCCGCATGACCCGGTGCCCGTAGACCCGGTCGACGGCTTTGCGCACGGACTCCACGGAGTCGGCGACGCCAGGCAGCGTGCCGAGAGTGGCGAGAGGGTCCGACGACGCGTTCGTACTCATAGGTAGCGAGGCTACCGCCCGGGGCCCGTGCCCCACCTTGGAGTGGTCTTCTTCACGCACATGGACAACGGCTTCACGCACATGGACAACGGCCGACGCTCGTACCACTACGCTAGGTGAACATGAAGATCGCTTTCGTAGGGAAGGGCGGCAGCGGGAAGACGACGCTGTCCTCGCTCTTCATCCGCCATCTGGCCGCCGCTGAAGCGCCTGTCGTCGCGGTGGACGCCGACATCAACCAGCATCTCGCGGGCGCTCTCGGCCTCGACGACGCGGCGGCGGCCGCTCTGCCCGCGATGGGCGCGCATCTGCCGTTGATCAAGGAGTATCTGCGCGGTACGAATCCGCGAATCACCTCGGCCGAGGCGATGATCAAGACCACGCCGCCCGGGGAGGGCTCCCGGCTGCTGCACGTCGTCGAGGACAACCCGGTGTACGAGGCGTGCGCACGGACCGTGCGGCTCGACGACGGCGAGATCCGGCTGATGGCCACGGGGCCGTTCGCCGAATCCGACCTCGGCGTCGCCTGCTACCACTCCAAGGTCGGTGCGGTCGAACTGTGCCTGAACCATCTGGTGGACGGGCCGCGGGAATACGTCGTCGTCGACATGACCGCGGGCTCCGACTCCTTCGCCTCCGGGATGTTCACCCGTTTCGACATGACGTTCCTGGTGGCCGAGCCGACCCGCAAGGGCGTGTCGGTCTACCGCCAGTACAAGGAGTACGCCCGGGACTTCGGGGTGTCGCTCAAGGTCGTGGGCAACAAGGTCCAGGGCCCGGACGACCTGGAGTTTCTGCGGGACGAGGTCGGCGATGACCTTCTTGTCACGGTCGGGCACTCGGACTGGGTCCGGGCGATGGAGAAGGGCAGGCCGCCGCGGTTCGAGTTGCTGGAGGCCGCCAACCGGACGGCGCTGCATGCCCTGCAGGACGCTGCCGAGGACTCGTACGCGCACCGGGACTGGGAGCGCTACACCCGCCAGATGGTCCACTTCCACCTGAAGAACGCGGAGAGCTGGGGGAACGCGAAGACAGGGGCGGACCTGGCGGCCCAGGTGGATCCGGCGTTCGTGCTCGGCGAGCACACTGCGGTGCCGCAGCCGGGCTGACCACGACACGAGGGCGGTCCGGCCGGACCGCCCTCGTGCTCCCTGCGCGGCAGCCCTCAGCGCCGCTGCTCCTGCTGCCGCTGCGCCTCCCGCTTCGGGGCGGGCGGGGCGGCCGGCGCCACGGGCGGCGTCGAGAGGAAGTCGGACCAGCCGCCCTTGGGCGCCTCACCCACCTCCAACTGCCGCAGTTTTTCCAGAACCAGCGGATCCTGCGCGTCCAGCCAGTCGACCAGCTGACGGAACGACACGCACTTCACGTCGCTCTTCACGCAGACCTTCGCGATCGTCTCCTCGATCGCCTTCATGTACGTCCCGCCGTTCCAGGACTCGAAGTGGTTGCCGATGAAGAGCGGGGCGCGGTTGCCCTTGTAGGCGCGGTCGAAGGCCCGAAGGAGTCCGTCGCGCATCTGGTTCCCCCAGTACTTGTGCATCGACGGAGTGCCCTTGGCCGTGCCCGACTGGTTGACCATGAAGTTGTAGTCCATCGACAGCGTCTCGAAGGCTCGGCCGGGGACGGGGACCATCTGAAGGGACAGGTCCCACAGGCCAAGCGTCTTCTTGGGCCACACCTGGTCGTTGACGCCGCTGGTGTCGTAGCGGAAGCCGAGGTCCCGCGCCGCCCGCACGAAGTTGTCGCGGCCCTCCAGACATGGAGTGCGCGCGCCGATGAGCTCCTGGTCGTAGTCGAAGGGCAGCGGCTCGGCCGAGGCGAGTCCGGCGTTCGTCCGCCAGTTCTTCACAAAGGACTTGGCCTGGCTGATCTCGCTCTTCCACTCCTTGACGGACCAGGTGCCGACCCCGCCGTCGTTGCCGCAGAAGTGCCCGTTGAAATGGGTGCCCACCTCGTTGCCGTCCAGCCAGGCACCGCGCAGCTCGCGCACGGTGTCCCTGATTCCCTCGATGTCGTTGAAGCCGATGTCGGAGCGGCCGACAGCGTGCTTGGGCGGGTCGTACAGGTGCCGCTTGCCCTCGGGCAGGAGATAGACGCCGCTGAGGAAGTACGTCATCGTCGCGTTGTACTTCTTGCCGACCTTGCGGAAGTGGGAGAACAGCTTCTGGCTGTCCTCCCCCGCGCCGTCCCACGAGAACACCACGAACTGCGGGGGCTTCTCACCGGGCTTGAGCCGCTGCGGCCTGAGCAGACCGGGCTGGGCTCCGGTGAAGGCGGTTGAGCCGTCTCCGATGAGGCGGACCGCGCCCCTGGGGGCGCCCCCCTTTTTCTGGGCGGGCGCGCCGTGCTTGGTGCCCGATCCGTTCGCGCCGCCAGACCCGGAACAGCCCGCGAGTCCTGCGAGGAGTGCCGTGGCGACTGTGCCGACGGCGGCGGCCTTCTTCGTGACAGGCATCCGTCCACCCTCTTTCGTATGCCGATACGACTTTCGGCGGTGATGGAGAGGCCGACACGGTCACACCGGAGGGGCGTGGCGAACGGAACGACGAGCCGCAATGAAATGACTAATCACTGAATCGGGTGATTGAATGCCCTATTTGCCCAGAAAATCATGCCAGAGTCTTTACTCTGCATTACGATCCATTTACTTAACGTTGAGCGCTCGTGCGATTCGAGCATCCCGCCGCTGCATGCCGTGACTCACGGCCGCGCCCCCACGTTCCGCGACCGCGCCACCCTGGAGGAGACGGGAATGTCCTGCGTCCCCACCCGCACCGACGATGCATCTCAGCCACCCACGTCCCCGCTCACACGCTTCCGGCGTCCGCACAGTCCGCCCACCGGGCCGCACCGCCGCTTCCGGATCGCGGGCGCCGATGTGTCCGCGTCCGTCGCCGTCTTCCTGATCGCCCTGCCTCTGTCCCTCGGCATCGCCCTGGCCACCGGGGCGCCGCTCCAGGCCGGCCTCGTCGCCGCCGCCGTCGGCGGCATCGTGGCGGGGCGGCTCGGCGGCTCCCCGCTCCAGGTCAGCGGCCCGGCCGCCGGTCTGACCGTCGTCACGGCCGAGTTGATCCAGCGGTACGGCTGGCGCACCACATGCGCCATCACGGTTCTCGCCGGCCTGTGCCAGCTCGGTCTCGCCGCCCTGCGGGTGGCGCGCTCCGCGCTCGCCGTCAGCCCCGCGATCGTCCACGGGATGCTGGCCGGCATCGGAGTCACCATCGCCCTGGCACAACTGCACATCGTCCTCGGGGGCACGCCGCAGAGTTCGGCCGTCGCCAATGTGCATGCGCTGCCGGGGCAGTTGGCCGACCTCCGTCCGGCCGCACTGTCCGTCAGTGTCCTGACCGTCGCCGTGGTCCTGGCATGGCCGCATATCCCGGGGCGAGCCGGCCGGATCATGCGGACCGTCCCCGCCGCCCTGGCCGCCGTCGCCGCCGCGACCGCACTCGCGACCGTCGCCCAGCTGCACCAGCCACGCGTCGATCTTCCTTCGTGGCGCTCACACGCGCTGCCCGAGCTGCCCGAGGGACCCGTGCTCGGGCTGCTCGCCGCCGTGCTCACCATCACGCTCGTCGGCAGTGTGGAGTCACTGCTGTCGGCCGTCGCGATCGACAAGCTGGCGGCGGCCCGCAAGCAGCCGGACGTACGGCTCCCCCGCGTGGACCTCGACCGCGAGCTCGCCGGACAGGGCGCGGCCAACATCGTGTCGGGCGCCCTCGGCGGACTGCCCATCACCGGCGTCGCGGTCCGCAGCGCGGCGAACGTCTCTGCCGGGGCGGTCAGCCGCCACTCCACCATGCTCCACGGTGTGTGGATCACGGTGGCCGCGCTGCTGCTGGTGCCGGTCCTCGACCTGATCCCGCTGGCCACCCTCGCCGCGCTGGTGATGGTGATCGGCGTGCAGATGGTCAGCATCACGCATCTGCGCAGCGTGAAGCGCAACCGCGAGATCCTGGTCTACGCGGTGACTCTGGGCGCGGTCGTCCTGACCGGAGTACTGGAAGGGGTGGTGATCGGGATCGCGGTGGCGGTCGCCGTGGCGCTGCACCGGCTCACCAGGACCCGGATCACCGTGGAGGAAGAGGACGGGGACGTGCACCGGGTGCGCGTACGCGGCCAGTTGACGTTCCTGGCCGTTCCCCGGCTGAGCCGGGTGCTGGGGCAGGTGCCGCACGGCGTCGGCTGTGTGGTCGAGCTGGACGGTTCCTTCATGGACCACGCGGCGTACGAGGCACTGCACGACTGGCAGGCCGCGCACTGCGCGCAGGGCGGCACCGTCGAGTTCACGGGCCGGTCGGGGACGCGCATCAGCGAGCCCGCGCACGAGACGCACGGCTGCTGCCGGCCCTGGACGCCGTGGCGCAACCACCACTGCGGCGACAGCCCGCAGCCGACCGAGACCCATAAACTGGCCACCGGGCTCAGCTCGTTCCAGCGCAATACGGCCCCCCTGGTCCGCGACGAGCTGGCACGCCTCGCGCGGGAGGGGCAGCGGCCCTCGCAGCTGTTCCTCACCTGCGCCGACTCCCGACTGGTCACCAGCATGATCACGGCGAGCGGCCCCGGCGATCTGTTCACCGTGCGCAATGTGGGCAACCTGGTGCCGCTGCCCGGTGAGGAGAGCGGCGACGACTCGGTCGCGGCCGCGATCGAGTACGCGGTCGAGGTGCTGGGAGTGGAGTCCATCACGGTCTGCGGCCACTCCGGCTGCGGAGCCATGCAAGCCCTGTTGAACAGCCCGCCGGACGGCGCCCCGACCCCTCTGCGCCGCTGGCTGCGGCACGCTCTGCCCAGCCTGGAGCGCATGCGCAACCGGCGCCACGCATGGGCCAGGATCTCGGGGCGGATGCCCACGGACGCGGTGGAGCAGCTGTGTCTGACCAATGTGGTCCAGCAGTTGGAGCATCTGCGGGCCCATGAGTCGGTCGCCCGCCGACTCGCCGAGGGCACTCTGCAACTGCACGGCATGTACTTCCATGTCGGCGAGGCTCAGGCGTATCTGCTCACGAGCACGGCCGAGCACGAGGTCGAGCAGGTCTTCGACCGGGTCGCGCCCGCGCCGTCAGCCCTGGAGAAGGCCCGCGTCTGACGCACTCGGCCGCTTGACGTGCGGCACGGGCGCATCCGGCCACGCACACCGCGTGACCGAGCGCACACGCGCACGGGATGAACCAGCGCCGTACGGCGTCCGTGAGAACGTGTGGCCCCTCCTCCCCACCGCCCGGGGCGGAGGGGCCACCTACAGGTCTAAACCAATTCTCCGAAGGCCCTTGTCACCCGGCCTTCTGGCTGATGAGCTATGGCCTGGGACACCTACGCACATAAGACGCCCTGGGAAAGGGAGATGTCGTGAGCAACGAAAGCCTGGCCAACCTTCTGCGGGAGGCGAGCTGATGACCAACGAGCGTTCTTCACTCTCCAACCTGCTCAAGGAAGAGCGGCGGTTCGCACCTCCGGCCGAGCTGGCCGCGCAGGCCAACGTGACCGCGGAGGCGTATGAACAGGCCGCGGCGGACAGGCTTGGCTTCTGGGCCGAGCAGGCACGGCGGCTCGACTGGGCCACCGAACCGACCGAGACCCTCGACTGGAGCAACCCGCCCTTCGCGAAATGGTTCGCGGACGGCCGGCTCAACGTCGCGTACAACTGCGTGGACCGTCATGTCGAGGCAGGCCACGGCGACCGCGTCGCCATCCACTTCGAGGGCGAGCCCGGCGACAGTCGCGCCATCACCTACGCCGAGCTCAAGGACGAGGTCGCCAAGGCGGCCAACGCCCTGACCGAGCTGGGTGTCCGCAAGGGCGACCGTGTAGCGGTCTATCTGCCGATGATCCCCGAGGCCGCGGTCGCGATGCTGGCCTGCGCCCGGATCGGCGCGGCGCATTCCGTGGTCTTCGGCGGCTTCTCCGCCGACGCCGTCGCCTCCCGGATCCAGGACGCCGACGCCAAGCTCGTCATCACCTCCGACGGCGGCTACCGCCGCGGCAAGCCGAGCGCGCTCAAGCCCGCGATCGACGAGGCCGTCTCCCGCTGCCCGCAGGTCGAACATGTCCTGGTCGTGCGGCGCACGGGACAGGAGACCGCGTTCACCGAGGGCCGCGACGTCTGGTGGCACGACATCGTCGGCCGTCAGTCCGCCGAGCACACTCCCGAGGCCTTCGAGGCGGAGCACCCGCTCTTCATCCTCTACACCTCCGGCACCACGGGTAAGCCGAAGGGCATCCTGCACACCTCCGGCGGCTACCTCACCCAGACGGCCTACACCCACCATGCCGTCTTCGACCTCAAGCCCGAGTCCGACGTCTACTGGTGCACGGCGGACATCGGCTGGGTCACCGGCCACTCGTACATCGTCTACGGCCCCCTGGCCAACGGCGCGACGCAGGTCATGTACGAGGGCACGCCCGACACCCCGCACCAGGGCCGCTTCTGGGAGATCGTGCAGAAGTACGGCGTCACGATCCTCTACACGGCCCCCACCGCGATCCGCACGTTCATGAAGTGGGGCGACGACATCCCCGCCAAGTTCGACCTGTCGAGCCTGCGGATCCTCGGATCGGTGGGTGAGCCGATCAACCCCGAGGCCTGGATCTGGTACCGGGAGCACATCGGTGCGGGCAAGACCCCGATCGTGGACACCTGGTGGCAGACCGAGACCGGCGCGATGATGATCTCGCCGCTGCCCGGTGTCACCGAGACCAAGCCCGGCTCCGCGCAGCGCCCGCTGCCCGGTATCTCCGCCACCGTCGTCGACGACGAGGCGAACGAGGTGCCCAACGGGGGCGGCGGCTACCTCGTGCTCACCGACCCGTGGCCGTCGATGCTGCGCACCATCTGGGGCGACGACCAGCGCTTCATCGACACCTACTGGTCCCGCTTCCAGGGCAGGTACTTCGCTGGTGACGGTGCCAAGAAGGACGACGACGGCGACATCTGGCTGCTCGGTCGCGTCGACGACGTGATGCTCGTGTCCGGTCACAACATCTCGACCACCGAGGTGGAATCGGCCCTGGTCTCCCACCCCAAGGTCGCCGAGGCCGCGGTGGTGGGTGCGGCGGACGAGACGACCGGTCAGGCGATCGTCGCGTTCGTCATCCTGCGGGGCACGGCGAGCGAGGACGACGGGCTGGTGAACGAGCTGCGCAACCACGTCGGCACGACGCTCGGCCCGATCGCCAAGCCCAAGCGGATCCTGCCGGTGGCCGAGCTGCCGAAGACCCGCTCGGGCAAGATCATGCGCCGCCTGCTGCGTGATGTGGCTGAAAACCGTCAGCTCGGTGACGTCACCACGCTGACGGACTCCTCCGTGATGGACCTGATCCAGTCCCGCCTGCCCGGCGCCGCCAGCGAGGACTGACCCCCGGCGAGGTACCCGCGCACCCAAGGCCCCGGCGCAGCGCGCGCCGGGGCCTGCGCGTACGGGGGCGGGGCAAGGTAGGCCGCCGCGCGGGCAGGCGGGTAGGGCCGCCGCGCGGACAGGCGGGCAGGGCCGCCGCGCGGGCAGGCGGGTAGGCCGTCGCGGGAGGCGGGTAGGGCCGTCGCGCCGGGCAGGGCGGGGCAGGCAGGGCGGGCCGTCGCGCGGGGCAGGGAGGCCGCCGTGCGGCCGACCGCCGCTCACCGGACGACCGACGGAGCGTCAGCTGCGGAGCCGTTAGGTAGAGTAAAGAACGCGTCAATGGCGCAAGGAACGATCTCAGGTGCGCCGGGAAGTCTGGTCGGCAACAGTTTTGTCGTGCTCGACACCGACCGGAGGTTACGCATCGTGGCCGCGCCCCAGACCACTCCCAGGCTCTTCGGACGTCTGCCCCTGCCCGAGCGGAACTTCGTCGCGGACGCGCTGCGCACGGAGACGGTCGGCGGTGTGCTGCTCCTGCTCGCCGCGGTTGCCGCCCTGATCTGGGCGAACACCCCCATCGGTGACAGCTACGCCGCCGTGCGCGACTTCCACCTGGGTCCGGAGTCTCTCGGCCTGGATCTGTCGATTCAACACTGGGCGGCGGACGGCCTGCTGGCCGTCTTCTTCTTCGTCGCCGGTATCGAGCTCAAGCGTGAGCTCGTCGTGGGAGAACTGCGCGACCCGAAGGCCGCCGCCCTGCCCATGATCGCCGCTCTCTCCGGCATGATCATGCCCGCGCTCGTCTATCTGCTGGTCACGACGTTCGGCGACGGCTCCAAGGCCGGCTGGGCGGTCCCCACCGCCACCGACATCGCCTTCGCCCTGGCCGTGCTCGCGGTGATCGGTACGTCGCTGCCGTCGGCGCTGCGCGCCTTCCTGCTGACGCTCGCGGTCGTCGACGACCTCTTCGCCATCCTGATCATCGCGGTCTTCTTCACGGACGACCTGAACTTCGCGGCGCTCGGCGGCGCCTTCGCCGGCCTCGCCCTCTTCTGGCTGCTGCTGCGCCTGGGTGTGCGCGGCTGGTACGTGTACATGCCGCTGGCCCTGGCCGTCTGGGGGCTGATGTACAACAGCGGCGTCCACGCCACGATCGCCGGGGTCGCGATGGGCCTGATGCTGCGCTGCAGCCGCCGGGACGGTGAGGAGTCCTCGCCGGGCGAGCACATCGAGCATCTCGTGCGGCCGCTGTCCGCCGGCGTCGCCGTACCGCTGTTCGCCCTGTTCTCGGCGGGCGTCATGGTCACCGGCAAGTCCCTCGGCGACGTCTTCAGCAAGCCCGAGACCCTGGGTGTCGTCCTGGGTCTGGTGGTGGGCAAGGCGTTCGGCATCTTCGGCGGCACATGGCTGACGGCACGTTTCACCAAGGCGGAGTTGAACGAGGATCTGCGCTGGCCGGACGTCTTCGCTCTCGCCTCGCTCGCCGGTATCGGCTTCACCGTCTCGCTGCTGATCGGCGAGCTCGCCTTCGCCGGGGACGCCACGCTCACGGACGAGGTGAAGGCCGCGGTCCTGATCGGTTCTCTGATCGCCGCGATTCTCTCCAGCATCCTCCTCAAGTTGCGGGTACGTACCTACATGGCGCTGGCGGCGGAGGAGGAGCGCGACGAGGACATGTCCGGCATCCCCGACGTATACGAGCAGGACGACCCCGCCTACCACCTGAGGATGGCCGCCATCTACGACGAGAAGGCCGCGGAGCACCGCCGCAAGGCCGAAGCGGCGGGGGCATCGCGCGACGGAGGCGACAGTCCGGCATGATCTGACATCGGACCGTAGAACTTTGGAGAGGGAGTCAGCGATGAGCGACCCCGGCAACACCACGGCGAACGCTGTCGGCGCCGACCGCAGTCTCGGTCAGCTGGTCGCCTCGGCGACCGCCGAGATGTCGGCGCTGATGCACGACGAGATCGCGCTGGCCAAGGCGCAGCTGCGGCGGGACGTGAAGAAGGCGGGCATCGGCAGTGGTGCGTTCGGCGCCGCGGGCGCGGTGCTGCTCTTCTCGCTGCCGATGCTGAGCTTCGCGCTCGCCTACGGCTTCCAGGCATGGACCGGCTGGCACCTGTCCGTCTGCTTCCTGTTGTCGTTCGCCGTCAATGTCGCCGTGGCCGGTCTTCTCGGCCTGATCGGCATGTTCTTCGTCAAGAAGGCGAAGAGGGGCAAGGGCCCGCAGAAGGCGGTCGCCTCGGCCAAGGAGACCGCGGCGGTGCTGCAGAACGCCAAGCCGCATCCCCGCCGCCCCGCGCGCCCCGAGCTGCCGGCCGGCTCCCGGGAGGACAAGGTCCCGGTGTGACCCGGCGGGCGGCAGGGACCCCGCCGGCCCGGACGTGGCGAACGCAGGGTGCCCGGTTGTGGCACGCTCATCGACATGACGGCATCTGTTTCCAGCCCCGGCGGCTTCGGCAGCCCTGCCGGCCCCGTACGTCTCGACGGTCCGTGGACCCACCGCGACGTCGCGGCCAACGGTGCCCGCTTCCACATCGCCGAGATGGGCGACGGGCCGCTGGTGATGCTGCTGCACGGGTTCCCCCAGTTCTGGTGGGCCTGGCGGCACCAGCTGCCCGCGCTCGCGGACGCGGGCTTCCGGGCGGTGGCGATGGACCTGCGCGGGGTGGGCGGCAGCGACCGTACGCCGCGGGGTTACGACCCGGCCAACCTCGCGCTCGACATCACCGGCGTCGTACGGTCCCTCGGCGAGCCGGACGCCGCGCTGGTCGGGCACGACCTCGGTGGCTATCTGGCGTGGACGGCTGCCGTGATGCGCCCCAAGCTGGTGCGCCGTCTGGCCGTGTCCTCGATGCCGCATCCGCGACGCTGGCGTTCGGCGATGCTGTCGGACTTCGCGCAGAGCCGTGCCGGGTCGTATGTGTGGGGTTTCCAGCGGCCCTGGATTCCCGAGCGTCAGCTGGTCGCCGACGATGCCGCGCTGGTGGGCCGGCTGATCGAGGACTGGTCGGGACCGCAGCCGCTCGACGAGGAGGCCGTCGGCGTCTACCGGCGCGCGATGTGCATCCCTTCCACAGCGCACTGCTCGATCGAGCCGTACCGCTGGATGGTGCGCTCGCTGACCCGGCCGGACGGCATCCAGTTCAACCGCCGGATGAAGCGTCCCGTGCGGGTTCCGACACTGCACCTGCACGGGTCACTCGATCCGGCGATGCGGACGCGCAGCGCGGCCGGTTCCGGCGAGTACGTCGAAGCGCCGTACCGCTGGCGGCTGTTCGACGGTCTCGGCCATTTCCCGCACGAGGAGGACCCGGTGGCCTTCTCGAACGAACTCATCAGCTGGCTCAAGGATCCGGAACCCGATCGCTGAGCCGTCCCGGCGCGACGAGGAGCGGCCGGCCGGATCCTTCCGGACACCCGGTGGAACCTTTGTCCTACGAACGGCCACATGCCCGGCGCATAGGCCAATTGGCGGACGCTGACACGGTTACCGACCATGAGGCCCGGGCAGAGGTCCGGGTATGGGCTGGACGCACGACTACGGTGACGCAGCACGCAACCGCCGCTCGGCCAATGGGCCGATCATCCACGACAGTGGTGGCTCTCAGTATGAGAGCCAAGAGCATCCGGGGCAGGGAATGGGCATTCCACGAATCCTCCGGCGCCGTGCGCGCTGGGTGTCCGCGCGACTGCGGCATCCGCGGGCCTGAGCGGGCGACGGCTCGGCCCGGGCGCCCCCGCACCACGACGCGTCCCACCGCGACCCATCGCTACAGCGCACACGCCTGGCTGTCGACCTGCTGGCTGGCTGCCCTGCCCTGTGCGATGTCGGCGCGGATCTCGTCGACCGTCAGGGCGTAGCCGGTGTCGACGTCGTCGAGGGACCGGGCGAAGATGACGCCGTAGACCTTGCCGTCGGTGGTGAGCAGCGGTCCACCGGAGTTGCCCTGGCGGACGGTCGCGAACAGCGAGTAGACGTCGCGGCGGACGGTGCCCCGGTGGTAGATGTCGGGGCCGTTGGCGTTGATCCGGCCGCGGACGCGGGCGGAGCGTACGTCGTAGGCGCCGTTCTCCGGGAAACCGGCGACGATCGCGCTGTCGCCCCTGTCGGCGTCCTCCTCGGTGAACTGCAGGGGGCGTGCCTTGAGATCGGGGACGTCCAGCACAGCGATGTCGCGCTCCCAGTCGTACAGCACGACCTTGGCGTCGTAGAGCCTGCCCTCGCCCCCTATCTGGACGGTGGGCTCGTCCACGCCGCCGACCACATGGGCGTTGGTCATCACCCGGCGCTCGTCGAAGACGAAGCCGGTGCCTTCGAGGACCTTGCCGCAACTGGGGGCCGTGCCCACCACCTTGACGATCGACCGCTTGGCGCGCGCGGCGACGGGGCTGCCGACGAGCGCCGGGTCCGGCGCCTGGACCTCGGTGATCGGCTCGTTGGCGAACGGGCTGAAGACCTGGGGGAAGCCGTTCTGCGCGAGCACGGAGGAGAAGTCGGAGAACCAGGTCGACGCCTGATCGGGCATCACCTGCGAGATGCCGAGCAGCACCTTGGAACTGCGGACCTCCTTGCCCAGGGTGGGCAACGAGGTGCCGGCGAGGGCGGATCCGATCAGCCAGGCGACGAGCAGCATGGCGACGACGTTGACCAGGGCGCCGCCCGTGGCGTCCAGGGCCCGAGCGGGTGACCAGGTGATGTGTCTGCGCAGCTTGTTGCCGAGATGTGTGGTGAACGCCTGGCCGACTGAGGCGCACACGATCACGATCGCCACGGCGACGATCGCCGCCGTGGTCGACACCTCGGCGTCGTCGGTCAGCGCGTCCCAGATCACCGGGAGGAGATAGACCGCGACGAGCCCGCCGCCGAGAAAGCCGATCACCGAGAGGATGCCGACGACGAAGCCCTGGCGGTAGCCGACGATCGCGAACCAGACGGCGGCGACCAGCAACAGGATGTCCAGCACGTTCACCGTCATTAGCCTCGCAGTGTCGTCGCCGGGTGCTCCTTCCGGCTGGTGTGTCCGGGCCCGCGGCGCGGCCGCTTCGTCTGTGCGCCCCGGGGTGCGCTTTCTGCCTGGGTCAGCCTGTCATGCCCGCCAGTCCAGCGGGACCTCCTTGGTGCGGTCCCATGGTCTCTCCCAGCCGGAGAAGTGCAAGATCCGGTCGATGACTCCGGCCGTGAAACCCCAGACCAGAGTGCCCTCGACCATGAACGCGGGCCCCGCGTGACCGCTCGGGTGGAGGGCCGTGGCCCGGTTGGCCGGGTCCGTGAGATCCACCACGGGCACGGTGAAGACCCGCGCGGTCTCGGCCGGGTCGACCGCTCCGACCGCGCTCGGTGTGCGCCACCACCCCAGTACGGGCGTGACGACGAATCCGCTCACCGGGATGTAGAGCTTGGGCAGCACGCCGAAGGGCTGGACGCCGGAGGGGTCGAGCCCGGTCTCCTCCTCGGCCTCCCGCAGCGCGGCGCGCAGCGGGCCCGTCGTGGCGGGGTCGCCGTCCTCCGGGTCGAGGGCGCCACCGGGGAACGACGGCTGACCGGCGTGCGAGCGCAGGGTGCCGGCGCGCTCCATGAGCAGCAGCTCGGGCCCCCTAGCGCCCTCGCCGAAGAGGACGAGCACGGCGGACTGGCGGCCGCGTCCGCTCTCGGGCGGCAGGAAGCGGCTCAGCTGGTGCGGCTGGACGGTGTCGGCGGCGCGCACCACGGGATCGAGCCAGTCGGGCAGGCCGTCGATGGAGACGGACACCTCGCCGTGTCTGCCGGACTGCTCGTGCATCTTGTAGGTCTCTTCGCCTGCGCGCGTCATAGGCACCCCCTGCTGCTCAACGCCCCGGAGCGCCCGGATCGTTCCTCGTGGGGGCGGCTCACTCGATCGCGCCCAGAGCCGGGGCCGGTTTGCCGGGGTAGTCCGGCGGCGGCTTGAGCCGCTGGCCGGGCAGGCCGCCCATCTCGTACTTCAGGAGCTTCCTGGCCTTCTCGGGGTCGGTCTCGCCCTCACCGTAGGCAGGGCAGAGGTGGGTGATCGGGCAGGCGCCGCAGGCCGGCTTGCGGGCGTGGCAGATGCGGCGGCCGTGGAAGATGACGCGGTGGGAGAGCATCGTCCACTCCGACTTGGGGAAGATCGTGGCGATCTCGGCCTCGATCTTCACCGGGTCGTCCTGGTCGGTCCACTTCCAACGGCGCACGAGCCGCATGAAGTGAGTGTCCACCGTGATGCCGGGGACGCCGAAGGCGTTTCCCAGGACGACGAAGGCCGTCTTGCGGCCCACACCCGGGAGACTCACCAGGTCCTCCAGCCGGCCGGGGACCTCTCCGCCGAAGTCGTCGCGGATGGCCTTGGACAGACCCATGATCGACTTGGTCTTGGCGCGGAAGAAGCCCGTCGGGCGGATGAGCTCCTCGACCTCCTCGGGCACCGCGGCCGCCAGGTCCTCGGCCGTGGGGTACTTGGCGAAGAGCGCGGGGGTGGTCTGATTGACCCGGAGGTCGGTCGTCTGGGCGGACAGGACCGTCGCTATCAGCAACTGGTACGCGTTCTCGAAGTCCAGCTCCGGGTGTGCGTACGGGAAGACCTCGGCGAGCTCGCGGTTGATGCGGCGGGCACGGCGGACCATGGCGAGACGGGATTCCGGTTTGTCCGGTTTTTTCCTTTTATTTGGACCGGGGGACGCTTGTTCGCCCAGAGCGGAATTCTGCTTTCCGGACACGCTTCCAGCCCCCTTGGCCTGCGCTCTCACCGGCGGATTGGACACCCGGCCAGCCTAAGGGGCGGCACCGACATCTGCCCCGGTCCCCGGGAATCACGACCCAATCGGGCCCCTGCCGCACGGTTGGGCGCGCCAGTGCGTCAAACTTGTTGTGATTGATCGCACGATTGTTTACTACGGGGGTCCCGATCCCCGACGATGCCGCCGTGGGGCACCGAGTCCCCGGAGCAGCACAGCACGGTCCGGCATCATGGGGACAACGTCCCCTGAGCAGGTCGACAAGGAGAGAACTCGTGGACGACGTTCTGCGGCGCGCCCCGCTCTTCGCGGCGCTCGATGACGAGCAGGCCGCGGAGCTCCGCGCCTCGATGAGTGAAGTGACGCTCGCCCGTGGCGACGCGCTCTTCCACGAGGGCGAACCGGGCGACCGCCTGTACGTGGTCACCGAGGGCAAGGTCAAGCTCCACCGCACGTCCCCCGACGGCCGCGAGAACATGCTCGCCGTCCTCGGCCCGGGCGAGCTCATCGGCGAACTGTCCCTCTTCGACCCCGGCCCACGCACCGCGACCGCCACCGCCCTGACCGAGGTGAAGCTCCTCGGCCTCGGCCACGGCGACCTGCAGCCCTGGCTGAACGCGCGCCCCGAGGTGGCCACCGCGCTGCTGCGCGCCGTCGCCCGCCGGCTGCGCAAGACCAACGACCAGATGTCCGACCTGGTCTTCTCCGACGTCCCGGGCCGTGTCGCCCGTGCGCTCCTGGACCTGTCGCGCCGCTTCGGCGTGCAGTCCGAGGAGGGCATCCACGTCGTCCACGACCTCACCCAGGAGGAGCTGGCCCAGCTGGTCGGCGCCTCCCGCGAGACGGTGAACAAGGCGCTGGCCGACTTCGCCCAGCGCGGCTGGCTGCGCCTGGAGGCGCGTGCGGTGATCCTGCTGGACGTGGAGCGCCTGGCCAAGCGTTCGCGCTGACCTGCTCGTACGCCTACGACTACCCGTACGAAGAGGGCCGCCCGCGTGACGCGGGCGGCCCTCTTCGCGTGGCTCTTCGCCTCGCTCTCTGCGTGGCTCCTCGCGTGGCGTCAGTTCCGGGTGCCGTCCACGATCAGCGGGTTGCCGGAGCCGGAGCCGCACGGCACGGCGTACACCGGGTGCTTCTCGGCCGCCTCCCTGAAGGCCTCTATGCACTGGTTGGTCAGCACCTTGTCGCTCAGCGACTCGTTGAGGATGCGGTTGGCCTTGGCGATGCCCTCGGCCTCGATACGGCGGCGCTCGGCCTCCGCCTCGGCTGTACGGGCCGCCTCCGTCGCCCGCTCGGTGGCCTGCTGCTGCTGGATCTTGCGGTCGATCTGGTCCTGGAGCTTCTCCGACGGCTTCACATTGCGCAGGTTGACCGTGGTGACGTCGATGCCGCGCGGGGCGAGCCGTTCCCTGATCAGGTCACCGATCTCGGCGTTGATCTTCTCGCGGGCGGAGGTGTAGCCCTCCTCACTGGTGTGGCGGGCGAAGACGTTGCGCACGATCTCCCGGCTGTCCGGGAAGACCAGACGCTGCTGAATCGCGTCCTCGCTGCCCGCCAGGCGGTACAGCTCCACCGCCTTGGCCGGGGTGACCGCCCACTTCACCGTCAGCTCCGCGTACATCACACCGCCCTGCGAGGAGCGCACTTCGACGACGTCCTTGTCGGAGAGGTTGAGGTCCACGGGCCGGGTGGAGAAGGTCGTGACGTCGGTGAACGGCGACGTGAGGTTCACGCCGGAGTTCATGGGCGAGCCGACCTTGCCGAAGGTGACCGGCACGCCGACCTCGTAGGCGCTGACCACGTGGACGCAGCTCGCCGTGCCGGCGAACAGGCCGGCGAGCAGGGCGCCCAGGGCGCCGATCTTGAGCCCCCGGTTGTCGCCGCTGCGGGCGACGGCGTACATCACCGCAGCGGCGATGACGAGGATGACGAACAGGACGAACACGGCTCTCCCCCAGTGACGGACGTCGCAAAGTAAGCGGAGCGTAAAGCATCACCGGCGACGGGGACGCGGGAGGGTGCGGTGTCCGGTTCCGCACGCGCGGACGGGTCGGGGCGCGGACGTGTGGGGGGTCGGGGTCGGACCTGGCCGATCAGGCCGAGGCCGGACCTCCGATCCACCTCCGGCCTGCCCGATCAGGCCGAGGCCGGGCCATCGACCCAGATCAGACCTGTCCGATCAGGCCGTGCTCGCGCAGATACTCCAGCTGCGCCCGCACCGACAGCTCGGCCGCGGGCCACAGTGACCGGTCGACGTCCGCGTAGACCTGCGCGACGACCTCGGCTGCCGTGCTCCACCCGGCCTCCACGGCGGTCTCGACCTGTGCCAGCCGGCTGGCGCGGTGCGCGAGGTAGAACTCGACGGCACCCTGGGCGTCGTCGAGCACGGGTCCGTGCCCGGGCAGCACCGTGTGGACACCGTCGTCGACGGTGAGCGAGCGCAGTCGCCGCAGGGAGTCGAGGTAGTCGCCGAGCCGCCCCTCCGGGTGGGCGACGACCGTGGTTCCCCGGCCCAGGATCGTGTCGCCGGTCAGCACGGCGCGGTCGGCGGGCAGGTGGAAGCTGAGTGAGTCGGCGGTGTGACCGGGGGTGGGGACGACCCGCATCTCCAGTCCGCCCGTGGTGATCACATCCCCCGCCGCGAGCCCCTCGTCGCCGAGCCGCAGCGCGGGGTCGAGGGCTCGGACCTTCGTACCGGTCAGCTCCGCGAAGCGTGCCGCCCCCGCCGCATGATCGGGGTGGCCGTGGGTGAGCACGGTCAGGGCGACGCGCCGGCCCGCCTGCTCGGCGGTGTCGATGACGGCCCGCAGGTGGGCGTCGTCCAACGGTCCCGGGTCGACGACGACGGCGAGGTCGGAGCCGGGCTCGGAGACGATCCAGGTGTTGGTGCCGTCCAGGGTCATCGCGGACGGATTGGGTGCGAGGACGTTCGTGGCGCGGGCGGTTGCGGGCCCGGAGAGCACGCCTCCGCGGGGCTGTCCGGGCAGGGCTGCTGCGTCGGTCATCGCTGGCCTCCGGTCGGCACGTGCTTGGTGAACTCCTCGTGACCCGGCCAGCTGAGGACGACCTCGCCGCCCTCCAGGCGGGCCGTCGCGAGCACGGGGGTCATATCCTGCCCGGCCGCCGCCTGAAGCGCCTGCGCCGCCGTTGTGTACGGCTGGAGGGTGCGCAGGGTCGCGATGGTGGGCGGCATCATCAGCAGCTCGCCCTTGTCGTAGCCGGCGGTCGCGTCCGCCGGGCGGATCCAGACCGTGCTCTCGGCCTCGGTGGAGGCGTTGCGGGTGCGCTGGCCGTGCGGCAGGGCCGCTACGAAGAACCAAGTGTCGTAGCGGCGCGGCTCGAACTCCGGCGTGATCCAGTGCGCCCATGCGCCGAGCAGGTCCGAGCGGAGCACCAGGCCGCGCCGGTCCAGGAACTCGGCGAAGGACACGGTCTGGTCCACCAGCGCCTGCCGGGCCGCCTCCCAGTCGTCCCCCGTCGTGTCCCCGACGACCGTGTCGGGCGTCGGTCCGGCGAGCAGGACGCCCGCCTCCTCGTACGTCTCACGGACCGCGGCGCACACGATGGCCTGCGCGGACGCGGTGTCGGTGCCGAGGCGCCGCGCCCACGTGTCCAGGGACGGCCCGGCCCAACCCACGGGCCGGTCGTCGCGCGGGTCCACCCCGCCACCCGGATAGGCGTACGCGCCGCCCGCGAAGGCCATGGACGTGCGCCTGCGCAGCATGTGGACAGCGGGCCCGTCCGGAGCGTCGCGCAGCAGCATCACCGTCGCGGCCCTCTTGGGGGTCACGGGCGTGAGCTCACCGGCCGCGAGGGCGCGAATACGGTCGGGCCATTCCGGCGGGTACCACTGACCATTGGACATGGGGCGGATGCTATGCGCTCATGCGCGGATGTTCGAGGGGTGGCCGACGGCGCCGGCCACCCCTCCGTGCTGTCAGCGCCCGGGCGTGCCGTGCACGCGGCTGCCGCCCGTGTACTGGATGTCGATCAGCAGGATGCGGTCGTTCCCGGCCGTGCCGTCCTTGTCGGTGGACGTGGTGAGCCAGATGTCGCCGTCGTGGTCGACCTCGACGGTGCGCAGCCGGTCGTACGTCCCCTGAAAGTACGTCTTCTGCTCGACCAGGTTGCTGCTCGTGTCGATCCGGAGCCGGTAGACGCGCTCACCCCTCGTCGTCGCCGCGAAGACATGGTCGTTGATGATCGTCAGTCCGCTGGGCGAGGCTGCGGCGGTGCTCCAGGTCTTCTTCGGCGCGATGTAGCCGCCGCAGGTGCCGCTGGTGCCCTCGCTGTGCGGCCAGCCGTAGTTGCCGCCCTTCTGGATGAGGTTGACCTCGTCCATGACGCTGTTGCCGAACTCGGCCTGCCACAGCCTGCCTTTCGAGTCGAAGTCGAGTCCCTGCGGGTTGCGGTGGCCGATCGACCAGACGGCGTTGCCGAACGGGTTGTCGGAGGGGATGGCGCCGTCCTGGTTGATGCGCAGGATCTTGCCGTTGAGCGAGTTCTTGTCCTGGGCCTTGCTGGAACTCTGCGCGTCGCCCATGCCGGCGTACAGCTTTCCGTCGGGGCCGAAACGCAGGCGGCCGCCGTTGTGGAAGCGGCTCTTCTCCATGCCACGGAGAAGGACGGTGTAGCCGCTGAGCGTGTTGTTCTCCAGTCTCATGCGCGCGATGCGGTTGCCGTCGGTCGAGGTGTGGAGGAAGTAGAGGTAGTGGTCGGTGGCGAAGGACGGGCTGACCTCGATGCCCATCAGGCCGCCTTCGCCGCCGGTGGTCTGGGAGCCCGGCACCTTGCCGAGCAGTGTCTTCTGCCCCGACTTGGTGAGCCGGTGGACGTTGAAGGTGTTCCGCTCGGTGAAGACGCCCGTCCCGTCCGGCAGGAAGGCCAGGCCCCAGGCGACGTCCACGCCGCTGGCGAGGATGGAGACGGTGCCCGGGTCAGGGGTGCCACCGGGCAGGGCGGCGGAGGTGGTGACGGTGATCTCCGGACCGAACGCGGACTTGTTGCCCTTGAGGTCGTAGGCCCTGACCTTGAAGCGGTACGCCGTCCCGGCCTTCAGCCCGCCGACCGTGGCCGTCGTCCCGTCGGAGGTCCCGGATGCCGCGCCGTCGCGGTGGATCTCGTAGCCGGTGACCTTCACATTGTCCGTGGCGGCGTCCCAGGCGAGGTCGACACTGGCCGCGGTCCTGCCGGTGGAGCGCAGGCCGCCCGGGGTGCTGGGGGCCTGGGTGTCGGGCGGCGCGGGCCGGGTGGCGACGGTGACGGCGTTGCTTGCGGCGGAGACGTTGCCCGCGGCGTCACGGGCGAAGACCGTCCAGTCGTACGAGGTCTCCGGGTCCAGGCCGTCGACGGTGGCCGCGAGCGTGCTCCCGCCGACCTGCTTCATCAACTGGCCGTGCTGGTAGAGGTCGTAGCCGGTGACGCGGGTGTTGTCGGAGGCCGCGTCCCAGGCGAGGGAGACGCTGCTCGCCGTCGGCTCCTTGTCTCGCCGCAGATTGCGGGGGGGTCGGCTTCTCGGTGTCGGCGGGGCCGGTGGAGGTGACGGTGAGCCGGTCGAGGTTCGGCCCGTCCGCCGCGGCGGTGGTTACGCGGACCGTGTTGGCCCCCGCCTCGAGCGTGGCACCGGTCGTGACGGTCTTCCAGGAACTCCAGGCACCGGTGGCGGGGAAGGCCAGGCTGTCGGCGGCGAGCGTGCCGTTGACCGTCACGTCCAAGGGGCGGTTCGCCGGAGTGCCGCCTGCGTAACGGAGTTCGAGCGTGGCGGCGCCCGCCTGGGTGGAGTCGACGGTGAACTCGGCGTACGCGCCCCTCACCGCAGGGAAGTTCACGAAGCCCGTGCCCGAGTGGCCCGCGTGGTCGGAATCGACGGCGGCCTGGGAGAGGCGGGCCGCTTCGGCTTCGTAGGCGACGGCTTTCTGGGCGCCGGCCTCGTGGGCGACGACTTCGTGCACGCCGGCATCATGGGCGACCGGCGCGATGGTGGGGGCCGTCAGGCCGCCGGGCGGTGCCAGGGCGAGTGAGAGGGCCGCGGTCGCGGCGACGAGGGTGCCGGCCGCGGCGTGCGGACGGCGAAGAAGGGGTGCCACGGATTCCTCCCGCTTTCGTGTGGGGACGAGGGGATTCACCTGGCGGTTCATGCGGTTAGGAAGCTTTCCTAACCGCGACGCCGCGACCAGAGCACACCCTCGACGCGTCCACGTCAAGAGTGCCGCGGCGGATTCCCGCGCCCGGTCGCGGGTACGACGACGGCCCCGGACCGACCGGCGGACCGGCGGGCTCAGGGCCGTACACGTACTGACCTTCGGTTCAGTCCTGGACGAGCTCCACCTGGATCTCGACCTCGACCGGAGCGTCCAGCGGCAGCACCGTGACACCCACCGCGCTGCGCGCGTGCACACCCTTGTCGCCGAGCACTTCACCGAGCAGCTCGCTCGTCCCGTTGACCACGCCGGGCTGGCCGGTGAAGTCCGCGGCGGACGCCACGAAGCCCACGACCTTCACGACGCGGGCAATCCGGTCCAGGTCGCCGATGACCGACTTCACGGCGGCCAGCGCGTTCAGCCCGCAGATACGGGCGAGCTTCTTGGCCTCCTCCGGGGTGACCTCGCCGCCCACCTTGCCGGTGACCGGAAGTTTGCCCTCCACCATCGGGAGCTGGCCCGCCGTGTACACGTACGCGCCCGAGATCACGGCCGGCTGATAGGCGGCCAGCGGCGGCACGACCTCAGGCAGCGTCAGACCGAGCTCGGCGAGCCTGCGCTCGACCACACCGCTCACGAGGACTTCTCCCGCTTCAGGTAGGCCACCAACTGCTCGGGGTTGTTCGGCCCGGGCACGACCTGGACGAGCTCCCAGCCGTCCTCGCCCCAGGTGTCCAGAATCTGCTTCGTCGCGTGCACGAGGAGGGGCACGGTCGCGTATTCCCACTTGGTCATGGAGCCGACTGTAGCCGCACCGCCCGGCGCGTTGGTGACGCGGTTGGGGTGCGGCTGCGCGACGGGGCGGCCGCACCGAGCTCTGAGCCGGGGTACGTGACGCGGGCCGGGCGCGATCCGAATCGGGCACGCGGGCCGGGCGCCGCCTGAGGTCGGTGGAACGGCTTTGGGCTGGAGCTGCTTTGGGGCGAGTGATCATGGCCCCGTAAGCTTCCGGCGCGTCGGGCAGTCTGTGGACCTGGCACGCGGGCCGGGCGCGATCCGAATCGGGCACGTGACAAGGCTAGGGTCGGGGCACGTGACGCAGTCCGCAGGCAGTCTCGTGCGTAGGCCGCGTCACGACTGGTTAGGCTCGCATACGTGAGCAGGCTCCAGGTCGTCAGCGGCAAGGGCGGTACCGGTAAGACCACGGTGGCCGCCGCCCTCGCGCTCGCCCTCGCGACCGAGGGAAAGCGCACCCTCCTGGTCGAGGTCGAGGGCCGGCAGGGCATCGCCCAGCTCTTCGAGACGGAAGCCCTTCCGTACGAAGAGCGCAAGATCGCCGTGGCGTCCGGAGGCGGCGAGGTGTTCGCGCTGGCCATCGACGCCGAGCGCGCGCTCCTCGACTACCTCCAGATGTTCTACAAGCTCGGCAGCGCGGGCCGTGCCCTCAAGAAGCTCGGCGCGATCGACTTCGCGACGACCATCGCCCCTGGCGTCCGGGACGTGCTGCTGACCGGCAAGGCGTGCGAGGCCGTACGCCGCCGGGACAAACAGGGGCGGTACGTCTACGACCACGTGGTCATGGACGCGCCGCCCACCGGCCGTGTCACCCGCTTCCTGAACGTGAACGACGAGGTCGCCGGCCTCGCCAGGATCGGCCCGATACACAACCAGGCGCAGGCCGTCATGCGGGTGCTCAAGTCCCCCGAGACAGCCGTCCATCTGGTCACGCTGCTGGAGGAGATGCCCGTCCAGGAGACCGCGGACGGTGTCGCCGAGCTGTGTGCCGCCGACCTCCCCGTGGGCAACGTCATCGTGAACATGGTGCGCCCCCACATACTCGACGAGGAGGCGGTGCGCGACGCGTCGGACGGCCGCCGCGGCGAGATCGCCAAGGCGCTGAACGCGGCAGGCGTCCCCGGTTCGGCGAAGCTCGTCACACCGCTGCTGGAGCAGGCCGCCGAGCACGCGCAGCGGGTCGAGCTGGAGCGGGAGCAGCGCAGGGTGCTGAACGCGCTGGACCTCGGTGCGTACGAACTGCCCATGCTCAGCGAGGGCGTCGACCTCGCCGGGCTGTACCAACTGGCGAAGGAACTGCGTAAACAAGGGGCGGGCTCATGACGCTGGACGCATCGGCCCGGCTGGAGGTCGACCCGCTCATCGACGACCCGGCCACGCGCATCATCGTGTGCTGCGGCGCCGGGGGCGTGGGCAAGACCACGACGGCGGCGGCCCTCGGCGTACGGGCGGCGGAGCGCGGCCGCAAGGTCGTCGTCCTGACCATCGACCCGGCGCGGCGGCTCGCCCAGTCCATGGGCATCGACTCGCTCGACAACACACCACGCAGGGTCAAGGGCATCGAGGGCGACGGCGAACTGCACGCCATGATGCTCGACATGAAGCGCACCTTCGACGAGATCGTCGAGGCGCACGCGGACGCCGAGCGTGCCCGCGCGATCCTGGAGAACCCCTTCTACCAGTCCCTGTCCGCCGGTTTCGCCGGCACGCAGGAGTACATGGCCATGGAGAAGCTGGGCCAGCTGCGCGCGCGGGACGAGTGGGACCTGATCGTCGTCGACACCCCGCCATCGAGGTCAGCCCTGGACTTCCTGGACGCACCCAAGCGCCTGGGCTCTTTCCTGGACGGGAGGTTCATCAAGCTGCTGATGGCTCCCGCGAAGGTGGGCGGCCGGGCGGGGATGAAGTTCCTGAACGTCGGCATGTCGATGATGACGGGCACACTGGGCAAGTTGCTGGGCGGTCAACTGCTGCGTGACGTGCAGACCTTCGTCGCCGCGATGGACACGCTGTTCGGTGGCTTCCGTACGCGCGCGGACGCGACCTATCGGCTGCTTCAGGCGCCGGGCACGGCCTTCGTGGTGGTCGCCGCGCCCGAGCGGGACGCACTGCGCGAGGCGGCGTACTTCGTGGAGCGGCTGGCCGCGGAGGACATGCCGCTGGCGGGTCTGGTACTCAACCGGGTGCATGGGAGCGGGGCCGCGGGGCTGTCCGCGGAGCGCGCACTCGCCGCCGCGGAAAATCTTGACGAGCGCGGCATTGTGGATCAGGGGCCCGGGAAGACTGGTGGTCGTGACGCCGCGGCCGTCTCTCCCGAATCCCCGGCCGTGGATCGCTCCCCCGAGGTACGTGAAGTCTCCCCCGAAACACTCGGTTCGTCGCACGAAGAGAACGAAGACAACGAAGCGCACACAGTGCACGAAGCGCAGACCACGCAGCAGCTGACGGCGGGGCTGCTGCGCCTGCATGCCGAGAGGATGCAGGTGCTGTCGCGCGAGCAGCGCACGCGCGACCGTTTCACCGCCCTCCACCCCGAGGTGCCCGTCACGGAGGTCGCGGCTCTGCCGGGTGACGTCCACGACCTGGGCGGGCTCCGGGCGATCGGCACACGGCTGGCCGCGGGAACGCCGACAGGGGCGTAGCGCTTGGCGCATTGGCGCGCTGTGGAAACGCGTGCGTGCGCGTGTGCGCACGGTGGCGTCGGGTACCTGGCGCATTGGGCGCGTGCGTGGGGGTCGTGCCAGGGGGGTTGCCGGTGGTCTGGCCCAGCGGCACGCGGCCTGCGGCTGTGCACGCGGCGCGTCAGTCGTGGCGTCTGCTGTGCGCCCCTGGCCCGGCGCTCAGGGCGCGCCGATCTCGTGTGCAGGCCGCGCACGGTGTCCACCGGTGCACGCACCCGGGCGCGTTGAGACCGGATCGGTTCGCCGCACGGGCGGCGGACCAGGGCCCAGGCCCTGTGCACCGCACGCGCCGACGCTCAGCGCTCCCGTCAACGGCCCACGCCGGGCGTGCCGCAGCGCGCTCCGGCACGTGCCCGGCATCCGCCTGCGTACCGCGCCGCTTGCCCTCGTCAGCCCACCGCCGCGTACGTCTCGTACGTCTCGTCATCGTCCAGTCCGACCGGCAGAATGCCCGCGCTGCGCTCGTATTCCGTGCGCGCGGTCTCGAGCAGTCTGCGCCAGGACGTCACCGTGGGACGCCTGCGGAGCAGCGCTCGCCGCTCCCGCTCGGTCATTCCGCCCCACACGCCGAACTCGACGCGGTTGTCCAGCGCATCGGCCAGACATTCGGTGCGTACCGGGCAACCGGTGCACACCGCCTTGGCCCTGTTCTGCGCTGCCCCTTGTACGAACAGTTCATCCGGATCCGTCGTGCGGCAGGCTGCCTGCGCACTCCAGTCGGTAACCCAGCCCATGCCGGCGCCGTCCTCTCCCGAATCGAGGCTCCCCCACGGCGGCAGCGGCATATTCACCGCTGCCAGTTGAGGACGTTACGGAAGGCGGGCACAGCGCAACACCCCCACGGGGCCCAATCTTGAATGGTCCGAACGGACTATGCGTACGCGGCAGATCACCCAGGGGAGTGACCTGGCGACATGCGCGACAAACACGACAAGGTCGGGCATCGCTCTTGTCTCGCAACGGACTTCGAAGACACATGCAATGGATTCGGGCATGGCTCCGCCGGATTCGGGTACAGCGGAGTTCTGCCGGCTATTTGATGCGAAACCGCACTGCTGTGACAGTTGAGAGCAGCTTAGGCCAAGGCCTTTATGCCTGTCCGGCAAATTGAGAACGTAGACACCTCATGTTGCTGCGCCGTCACGCTCTCTCGGGATGAGTCCTCCGAGCACAGCACGGTCGTAGAGCCGCTGGTGCCACTCGTTGGCGTCCGGTCCGCGGACGGTTGTCAGGACGGGGTTCGGGCCGGTCTCGATGAGGTGCAGGAGCGTCCAGGCGACGCCGTAGCAGTCGTCCGGGCCGAAGCAGGACACAAGGGCACGGGCTTCCTCGCCCGTGACAGGCTTCGGAATCGCGTTGAGCTGCTGGACGCGCCTGTCGATCTCTTCTTCGCTCGCGTCCCAGTCGGGGAGGGGTCCGTCGGCGACGAACGCCCGCACTTCCGGTCTCATGGGTGCATGATCAGCTTCCATAGCCACCACGAGCAAGGGCCTTCGCTGGTCAGCTGCCGCCGCCGCTGCCTGCGGCGGTGCTGGAAACGCACACTGCTCGTCGAAGAACTCGCGCTTCTGGAGACAGTGGTAGAGCTGCCCCATCATGCGGTTGAAAAAGGTTGCGCTGGGCGGCTGCGTGCTAGTCCCCTTGTTCGCGGCGCCGCCGGTAGTGGGCGCCGACACCGGTGATGCTCCAGTGACGCGAAGGCCCATCGGTAGCCGGCGCGGTTGAGCCGGTCGCTCTTCACCCGCCGTCTGGTGATGGCGCACTTCTTGCCGGAGGCGGAGGTGATGGGTGAGGAGCCGGCGTATGCCATGAAGCCTCGACGGCCCGGCTGCACCTGGATGTCACGGTCTGGTACTCGAACGCTCCGAGAAGCCCCTGCTCCTACAGAACGCTCATAACTACGGATTAGGCTGCCCTCATGCCAAAGAAGCGCTCGGGCGGCGGTCTGACCGGGACCCAGCAGGCCGCCAAGTTCCTCGGTGTCAGCGTGCTCTCCGGAGCGGTGCTGGCGGGCATCGCCCTGCCCGCCGCCGGTGCGCTGGGGCTGGCGGCCAAGGGCACGGTCGAGGGATTCGACGAGATCCCCGCCAACCTGAAGACACCACCGCTGAGTCAGCGCACCACCATCCTCGACGCCGAGGGCGGCAAGATCGCCACGGTGTATTCGCGCGACCGTACGGTGGTGCCCCTCAAGGACGTCTCGCCGTACATGCAGAAGGCGATCGTCGCGATCGAGGACGCCCGCTTCTACGACCACGGCGCGGTCGACCTCAAGGGCGTGCTGCGGGCGCTCAACAAGAACGCGCAGTCCGGCGGCGTGTCCCAGGGCGCTTCCACGCTCACCCAGCAGTACGTGAAGAACGTGTTCGTCGAGGAGGCCGGCGACGACCCGGACAAGGTCGCCCAGGCCACCCAGCAGACCATCGGCCGCAAGATCCGCGAACTGAAGTACGCGATCCAGGTCGAGGAGGAGCTGGGCAAGCAGAAGATCCTCGAGAACTACCTCAACATCACCTTCTTCGGGCAGCAGGCGTACGGCGTCGAGGCCGCCTCCCGGCGCTACTTCTCCAAGTCGGCCAAGGACCTGAAGTTGGAGGAGGCGGCGATGCTCGCCGGCATCGTCCAGTCGCCGAGCCGCTACGACCCGGTCAACGACACCGAAGAAGCGACCAAGCGCCGCGACATCGTGCTTCAGCGCATGGCCGACATCCGCGACATCTCCCAGGAGGAGGCGGACAAGGCCAAGGCCGCGCCGATCAAGCTGAACGTCAGCAAGCCGGACAACGGCTGCATCACCTCCGTGAACGGCGCCGGCTTCTTCTGCGACTACGTGCGCAAGACGATCCTCACCGACCCCGCCTTCGGGAAGACGGAGGAGGAGCGCTCGAAGCTGTGGAACCTGGGCGGCCTGACCATCCGTACGACCCTGAGTCCGCGGGCGCAGGCCGCGGCGAACAAGGCCGCCACGGCGAAGGTCAACAAGACCGACAAGGTCGCCGCGGCCGTGGTCCAGGTCCAGCCCGGCACGGGCAGGATCCTGTCGATGGGCCAGTCGCGTCCGTACGGCCTGGACCAGAAGCAGCACGAGACGGTGCTCAACCTCTCGGTCGGCAGCAAGATGGGCGGCACGACGTACGGCTTCCAGGTCGGTTCGACCTTCAAGCCGATCACGGCGGCGGCGGCCTTGGAGAAGGGGATCAGCCCGGCCCAGTCGTTCGCCACCCCATGGAAGATCTCCCTGCCGATGGACTCCTACCGGACCTGTGCCGGCGGACCGTCGGGCGGAGGCAAGTGGGACCTCCAGAACGAGCTCAAGTCCGAGGCCGGCTCCTGGGACATGACGAGCGCCCTCGGCAAATCCATCAACACCTACTTCGCGCACCTCGAACAGCAGACGGGCCTGTGCGAGACCGTCGAGATGGCCAGGAAGATGGGTTACGGGCGCGGTCTGGGCAAGAAGCTCCAGGAGCTGCCGTCCATCACCCTCGGCGGCCAGGAGAGCACCCCCCTGGACATGGCCTCGGCGTACGCGACCTTCGCCAACCGCGGCACGTACTGCACCCCGGTCGCCATCGAGTCAGTGACGGACGCGAACGGCAAGCGGATCAAGGTGCCGGGCTCCGAGTGCTCGCAGGTGATGAACCAGCAGACCGCGGACATGATCAACCAGATGCTCAAGGGTGTCGTCGAGGACGGCACCGGTACGCAGGCCGGCCTCCAGGACCGCGACAACGCGGGCAAGACCGGTACGACGAACGACCGCAAGGACGCCTGGTTCGTGGGTTACACCCCGAACCTGTCCACGGCGGTGTGGGTCGGTGACGACGTCGGCGAGAAGACGTCGATGTACCGGATCACCATCGGCGGCCAGTACTACGACAAGGTCTGCGGCGGCTGCCTCCCCGGCCCGATCTGGAAGATCGCGATGACCGGCGCGCTGGACGCCGGCGAGACCCCCGCCTTCACCCCCATCGCCGTCCCGCGCGGGAAGGAGCAGGAGGAGAAGGACAAGGGCCGCGACCGGGAAGGCAGGCCCGGCGGCACCCAGCCCATCCCCGGCATCAGCATCCCGCCGGACCTGATCGGTGGCGGCAGCAACCGCGGCCAGGGCAACGGCGGCAACGGGCCGTAGGCGTCTCCCATATGTCAGGGCACGGCGAAATGGCGAAGGGGGACCCGTGACCGGGTCCCCCTTCGCCGTACCAGCGGCGGTGTGCGTGGCGCTGCGGCGCTGTGTGGCGCTGTGATGCCGTGAGAGGTGCGTGGCGCTGTGGCCGGTGTGGCGCTGCGAAGCTGTGTGACGCTGTGGCCGGTGTGGCGCTGCGTGCCCTGGGCGGTGCGTGGCGCTCCGGAGCTGCGTGGCGCTGCGGCGTTCAGCCCGCGAGGAGCTGCTTCACCGCGGCGGCCACCCGGCCACCCTCGGCGCGGCCCGCCACCTTCGGGTTCACGATCTTCATGACGGCACCCATGGCGCGCGGGCCCTCGGCACCGGCCGCCTTGGCCTCCTCGACGGCCTGCGCCACGATCTGGTGGAGCTCGTCGTCCGTCAGCTGCTGCGGCAGGTAGGCGTCGAGGATCACGCCCTCGGCCCTCTCGCGCTCGGCCTGCTCGGCACGACCGCCCTGCGCGAAGGCATCGGCGGCCTCGCGGCGCTTCTTCGCCTCCTTGGCGATCACCTTCTGAACCTCGTCGTCGGAGAGCTCGCGGGCCGTCTTGCCCGAGACCTCCTCCTTGGTGATCGCGGCGAGGGTCAGCCGGAGCGTGGAGGAGCGCAGTTCGTCGCGCGCCCTGATCGCCGCGGTGAGGTCTTCCTGCAGCTTGGACTTGAGCGTTGTCATGACTGCTTCATAGCCTTTTCTCATGGACCCGGTCAACGAGGATTCGCAGGTCGACAATGACTCGGAACGGCTCCGCAGGCTGGCCCGGATTGCCGGGTCTCAGCGGGACAAGCGCAGTCGTACCGACTGGACGGGGGAACCGGCGGCGATCTACTGCCGGATATCGCATGTGAACGACGACGATCAAACCGGTGTCGACCGACAAGAGCGTATCTGCCGTGACATCGCGCAGCGGCTCGGTGTGACGGTCGATCAGCACTTGGTCTTCGTGGACAACAACAGGTCGGCGTGGCAGCGCAACCGGAAGCGGAAGGGGTGGGATGCCCTACTCGATGCCGCACGGTCCGGAGGCATCCGGCACATCCTCACCTACCGCCCGGACCGGCTGATGAGGCAGCCACGCGATCTTGAGGAGCTTCTCCAGATCGCGGACGACCACAGCATCAGCCTGCACGGTCAGGCGAACCAACGGGATCCTGCCGACCCCGACGACCGGTTCTTTCTGCGCATCGAAGTGGCGCACGCTTGCAGGTCCAGCGACGACACCTCCCGACGACTCAAAGACGCACTGATCGACCGCGCCCAGGACGGCAAGCCGCACACCGGCAAGCGGCGGTACGGCTACGACAAGAGCGGCACGGCCATCATTCCCGCAGAGGCCGAGATCGTGCGCGAGATTTTCTCGCGGTACCTCGACGGGGAGACGACCACAGCCATAGCCGTGGATCTCAACCGGCGCGAGGAACGGACCGCACTCGGCAGGGGATGGAACAGTTTCAACGTGCGGGCGGTCCTGGACAGCCACCATGTGGCGGGCATCCGGGTGTTCCGAGGGGAGGAGCTCGGCCAGGGCGAATGGCCGGCGATCATCCCCCGGGGCACCTGGGACGAGGCACAGGAGCGCCGCAGCTACCGCACCGCAGCGGGCTGGGGTCGGAACGCGCCCAAGCATCCGTACATCCTTCGCGGGCTGGTCGTCTGCAAGGGGTGCGGGAACCGCATGGGCGGCAGTGGCGGCAAGTACATTTGTAATCGCGCGGCCCGTTCCGACTCGCTGCGCTGCTACCGGACTGCCAGCAGCGCACCGCTGGAGCAGTTCGTGACCGATGCCGCGATCAGGCTTCTGGAACGCCTTGACGTGACCGGACGGGAGGACGCTGCCGTACTCTCACCGGAGGATCAGGCAGCGATCGAAGCGGACCGGTCGGAGCTGACCGAGCTCAAAGGCATGTGGGAGAACCGCGAGCTGAGGACCCACGAATACCGTGCCATGAAGAAGACCGTCGAGGCGCGCATCTCCAAGGTTGAGCGCAAGCTGGTCGTCCGGCCGGCGGCAGAGGTCCTTCGAGGGCTGGTCGGGCCGGACGCCGAGAAGGGTTGGGCGAAGCTGGTGAAGACCAGGGACTACGACCGCATGAATGCTGTCCTGCGGTTCCTGTTCAACGCGGTCATCATCGCCGAGCCGAGCACGAAGGGTCGGTACTTCGACTTCGGACGGGTGGAGATGGATCCGAACCCGCTCTGACGGTCGATGATGAGGACAGACAATGGGGCTCGCGGTCAGCGGGCCCCATCTGCTGTCTGATGTGCGGGTCGCCGGGAGGTCTGAGCAGGTGAGCCACGTGACGGGTGTTCTCCGGGCTGATCGTTCTCGGGAAGCGGGAGCAGACGCGTTCCAGATGTCGTGCTCGCTGACGGTCCCGCCTTCGTCCCGCCCAGCCCAGGCCGGCGAGCTGCCATGCTCTCCCTACTGCCCTACACGGATGGTGAGCGTCGTTTCCAGGGTCTGCTCGGTGTATGGATCGAGGAGCTTGGCTGGCGTAGTTGCCTCGGACCGGGTCCTGTGCCGTCCGTGTTGAGGGGACGCTGGCAGCGACGGCTCTCGTGTGTGCCAACTGTCCGACTTGATCTTTGTGATGGACCAGTACTTGGCGGGGTACACCACGAAGAACATCATCAGCGTGTACAGGGGTACGAGCAGCGGTGCTGCCAGGCGCTCGATCCGGCTCAAGCCGGGCCTGAGGATCGCGTAGAACAGAGTCTCGGCCAGCAGGAACACGGTTGCCGTTGCGAAAGCATGCGGGAGGAAGCTTGCGCCTCCACTGCGCCAGACGTTGATGGCAAGGCCGATGTAGAGGATGGGCAGCAGGGCCTCGGTGCACACTTCGATCAGCCGTGTCACCAACGGAGCCTTGGGCAGGTTGGTCAGTTCCCAAGGGATGAATCGCCATCCTGACTTGCCCCAGCGCAGGCGCTGTCGATAGGTGCCCTTGATGGTGTCAGGCATGTCAGTGGTGACGTAGGCGCGTGACACAGAAACGACGCGGCCTCGCATCAGCGCGTAGTCGCAGAGTTGTCGGTCGTCACCGTCCTTACCAGAAGCCAGGTAGTGGTCAAGGTTGTCGAAGAAGACCGGCGCCCGGTACATCGACAGCGCCCCCGAGGTGGGGTTGACGACCCCCAGCACGGAGCGCAGTCCGCGGCTGAGCACGCAGAAGATGAACAGGCCGGGTCCGGGGCCCCTCACCCGGACATGTGATAGCCACGCAAAATGATGTTCACACTTCCCCCTCATGTCAGGCTCAAGAGTTCAACAAGTTCCAGGGCCACGGAAGTCCCGTTGCCGTTTCGCGACATTCGAGCGGTAGCGTGATCGACCACGCGCGCCCCCGTGTGCGCTCTACTGGTACCGTCGCGCGCCATCACGCGCCGCTCATACGTCCCGTACGCCTACGGTCGACGACAGAGGCAACAAGCCAAGACAGTGCATGGGTGCAGTACCTCCAGGGCGGCCGTCTCGGCTTCCCTCCCAGGCAGTTGCGTCTGTCGCTGTTCAGATGTGTTTCCACGACGGGCGGCGCCCCCTGATGTGGCGGTGCTGGTGCAGGCACGCGGGTGTTTGTGCCACGACATCGTGGAGCTCTGCCTCCGGATGCAGCTCGCCGCAGTACAGGCCGCGATCCAGCAGCAGGCGCACCAGGCCGGCCAGCGCCGACGCACCTGCGACTGTCCGCACCCTTCTCTTCGAGCGGCGTGGGTGGGCCCACGCCAAAGCGGGCCAGGCCAAGGAGACCAACGCGCGTCCGGCAGGCCGTCCCCCCGCGGCTGGTTCGTGACGCGCGGGCTGCGGAGAGTCGTCAGGGCGCGGACACCTGACGGCCCCTTGGAGGCGACCGGAGCGTCGCCTCCCGGACATCGGCCGTTGACAGCCTGCGCTGGTGCCGCCCCTCCGTCTCCCCGTCGGCCGAGACATCGGCCGAACCGCGGACCGAGCCGTCGACCGAGTCTTCGGCCGACCCGTCGACCTCCGCCACTGCCGGCTGCTCGGGCTCGTCGGCTCGACGGCCCTCGCGGCGGGCGGCGTGGGCGTCGGGGCACTGCCCGTGCGGGAGATCCTCGCGCACGGCTCGGGGGCAGCCTCGCTCGGCCTCGCCGGCGCGTACTTCGGGCTCGTCGTCCTGATAGCGGCGTGGGCACTGCTGGGCCGGGCCGTGCGCGGGCCGCGGCCCCCCGGGCGGCGCGACCTGCTGGTGACGCTCGCGCTGTGGGCGGCGCCGCTCGTCGTGGCACCGCCCCTGTTCAGCCGGGATGTCTACAGCTACCTCGCGCAGGGCGCGATGGTCGACGCGCGGCTCGATGTGTACGCCTACGGCCCCTCGCGCCTCGGCGGCCCCTTCTCGGCCGAGGTCGCGCCGTTGTGGCGCGACACCCCGGCACCGTACGGCCCTGTGTTCCTGGCACTCGCCTCGGCGATAGCGAGCTCCGCGGACTTCGAGGCGTTCTCCGCGGACCGGGTGACCGGTGGTGTGTACGGCATGCGGCTGGTGGCGCTGTTCGGCGTGGCGCTGATGGCGTTGTGCCTGCCGCGCCTGGCGCGGCACTGCGGAACCGATCCGAGCGTCGCGCTCTGGCTCGGCGCGCTCAATCCCCTGGTGCTCCTGCATCTCGTCGGCGGCGCCCACAACGACGCGATCATGATCGGGCTGCTGGGCGCGGGACTGGTGGCAGCCCTCGGTCGCAGGCCGGTCCCCGCGGTGGTGCTGGTCACCCTCGCCGCCCTGGTGAAGGTCCCGGCCGCACTCGGGCTCATCGCCGTCGTCGTCCTGTGGGCGAGGGACGCGCCCTGGGCCAGGGCGCCCCGGCTGTCCGCCGCCCTCGCGGCGCTCTGCGTGTGCGCCGCGACCACCGCGGCGACGACCGTCCTCGCCGGCACCGGATACGGGTGGCTCGGGACGCTCGACACCCCTGTCTCCCCCGAAAACTGGTCCCTGACCTCCACCCTCGGCCGTATGACCACCGCCGTGCTGCGCGACGCCGGCAGCGGACTCGCCGGCCTCGCCCGCCGTGCGATGCCCGCCTGGCATTTGCTCGGCCTCGCCGCCACCGCTCTGGCCGTCCTGCTCGCCTGGCGTCACCATCTGCTGCGCCCGGTCCACGCGCTGGGCCTCAGCCTGATGGCCGTCGCGCTCCTCGGCCCCGCGATACGGCCCTGGTACGTGCTGTGGGGGCTGTTCCTGATCGCCGCCGCCGGTCCCGGCAGGCCGCTGCGCCGGGCGGCCACCGCGCTCAGCACGGTCCTGGCTCTGGCCGTGCTGCCCAGCGGATTCGCCCCCGACGCTGAGCAGTTGACGTTCGCCGTCAGCGGCGGGCTGCTCGCGCTGACTGCGTTGTGGGGCGCACATCGGTTGGTCCACCGGCCCGTTGGGAGTACGGCATGACACAGCTGGAGACGACGGAGACCGCCTGGCGGCGGCCGACGACCACGCGCGGGCGAATGCTCCTGATCGCCGGACTGGCCTGCGCCGTCGTGCTGTTCCTCGCGACGGTCCCGCTGCACAGGGACTGGTTCGACCTCGGGGTCTACTACGGGACCGTGCATCACTGGGCGGACGGCGGCGCCCTCTACGACTATCTGGTGCCGGGCACGCACTACGGCTTCACGTACCCGCCGTTCGCAGCCGTGTGCATGCTGCCGATGACGCTGGTCGGCTGGCGGAGCGCCGTGGCGTTCAGCGTGCTGCTCAACGCCGCGGCCGCCGCCGTGATCCTGCGCTGGACCGCCGGCCCCCTGATCCGCCGCGAGGGCTGGACGCCCTGGTACGCCCTCGCCCTCGCGGGCTGCGCCTTCGCCCTGCTGGAACCGGTCCGCGACACCGTCAGCTTCGGCCAGGTCAATCTGCTCCTGCTGGCGCTCGTCCTCGCCGATGCCCGGCTGCTGGCCGGCGGCCGGGCCGCGCTGTACGCGGGCATCGGCACCGGCCTGGCCGCCGCGATCAAGCTCACCCCCGCCGTCTTCATCGTCCACCTGCTCCTCACCGGCCGACCGCGCGCCGCCGCCACGGCCATGGCCGTCGCCCTGGGTGCCACCGGGATCGCCGCGTGGGCCGCGCCGGACGCATCCCGGGTCTACTGGACCGAGGCGCTGTGGGACACCGACCGCGTCGGCGCGCTGGCGTACGTCTCCAACCAGTCCTGGCAGGGGCTGGTGGCGCGGCTCTTCGCCCCGCACGAGCCGAGCCGGGCGCTGTGGGCGCTCGGGGTGGTCGTGCTGCTGGCCGTATGGGCTGTACGCGTGCGCCAGGCGAATGCCGCCCGCGATCACGCCGCCGCCTTCGCCCTGACCGGCGTCCTCGCCTGCCTGATCAGCCCGGTCACGTGGGTGCACCACCTGGTCTGGCTGTCCCCGGCCCTGGTGGTGCTGCTCGACGCGGGACTGCGCGCGCCGGAAGGGCCGGCCCGCCGTCGGCTGCTGGCCTGGGCCGTGGCGCTGCCGGTCGTCCTGTGCAGCAGTGTGGTGTGGCTGTGGAGCAAGGACTCGACCGGGCTCGACGGGTTCCTGGGCGGCAACATCTACGTGTGGATCTCGCTGGGGCTGCTCTTCGCCCTGCCGCTGCGCACACCGCCGGCCGCGCACGCACCCGGCCGATGACCGCCCGCGCTTCTGCCGACGACCGCCCGCCGCTCCCCGGGACCCTGGGCGGTCTGCAACGATGGGCGTATGCGCGCACGGTACGGGATCCCCCTGAAGGTCACCGCAGGAATCACGGCAGTCGGCGCGGTCGGCCTCGCCTATGCCGCCGGCTTCGAAGCACGTTCCTTCCGGCTCCGCCGGATCACCGTGCCGGTCCTGCCGCGCGGGATGCGGCCGCTGCGTGTCCTGCAGGTCTCGGACATCCACATGGTCAGCGGCCAGCGCAAGAAGCGCGCCTGGCTCCAGTCGCTGGCCGCCCTGCGCCCCGACTTCGTCGTGAACACCGGCGACAATCTCTCCGACCCGGAGGGCGTGCCGGAGGTCCTGGACGCACTGGGCCCGCTGCTGGAGTATCCAGGCGTCTATGTCTTCGGCTCCAACGACTACTACGGCCCGAAGCTGCGCAACCCCGCCCGCTACCTGCTGGAGAAGGCGCAGGGCCGCCACGGCCTCAATGGCAACGCCCCGGCGGTCGGCGTTGTGCACAACCCGTGGGAGCAGCTGCGCGACGGCTTCGACGCGGCGGGCTGGCTGGACCTGACGAACACCCGCGACCGCCTGAAGCTGGAGGGCTGTGAGATCGCCTTCACCGGCCTCGACGACCCGCACATCAAGCGCGACCGGTACGAGCTGGTCGCGGGCGGCCCGGAGAAGGGCGCCGACCTGTCGCTGGCCGTGGTCCACGCCCCGTATCTGCGCAGCCTGGACGCGTTCACGGCCGACGGCTACCCCCTGATCCTCGCGGGCCACACCCACGGCGGCCAGCTGTGCATCCCGTTCTACGGTGCCCTGGTGACCAACTGCGACCTGGACACCGACCGGGTGAAGGGCCTGTCCACGCACACGGCGGAAGGCAGCACCTCCTACCTCCACGTCTCCGCGGGCTGCGGCACGAACCGCTACACCCCGGTCCGCTTCGCCTGCCCCCCGGAGGCGACGCTGCTGACCCTGACCCCCAAGGACTGACCCCGCCGGTTCCGAGCGCATACTCGGGGCGGGTAGTGCCTGGGGGCCGCAGGCCGACATCCAGGGTTGGCGGCCTGCGGGCCTTGCGAAACCGGATTTCGTCTCCAGCCGCCGGTGGGCTAAAGTAAACGACGTCGCCGGGACAGTGGGCGACATCGGGGTGTAGCGCAGCTTGGCAGCGCGCTTCGTTCGGGACGAAGAGGTCGTGGGTTCAAATCCCGCCACCCCGACAGAGAAATACCAGGTCAAGGGCCTGATCCTCGCTGAGGATCAGGCCCTTCCTGCTTCTCTGGAGATCGTTTGGGAGAAATCTGGGAGAAGATCTTGGTCGGCTTCTCCCAGGGGGTCGCTGCCTGAGCCGACCGAGGCACGTCGGCTCAAGTGGCTCGGGCCTGCACGTTCGCGAATCTGACTGGCCGTAAGGGCCGCCTGGGCCAGGTCGCGTCGCAGGTGCACGTGTGCTGTTCTGGAAGCAGCCGCAGGAGGCAACACCGATGCGTCGCAGCCGGACTTCCGCCTTCGTACCCACCCGGTCGCCCGCCCCCACCGGAGCGGGCGGGGGGTTGCTGCCCACGCGGGATCTCGCGGCCGCATGGATCCTCGTCGTCCTGATCGCGGTGCCCGCCTGGGCGCTGACGATCGGACAGGCCCGGAACATGGGGGTCGAGCCCGGCACCATGGGGATGGCGCTGCCCCTGTTCCTGCTGCTCTGGGTGACGATGATGGCGGCCATGATGCTGCCGTCCATGGCACCGGTGGCCCTCACCTGGGTGCGGGGCATCGGACGGCAGTCCTCTGGCTGGACCCGGGCCGCCCGCTCCATCGAGTTCGTGGGCGGATATCTGTTGGTGTGGACGGCCTTCGGACTGCTTGCCTACGCGGCCCTGGCCTTCACCGGTGGCTTGGTGGACGACCATCCGACCGCCGGACGCTGGATCGGCTCGATCGCCTTCCTGCTGGCTGGCCTGTACCAACTCGGTCCTCTCAAGCACGTCTGCCTACGGCACTGCCGCGACCCGCTGAGCCATCTGGTGCGCTACGCCGGCTTCCGGCGACCTGCCCGCGACCTGCGGGTGGGCGTGCACCACGGCGCCTACTGTGTCGGCTGCTGCGCCGGCCTGATGGCCGTCCTCATTCCGCTCGGCGTGATGAACGTGGCGGCGATGGCCGGACTGGCCTTGGTGATCTTCATGGAGAAGCTGTGGTCCCGGGGCTTGCTTCTCACCAGCGTCGTGGGCGTCGCCTTCCTCGTCCTGGCCCTGCTTGCTCCGTTTCAGGACTGGCTGCTGCCGGGGCTGCAGGGCTCGATGCCGTCGATGGACGGCATGTGATCACCCCTATACGTGCCAGGTCACTTCCCTGGGGCTCTCGCCGACTCATCAGGGTCCGCTCGATGAGCGGCTCGGCGCTGCTGCCCACCACAGGGGCGATTGCCGACGTGGACCGGTTTCCCGACCGGGACGTGAGGTGCAAGCTGGAGGGGAGGCCACCCTCCCGATCCCGGGAGCGGGCTCGGGATACGCGGTCTCGCCACTCCGAGTGAGCTCTTTCGGGCTCGGCAGGAGGGAAGCGAGATGACAGAACAAGACACCACCGTTACGCGCTGGCACTTGGCCGGCGACTGGTTCGATGTGTGCAAGTGCGCCATACCCTGCCCCTGCACGTTCGCGCAGCCCCCGACCTACGGCGACTGCGAAGGCGTACTGGTCTGGCACATCCGGGAAGGCAACTTCGGCGACGTACAGCTCGACGATCTCAACGTCCTGATGCTCGGCTCGTTCGAGGGCAACCCGTGGGCCGGCACGCATACCGATCCGTACGCCGCGGTCTTCCTCGACGAACGCGGCGACGACCAGCAGCGGGCTGCACTCGGGGCCGTCTTCGGCGGTGAGGCGGGCGGATGGCCGGCACAGTTCGGGGAGATGTTCCACCCCGAGATGCGTGGCATGGACATCGCCCCCATCCACGTGGAGATCGGCGAGGACCTTGCCACCTGGCGAGCCGAGATCCCAGGCCGTGTCACGGCGACCGCCGAGGCTCTCACCGGTCCGACCACCCCGAACGGCGCACGCGTCCAGGTCCACAATGCCCCAGGCGCCGAAGTGGGGCCGGGCCAGATCGCCACGTGGGGCCGGGCCACCGTCGACCGCGCCGACGCATTCGGCTTCTCCTGGGAACGCTCCGGCAAATCGAGCAAGTACTTCCCATTCGACTGGAGCGGCCCTGACTGAAGAGCCGGCTGCCCGGCCTGGTTGCGTACGACGGACGGCCTGTGACTCACTTGGCCCCTCTGGGCTGAGCTGCACCGCAGTCCAGGCCCCTCGCAGGACGCCAGTACTGCCCCGCTCTGGGAGAAATCTGGGAGAAGATCTTGGTTGGGTTCTCCCAGAGGGTGACTGGTGAGGCCGTCTGAAGTGCACGCGTGCTCGTGACTGGCGCGCGCTCGCCCCGGGTCGTACGAACCGCCTGGCTGGTCGTTCTTGCCATCGGAGAGTTGGCCGTCGCGGGAACGTTCCTGGCCTCGATCGAACAGGGAGACCTTCGGCCCTGACACTCTGATCGGGGTGATAGGGATCGTCATGTGCGCATCCATCGCTGTCGCATCCGCGTGTGAGTTGCGCACCTCGCCACATCCGCGATCGGCAGACGCGCGAAGCTAGCGCGATGCGCTGACTGTGGCCCCGGACCTACCTGGACGCCGTTGGGCCGACGTGGTGAGGCGGTGCCCCCCTGCGGTGCGCCGCCGCCACGGTTCGCCGAAAAAGGCCCGTGACCGCGCCCCGATCAGCCTGCCCGGCCGCTCGGCATCTCGTCGGCTCGGTCAGGCGGTTGACCGCCGGGCAGGGGGTGCAGTCGACCGACCGGCTCCGGGTGTGCGTCCGGGCAAGGCGGGACGGCGTCGGCCAAGGGGGAAGAGCAGTTCCCTGTCGCGCTAGCCGAGCAGCACAGCTGCGCGACCTACACAGGGCCGCCCGGTACGGGAGCGAGGACGAATCCGCATGTGTGCACGTTCCCGCAAGGGCCGCTGAAAAGTTGAACCATAACTCCGTGCAGTTTCTCCCCAACGCACAGCCAATGACGACGACGAGGAGAAACGATGCAGCAGCCTAAGGATCGGACAACTCCACCAACCTTCGGGTGATACTCCCCCAGGTATGGCGCACAATTCCGTCAGCGTGTTCCGTCTCGGATAGGCTACGAGCTCCATTGCGGGCACTGCAGGAGAAAATATGTGGAACATCGTCACCTGGTCGCTCATCGCTTGCGCTTCCGCCTACACCACGGGGTCCATTTTCGTACCACCCTACCATTGTCGAATGCGACCGATCGACAGCAAAGAATTGCAGCGGCGGCAGCGCATGGTCGAGGTGTTGCAGCGGAATGTTCGCGTGCTGAGCGAGGCCTCGGTCTCCGTGGAAGGCAAAGAAGCTTGAGGTCCGCAGCCACAGGAGGCTGCGCCAAGGCGATTGAGGGCTACTGTTCACTCGGGGGGCCCGTAACGGACGAGTTCACTCCGTTTTTGTCCGGCAGCGTCAAATCCCTGCCACACTTAAGGTTAAACGTTTCTCCGCATGACTCTGTCAGCGACCCAGCATGCCGCTTTTCATTCTTCATACAGATGCATATAGGACCGCTCGCTACCTGAAAAACGTACTTGTCCGGCTAATCTTTCACCCGTTCGCCGCGCATCCGCCGCCGAAAGGCGGCGTTAGTGGGGACATGACGAAGGCAACGAGGGGGCAGGTGCTCGAGCCCGTCCGGGACCTGTCGTACCCGACCGGCAGGACGTCCATGCGGCTGGGTGCCTACACCTACATGCCCGCACCTGCCCACAGGGGTGCGGCAAACGGAACCCTGATGAGGGGAGGGCTCTCCGTCACGCTCGAAGTGACCGAGGAGATTCTGCAGGAATTCATGGATTCCGTGAGCACCCTGGAAAGCGATCTCGCGAGACGTTGGGTGAGGGCGGAAACCTGGTCCTGTCGTTCGCGAGTAGAATGACCAAGGTGCGTCATGTATTACGAGCGAATTGACCATCACCCAGGCTCTCCCTCCGATTATTCAGATGGCTATCAGAGCGGCGGCGGCCGGCATCGGGCACCCGCCGAGGTTTTCTCCGATCCTTTGATTCCGCCGGACTCGGGTTGGGACCCTGCGGAAGAGTTGGCCTTCATGCTGCGGGACGCCATCGAGGAGCAGCAGCCGATAATTCCGGTTATCCGCAACGAGGAATCCCTCACCACTCCGGACTCGAAGACCCACCGCGAAGCCCTGGAGGAAATCACAGCGGAATTGCCCCCGCTGCCGAAATTGCCCCCGCTGAAGGGCACTCCTCGGGGTCATCGCAAGGTTCGGGAACGGCAGCGTCTGGGCGCGATCCGAACCGCCAGCTACCTCATCGCCGCGCTGGCGACCGTCATCGCATCTGCGGTGAGCTTCTTCGGCGGGATGATCGCTTATGACCCGCTGCAATTCATCGCAGTGTCCAGGACGCAGAGCAGCGTGGCCTCCTGGTGGCCTCTTCTGGTGTTCGGTCCCTGGCTGGTGGCATCGCTGTCCATCCTCCGGGCGGCGCTGCACCAGCGTCGGGCTTCCCATTCCTGGTGCGTGGTCGTGCTCTTTTCTTCCATCGCGATCGCGCTGTGTGTCGCCCAAGCACCGAAGAACGTCGTCGACACCGCAGCTGCCGCCCTGCCGAGCTTGGCCTCTCTGGCATGTTTCCAGCAGTTGGTGCGTCAGATCACCCTGAGCAGGCCGCCCCTGCGGACACTGCCCCGGCACCGGCTGCAACGTGCCGAGACACCCACTGACGAAGCGTCGGCTGGACCGATGCCACGGGCCGGTACGGCGCTGGCCGGCGGCGGCCTCACGTGATGCAGTTCTGCATTGTGTACGCGGCCAGATCCTGTGCCGCGTACCAGCCTGAGGCGTACTCACCGAAGGTGATCTGCCAGGCCGCCGGATCCCGCCATGCGCCGAATTCTGCCTCTTCGGCGTCGGCGGCTTGCTCGGCGTCGCGCAGCGTACGGAAGCGGATGACGTCGCCGCCCTCGTCGGCCACGATGCCGTGCTTGCCCGACGAGATCTTGTGCGGCCACGCAAGTGCGTGCCGCAGTTCTCGACGGACCCGAATTTCCCTCTCATGAGAAGGCGACGGGCGGGGCCGGTGATTCAGCCCCGCCCGTCCCAAGTTGTCGTTTCGTCAAGCAGCGTCTCGGGTCTCCGCGGTGCCGTGCCCGGAACTGGACGACTGGCCCATCGAGTCGGGAGGAGGACGCGCGCGGTCGCTTTGACGTCCCCCGGTCTCGCGGGATGGCGGTGGGTACGGCGCCGCGCGATGCGGAGGGGCGCGGCCACGCGATCGGGTACTGGCCGTCTCCCTCGTGCGGGTCAGGGCGAAGAACATCCGGGACGCCCTCCGGCTCGCCCTCGATCGGACCCGGCGCGGCTGTGGCGGCGCGGGTCGGTCGAGGTGGCGGGGAGGCTCTTCAGTGACAGCAAACGCGCTCATGTCCCCCTCCGCTGCTGGTCGCGCGCAATCGACCAGTTCAGAACGCTGCGCATGGCCGCTATAGAGGGCGTCACCGCATCTGCCATGCAGATTAACCTGGTCAGTGGCAGATAAGAGCCCGCAGGTCGTATTCTGGCGCACATGCAGTCCTACACCATCGGACAGGCGGCTCGTCTGCTCGGCGTCAGTCCCGATACCGCCCGTCGCTGGGCGGACGCCGGCCGGGTTGCGACCCATCGGGACGAGAGCGGGCGCCGCCTCATCGACGGCCGGGATCTGGCCGCGTTCTCCGTCGAGGTCGCCCAAAGCGGCAACGACGAGGACGAGGGCTCGTACACCTCGGCCCGCAATGCCTTCGCCGGCATCGTCACCGCCGTCAAGCTCGGTGACGTCGCGGCGCAGGTGGAGATCCAGGCAGGGCCTCACCGCCTGGTGTCGCTGCTCACGCGGGAGGCGGTCGAGGAGCTCGGGCTGGAGGTCGGCGTGGAGGCGACCGCCCGGGTGAAGTCGACCAGCGTGCACATCGACCGCACCTGACCGGCCCGACAGCCGACCCCGGACCGACTGGACCGACTGGATCGGCTGCCGATCCGGCCTGGAGTCCGCCCGGCAGGCCCGAGCGGCGTCGCCCGTCACGTCGCGGCCCTTCGGCGTCCGCGGTCCACCTATCCAAGGAGTCCATGCCATGCCCCTGGCCTTCCGCCTCCTCCGGCGGCGCGCCACCGTCGCCGTCGCGGTCGTCGCTCTGATCGGCCCGCTCGCCGCCTGCGGCAGCGACAACGGTGACCGGGGCGCCGACGCGAGCGGATCTGACACGCCCGGTGCCACACTGACCGTGCTCGCCGCATCCTCGCTCACCGACGTCTTCAAGAAGGCCGGGGCCGCGTACGAGGCCGCCAACCCCGGCACGGAGATCACCTTCTCGTTCGCCGGGTCCCAGGAGCTCGCCGCCCAGGTCCGGCAGGGCGCGCCTGCCGACGTGCTGGTCACCGCCGACACCAGGACCATGGACGGGCTGAGGGACGAGACGGACGACCCGGTGATCATCGCCAGGAACCGGCTGGTCATCGCCACTGGGGAAGGCAATCCGGAGCGGATCGCCGGGTTGGGGGATCTCGCCGACCCGGACGTCAAGGTCGTGCTCGCCTCCCCCGAGGTTCCGGTCGGCCGGTACAGCAGGCAGATCCTCGATGCGCAGAAGGTGGTCGTCGAGCCGGTCTCGGAGGAGCCGAGCGTCCGGGCCGTGCTCGGCAAGGTCGAACTGGGCGAGGCCGACGCGGGCCTCGTCTACAAGTCGGACGCGGCCGCTGCCCCCGGCAAGGTCGACGCCGTCGAGATCCCCGGCGCGCAGAACGCGATCGCGCAGTACCCGGCCGCCCCCTTGAAGACCTCCCGGCACTCGGCAGCGGCCGACGCCTTCGTGCGGTGGCTCGCCACGCCCGAGGCGCAGAAGCTCTTCCAGGACGCCGGCTTCGAACGATGAAAGGTTTCCTCAGCCTTCGCCGGCCGGTGCGGCCCGATGCGTTCCGGGCTCGCACGCCGGGAGCCCGCGCGCCGATCGCGCTCGCCGTCCCCGCGCTGCTCGCCGTCGCGTTTCTGCTGCTGCCGCTCGTCGGCGTACTCGCCCGTACGGACTGGGGCCGGCTCGGCGGACATCTGACCGGCCCGGGCACCACGGAGGCGCTGCGGCTCTCGCTCGTGGTCTCGTTCTGGGCGCTCGGCCTGTCGCTGCTCCTAGGAGTCCCGTTGGCCTGGCTGCTGGCCCGGGTGCCCTTCCCCGGCAAGGCGCTCGTGCGCTCCCTGGTCCTGCTCCCGATGGTGCTGCCGCCCACCGTCGGCGGCGTCGCACTGCTGCTGGCCTTCGGCCGGCGCGGACTGCTCGGCCCCTGGCTGGAGGACACGTTCGGCATCACCCTGCCGTTCCACACGTCGGGTGCGGTTCTCGCGGCGACGTTCGTCGCCATGCCCTTCCTGGTGATCAGCCTCGAAGGGGCCCTCGGCGGTCTGCGGCCGCGGTACGAGGAGACGGCGGCGTCCCTCGGGGCCTCGCCGGTACGGGTCTTCTTCACGGTCACGCTGCCAATGGTGATGCCGGGTCTGGTCGCCGGGGCCGCACTCACCTGGGCCCGTGCGCTCGGGGAGTTCGGTGCGACGATCACCTTCGCGGGGAACCTGCCCGGGACCACGCAGACCCTCCCGCTGCAGGTCTATCTGCTCCTCCAGGAGCAGCCCGACGCCGCGACCTCGGTGTCGCTCCTGCTGCTCGCCATCGCCATGGTGGTCCTCGTCGCCCTGCGGGGCCGCTGGGCGGGAACTCCCCGGGACCGCCGCCCACAACCAGTGACGCACGACGCACAAGGCACACAGGGAGATGCACGGGGAGACGCGCAGGACGGCGCACTGGGCGCGCAAGGCCCGCAGGGTGTGCCAAACCCGCAGGACACCCAAGGAACGGAGCTGCCGGCTCCGCAGGACGGCTGGGCGCTGCATGCCGACGTCACAGGGTTCAACCGGCTCGCCCTTGACGCCGGACCGGGCACCACCATCGCCGTCGTCGGGCCCAACGGCGCCGGAAAGACCACCCTGCTGCGTGCCCTTCTCGGCCTCACCGCACGTTCGCAGGCCGTGCTCCGGCTCGGCGACACGGACGTTTCCGCTCTGCCCCCGCACCGGCGCGGTGTCGCCTGGGTGCCGCAGGACGGTGCGCTGTTCCCGCACCTGGACGCGCTCGCCAACACCGCGTACGGGCTCCGCGCCCAGGGAGTCCGGCGCGCCGACGCCCGCCGCAGCGCACAACGCTGGCTGGACCGGCTCGGCGTCGGGCACCTCGCCCGCCGCAGGCCCGCACAGCTGTCCGGCGGGCAGGCCCAGCGCGTCGCGCTGGCGCGCGCACTGGCTGCCCGGCCCCGGCTGCTGCTCCTCGACGAACCGCTCGCCGCACTCGACCAGACCGCCCGTGCCCGTGTACGCCACACCCTGCGCACGCATCTCGAGGGGTTCGGCGGCGTGTGCCTGATCGTCACCCACGACCCGGTGGAGGCCGTCTCTCTCGCCGACCGGGTGCTCGTGCTCGACGGCGGACGCGCGCTCCAGGACGCGCCGCCCGCCGAGGTCACCAGGCACCCGCGCTCGCCGTGGGTGGCCCGCATGCTCGGCCGCAACGCATGGCCCGGCACGGCCTCCGCCCACGGCCTCGACCTGGCCGGCGGCGGCACCCTGGTGGCCGCCGACCCGCTCCCGGTCGGCACCGACGCACTGGCGGTCATCGCACCGGAGGCCGTCTCGGTGCACCGCGACAGGCCAGCGGGCAGCCCGCGCAACGTCTGGCCGGGCATCGTCCGTGAGATCACTGTCTCCGGGAGCCGGCTCCGCCTTCTCGTCGTGTCCGAGCAGGTGCCGGACCTCGTCGCCGAGATCACCCCCCAGGCCGCCGCCGAACTGGGCATCGCCGAGGGAGTGCCCGTGTGGACGAGCGTCAAGGCGACCGAAGTGACCACCGTGCCCCGGTGAGACCGCTGCGGTCCGGGGGTGTGTGGGGCACTGGGATGCCTGCGGTCCGGGGCGCCCGTCGGTGACCGGGATGCCTGCTGTCCGGGCGTCTGCGGTGCCTGCTGGCTGCTGGCTGCTGGCTGCTGGCTGCTGGCTGCTGGCTGCTGGCTGCTGGCTGCTGGCTGCTGGCTGAGGGGCCGTCGACCGTCCCGCGGCCGTCAAGGCGGCGGGCCCGGCTTCACCCGAGCCGGTTGTTCCGCTACGGCGGGGAACCAGTGACGGTGTCCACTCGTTGGCTCGGTCGGGCAAAGAAATCGTCAAGAGGCGCGGCCCGCGCCGGATTGCGCAGGGGATTTCCATGGGTGTCAGCCTTTCCAAGGGCGGCAATGTCTCGCTCACCAAGGAGGCCCCGGGCCTGACCGCGGTCATCGTGGGTCTCGGCTGGGACGTCCGCACCACCACCGGTACCGACTTCGACCTCGACGCCAGCGCCCTGCTGGTCGATGCGAACGGCAAGGTTCTGTCCGACCAGCACTTCGTCTTCTTCAACAACCTCAAGAGCCCCGACGGCTCCGTCGAGCACACCGGTGACAACCTCACGGGTGCGGGCGAAGGCGACGACGAGCAGATCAAGGTCGACCTGGCGGGCGTCGCCGCCCAGGTCGACAAGATCGTGTTCCCGGTCTCGATCCACGAGGGCGAGAGCCGCAGCCAGTCCTTCGGCCAGGTACGCAACGCCTTCATCCGCGTCGTCAACCAGGCGGGCGGCGCCGAGCTGGCGCGCTACGACCTGAGCGAGGACGCGTCCACGGAGACCGCCATGGTCTTCGGCGAGCTGTACCGCAACGGCGCGGAGTGGAAGTTCCGTGCCGTCGGCCAGGGTTACGCCTCCGGTCTGCGCGGCATCGCGCAGGACTTCGGCGTCAACATCTGACCCATAGCGGGGTGCTCGGATCCCGGCCCGCGCCACGGGCCGGGGCCGGCACCCGGTCACCGTACGACCGCAGCGGTGAGTGCGCGGTGTGATGTGTGACGGTGATGCGTAAACATCAGGGTCGGCGCGGCGCGCCGTGCAGTACGGTCGCAGCCAGTGCACAGTGCGACCGATGCGGAGGACGTGATGGCCGGCGACATGGCTCAGCCGTTGCCAGGGCTGGAGTTGGTGTGGTCCGGCCGAGTGCCCGAGCACGCCGAGGAGGCCGTCGCGCACGCGCATGTGCTCGACGCCGAGGAGTCCGCTCGCCTCGACGTGTTCCGGCGCCCAGAGGACCGCGACGCCTTCGCCGTCGCCCATGTGACGCTGCGCCGGCTGCTCGGCGAGCGTCTGGGACAGGCACCGAAGGACGTGTCGCTCGTACGGGAGCCGTGCGCGCACTGCGGCGGGGCGCACGGTCGTCCTTACGTGCCAGGCAGGGCCGTCCACTTCTCCCTTTCGCACACCAGCGGCATGGTGATGATCGCGCTCGCTGCCGCTCCCGTGGGCATCGACGTCGAGCTCCTGCCCGCGCCCGGCACAGCCGACGACGTCGCCACCCAGCTGCACCCGGACGAGCAGGCGGAGCTGGCCGCGCTTCCCTCGGCGGAGCGGACCGTCGCGTTCGCCCGGTGCTGGACGCGCAAAGAGGCGATGCTCAAGGCGATGGGCGTGGGCCTGAACGAGGACCTGGCCCTCGCCTATGTGGGCAGCGGTGCCCAACCGGTGTCGCAGGACCTGTGGTTGATCGCCGACCTGCCCGCCGACCCCGGTTATGCGGCGGCCGCCGCCGTGCGCCGCCCGGGCACGCTGTAGAGCGACGTTCCGGCACACCGCCGTCTTGGACGGGTACCGGTGGGCCGCCCAGGCTGCTCCCTTCGCCGTTCCGCTCCCTGGCGCGGACCGGGAGCCCGCTCGTCGGGACCATGGGATTGCTCCGGAGCGAAGGCATGCGTCGGATGCGGTGCCTCCGGAGTGACCGCCCTCCGTGCCGGCTGCCGGCACGAACGAGTCGACGCGCCCGCGGCTGTTGCGGCCGCGCTCGCGCCCGCTGCCCGTCGGTCCGCGCCCGCGGTCGTTACCCGGGCGGGACGAGTCGACGGCCCGCTACCGCTTGCCCTGCGGCCGTTGCGGGCGAGAGCGGGCGGCGTGCTCGCCGGTCCGCGCTCGCAGCCATACCGACGGGGGGCGAGCCGGCGTACCCCTCTGGAGGGAACCGGCGGGCTGTGGCGGTCCGTTCGGCGGCGGCGTCCCACCAGCCCGGTCGGGAAGGCCCGTCGGCCCGGGCCGTGCGCTGGTCGGGGTGGAGCCCGAGACGGCGCAGCGTGTCGGCGCGGACGTCGACGGAGAACCATCCGCGCCATCGCCCGTCGGGCCCCGGCCCGCGGGCGAGCCCCCACGAGATCTCGCTCACGGCGAAGGGCGTCCAGTCGATCCCGCGCTCAGGCAGTCAAGCGCGGAGGGCGGCGAGCGGGCCCGGGCCGCGGGACACGTTCTCGCCGGCGGTGACGGTGATCCACTGCGGATCGGCGGCTCGGGAATCAGATATGCCGCCACGTTATCCACAGGCTGAGGAGAGTGTCGGCGGTTTCCGCTTTGATAGGGGGCATGAACGACGCACTCAGCACACCCGACATGCCCGGCATGCCCGACTGGGAGAAGCGCTTCCGTGCGCCTCGTGTCTCTCTGCCGGACTGGGCCGAGGACGCCCCCGACCGCGCGCTGTTCGTGTCCAACGCGACGGGGACGTACGAGCTGTACGCATGGGACCGCGCGACGGGCGGCCGGCGGCAGGTCACCGACCGGCCGAACGGCACCACGGACGGCGTGCTGCCACCGGACGGCGAGGCCATCTGGTGGTTCTCGGACACGGACGGCGACGAGTTCGGCATCTGGATGCGGCAGCCGTTCGGCGGCGGTGAGGACGTGCCCGCGGCCCCAGGCCTGGAGCCCTCCTATCCGGCCGGGCTCGCCATAGGCCGGGACGGTACCGCCGTGATCGGCCGTTCGACGGACGAGGACGGCTCGACCATCCATGTCGTACGGGCGGGTGCGCAGCCCGTCGAGATCTACCGGCACCGGGAGTCGGCGGGGATCGGCGACCTGTCCCGCGACGGGACGCTGCTCGCCATCGAGCACACCGAGCACGGGGACGCGATGCACTCCGCGCTGCGTGTGCTGCGGCTGGACGGTGCGGTGGTCGCGGAACTCGACGACACCGAGAACGGCAGGGTCGAGCTGGGCCTGGAGGTCCTCGGCTTCGCACCGGTCGACGGCGACACCCGGCTGCTCGTCGGGCACCAGCGGCGGGGCCGCTGGGAGCCGATGATCTGGGACGTGGCGAGCGGCGAGCAGACCGACCTCGCGACAGACCTCCCGGGCGATGTCGACGCCCAGTGGTATCCGGACGGCTCCGCTCTTCTGATCGCGCACGACTTCGAGGCGCGCGGCGAGCTGTGGCGCTACGACCTGGCGTCGCGCGGGCTGACGCGGATAGAGACCCCGGCCGGGTCGGTCTCGGGGGCGACCGCCCGCCCCGACCGCACCGTCGAGTTTCTGTGGTCCTCCGCCGCGCAGCCGCCGCAGGTGCGCTCGACGGGCGGCGGCGTCGTGCTCGACCCGCCGGGGATGAAGGCGCCCTCGTCGGTGCCGGTCGAGGACGCCTGGGTGGAGGGCCCCGGCGGCCGGATCCACGCCCTGGTCCAGAGGCCGGCCGGCGCGAGCGGCCCGCTGCCGACGGTCTTCGAGATCCACGGCGGCCCGACGTGGCACGACAGCGACGCCTTCGCCGCGGGCCCGGCGGCCTGGGTCGACCACGGGTATGCGGTGGTGCGGGTCAACTACCGCGGTTCGACGGGTTATGGAAGGGAGTGGACGGACGCGCTCAGGCACCGCGTGGGGCTCATCGAGCTCGAGGACATCGCAGCGGTCCGCGAGTGGGCGGTCTCCTCGGGTCTCGCCGATCCTGCCAAGCTCGTGCTGTCGGGCGGCTCGTGGGGCGGCTATCTGACCCTGCTCGGGCTCGGCACCCAGCCCGACGACTGGGCCCTCGGCCTCGCCGCAGTGCCGGTCGCGGACTATGTCACTGCCTACCACGACGAGATGGAGACACTGAAGGCAATGGACCGCACCCTCCTGGGCGGCACCCCGGAGGAGGTGCCCGAGCGTTTCGAGGCGTCGTCGCCGCTGACGTACGTCGACGCGGTCCGCGCGCCGGTCTACATCTCGGCGGGCGTCAATGATCCGCGCTGCCCGATCCGCCAGGTGGAGAACTACGTGGACCGCCTCGCGGCCCGCGGCGCGGTCCATGAGGTGTACCGGTACGACGCGGGGCACGGCTCGCTCGTGGTGGAGGAGCGCATCAAGCAGGTGCGGCTGGAGATCGCCTTCGCCGAGCGGCATCTGAGCGGGGGCGTGGCATAGGCCGGGGCGGCGGACCCCAGCCCCGGCCCTGACCACGCCACGGTCCCGCACCCGGGACGAGGAGCCGCGGGCACGGACCGACGAGGAACGCGGGTCCGGGACGAGGGACAGCAGGCCCGGCCCCAGGACCAGGGACTGTGGCCCCGCACCCCGGACGAGGGACAGCGGCCCGGACCCCGGACGAGGGACGAGGGCCCCCGCACCCCGGACGAGAAACAGCGGGCACACTCCCGGGACAGGGACCGCGGGCACGGACCCGGGACCAGGGACCGCGGGCACGTTCCGTACCGTGGAGGGGTGTACCGATTCCTGCTGACGCCCCGCTGGTGGGGGATCAACGTCTTCGTCCTGCTGGCGATCCCGTTCTGCATCGTCATGGGCTCCTGGCAGCTGGGCAGGTTCGAGGACCGCGTCGACAGCCACCGGGAGGCCGAGCGGGGGGCCGGTCGGCAGGAGCAGCGCGCGGCGGCCCCGCTGGAGGAGTTGCTGCCCGTCGACAAGGAGACGTCGGGGCGGCCGGCCACGGCGAGTGGTCGGTACGGGGAACAGTTCCTCGTACCGGACCGTGAGCTGGACGGCAGGCGCGGTTCGTACGTGCTGACGCTGCTGCGTACGGACACGGGCCGGACGCTGCCGGTGGTCCGTGGCTGGCTGGCCGAGGGCGAGCGCGCACCGGCGGCCCCGTCGGGCGAGGTGACGGTGACGGGCGCGCTGCAGGCGTCCGAGACCGTGGGTACGGACGGAGTGCACACGGCGGGGGGTCTGCCCCGCGGCCAGCTGGGCATGATCAGCGCGGCTTCGCTGGTGAACCTGGTGCCGGACGACGTGTACGACGCGTGGGTCACGCTGACGAAGGCGGACAGCGGCCTGACGGCGGTGCCCGCGTCAGCCCCGGAGAACAGCGGCCTCGACCTGAAGGCGTTCCAGAACCTGGGCTACACCGGGGAGTGGTTCGTGTTCGCGGGCTTCGTGCTGTTCATGTGGTTCCGACTGGTCCGCCGCGAGGCGGAGGCGGCCCGCGACCGCGAACTCGGGCTGCCGCCCGAGATGGCCTGACACCGGCTCTCCGCGACCCGGCCCTCCCACCCACCGGGAGGTCTTGCCCGGGCCACGGCCCCCCGGCTGCGGTTGGCCCCCGCACCGGCTGACGCCCCCGCCGGCCCGGTGTGCGCTGGACCCCGCCGGCCCGGTGTGCGCTGGACCCCGCCGGCCCGGTGTGCGCTGGCCGGCCCGGTGTGCGCTGGACCCGCGCGAGACGCGGCGGCACACGGCGCCCGGGGCTTACGCCGCCCCCCGCTCCAAGTGCCGACGCGTCACGCTGTGGCTCCGGCGCCGCACCCCGTGTCCCTGCGCCGCCCCCCGTCCCCGGGGCCGCCCTTCGCCTCGCAGAGCAGTCGGATGGCATCCGCACGCGGCTCCACGACGCTGTACGTCCCCCTGGGCCCTCGCCCGCCCCGGCGGCTCTGCCATCCGGCGATCCGGCGGGCAGCCCGGCGACGGCATCGCGTCGTCACTGGCCCCGGAGCACTCCCGTGCGGTAGATCGTTCCTGCGCAGGCGTTCGTGATCGTCGCCTGGGCGCTCGGGGCGCCCGCTTCCGCGGTGTGGGTGACCGCCACGCTGCCGTCCTGCGTGCCGCCGTCCTCCTCGACCATCTGGGTCTGGGTGTTGTCCCCCGCCGTGCCCGTGCCTGCGCTCGTGCCCCCCGATCCGGCGTCCGAGGGTGACGGGTCGGGCGAGGGGCCTGCCGTGGGGCAGGTGTCGGAGGGGACCCACGCGAACTTCACCTCGTACGTGGCCGACGGCTTCAGCAGCAGCGATGCCGCCTCCGCCGACGGCTCGGGCAGGCCGCCCGCCGGGTCGCCAGTGGTATGTGCGACCACGCTGATCCGGGCCGGATCGGCCGCGCCCATGGCCTGGAAGGTGACGCTGCCGCCCCCGCCGACGGTGCAGTCGACCGCCGACACGTTGGCGATGCTGAAGGTGCCGTAGACCTTGCCCTCCGGGTCCGGCGGGTTGGTCTCCGCCGAGACGACACCGAGGTCGCCGCCCGCGCACACCGGCACGCTGTCGCCCGCACTGCCCGGCGGGACCGGTTCGCCCGAGGCACCGTCGCCCGCGCCCGCGCCCGGCTGCTCGCCGGGCGCCGCGCTCGTGGGGTTCTCGACCTCGGGGTCCTGGCCGCTGCCCTTCGAGGGGGCCAGCGGGTCCTTGTCCCCTCCGGTCGCTCCCGGGTCGTTGCCGGTGCCGCCCTGGGCCTGTTCGCCGTGACCGGCGTTGACCGGGTTGGCCTGGTCACCGCCGCCGGCGTTCGCGACGTGGACGAACGCGGGCACCGCAGTGCCGATCAGCAGCACCGCCGCCGCTGCGCCAACGAGCGCCTGGCGCTTGCGGGCGCGTCGCGCCGGGACCGCCCGGCGCAGGTGGTCGAGCGCGCCGTCCGACGGCTCGAGGTCCTCGACGACGCCGTGCAGCATCCTGCGCAGGGCCTCCTCGTCACCCTCCACTCCCGCACCGTCGGGAATCTCGTCGGGGCCTGTGCCAAGGCCGCTCAGCTCGTTCTCCGGCCCGTCGCTCACTTTTCCGTTCCCAGTCCGGTCGTCGAACGGCCCGTCCGGCCCGTAGTGCTCATACCTGTCCGTGTGCCTGCTCATGCCGTGGCCTCCATGGCGACGCGCAGCGCCGCGATGCCCCGCGAGCCGTACGCCTTCACCGAGCCGAGGGAGATCCCCAGCGTCTCGGCCACCTGCGCCTCCGTCATGTCGGCGAAGTACCGCAGGACCAGCACCTCGCGCTGGCGTCGCTGGAGCCCCCGCATCGCCTTGATCAGTGCGTCCCGCTCCAGCTGGTCGTATGCGCCTTCTTCCGCGCTCGCCATGTCGGGCATCGGCTTGGAGAGCAGCTTCAGGCCCAGGATGCGGCGGCGCAGCGCGGAGCGGGAGAGATTGACGACGGTCTGGCGCAGGTAGGCGAGGGTCTTCTCGGGGTCCCGTACGCGCGAGCGCGCGGAGTGGACCCGGATGAACGCTTCCTGGACGACGTCCTCGCACGATGCGGTGTCGTCCAGGAGCAGGGCGGCGAGACCCAGCAGCGACCGGTAGTGGGCGCGGTAGGTCTCGGTGAGGTGATCGACGGTCGTGCCGGCAGCCATGGCGTCGTCAGCGCCCTGCGGCTGGGCCGGGATGCGCGTCCGCGGTGCGGGCATGGGTGCGATCACCGGCATGCCACCGGCCTGGCGGGGCCTGCGGATCGGCCGCAGCGAAGTGCCGCGGACGGGGACCACCCCTGCGATGTCGAGAACCTCTGCCACGCCTGTTGGACACGCTTCCCCCCGTCAGGGTTGTACGCGCACGCCACCGCTTTTGACGGTGCACCAAATGCCCCTATGCGCACTCGCTCATCCCCCATGCCCCATTGATTACGGCACCGTCCGAGGCGACCGCAAAGACGCTTCCCGCCCAACTACCGGTTGCAGCAAGGAGGGAAGCGCATAGTCGAACACGCTGGCGCCCAAGTTCAAGTGGTTCAGACTTCGACTACTTCACAGGGCGTGCATCACAGATCCTACAAAGCTCCTCAGACGGCTGGATCCGATTATCGGTCCGTTGTCGGCAGCCGTATCCCCGGGCCACGGCAGACGGCCAACGCGCCACCCCGACGCCAACGGGGACCGCGCCACGGTCCACCGGCAACGCGCCACCGAGCAACGCGCCGGCGCTCAGAGCTCGGCCGCCACCGTCTCCGCGATCTGCGCGGAATTCAGCGCGGCCCCCTTGCGCAGGTTGTCGCCGCACACGAAGAGCTCCAGTGCCGAGGGGTCGTCCGGCGCCTGCCGCACCCGCCCGACCCATGTCGGATCGGTGCCCACCACATCCGCGGGTGTCGGGAAGTCGCCCGCCTCCGGGTCGTCGTAGAGGACGACACCCGGCGCGGTCGCGAGGATCTCGTGCGCCCGCTCGACCGAGACCTCGTTCTCGAAGCACGCGTGCACGGCCAGCGAGTGGGTGGTCAGCACCGGGACGCGTACGAACGTCGCCGCCACCTTCAGCGCGGGCAGGTCGAGGATCTTGCGCGTCTCGGAGCGCAGCCCCAGTTCCTCCGAGGACCAGCCGCCGTCGCGCCAGTCGCCCGTCCACGGCACGACGTTCAGCGCGAGCGGCGCGGGCAGCGGTCCGAGCCCGTCGTCGCCCACGGCACGGCGTACGTCCCCGGGTCCCGTACCCAGCTCCGTACCGGCGACCAGGGACAGCTGAGTGCGCAGGGCGTCCACGGCGTCCCGCCCGGCGCCACTGGCGGCCTGGTACGAGGACACGACCAGTTCCCGCAGGCCGAACTCGGCGTGCAGCGCTCCGACGGCGGGCGCCAGCGTCAGCGTCGTGTCGTGCGGGCTCGCGACGATGCCGCGCGGCCGGACCCGTACACAGTGCCGGTTGACCTCGGGGACGACCAGCGGGACGGCCGGATCCATCCGGAAGGCCGGGGAGTTGTCCACGACCACCGCGCCCTTGGCCACGGCGACGGGCGCCCACTGCTCGGAGACCTCGCCCGGCACGAGGAACACCGCGACGTCGATGCCGTCGAAGAAGTCCTCGCCGAGCGCCACGACCTCGCACTCCTGCCCGCGCACGGCCAGCTTGCGGCCGGCCGAGCGCGGGGAGGCGGCGAGTCGGATCTCGCCCCAGATGTCCGCGTGCTGCGACAGGATCTGGAGCATCACCGCGCCGACTGCTCCGGTCGCTCCGACGACCGCGAGCGCCGGCTTGGGCGGCCCGTCGGCGAGCCGCCGTCGGTTCATCGGCCGGTGCCTCCGTAGACGACCGCCTCGTCGGAGTCGGAGTCGAGCCCGAAGGCGGTGTGCACGGCGCGCACGGCCTCGTTGACGTCGTCGGCGCGGGTGACCACCGAGATGCGGATCTCGGAGGTCGAGATCAGCTCGATGTTCACGCCCGCGTCGGACAGCGCCTCGAAGAAGGACGCGGTCACACCGGGGTTCGTCTTCATACCGGCGCCGACCAGGGAGATCTTGCCGATCTGGTCGTCGTAGCGCAGCGAGTCGAAGCCGATGGCCGACTTCTGCTTCTCCAGGGCGGCCATGGCCTTGGCGCCGTCGGTCTTCGGGAGGGTGAAGGAGATGTCCGTCAGCGCCGTGGTGGCCGCCGAGACGTTCTGCACGACCATGTCGATGTTGATCTCGGCATCGGCGATGGCACGGAAGATGGCCGCGGCCTCGCCCGGCTTGTCCGGGACGCCGACGACCGTGACCTTGGCCTCGGAGACGTCATGGGCGACTCCGGAGATGATGGCGTGCTCCACCTTCTGATCCCCTCGCGGTTCGTTGCTGACCCAGGTGCCGCGCAGTCCGGAGAAGGAGGAGCGGACGTGGATCGGAATGTTGTATCGGCGTGCGTACTCGACGCACCGGTGCAGCAGCACCTTGGAGCCGGAGGCGGCGAGCTCCAGCATGTCCTCGGAGGAGATCCAGTCGATCTTCCGGGCCTTCTTGACGACCCGCGGGTCGGCGGTGAAGACGCCGTCGACGTCGGTGTAGATCTCGCAGACCTCGGCGTCCAGCGCGGCGGCCAGCGCCACCGCCGTGGTGTCGGACCCGCCACGCCCCAGCGTGGTGATGTCCTTCTTGTCCTGGGACACACCCTGGAAGCCGGCGACGATGGCGATGTTGCCCTCGTCGAGCGCCGTGCGGATCCGGCCCGGCGTCACATCGATGATGCGCGCTTTGTTGTGGACCGAGTCGGTGATGACGCCTGCCTGGCTGCCGGTGAACGACTGGGCCTCGTGGCCCAGGTTCTTGATCGCCATGGCCAGCAGGGCCATGGAGATCCGCTCTCCCGCGGTCAGCAGCATGTCGAACTCACGCCCGGCAGGGATCGGGGATACCTGCTCGGCGAGATCGATCAGCTCGTCCGTCGTGTCACCCATCGCCGACACCACGACGACCACCTGGTGGCCGTCCTTCTTGGCATCGACGATTCGCTTGGCGACCCGCTTGATGCCTTCGGCATCGGCAACGGAGGAGCCTCCGTACTTCTGCACGACAAGGCCCACGTGCGCTCCTCGCTCGGTCTTCTGCAGTCACTACTGCGGTCGGCTCAGTCTATCGAGCGACCGCGATACGCCCCTGTGATGTCACATGGTGAGATGTCCCGCTCACCACGTGATCAACCAGGAAGGGTCCAGGAGGTTCGCGGCCGCTCGGATGGCTGCTGCCCGGGGAACGGCGGGGTACGCAGGTTTGTGGGCCGGCTCACACGTTCGCATACCGGTGGCTGTCAGCCCCCGACACGGGCCGGTGACCTCAGCGAGGCCTCGCAGGGGACGCCCCGCCCGTAGGCCGCGCCGGCGGAGCCGTGTCGATGAGGCGGATCACGAGCGGCGAGGGCCCCGTCGGGGCCGGTCGCCGGGTCAGGGCGTCCGGCGCAGCTCCGGCTGACCCAGGATCTCCTGGACCATGACCCGGCCCGCCTCCTCCGCCAGCGCCTCCTCCGTCAGGTCCTCGTCCGTGTCCAGGCCGTCGAGCGCGGCCAAGGGCTGGTCGAGGCGGACGTGGGCCACCAGGGACTGGAGGGCGCGCAGGGTGGCGGAGGCGGTGGGGCCCCAGTTGGAGAAGTACGAGAACTGCCACCACCACAGGGCCTCGGTGGTGCGGCCCGCGCGGTAGTGGGCGAGACCGTGGCGCAGGTCCGTGACGATGTCCGCGAGGCTGTCGGAGATACGCGAAGGGACCGGGGCCTTGCGGGGCTCGTACGGGTCGAAGACCTCGGAGAAGACGTCCACCGGGTCGAGGAGGACGGCGAAGCGCTCGCGCAGGTCGTCGACGTCCGGCTCAGGTCCGGTGTCCGGTTCGTACCGCTCGTCCGGCAGGATGTCCTCGTGCGCGCCCAGGCGCCCACCGGTCAGCAGCAGCTGGGAGACCTCCAGCAGCAGGAACGGCACCGCACTGTCCGGCTCGTCGCCCTTGGCGACCTCGGTTGTCGCCACGATGAAGGATTCGATCGAGTCGGCGATCTGGACCGCGAAGTCGTCCGGGTCCTGGCCTACGGCGTGCAGCATGGCGTCAGACATCGAGCAGTCGTCTCCCCTCGAAGGCACGCCCGAGCGTGACCTCGTCGGCGTATTCCAAGTCTCCCCCCACCGGGAGGCCGCTGGCCAGCCGCGTGACCTTGAGTCCCATCGGCTTCACCATGCGTGCGAGGTACGTGGCCGTCGCCTCGCCCTCGAGATTGGGGTCCGTGGCGAGGATCAGCTCCGTGACCGCGCCGTCCGCGAGGCGGGCCAGCAGCTCGCGGATGCGCAGATCGTCCGGGCCGACGCCCTCGATGGGGCTGATGGCGCCGCCCAGAACGTGGTACCGACCGCGGAACTCCCGCGTCCGCTCGACCGCGACCACGTCCTTCGGCTCCTCCACGACACAGATGACGGCCAGGTCCCGGCGCGGGTCACGGCAGATGTTGCACTGCTCCTGCTGGGCGACGTTGCCGCACACCGTGCAGAAGCGGACTTTGTCCTTCACCTCCAGCAGGGCGTGCGCGAGCCGGCGGACGTCCGTCGGCTCGGCCTGCAGGATGTGGAAGGCGATCCGCTGCGCGCTCTTGGGACCGACGCCGGGCAGCCTGCCCAGTTCGTCGATGAGGTCCTGAACCACGCCTTCGTACAACGGAACGCCTTTCCTGGCCTGCCTGCTTGTCGGCTTGCTGCTTACGGTAGTTGGTGAATATGACGCTTAGAAGGTCCTGACGGAACCGGTGGCAACTCGCGGATCAGAAGGGCATGCCCGGCATGCCGCCGAGGCCTTGCGCGAGCGGTCCGAGCTTGTCCTGCTGAAGCTGCTGGGCGTTCTCGTTGGCGGCCTGGACGGCGGCGACGACGAGGTCCGCGAGCGTCTCGGTGTCCTCGGGGTCGACGGCCTTGGGGTCGATGACGAGACCCCGCAGTTCGCCGGACCCGGTGACGGTGGCCTTCACCAGGCCGCCGCCCGCCTGACCCTCGACCTCGGTCTGCGCCAACTCCTCCTGGGCCCGTGCGAGATCCTGCTGCATCTTCTGGGCCTGCTGGAGCAACTGCTGCATGTTGGGCTGCCCACCACCGGGAATCACGGTCACTCCTGTCCGTACGTTGCTTCGATACGGCCGAGCCTACGTGGTCACCGGTCGCTATGCCCCACTCGGCGGTGACCAACTCTTTCGAGTGAGAGCCACGCGTCCCGATCAGGATCCCCTACCTGATCAAGGCCCCCGTGCGGGCGGAAATACGGGGATCGGGGACGCACAGACCACCATTCGGCGGTATGAAGGGCGTGCGCATCCGCGGGCGTATCAGAACGAACGCGCGCACCGTACGTCACACGGTGTAACGTCAGCACCTTTTGAGCACCTTTTCAGCGAAGCCGCAGAAGCCGTAGAGGGTAGAGGAGCGCACCGGTGAGCCAGCCGGAGATGCAGCCCGGGGGGCCGGCCCGGGAGGAGGGCGGCACCGCGCCGCTGGGTGATCTGAAGGGACGGGCGTTCCCGCTCGGGGACTGGGGAGAGCCCGCGGTCCGCCTTGACGAGCTCTACCGGTGGGTGGAGGCCGACGCCCTGCGCACGGCGGACTGGTACCTCGCCGACCGTGCCCGCAAGCGCCGCTGGGCCCGGCTGCTGCGCCTCGGTACGGCGCTGGGCGCGGTCGCTGGAGCGGCCCTGCCCCTGCTCGACCTCACGGGCGCGGCGGCGGGGGCCACACCGTGGGGGTACGTCTCGCTCCTGCTGGCCGCCGCCTGCGTGGCCTGCGACCGGTACTTCGGCCTCACCGCGGGCTGGATGCGCGACGTCGCCACGGCCCAGGCCGTGCAGCACCGGCTCCAGGTGCTCCAGTTCGACTGGGCGTCCGAGAGCGTACGGGAGGTGCTGGGGCCCACCGAGGGCACCGCGAGCGAGGCGGCCGAACGCTGCCTCGGGGTGCTGCGGCGCTTCTCGGAAGACGTCTCGGAGCTGGTGCGTACGGAGACGGCGGACTGGATGACCGACTTCCGCGCGGGCCCGGCGCCGCTGCGGCTGAGGCCCCTGTCCCAGCCCCGCCCGGAGGCGGGCCCGGCGCCGCAGTCCACGGGCGTGATCCAGGGCCGCTTCCCGCTGCCCCCGGGCACCCGCCCGAACATGCCCAGGCAGCGGCCCCCGGAGCCGCCGCGCTGAGCGTCGCCCGGGAGGGCGCCGGCCGAGCTGTAGGCGGCCGACCGGCGTCCGGCTGAGCGGTGTCCAGCCGGTGTCCGGCCGCTGTTCGGCCGCTGTTCGGCCGCTGTTCGGCCGCTGTTCGGCCGGCCAGTGGCTGCCCGGTGGCTGACAGGCGTCCAGCGGAGCGGTGTCCCCGGCCGACCGCCGGCTGAGCGATGCCGACTGACCATGGTCCGGCCCGCCGCCGGCAGGCCGGCGTCCGACCGGTGTCCGACTGACCAGCGTCTGGATGACCGGCGTCTGGCCGGCCTCCGGCCAACCGGCGGGTGACCAGCGCCATCGGCGTGAGCTGTGCCCCGCCGACCGGCGTCAGGCTGAGCCTGCGTCCCGCCGGCCGCAGGCTGATCAGCGCCATCGGCGTGAGCTGCGAGGCGTCAGCCGAGGCCGAGGGCCATGCGAGCCACGCGAGCAACCCCGCGTCAGCCGAGGCCGAGGACCGCGGCCGCCTGGTCCGCCATCGCGGCCTCGCCCGCCGCGTTCGGGTGCACCGGCACGACGTTGGTACCGAACAACAGCGGTTCGATCCAGCGCGTGCCGATCGGGCGGCAGGCGTCGTGGCCCTTGGACACCCCGGCCATGTCGACGAAGGTCACGCCGGTCTCGGCGGCGGCCTTCTCCACGGCCGCGTTCAGGTCGGTCTGCATCTGGTACAGGTAGGGCACATCGCCCTCGGCGACCGGCATCTTGAGGAAGCATCCGGGGACGCTCTGCTCGGGCATGATCCACGGGTAGCCGAGGATCGCGATCTCGGCCTTGGGGGACTTGGCCCGGATCTGGTTCAGGGCCGTCCTGATCGCGGGATACGTCTTGTCGGCGATGTCGTCCGAGAAGCTGCTGCCGTAGGTGTCCTTGCAGGGGCTGCCCTGACCGGCCGACAGCAGGCCCAGGCTGCCGCAGGCGAGGATGGCGCCGACGAAGGTGTTGTTGTCGTTGCCGCCGATGGTCAGCGTGACGAGGTCGGTGTCGCTCCTGAGCGCGTCGAACTGCGGGGCGACGCCGGGGTACTGCGCCGTGGTGAAGTGCTTGGTCTGCGCCCCGCCGCAGGTGACGTCGGCGAAGTTCGCCCCGGTGCGGGCGGCGAGCAGGTTCGGGTAGTTCCTCGTGGTGCGGGCGCAGAGCAGCGAGGCGTCCGGGTCGAGCGGGAGGACGCCCGAGCCTGCGCTGTAACTGTCGCCAAGGGCAACGTAGTTGAGCGGGTCGGAGACGGCCTGGGCAGGGGCGGCTGTCCCGAGTCCGAGTGCGGCAGTTCCAGCGGTCGCGAGGACCGCCGACAGGAGTCGTTTTTTGGCGTGAAAAGGCATGGGGGTGGCTCCTTCAGGCGAATGGTGCGGCTCTGGCATGCTCCGGCGTGCATGGCACCGGTCCACGGAGCCACGAGGGGATCGCCGGAGCGCGTTCACCCGATCGGTGCGAGAAGCGTAGGCGCGGCCTGGCCGGTGGCTGTTGTGACGGAATCCCAACCCTTGACGCTTTTTTGGTGAGCCGTCACCAAACCCCGGCGGGGGATGTGTGCTTGCCGTCCTCAAGCGCAACGGCCCCGGGGCGCATGCCCCGGAGCCGTTGCGTGGGAAGTCGTCGGAAGGAGGTCAGAGGGATGTGTCGCGGCCGTCCTCAGCGCGTGCGGCGGGACGTCAGCGCCCGCGTAAGGATCGGGGGGAGCAGGTCCCTGGCCAGGCGGCGGGGCAGGGAGCGGCGTGCGGGAGGGGGCGGCGGGGCCGGGCTCGTCGGCGGGACGACAGGTTCCGGCTCAGGCTCCGGGTCGGGCTGCGGGAGCGGCTCGTGCCGGGAGACGGGCGGGGACGGCGGCTCCGCCTTGGGGCCCTTGATACGGATCAGCGGCAGGCCCGCAACCTCCTCCACCCCGTGCCACACGTCCGTCCGCGTCGCCAGGAACGCGAGCAGGGCCTCGGTGACGGGGGCCGGGTCGCCCCATGTCCCGTACAGCTTGCTGCCCGTGATCACGATCGGCTTGAGGCCCGTCGTCGGCACCGCGCCCCACACCGCCGCCGAGACGCCCGGACAGTGCTCGGCGCGGAAGTCGTCGAACGCCACGATTCCGTCCGGCAGCAGCAGTTCGCGCGCCGCGGCGACGTCGCCGTGCACGTGCTCGTAGAGATGGGACGCGTCGACGTGGACGAAACGGCAGCTGGCCGGAGCGACGCGGGAGGTGATGACGGACGTCGGCGCCTGTACGACCGTGGGCAGGTCGTCGTGGAAGGAGAGGTAGTTGGCCTCGAAAGCCCGGCGCGTCAGCGTCGAGTACGAGCGGTCCATCTCGGCGCTGTTGGGGTCGTCGGGCGCCTCGGAGTCGAACAGGTCACAGACGGTGAAGGTCTCTCCTTCCCGCAGATACCCCCCGAGGAAGATCGCGCTCTTGCCCAGGTAGGCGCCGAGCTCCAGGAGGTCCCCCTTCCGGTCGGTGTCTCTCTGCCGGGCCAGGAACCAGCCGAAGACCATCTGGTCGACCGGCCAGAACCAGCCCTTGACGTCCGCGAACCGCTCCGGCCTGGGAAGTTCTTCCGCGGCCGTCCCCTCGGTGGGGGTACTTGTCTGCGACATGCCCCGGTCCTACAGGCACAAGGTGTCCGGGGTCCGTCGGCCGTCTGTCCGGCGCCTTAAGCACCGAAGGCGCGTACGCGTCCGTCAACTGAAAATGATCATTGAGCCCTGGCCGAGGCTCCGCGTCGCCGCCGCGTGCAGCCCCAGCCACACGTGCCGCTCCCGCGCGAACGGGCTCTCGTCGTACGGAATGGGACTGGCCGGCTCCTCCAGGGCGGTGGGACGCTCCGGCGGCGCCGGGGCGGTCGGCGGGTCCGCCGGGTCGATGCCGATCGCCGGGGCCACGTACTCCAGCTCCCGCAGCAGGCCCTGGGTGGAACCCAACGGTCCGCCGCCCTCCAGCAGTTCGTCGTTGAACAAGGGCGCGGCGAAGTCCACGGGGACGTACGCGCCCGCGTGGTCGTAGTGCCACACCAGGTGCGACTGCTGCGCCGTCGACTCGAACATCTCCAGCAACTGCTCGTAGTCCCCGCCCAGTTCGTCGACCGGCGTCACCGCGAGACCACACAGTTGCAGCAGGTAGGCGCGCCGCAGGAAGTGCAGTGCGTCGTAGTCGAAGCCGGCCACCGGGGCGACGTCGCCCGAGAGGCCCGGCATGTAGGCGAAGACGGGCACGGTGGGCAGACCGGCGCCGGTCAGGGCCTTGTCGTAGGAGGCGATCTCTTCGGCGAAAGGATTGTCGGGGCTGTGGCACAGCACGTCGACAAGGGGGACCAGCCACAGGTCACAGGCCAAGGGAAGGCTCGCTCTCAGCGGTTCGGGACGGGTGACACCCACGGCCGTCCGGCCGTAGGGGGAAGGGGGTGAGGTGCGCGGACGGTGGACGGGACAGCGTAATGCCGTGCGGTGGAGCGGCGAAGAGGGCCCTCATCGCGTACCGCCTTTTGCCCCCATGTCCCATATCCATACCCCGGCCACCCGCTCCCCCGGTCTGCCGAGCAGTTTCGTGACCGTCTCGTAGAGCGCCTGTTCGTTGTACTGCGGCGCCAGCACCACCACGCCCGCCTTCCAGGCGGCCAGGTCGGCGCGGGCCTGCGCCTGCCAGTTGGGGCCGATCACGGGCACCCGGCCGCTGTTGCGGACCTCCCCGAGGAGGTTGGAGGTGTGCCGGGGTGTCGCGCCGTAGATGCCGATGCGGTCGGGGCCCCACGGGCCGTTGAAGTATCCGCCGGCGACCGGGAATCCGAGGCCGGTCGCCGACTGCCAGTGCAGGGCCTCCGCGCTGCCCGGCGTCGGCAGCGGCACGGTGACCAGCGACTCGCCCTCGCCGAGGTAGGAGCGGTAGGTGCCCTGGGTGATGAAACCCGGTATCTCCGCCCGTTCCCGTACCGGGTACGGCGTCGGGAGCACCGGCACCAGAGCCGCGGCCAGCGCCGTGAAGCCGGCGGCCCGCAGGGCCCGGGACCGGTTCCCGGCCGCCGTGAGACGGTCCGCTGCGAGCGCGAGCAGCATGCCGAGCACGGGTGCGCAGACCATCGCCACGCGCGACTCGATGACCGACTCGAACAGCGGCTGGTGCGCGAGCGCCCGCCAGGGCCCGGTCAGCACGATGTCGGTGTACGGGATGCGGAACGTCCGCCCCAGCGAGAGGAACGCGGCGGCCACCGCCGTGAAGGCGAGCGCCTTCACCAGTGCCAGCCGCCACCACTGGATCACGATCGCGACTGCCACCGCGAGCAGCGGCCAGCCGAAGAAGGCGTTCTGCTCGGTGCGGTTCATCGCGAGCGGATCGGCTCCCGCGTCGGAGCCGAGCAGGGCGCGGCCGGAGAACTGCAGGAACGCCAGCGGGCTGTTGCCCGCGTTGTCGCCGTGCAGCACGCTCTTGTAACTCTGCGGCCCGAAGAACTGCCAGCCCAGCGGGAACGCCTCCAGCGGCAGGCACACCAGCAGCGCGATCCCCAGGCCGCGCAGCAGCGGCCGCCACGCCGCCCGCGCCACATCGCGCCGCGCGAGCGCGTAGGACAGGGCGAACAGCAGCATGCCCACGGCGGCGAGCAGCAGCGGCTCCTCGCCGAGGAAGATCTGGTACGCCGCGAACAGGCCGAGCAGCACCCCGTCGCGGACCACGTTCCTGCCCTCGCACAGCCGCAGCGCCCGGTCGACGATCAGCGGCAGCATGAACAGGACGAGGAAGTTCGGGTGCGCGTTGCCGTGCGAGATCATCGGCGGCGCGAAGGCGGCGAACGCCCCGCCGAGCGCGGCAGCGGCCCTGTTGCGCACCAGCCGCCGGGCGATCAGCCAGTACCAGGACACGGCGGTCGCGGTCAGGCCGAGAGTGAGGACGAGCGCCCAGGTGACGGTCGGGCCGAAGACCAGCGTGATGGGTGTGAGGGGCACGGAAAGGCCCAGCATGACCGTGTTGGCCATCAGGTTCACGCCCTCGGGATGGCCCTGGAGGGTGGTGAACAGCGGGTTGCGCAGATGCGTGACGTTGTCCGCGGTGACCGCGAAGAACCACTCCCACTGGTTCTGGTCCTGGCCGGCGTCGCGCAGATAGCCGCGGTCGAGGTCCGTCCACAGCCCCTTGTAGAGCAGCACGGACGCGAGGAGGAACAGACAGGCGACGGCCAGGTCGGCGCGGCGCACGGCGCGGGTCCGCAGCCGCAGCAGCTCCAGCAGCACCCTGCCGTAGTCCGCGGGCCTGACCTTGGAGCCGGCGACGTGCGACCAGCGCACCGGGACCTCGGTGACCGGCCAGCCCGCGCGCCGGAAGAAGCGCAGGATCTCGACGTCGATGCCCCAGCCGGTGAGCCGGGAGTCGGCGAACGCCGCGCGTGCCTTGTCCCCGTCGAAGAGCTTGAAGCCGCACTGGGTGTCGCGGATGCCGGGCACCGCGACGAGACGTATCAGCCGGTTGCCCATGCGGCCGAGCCATTCCCGCACGAGGCGCTGGTGGACCTCGATCCGGGCGTCGGGGTGGCCGCGGGAGCCGATGGCCGCGGCGGCACCGGTGGCGGCGAGCTCGTCGTCGAGATGGGCCAGTTCCTCGATGGGAGCGGCCAGGTCGGCGTCGGTGAACAGCACCCGCCGCCCGTAGGAGGCGAGCACGCCCATGCGCAGGGCGTGGCCCTTGCCGCGGTTGGTCTCGCTCGACACCAGCTGGATACGGGGCTCGTTGGCCGCCGCCTCCTGGGCGATCTTCGCGGTGGCGTCGGTGGAGCCGTCGTCGACGACGATCAGTTCCCAGCCGCCCCAGCGCTCCGGGTCGGCGCGCAGGAAGGCGCAGATGGCGTCCAGCGTCGGGCCGAGCCGCTCCTCTTCGTTGTACGCCGGTACGACGACGCTCAGGTCCACGCTCACCGCTCGCTGCCGGCCGGCCGACTGCCGTGGGGGCGGCGCGCGTGGACGGGGTCGCCTGGGGGCGACGCGGCCTCCAGCCGGTCCGCCCACGCCAGCGCGTGCGCGTTGTAGGCGCGGATCTCCTCACGCACTCTCTCGGCGTCACCGCGGGTCACCGCGTCCACTACGGTCTCGTGCCCGCTCCACAGCCAGTCCGACAGCTCAGGGTCGGCGCGCAGATACGGCACGGCGAAGACCCACGCCTGGACGCGCAGCCGGTGCAGGAACTCGGATATGTAGCGGTTGGTCACGAGCGCTGCGAGTTCGCGCCAGAACCGGAGGTCGTAGCCGATCAGAATGTCCAGGTCACCGGCGCGGGCCGCGCGCGCGGCCTCCTCGGCCCGGCGGCGTACGGACACAAGGCCCTGGCTGGTGAGGGTCGAGAGGCAGCACTCGGTGCGCTGCCGGAAGACGCCGTCCACCACCATCGAGCGTGCCTCGATCATCGTGCGGTAGTCGTCGACGGAGAACCGGTGCACCTTGAAGCCGCGGTGCTGGTCGGATTCGAGCAGTCCCTGCGCGCACAGGTCGACCAGCGCCTCCCGCACGGGTGTCGCGGACACTCCGTACTGGTCGGCGATCTGCTTGACGGTGAACTCCTGCCCGGGCTGGAGCCGCCCGGCGAGCACCTCGTCACGCAGCGCGTCCGCGATCTGCTGTCGCAGGGTGCTGCGGGTGACGGCGGTGCCGCCGCCGGTGGCGTTGCCGGGCATCGTGGTGGCCTTCTCCTTCTGCTGCGGTTCCGGACACGATAGGCCAGGGGTCGTGGCGGAGTCGTGGGGCATGGGGCCCGCACCGTGACAGAAGCGAGGCGGATGTGACGGATGTGTTCGAACCGGCCGACGGGGACGGGAGCCTGGTGGCGGAGGCCGGACGGGCGGCGGAGGTCCGCACGGCGTTCGAGGGCCTGTTGCAGATCCGCCGTGTGACCAACACCGCGGCCGCCGACCCGGCGGCCGTGCCCGCGCCCTGGGAGCTGAACCGCATGGTGCGCGCGGTGTCCCTGGCGCTGGAGGCGGCGGGCTTTGCGCCGTCAGCGGTCGACGCCGAGGGCGCGAGGACGGCGACGGGCTACCGCGTGCGGCCCGGCGAGCGCCCGGCCACGGTGTACGTGGAGTGGCTGGGCCCGCCGGGCAGCGGCGCCCAGCAGACGGAGGAGGCGGAGCTGACGGCCTGCGCGGCGGCCCTGGGGCGACTGGGCTGGGAGGCGCTGCTCTACCGGGGCCCGCGGCGCAGACGTTTCCTGGAGGTGGAGGCGCTGCGGGGTGGGTGAGCCGCGGCCGGGGTGTGGCGGCGGGCAAGAGTCGACCCGGGTTGCGCGCGCCGGGCCCGCACCCCAGGCGTGAACCGACCTCAGCCGCGCCGAAGGCGCAAGCCACCACCGGCGTGGCGCGGCAGCCGCCGCCGGGCCCGCACGGCAGACGTGAACCGTCCCCGCAGTCGTGCGGGGCGCGCCTGGCCGACCCCACGGCACACGGCACCCACAAGCCGCCGGGCCGCCGGGCCGCACGGCAGACGTGAACCGACCCCAAGTCACGCCGAAAGCGTGAGCCACCACCAAGGTGCGGCGGCAGCCGCGACCCGACCCCGGCAGCGCGGACGCACGGCCGACCCCACGTCACACGGCACCCACAAGCCGCCGGGCCGCCGGGCCGCCGGGCCGCACGGCAGACGTGAACCGTCCCCGAGTCGCGCGGGGCATACGGCCGACCCCCGGTCGCGGGGCAGGCATGAACCGCCGCCTGGCGTGAACCGGCCCCGAGTCACGCCGGAGGCGTAAGCACCGCCGGGGTGTGGCGGCAGGCAAGGGTCGACCCGGGGTGGCGCGGAGGCGTGAGCCACCGCCAAGGTGCGGCGGCAGCCAGGCGGCGCGGGCGCACGAGCCGACCCCAACGTCACGCCCGAAGCGTGAGTCGCCGTACGAACCGGCCCTATGGGGCGACCAGCTCGCCACGTGCCCCGGCCGGCTTGCCGGCCCCCGCGCGGAACGTCTGGCGGTACGACGTCGGCGACACTCCCATCGCCGCCGCCATGTGCTGCCGCAGTGACGCCGCCGTGCCGAAGCCGGACTCCGCGGCGACCCGGTCGACGGGATGGTCCGTCGTCTCCAGCAGGCGGCGGGCGTGCTCCACGCGCTGGCGGGTCAGCCACTGGACCGGGGTCATGCCGACCTCCTCGCGGAAGCGTCGGGAGAACGTCCGGACGCTCATCCGGGCGTGCGCCGACAGCTCGGCGAGGGTGAGCGGGCTGCCCAGCCGGTCGAGGGCCCAGGCGCGCGTCGCGGACGTCGACGCCGCCGACGACGGCGGTACGGGTCGTTCGATGAACTGGGCCTGGCCGCCGTCCCGCCACGGCGGCACGACGCACAGCCGCGCCACTCGGTTGGCGACCTCGCTGCCGTGGTCACGGCGCAGCAGGTGCAGGCACAGGTCGACCCCGGCCGCGACCCCCGCCGCCGTCAGCACGTCTCCGTCGTCGACGAACAGCACACCGGGGTCCACCTCGACGCGGGGAAAGGCACGTTGGAACGCGTCGGCCTCGTTCCAGTGCGTGGTGGCGCGGCGTCCGTCGAGCAGACCGGCGGTGGCGAGGACGTACGAGGCGGTGCAGATGGAGACCACGCGGGTGCCGGGGCGGAGCGTCGTGAAGGCGGCCGCGAGCGGCGCGGGCAGCCATTCCTGGACCCGGCCCGGGCCGCAGCTGAACGGCGGGACGACGAGCGTGTCCGCGGTCGCGAGAGCGTCGAGCCCGTGCGCGACGGTGACGGAGAAGTCGGCGTTGGTGCGGACCGTGCCGCCGTCGAGTCCGCAGGTGATCACCTCGTACAGCGGTTCGCCGTCCGGCCCTTGGGCGGTGCCGAAGATGCGGCCCGGGATGCTCAACTCGAAGGGATAGACACCGTCGAGCGCGAGGACGACGACGCGGTGCGGGGCGGAAGGAGCCATGGCCAGATCCTTGCACATCATGGCCATCCAGCCACTCGAATGCGGCTTCCCGCTGCCGCAGGGTTGGTCCCGGGCCTCCGACCGGGGGTCAATTCCCTTTGGAGGAGCGGACATCATGCGGGACGTCATGCAGGCCATCAGGCAGGACACACTCGGCGGACCGGACGTGTTGAAGATCGTCGAGGTCGACCGGCCCGAGCCCGGCCCCTCGGAGGTCCTGGTGCGGGTCCACGCCGCCGGGGTCAACCCGACGGACTGGTGGCACCGTTCGACGGGCGGACTGCTCGGCGAGGGACGCCCGGTGCCGCTCGGCTGGGACGTCTCCGGTGTCGTGGAGGCCGTCGGGCTCGGTGTGACGGTGTACCGGCCGGGCGACGAGGTGTTCGGCATGCCACGGCTGCCCGAACCGGCAGGCGCCTATGCCGAGTTCATGACCTCACCGGCCCGTCACCTGGCCCGTAAGCCGGCCGGGATCTCGCACGTCGAGGCGGCCGCTCTGCCGATCGCCGCACTGACGGCGTGGCAGTCGCTGGTCGACACCGCCGGCGTGCGCCCCGGACAGCGGGTGCTGGTCCACGCGGCGGCCGGGGGCGTCGGGCATCTGGCCGTCCAGATCGCGAAGGCGCGCGGCGCGTATGTCATCGGCACGGCGAGCGCGGGCAAGCACGCCTTTGTACGGGGCCTCGGCGCGGACGAGGTCGTCGACTACCGGACGACGGACTTCACCGCTGCCGTCGCGGACGTGGACGTGGTTCTGGACGCCGTCGGCGGCGAGTACGGGCCGCGTTCGCTGGAGGTGCTCCGGCCGGGCGGCACGCTGGTGTCCATCGCCTCGCCCGCGGAGGCGCACCTCGCCGGGGCGGCCGAACAGCGCGGCCTGCGCGCGGGCTTCACCATCGTCGAGCCCGACAACGGCGGGCTGCGGGAGATCGCCGCGCTGGTGGAATCGGGCCGCCTGCGCGTGCACGTCGACACCGTGCTGCCGCTGGAGCAGGCGGCCAAGGCGCACGAGATCGGCGAGACGGGCCGGACGCAGGGAAAGATCGTGCTCACCGTGGTGTGAGCGGACGCCCCGGGGCGCCGCCGCATGGGCGGCGCCCCCGGAGCCGTGTGTGCCTAGTACAGGCCGGAGTACGTGTTCCAGCCGGTGCCGATCTTCGCCCTGGGCAGGAAGCCGCCCTTGCCGTTGGAGTCGTAGCGGTAGAGCACGCCGTCGCCCGTGCGGGCGACGAGGTCCGCACGGCCGTCGCCGTTCATGTCGCCCGGCGTGGCCAGCTTGGTGTACTGGCCCCAGCCGGAACCGATCAGCTTCTTCGCCGCGAACGGCGCGGAAGCGACGCCCGTACCCTGGTACAGGTACAGGTTGCCGTCTTTGGCACGCGCGATCAGGTCCGCGCGGCCGTCGCCGCTGATGTCACCGGCGCCAACGAGCACGTTGAACTGGCCCCAGCCGGAACCGATCCGCTGCTTCGCCGCGAAGCCGGTGCCGCTTCCGTTGCCCCGGTAGAGGAACAGCTCGCCCGCCGAGTTGCGGGCCAGCAGGTCGCCCTTGCCGTCACCGGACAGGTCACCCGGACCGACGAGGGCGTTGTAGACGCCCCAGCCGCTGCCGATGTGCCAGGGGCCACCCGAGCCGTCGCTCACGGAGTAGTTGTACAGGTGGCCGTCGAAGACCTGGAACAGGTCGGCGTAGTTGTCGTCGTCGAGCGAGGACACGACCGAGATCTTCGCGCCCTTCCAACCGCCGTCGTCACTGACCTTCTGCCGGGGCGCGAACTGGCCGTTGTTGCGGTCGTAGTACCAGTAGAGAGTGCCCTGGGTGTCGAGGCCCCACAGCTCGTCCTTGCCCCACGAGGACATGTTGCCGGCGTTCGCGAACTGGCTGAGGGGGTTCCAGCCAGTGCCCTCCTTCACGCGCGGCACGAACGCGCCCGTGCCGGTGGACGTGTAGCGGTACAGGTCGCCGTTGTGCGCCCGTGCCAACAGCTCGGCGTTGCCGTCCTCGTCGAGGTCGTCGAGGCTGAACAGCGTGTTGTAGATGTTCCAGCCGCTGCCGACCTTGACCCTGTCCTTGAAGGGACGGCTGGGCTCGCCGGTGCCGCTGTAGAAGAACAGCTCACCCGCGGTGTTGCGGGCGAAGAGGTCCGCGATGCCGTCGTTGTTGACGTCGTTCACGCCGGCGAGCTGGTCGTACTGGCCCCAGCCGGAGCCGACCTTCACGCGCGACGCCAGCGGCTCGGCGCCGCCCGGCGTCGCCCGGTACAGGAAGAGCTCGCCCGCGAAGTTGCGCGCGAGGACGTCGCCGGCGCCGTCGCCGGTCAGGTCGCCGGGCGAGAACACCTTGTTGAACTGCTGCCAGCCCGTGCCCGACCAGTAGACGCTCGGGTAGTACGGGTCGTTCACGTGCGCCGCGAGGCGTCCGGACGCCGACAGGGTGAAGTGGACCGGGCCGTCCGGGCGGAGGCCCGCCACCGAGAAGACGTCCTTGAAGACCTGCGAGCCGGACCCGTAGCCGTCGGAGAAGTTCATCTCGTGAGCCTCGGCACCGGTCGAGACGATCACCTGGCCGTCGTTCCTCAGGAAGATCATGTCGGACCAGCCGTCACCGTCCACGTCGCTGCGCGGCGCGGCCAGCGGGGCGCCCTCGTCCAGGGAGCTGAGCGCGCCGCGGTTCACCTCGGGGCGCGGCAGGTCCAGGCTGGGCAGCGCGGTGTCGCCGGATCCGGGCCGTTCGACGGTGGGGCGCGGCGCGGGGGCGTTTTCGGCATGGGCGGCCGGGGCCGCCAGCAGCATGCCGGCGGCGAGGGCGATCGCGGTGCCGGCGGCGACGCGCATGCGGGCGCGAGCGCTGGTGGTTCTGTGTGGACCGGCTGCGGCGCAGCCGGATTCCATGGGTGTCAAGGTCCCCCCTCGAAGGGTGTCATCCGCACGACCGCGTCCGGGGCGCCGCGCGGTGGCGCGCCCGTGGGGGTTTCGGAGGTGGTGGTGCAGTGGTGCTGGCACCGGAATAGACATGCCAGGTGGGGCGAAGGATGTACGGGAACCGAGACCAATTTCGGCGGTCGTCCACCGGGGCGCCGACTCCGGACGGGCCGCACAGAGCCGGGGTCCCGACACGCACAGGGACGTCGGGGACCCCGGCCCTCACGAGCGGGTGGGCGGGCCGTCAGGCCGTTGGACGACGACTACGCCGTGACTACGCCTGCCGTGACCGCGGTGACTGCCGTGACTACGCCTGCCGTGACCGCGGTGACTGCCGTGACTGGGACTGGGACTGCGACTGCGGTGACTGCCGTCCTGACTGCGGTGACTACACCGTGAACTCGTCCGCCACGGACAGAGCCGCGTCCAGGGCCGCCAGGCCCTCCTTCGCCTCCGCCTCCGTCACGTTGCAAGGCGGCACCGCGTGCGTACGGTTCATGTTCACGAAGGGCCACAGGCCGTTCTTCTTGCAGGCCGCCCCGAACGCCGCCATCGCCGCGTTCGCCTCGCCCGTGGCGTTGTACGGGACCAGCGGCTCGCGCGTCTCGCGGTCACGGACCAGCTCCACGGCCCAGAACGCCCCCGTCCCCCGCACCTCGCCCACCGACGGGTGGCGCTGCGCCAGTTCGCGGAGGCCGGGCCCGAGCACCGTCTCGCCGATGCGGGCCGCGTGCTCGACGATCTTCTCCTCCTCCATCACCTTGATGGTGGCGACGGCGGCCGCACAGGCCAGGGGGTGGCCGGAGTACGTCAGCCCGCCCGGGTAGGGGCGCTTGTCGAAGGTCGCGGCGATCTCGGCCGAGATCGCGACACCGCCCAGCGGTACGTAACCGGAATTGACGCCCTTGGCGAAGGTCATCAGGTCCGGCACCACGTCGAAGTACTCGGCCGCGAACCACGTGCCGGTGCGGCCGAAGCCCGCCATGACCTCGTCGAGCACGAAGACGATGCCGTGGCGGTCGCAGATCTCGCGAACGCCCGCGAGGTAGCCGGGCGGCGGGGTCATGATGCCCGCCGTGCCGGGGATCGTCTCCAGGATGATCGCCGCGATCGTCTGCGGACCCTCGAAGGCGATGGTGTCCTCCAGGTGCGTAAGAGCGCGCGCGCACTCCTCCGCCTGTGTCGAGGAGTAGAACGGCGAGCGGTAGAGGAACGGGCCCCAGAAGTGGACGACACCCGCGGTGCCGTTGTCGTTGGCCCAGCGCCGCGGGTCGCCGGTGACATTGATCGCGGTCGCCGTGCCGCCGTGGTACGAGCGGTAGGCGGAGAGCACCTTCGGGCGGCCCGTGTGCAGGCGGGCCATGCGGATGGCGTTCTCGACGGCCTCGGCACCGCCGTTGGTGAAGAAGATCTTGTCCAGGTCGCCCGGGGTCCGCTCGGCGATCAGCCGGGCGGCCTCGGAGCGCGGCTCGACGGCGAATGCGGGCGCGAAGGTGGCGAGCCTGCCTGCCTGCTCCTGGATCGCGGCGACGACCTTCGGGTGCTGGTACCCGATGTTGGTGTAGACGAGGCCGCTGGTGAAGTCGAGGTAGCGGTTTCCGTCGTAGTCCCAGAAGTACGAACCCTCGGCGCCGGCGACGGCGAGCGGGTCGATCAGTCCCTGGGCGGACCAGGAGTGGAACACGTGCGCGCGGTCCGCCGCCTTGACGGCGGCACCGGCCTGGGGATCGGCATGAGGGGTCATGCCGGCCAGCGTAGGGAGGGGCGCGCGGGAGCCGACATGGCCACCTTGTATGACCTCCGCCTCCCTGCCTGGGCAGGGTGTCGGGTCCCCGCCCGGGCCCGGGGCCAGGACCTCGCCGGGAGGGGCCCGGGACGCCCTCCACCAATTGACAGCATGCTGTCGATATGACAGCCTACTGTCATCGAAAGTCGAGGAGGGCACCATGACCCGCAAGATCGTTCATCTGGCCGTGTACGACACCCAAGCCGACTGGGAGACGGGCCACACCACCGCCCACCTCGCGCAGAACGGCTTCACCGTGCGGACGGTCGCCCTCACGACCGAGCCGGTCACCACCATGGGCGGCCTGCGCGTCCAGCCCGATCTGGCGCTGGACGCACTGGACCCCGCCGACAGCGCGCTGCTGATCCTCCCGGGCGCCTCCCTGTGGGATACGGGCGACAAGCTGGCGCCGTTCGCCCGGGCGGCGCGTGCGTTCCTCGACGCGGGCGTCCCGGTCGCGGCGATCTGCGGTGCGACGGCCGGCCTCGCCCGCGAGGGCCTGCTCGACGACCGTGCGCACACCAGCGCCGTCTCCTTCTACCTGGAGGCCACCGGTTACCGGGGCGGCGGGCGGTACGTGGAGGCGGATGCCGTCACCGACCGCGATCTGATCACCGCGGGCCCGACCGAGCCGGTCGCCTTCGCCCGCGAGGTCTTCGCCCGGCTGGGGGTGTACGAGGGCGAGCAGCTGGACGCCTGGTACCGGCTGTTCCACGACTCGGACCCGGCGGCGTACGAGATCCTCTCGGCATGAGCACGCACAGACCCGAGAACCACCCGCAGGAACTGCTGACCCGTACCGCGCTGGGCGTCTTCCGGCTGAACGGCCAGTTCATCACCGTCTCCGACGCCCTGGCGCAGGAGGCCGGGCTGACGGCGGCCCGCTGGCAGGTCCTCGGCGCGGTGCTCCGCGAGCCCCAGTCCGTGGCCCAGATAGCCCGAACGATGGGCATCACCCGGCAGAGCGTGCAGCGCGTCGCCGATCTGCTGGCCGGGCAAGGGCTCGCGGAGTACAGGCCCAACCCGGCGCACCGGCGCGCGAAACTGCTGCATGTGACGGAGGCGGGGCGCGAGGCGATCCGGAAGATCGACCCGGGTCACGCCATGCTCGCCCGCCAACTGCTCGGACAGCTCGGGGCGGAGGAGTTCGCGGAGACCGTGCGGGTGCTGGAGCGGCTGTCGAGGGCGATGGACGCCATCGAGCACGATGCGGCGGGGACCGCGAGCGCCTGAACCGCGGGCGGGGCCGCCGGACGGTACGGGAGCGGCCGAACCGCGGACCGGAGCGACCCACCCGCACGGGGAGCAACCGAACCGCGGACCGGAGCGACCCACCCGCACGGGAGCCTCGCGCTCGCGGCCCCGCGGGCCCCGATGCGCGGCACTATCCTCTGTCCGTCGAACAATCGGACATGGGGGAGGGCCGCGCGCCATGGAGCAGCTGGCACCGGGGGATCCACGGCACATCGGCGAGTACCGGCTGCTGGCCCGGCTCGGCGCGGGCGGCATGGGGCAGGTGTACCTGGCCCGCTCCGACCGGGGGCGGACCGTGGCCGTGAAGCTCGTACGGCGGGAGCTGGCCGCGCAGGAGCAGTTCCGCAACCGCTTCCGCCTGGAGGTGCGCGCCGCCCTGCGCGTCGGCGGCAGGTGGACCGCGCCGGTCCTCGACGCCGACACCGAAGCGCCCGTGCCCTGGGTCGCGACGGGGTACATCGCCGGGCCCGCCCTGCACACCGTCGTCTCCGGCGAGCACGGCCCGCTGCCCGAACGCAGCGTCCGCCTCCTCGCCTCCGGCCTCGCGCACGCGCTCACCAGCATCCACGAGGCGGACCTGGTCCACCGCGACCTGAAGCCGTCGAACATCCTGGTCACGATCGACGGCCCGCGCGTGATCGATTTCGGTATAGCCCGCGCGCTGGAAACGGTGACCGACGGCGGGCTCACCCGCACCGGCGTGCTCGTCGGATCGCCCGGATTCATGTCCCCCGAGCAGATCCGCGGCGACCGGGTCACGCCCGCCGGCGACATCTTCTGCCTCGGGTCCGTCCTCGCCTACGCGGCAACCGGGCGGCTGCCCTTCGGTACGGGCGACAGCGGCGTACACGCGCAGATGTTCCGCATCGCGCAGGAGGAACCGTCGCTGGACGCCGTCCCCGAGGGTCTGCGCGACCTGGTGCGGGACTGCCTCCACAAGGATCCGGCCGCCCGTCCGACACCGGCGCAGATCCTGGAGCGCACGGCCGGGGAAGCGGACGGGGAGCCGTGGCTTCCGGGTGCGCTGGTCGCCCAACTGGGGCGTCATGCCGTGGATCTGCTGGAGTACGAGCAGCCGCCGGCCGATGCTCCGGCACCGGCCACCCCAACGCAGCCGCCCGCGCAGGCACCCACGATGACGGCGCCGCAGACGCCGCCCGCGCCCGCCCCGCAGCCGCCTCGGCCCGGTCCGGCGGGACACCCGGCCGGGCCGCCGTACGGCTATCCGCACCCGCCCCCCACGCCCTATGCACCCGCCGCCCACACACCCGCCCGCTACACACCCGTCCCGGCCCCGACACCGCCCCCCGCACCGGAGCCGCGCCCGTCACGCGGCAGCACCCTCGCCCTGATCGCCGTCGCCCTGGTGGTGGCGGTCGGCGCGGGCGGCGCGGTGTACACGTTCATGTCCCAGCACAAGGACGGCGACAGGGCGGCGGGCCACGGCAGAGGTCCCGCCTCCTCCGCCCCCGGCTCCTCGGGGCCGTCCGACGACGCCAAGGGGCCGTCCGCGTCGCCCTCCTCATCACCGTCGTCGTCGCCGTCCTCCGCCACGGGCGGGGTCCCCCAGGAGTACGTCGGCAGCTGGCGCGCGTCGTTCGACACCGCCGACGGCACCCATTCCCGACTCATGACGATCACTCAGGGTGCCATGGACGAACAGGTCATGACCCTGTCCGGCACGGGCCCGAATTACGACTGCCGCTGGTCCGCCACGCTGCGAGCGCCGGGCCCGCCGCTCGAACTGGGCCCGACGACGGTCACGTTCGGCGACCCCGTGTCCTGCGCGCCGGGGCAGTGGAGCCGCCTCGACATGCCGGACGACTCCACCATCGTCCGCGAGCTCGTCGGCTCGGGCGGCGAGCCGCTCACCTACACGAAGACGGGATGAGCGGGGCCGGGGCGGGGATCAGCCCCAGCTCGCGGAGTGGAAGCTCCGGAATTCCCGGCGCTCCTGCGCCGACACGATCCAGCGAGCACCCACCAGGACGAGAAGGCTCACGGCGATGACACCCACTCCCAGGGCCGGGTTGTCGAGGTCCACGATGCTCGTGACCGTCCTGGAGCCCAACCCGCCGTCGGACGTATCGCTCGCGCCGGGCACCGACGTACCGGAGGCCCCGGTACCCGTGGCCTGGCCGCCGGAGCCGCCCGTGTCGTCACCGGAACCCGGCGGGCGGGGCGGCCCGCCCGTCAGGTCGACTCCCAGGGCCTCCATGGCCGTGGTCACCGGCTGGAAGTACGTCGTGCCGCCGGTCGTGCAGTCCCCGTCGCCGCCCGATGTCACGCCGAGCGCAAGCCCCTGGGAGAACAGCGGGCCTCCGCTGTCGCCGGGCTCCGCGCACACCGTCGTCTCGATCAGGCCGGTGACGGTGCCCTCGGGGTAGTTCACCGTCGCGTTCACCGCGGTGACCTCACCGGCACGGAAGCCGGTCGTACTGCCGCTGCGGAACACCCGTTGCCCCACGACCGGTTCGCCGGAGCCGACGATCCGCACGGCCCGCCCGTCGCCGATCGACGCGACGTTGGTGCGGTCGAAGGTGTCGGCGCTCTCGTAGCGGACCAGGGAGTAGTCCTTGCCCGGGAAGGCCGCGTCGGTGGTGGTTCCGACGAGTTCGGCGTTCTGCCTGTCCTGGAACCAGGGGGTGCCCTCGGGCCCGCAGTGCCCCGCCGTCAGGATGTAGGTGTCCCGGCCGTCCGTGACGTTGAAGCCCGCGGAACAGCGGCGCCCCTCGCCGAAGATCGGGGACGCGCCGCCGACCCTGGTGGTGAAGACGCCCCGGCTGCGTTCCATACGGACATGACCGCCGATCCGCTCGGCGAGGCCGGACATCCGTGACCAGTCGGCGGCGGAGACGGTGCTGTCGGCACGCACCGTGACCTCGTTGGACGCGTAGTCGAGCGCCCACGCCGTACCGGGGACGCGGGGCTCGGCGCGCAGGGCCTCGACGGCCGAACGGAGCCGGTCCATGCTGTGGCGCACGATCCGGGCGTCCGCGCCGGACGCCCGTACCTCCGCGGCCGCTCCCGCGTCGGTCACCGCGACGACCCTCCGCCCGTCCTCGGTCGTCCAGCTGCCCGCAGTGCGGGACGTGCCGAGTTCAAGGACGGTGTCCGCGACCGGATCCCTGGCCACCCGCCCGGCTTCCGATTCGCCTGCCACGGCGTCCGTGACCAGTAACCCGCCGCAGAGCAGTCCGCCCACGGCGGCCAGCCGCACCAGCCGCCGCAGGTTCCGTCGTGCGTGCCTCATACGCGGCCCCAAGGTCGTACCGTTCCGGTGTCACCCGCTCTATACGGACCCACGCGGCCGGCCGTTCACCCGGCGAACTCCGGCGAACTCCCGCGATCTCCGGGGTCCCGGCGACCCGCAGGGCAGCTGTGACCATGTCATCGGTACCCGCGCCCTGTGGAAGGATCGCCGCGTGGACGCCCTGACTCCCGACGACCCCACCCGGATCGGCCCCTTCCGCCTCATCGGCAGGCTCGGCACCGGTGGCATGGGCCGCGTGTATCTCGCCCGCTCCGAGGGCGGCCGCACGGTCGCCGTGAAGGTGGTGCACGCCCAGCTCGCCGAACAGGACGAGTTCCGGCGGCGGTTCGCGCGCGAGGTGGCCGTGCTGGAGCGGGTCGGGGGTGCGGGGACGGCGCCCGTGATCGACTCCGACACCGCGGCCGACGCGCCCTGGGTGGCCCTGACCTATGTGCCCGGCCCCTCCCTGCGCGCCGTCGTGGCCGAGGAGTACGGACCGCTGCCGGCCGCCACCGTACGGGCGCTGGCCGCCAGGCTCGCCGACGCGCTCACCCACATCCACACGGCCGGACTGGTGCACCGGGACCTCAAGCCGTCCAACATCCTGCTCACCGTGGACGGTCCGTGCGTCATCGACTTCGGCATCGCGCGGGCCGTGGACACCGTCACCGACGGCGGGCTGACCAGCACGGGCGCGGTCGTCGGATCGCCCGGTTTCATGTCGCCCGAGCAGGTGCGGGGCGAGAAGCTGACGCCCGCGTCGGACATCTTCTGCCTGGGCGCGGTGCTGGCGTACGCGGCGACCGGGGTGGCCCCCTTCGGCTCGGCGGACAGCGGTGCGCACGCGACCATGTTCCGCATCGCGCACGACGAGCCGGACCTCACCGGCCTGCCGCCCGAGCTCGAACCGCTCGTCCGGGCCTGCCTGGACAAGGACCCGGACCGCCGACCGCCCGCGTCCGTGCTCGCCGCGGCCGAACAGGGACCCACCGGTGCCTGGCTCCCCGCCGATGTGCTGGCCCGCCTCGGCAGGAGCGCGGCCCGGGTCCTGGACGCGGACACCCCGGTGCCGGGCGCCGTCGACCCGACACCCGCCCTGGACCCGGCGCCGTCGCGCCGCCCGCGCGGGGCCAAGGTGCTCGCGGCCGCTGCGGCGGTGGCGCTGCTCGCGGCCGGGGGTGTGAGCGCGGCGGTGTTCTGGCCGGAGAAGGAACCTGCGGGCACCGGCAATCGCCCCGCGTCGTCAGGACCGGGCACGGCCGGGGACGTGCCACAGTCCTTCGTCGGCGCCTGGGAAGGCGTGCTCGACGGCACGGCGGACGCCCCGTACTCCACCGGGCGCATCGAGATCACTCAGGGCCGTACCGGCGAGAAGACCGCCGTGTACGTGACGGTCACCGGCGAACGGCTGTGCATGGGGCGGTCCGTGCTGGTCTCGGCGGACGCCGACCGGATCGTCCTCGGCGAGAGCGACGTGACGCTGAGCGTCCCGGAGAAGCAGTGCACCCCGGCCGCGCACCAGACGCTCACCGTCCGCTCGCCCGATGTCCTTCAGTGGACGTCGGGCGCGGCGACGGCGACGTTCCGGAAGGCGGGCGCCGGCCCGGAAGCGGTGCCCGCGAAGTTCCTCGGCACCTGGACCGAGGACGAGTCGGGGGCCGAATGGGGGCCGGGCCAGGCCGAGTTGTTCGAGCGCCGGGTGACGGTCACGCAGGGCCCCGTCGGCTCCGCCGTCGTCCGCTACGAGTCCCTGTCCCCGAGAACGGACGAGACGACCGGCGAGCCCACGGGCGGCACCATGAACTGCGCGTCCACGGCCGTCCTCGCGGGCGTCGGTACCCTGGTGGTCCTCGGCCCGCCCGTCCGGGACGCACAGGCCTCGGACCCGGAGTGCATGACGGACACGTCGTCGCAGAACCTGCGCATCGACCGCTACGGGGGCAAGGAGCGGCTCCTGGTGTACGGGATGAGCGCGGACGGCGAGCCGGGCGTGTACCTCCGGAACTAGGTCCTCATTTCGTTCTCGCCGCGCTCAGCCGAAGAGCGTGATCGCCGCGCTGCGCAGCAGGACCGGGTGGACGAACCGGTCGGCGGCGACGGGCGGGCAGCGCCACAGCACCGGCCAGGTGCGCCCGGCCAGCGCCGGGATGGGCACATAACTGTCGTATCCGCGCGCGGAGTTGTAGCACAGCGCGCCGCGCGGCCACGAGCGGCGGACGGTGCTGCCCGCCGGGAGCAGGAAGTACGCGCACCGGCGACCGCTCACGTCCACGATGACCGGGCCGGGCTCTCCGCCCGTCATGTGGTCCATCAGCTCGACGAGGCGGCGGCCCGTGTCGCCGATGACCCGTACGGCGTCGAATTGGACGCCGGCCTTGCGGAGATGGAATCCGGAAACGGGAATCCAGTCGAGGTTTACCTCGCGACTTTGTGTATCCACCGGACCAGTCTGGCGAACGCGCATTAGCGTTTTCCATACCCGGCGGCATGCCGTCACACAAGGGTTGACCTGCGGCGACGACAGTCGGACCGGGTGGAATTCGGCGGGGACGAATGGTGACCGGTTGAGTCCGGTCGAGTCGGGAGGTGATCGAAAATGGCGCGTGCGGAGAACAAGGAGTCGGCAGGTCCGACGACGCGGCTCGTGGCCGATATGGCACGCAGGATGCGGGCCAGGAAGGGCTGGACCCAGGAGCAGTTAGGCGACCGGATCGGTTTCACGGCGTCGGCGGTGAGCGCGATGGAGACCTGCGCGCAGCCCGCGAGCGACGAGATGCTCGTGCAGCTGGAGGCGGCGCTCGGCGACGGCCTCGGGCTCTTCGAGCAGGCACGGGAGTACGTGCGGCTGGACAAGTACCCGGCGCAGTTCAAGAACTACGCGCTGCTGGAGCAGAAGGCGCTGGGACTGCATCTCTACGCGACGCTCGTGGTGCACGGCCTTTTCCAGACGGAGGAGTACGCGCGGGCGCTGATCGGCGGCGGCTATCCACCGCTGTCAGAACACCGGGTGGAGGAGCTGGTGGAGGCGCGGTTGGCGCGCCGGGCGCTGTTCGAGCGGGAGCCGGTGGCGCTGATCGAACTGATCCTTGAGGAGTCGGTGCTGCGGCGGACGATCGGCGGGGAGGAGGTGATGCGCGGCCAGATGTGCTATCTGGCGGAGTGCGGGAGGAGGCGTAATGTGACGTTGCAGGTGCTGCCGTTGAACGCGGGGCTCGGCGGCGAGTACGCGGGCGCCCGCGGCGGGATGGAGCTGGTGGAGACCCCGGAGCACGACCGCCTGGTCTATCTGGAGATGCAGGGCGAGAGCCTGTTGATCAAGGACCCCGCAAAGGTGAGTACGTTGATGCAGCGGTATGCGAGGATCCGGGCACAGGCCCTGGATCGCCGTGAATCGCTGGGCCTCATCGAGCGGTTGGCGGGAGAGCAGCCATGACCAGCACCCTACGGTGGTTCAAGTCCAGCTTCAGCGATGACAGCGGCGGCAGTTGCATCGAGGTCGCCTTCGACTGGCGCAAGTCCAGCTACAGCGACTCCGGTGGCGGCAGCTGCATCGAGGTCGCCGCCTGCCCCCACACCGTCCACGTCCGCGACTCCAAGGTCCCCGAGGGCCCGGTCTTCGCCGTGGCCCCCGACGCCTGGGCCGCGTTCGTCGGCCACGCCGCCCGGGCGTAGCCGACTCGGGGGTCAGTTCTCGGCCGGGAACACCCTGGTCACCTTGCCCTTGAGATCGGCGGCCAGGTAACCGCCGCCGTGATCGTCGGCGAAGTGGACCGCCAGGCCGAGCGGGGTGTCGAAGGTTTCGTTCGCATTGTCGACCAGGATGTAACGCATGGTCGGTTTCTTCACGTTCAGGTCCTTCTCCGCCCTCTTCAGCAGGGCGGGGACGACGTCCCAGTCGATGTCGTCCATGCTGAACGGGAGATCGCCGCCCGACAACGTGCCGCTGATGATTCCCTTCTCCACTCCCTGGCCCGGGCGGTAGGTGTAGCTGTCGTACTTGGTGTCGCTGCCCTTGACCATGACCTCCAGGGACACGTACTCGTCGTAGACGGTGAAGTCCCCCACGCGGTCCGTGCCCGTCGCGGCCTTGATCTCCTTGATGGCCGTCCGGATGCCGTCCGGTGTCAGCAGGTCGTTCTTCGCGGCGGCCTGCGACGGCGTGGGAGTGGGCGTCGGAGTGGGTGCGGGCGTCCGCGACCCGGTGGAAGTCCCCGGTGAGTTCGACGCCGTGTCACCGTCCTTCTTGCCGTCGTTCGGCAGCAGGGACCAGACCAGTACGCCGGCCAGCACGGTCCCGGCGACGGACGACGCGATCGCGACGCGGCGCTTCGCGCGTCCGCCGGACGGGGGCGGAGTCTGCCGCGTCGGGCCCGCCGGGTAGGGCGTCGGCTGCGCCTGACCCGGCACGCCGGTGTGCGGAGCCGGCGGCCCGAAACCGGCCGACGGCCGGAAGCCCGTCGGCGGTCCGAAGCCCGTCGGCGGTCCGAAGCCGGCCGGTGAGGACGACGCGGCCGCCGGGACCGACGGGGGCCCCAGCCGGTACGACGTGGGCTCGCCGGTTCCGCCCGGAGCGCCTTGTCCGCCCTCCTGTCCGCCCTCCGCCGCAGCCGCGAGCATCCGGTCGACGGTCTCCGGGTCCGGCCGCGCGGCCGGGTCCTTGACGAGTACGGCGGCCAGGACCCCGGTCAGCGACCCCGCCCGGCGGGGCGGCGGAAGCTCCTCGCTGAGTACGGCGGCCAGGGTCGCCAGCGTCGTCCCTCTGCGCAGCGGGTTGCTCCCCTCGACGGCGACGTACAGCATCATCGCCAGCGACCACAGGTCGGAGCCGGGTCCGCCGTCGTCGCCGGAGATGCGCTCGGGCGCCATGTAGTCGGGTGTGCCGATGATGGACCCGGTCGCGGTCAGGACGGTCGACTCCCTGATCGCGGCGATGCCGAAGTCGGTGAGCACCGGGCGGCCGTCGGGCCGGAGCAGCACGTTCGCGGGCTTGACGTCCCGGTGCTGGATGCCGACGTCGTGGGCCGCCCGCAGCGCGGCCAGCACCTCGCGCCCGAGCCGGGCGGCCTCGGCAGGCGCCATCGGCCCCTTGTCCAGCCGGTCCTGGAACGATCCGCCGGTCACCAGTTCCATGACGATCCACGGGTAGGTGAGCCCGCCGCCGTCCACCACGTGGTGAATGGTCACCACATTGGGATGGTCGACCCTGGCGAGCGCCCGCGCCTCCCGCAGCACCCGGGCCCGCAGCATCGCCGCCGCCTCCGGGTCGTACTCCGCGAGCCCCGGATCGGACGGCCGCACCTCCTTGAGCGCCACGGCCCGGTCCAGCACCAGATCCCGCGCCCGCCACACCATGCCCATACCGCCGCCGCCGAGCCGGGCCTCCAGCTCGAAGCGTCCGTCGATGACCCGTCTGTCGGATTCCCCGTCGTTCATGGCCGGGAGCCTACGAGACGCCGGTGACACGGTGCCGATCAGGTCCTGGTGTCGGCGTCGTCGGACAAGGGACTGCGGTCCGGCCCGTACGACGCGTGCTCCGACGGCAAGCAGCGGATGGCGGTGACCTACCGGTCGACGGCCCGGGACACGATGGTCACCGAGTTCCCCGACGGGTCGGGCCCGGAGCCGTTCGCCCTGGAACGTGTCACCGGCTGACGCGGCACACGGGCCGAGTGGGTTGTGCCGTATGGCCGTTGGGATCCCACGGCATGTCCAGGACGCCTGTGATCACGCTCGCTAGAGTGGCCGCCATGGCGGGGACGGCGGGACTCCTGGTGGGCGGGCGCTACCGGCTGGTCGAGCCGGTCGGGCACGGAGGCATGGGTCGTGTGTGGCGCGGCCACGACGAGACCCTCGACCGCGAAGTGGCGGTCAAGGAAGTGCTGTTGTCGGACCTGCCACCCGAGCTGCGCGACGAGGTGATCGCGCGCACCAAGCGCGAGGCACGAGCTGCCGCCCGGCTGCGCCACCCGGGCATCGTGACCGTCTACGACGTGACCGAGCACGACGGTGCGCCGTGGATCGTCATGGAGTTCCTCCCCGGGCCCTCGCTCGCCGCCCTCGTCGCCCGCGACGGCCGCCTGTCCCCGCAGCGGGCCGTCGAGATCGCTGCCGCCATGGTCGACGCCCTCGCGCACGCGCACGCCGCGGGTGTGGTGCACCGCGACCTGAAGCCCGACAACGTATTGCTGGCCGGGAGCCGTCCCGTCATCACCGACTTCGGCATCGCCCGCATCCTGGATGCGGCCACCCGCAACCTGACCAGGACGAACAGCATCATCGGCACCCCGCAGTACATGCCGCCCGAGCAGTTGGAGGGCAAGCGGGCGGAGGCGCCCGCCGACCTGTGGGCGCTGGGCGCGACGCTGTACACCGCGGTGGAGGGACGCCCGCCGTTCGACGGCCCGACACTGACGTCGATCATCGTCGCCGTCCTCACCCAGCCGTTGCCGACACCCCGGTACGCGGGGCCGCTGGCCGAGCTCCTCGGCGCCCTGATGGCCAAGGACCCGCAGCAGCGTCCGGACGCGGACGCGGTGGCCCTGCGCCTGAGCGCGCTGCGGCACGAGGGTGCCGGTCCGGCTGCGGAGGCGACGGAGGTCCCGGATCCGCGTACCGATCCGGTCGCGCCCGCACCGGAGCCGCTCCCCGTCCCGGACGCGCCCGCCGTGCGGGAGCGGCATCCCGATACGGCCGTGCTCACCGCACCGGGGCCGCGTCCCACCACTCCGGATGCGACGCCGGCCACCCCGTACCCGCACACCGCCCCCGGGGTGCCCACCACGCCGGACCTGCACTCGGCCCCCACCCAGAACGCTCCGTCGCCTGAGTCGCGTCCTGCGCCGACGCCCGAGGCGCGTCCTGCGCCGGCGCGTGAACCGACGCCCGAGCCGACGCGCGAGCCCACGGCTGCCACCGCACGCCGGCGGCCGAGTCGACGCGGCATCGTCCTCGGGGGCCTCGGCGTCCTGGCGACAGCGACGGGGGCGACCCTCGCGGTGCGCTACCTCCCCGGCGCAGAGCCCGACGACGTAGAGCCCACCCATGAGTTCATGCTCACCGGCCACGAGAACGGCGTGTTCTCCCTGGCGTTCAGCCCCGACGGCAGGACACTCGCCAGCGGCAGCAGCGACAACACCGTACGGCTGTGGGACCTCGCCACCCGCACCACCACCGCGACCCTCACCGGCCACCGCGCCACGGTCCACGCACTCGCCTTCCACCCCGACGGGAAGACCCTGGCCTGCGGAGACGCGGACACCACGGTTCGGCTGTGGGACGTCGCCACCCGCACCACCACCGAGACCCTGTCCGACTACGGCGGCGCCGTGCAGTCGCTGGCCTACAGCCACGACGGCGAGATCCTGGCCAGTGACAACGGGGACACGGTCCGCCTGGGGGACGCCGCCTCCCTCACCGGCCACACCGACCTGGTCACTTCGGTGGCGTTCAGCCGCGACCGATCATCTGTCGCCAGCGGCAGCAGCGACAGGACCGTGCGGCTGTGGGACCTCGACACCCGCACGAGCACGGCAACGCTCTCCGGCCACACCGACGTCGTGTACACCGTGGCGTTCGCCCCTGACGGCAGGACACTCGCCAGTGCAGGCGCGGACGGCACGGTCCGCCTGTGGGATCTCGCCACCCGCACCACCACCGCGACCCTCACCGGCCACACCGACTACATCACGTCGATCACCTTCAGCCCCGACGGCACGTACCTCGCCAGCGCGGCCTTCGACAAAGCCGTACGTATCTGGAAGGTCGCGAGCCCCAAGAGCGCAGCCACCCGCACCGGCCATACCGACCGCGTCATGTCGGTCGCCTTCAGCCCTGACGGCAGGACGCTCGCCAGCGCGAGCCTGGACCGGACCGTCCGCCTGTGGAAGCTGCCCTGAAGAGACCCTGACCCCTCAGAGCGCCTGGGCGACCCGGGCCGCTGCCCGTGCGTAGTGGACGCGCTATCACCGAGGCGGTGGTCGGTACGGGCGACGTCGTGGTCGCCGCCGCCCGTCGCGTCGAGTCGCTGGACGACCTGGCCGCCGCGCACCCCGACCAGGTCGAGGCCGTGGCGCTGGACGTCACCGACGGCGCGGCGATCGACGCGGTCGTGGCGGACGTCGCCGAGCGGCACACAGCGACGACACCACCACGCGTCAGGCCCCCGATGACCTCAGCGTTGTCCTTGACGAGGCCATGCGGGCGATCCGGTGAGCTGGGCTGCGGCCTCGCACCTGTCCAGCGCTCGCCCGGTGAGCCCCGACCCCCGCCCGCCACCACCTGCTGGGCGGCCTCCAGAAGGCGCGGCGCACCCCCACCCACCAGACGGCCCCCCAGGTCACGAGCGGGAAGCAGACGTTCCCGAGCCCGCATCAGCCAATGCGCCGTCCCGTGACTGTGCAAGGATCGGCGCGTGGATGAGCTGACACTTGACGATCCGTCACATATCGGCCCGTACAGACTTCTCGCGCGCCTCGGCGCAGGGGGCATGGGTGAGGTCTATCTGGCCCGCTCGGCCGGTGGCCGGACCGTAGCCGTGAAGCTCGTCCGGGCCGAACTCGCCTCCGAGCCCGAGTTCCGCAGGCGGTTCGCCCAGGAGATAGCGTCCGCCCGTCGCGTCGGCGGCGAGTGGACCGCGCCGGTGCTGGACGCGGACACCGACGCCGCCATGCCCTGGGTCGCCACCGGATACGTTCCCGGGCCGTCGCTGCACGCGGTGATCGCCGGACGGGCGGAGCCGCTGCCCGAACTTTCCGTCCGGATCCTCGCCAATCGTCTCGCCCAGGCGCTCACCGCCGTCCACAAGGCCGGGCTGATCCACCGCGATCTCAAGCCCGCCAACATCCTGGTGACCATCGACGGCCCGCGCGTGATCGACTTCGGGATCGCCCGCGCGCTCGACGCGGTGACCGCCGACGGCAAGCTGACCCGTACCGGCGCGGTGATCGGCTCGCCCGGCTACATGTCCCCGGAGCAGGTGCGCGGCGAGCCGCTCACCCCGGCCTCCGACGTGTTCTCGCTCGGCTCGGTGCTGGCCTTCGCCGCCACCCGCCGTCAGCCGTTCGGCTCGTCGGACAGCGGGATGCACGCGGTGATGTACCGCATCGCCCAGGAGGAGCCGGACCTGACGGACCTCCCGGACGGGCTGTCGGAGCTGGTGCGGGGCTGCCTCGCCAAGGACCCGGCAGCCCGGCCCACCCCGGCGGATCTCGTGGCCCGCACGGCCGCGGATGCTGTCGACGCGGACGACGAGCCCTGGCTGCCGGCCGGGCTCATCGCGGAACTGGGCCGCCGGGCGGCCCAGTTGCTGGACTCGGAGGCGCCCGGGACCCGGGCCGTACCCCCGCCGCCCACCGTTCCCCCGGCACCCTCGCACACTCCCGCTACCTCGCCGCTCCCGCCGGCCGCCGTGCCCGTCCCGGAGCCGGAACCCACGCCGCCGCCGACACCCGTTCCAACACCGGCACCGGCACCGGCACCGACACCGACACCCGCTCCGACACCGGCACCGGCACCGGCACCGACACCCGCTCCGACACCGGTGGCGCCGCAGCCGGCAGTCTTCGGCGCACCGCTTCCGGCGCCGGCACCGGCCCCCGCGCCGGCACGCCGCAGGCGCACAGGGCTGGTCCTCGGCTCCGCCGCTCTGGCCGTCGCGCTGCTGGCCGGAGGCATCACGTACGCGGCCCTGAACCTGGGCGACGGCAAGAAGGACGACAAGAACAGCGCCGGGGGTGGATCCACGACCCCGGACGAGTCCGCCGACAACACCACCGACGACCCCGCGGCAGACCCCACCACCAGCGACCCCGCCGCGGCCCCCTCGGCCTCCGTCGCGGGCTCGATCGACAAGGAGTACCTAGGCACCTGGCAGGGGCAGGGCAAGGATTCCGAGGGCACCATCGTCTCGTTCCGCCGCTTCACCATCACCCAGGGCGTCGAGGGCGAGGACGTCGCCACGACCTTCAGCTCCTTCGACACCATGCTCTGCACGGACGCCGCCAAGCTGGTCTCGTTCGACAATCTGATGGTCCTGGAGGCGCGCGCGGTCACCAGCCTCCCCGAGGACAGCTGCTCGGACGGGGGCGAACAGACCCTGCGCCTGCGCGACGACGGTTCACTCACCTGGACCAGCGGCGACGGCGACGAGACCGCGATCCTCACCAGGACCCAGCCGTCCACGACCCCGATCCCGACCGCCTTCCTCGGCACCTGGGACCGGGTGGACTCCGAGCCCGAGAAAAGCCTCTCCCTCGTCCTGGAGCAGGGCGCGTACGGCGACGTCGTCGCCAAGTGGACCAATGACGGCCCCTCCTACCACTGCGAGTGGGAGTCCGTCCTCGTGGACGCCAACAGCACCGGTCTGCGCCTGGGGCCGTCGATCGTGACGGTGTCGGAACCGGCCGACGAGTGCGAGGACAGCGGTACGGAGTACATGCGGCTGAAGAGCGCCGACGAGGTCGTCATCGACGAGGTCGGCGAGGACACCCCCACCACCTACCGCCGCACCGGCTGACGCCCGCTCGTCCGGCGGGAACCGACGCGAAGGCCCCGGACGCCGATCCGCGTCCGGGGCCTCGCACCATATCCGTCGTGCCCGGCAGGCCTGCAGAGCAGCAGGCCTACAGGCCTACAGGAACGAGTTGATCTCGATCGTCTCGGTCCGGCCGGGGCCGACGCCGATCGCGGAGATCGGCGCGCCGGACATCTCCTCCAGCGCCTTCACATAGTCCTGCGCGTTCTTCGGCAGGTCGTCGAAGGTCTTCGCCTTGGTGATGTCCTCCGACCAGCCCGGCAGCATCTCGTACACCGGCTTCGCGTGGTGGAAGTCCGTCTGCGAGTACGGCAGCTCCTCGACGCGCTTGCCGTCGATCTCGTACGCCACGCAGACCGGGATCTGCTCCCAGCCGGTCAGCACGTCCAGCTTGGTGAGGAAGAAGTCCGTCAGGCCGTTGACCCGGGTCGCGTAGCGCGCGATGACCGCGTCGAACCAGCCGCAGCGGCGGTCGCGGCCGGTGGTGACGCCCCGCTCGCCGCCGATGCGGCGCAGCGCCTCGCCGTCCTCGTCGAACAGCTCGGTCGGGAACGGGCCGGCGCCGACGCGGGTCGTGTACGCCTTGAGGATGCCGATGACCCGGCTGATCTTCGTCGGTCCCACGCCCGCGCCGGTGCAGGCGCCGCCCGCGGTCGGATTGGAGGAGGTGACGAAGGGGTACGTGCCGTGGTCGACGTCGAGCAGGGTGCCCTGGCCGCCCTCGAAGAGGACGACCTTGCCCTCGTCGATGGCGTTGTTCAGGATCAACGTGGTGTCGGCGACATACGGCTTGATCTGCTCCGCGTACTGGAGCATCTCCTCGACGATCCTGGCCGGCTCGATCGCGCGGCGGTTGAAGACCTTGGCGAGCAGCTGGTTCTTGGACTCCAGCGCCGCCTCGACCTTCTGGGTCAGGATCGACTCATCGTAGAGGTCCTGGACGCGGATGCCGGTGCGGTTGATCTTGTCGGCGTACGTCGGGCCGATGCCGCGGCCGGTCGTGCCGATCTTGCGCTTACCAAGGAACCGTTCCGTCACCTTGTCGATGGTGACGTTGTACGGAGTGATCAGGTGGGCGTTTCCGCTGATCAGCAGCTTGCTCGTGTCGATGCCGCGGTCGTTCAGCCCGCTCAGCTCGGAGAGCAGAACCGCAGGGTCCACGACGACGCCGTTGCCGATGACCGGAGTACATCCGGGCGAGAGGATTCCGGAAGGGAGGAGATGCAGCGCATACTTCTGATCGCCGACGACCACAGTGTGGCCGGCGTTGTTACCACCCTGGTAACGCACCACATAGTCCACGGATCCACCGAGGAGGTCGGTGGCCTTTCCCTTGCCCTCGTCACCCCACTGAGCACCGAGCAGCACAAGTGCGGGCACAGGCGTACACCCCTTCCGGGCGGGGCAAGACCAAGGTCAGGGGGCCGAAGCCGTGCCTGAGTATTCGGACCGGTTGCCCCGGAATAGACGAAGCCCCTGGCGCAATAGCGCAAGGGGCTCTTGCACAAAGATGCTACCCGAGGAAGGACCGAGGTGTCGGATCACGACCAGCTGCTGGTGGTCATCGACCCGGTCGCCCGCCGAATGGACGGCGAGTCCGTACGTATCGCGAAAGATGTGCTGTGCGGGGGCTCGGAGGCGAAAATCTGTCTGCCCGACGGGCCGGAGGAATTTGCCAGGGCCCTCGCGCGGCGGGGCCAGCGGCGGCCGGTCGTGGTCGGCGACGACCGCGCTCTGCTGCGCGCCGTCGGCCTTCTGCACCGCGACCGCTGGCTCGGTGACGGCGCACTCGCGCTGGTCCCCGTGGGCGCCGCGGTACAACTGGCGCACTCGCTCGGCGTGCCCGCCGGACCCGTCGCGGCGGCGCGGGCGGTGCTCGACGGAGTGGTGCGCAGGCTGGATCTGCTGGTCGACGAGTCCGACGGCGTGGTGCTGGGCGGCCTGTCGATCCCGGCGGTGCGGGCGGCGGCGCGGGCCGAGGCGTCCGTGTGGAACGCCTGCCGTTCGCTGGTCCGCACCCTGGTGCGCCCCGCTCCGCCGTCACCGGCGGCGCGGCGTGCGCACCGGCTGCGTGTGGAGGCGGACGGGGTCCTGCTGGCGGACCTGGACCGCCCGGTCGAGGGCGTGACGGTCCGGGCGGACCGCGACGGCCGCGCGGAGATCCTCGTCCGGCATCCCGCCATCCCGGAGCCGGTCCGCACCAGCGCTTTGACGGTGACGGTGTCGGGCCCCGACTTCCGCTACCGCGCGGACACCCATGTGACGGGCCCGGTCCGCACCCGCACCTGGACGGTGCGGCCGGGGGCGTGGGGGCTCACGCTGCCGGCGGCGCAGGCGGCGGAGACGTAGGTCCGGTCGCGGGCCGGGCTGCCCCACCGAGGGTGCGGGCCAGGGCACGGCGCCTGGGGGCGGCGGGCCGACGCGTGGGGGGCGAGCCGGCCGCGCGTTCTCGTACAACCAAGTCGCCCGGTCGGTGGTCGGACCGGGTGGGACGCACCGGTCGTGTCCCAGCCCATTCGCGCAGGAGGAACACGTCCCTTGCTCTCCCTACACACCGGCCGGCGGCGTCTTGGCGCCGCCGTCGCCACCGTTCTCGCCGTCACGCTCGGCGCGGGCTCGCTGACCACCACCCAGGTACATGCGACAGAGGTCACTGCCGCGCAGGAGGGGCCGAGCAGTCTTCTCCCGATGGTGCCCGGCGCCTGGCTGGTATCTGCGGGCCCCCGAGGCTTCTTGACGCACGTCCCGCACTACGGCGAGGACGGGAAGTTCCGATGGACCCCGTACGAGGGCGGGGCGACGCGCGACCACCACTTCGACACGATCGAGGGGAGCGCCCAGACATCCGGGGACATGGTCGCCACATTCAGCGAAATTTTCGGGAACGAGGCGGTGGACATGTCCACCGGCACATCCTTCCGCATGCGGCCGGTTGACGACGGGCTGGACAGCTTCTACGCCGGCACCGCGGGCTCGGCCCTCTTCATCCGCGGGTACACGCGTCTGTGGCTGCAGACCAAGGACACCGAACCCCGCGTTGTGCAGGGCCTGCCGGAGAAGGCCTCTTACGGCTCGGTGCGGCCGGGCGACGCCACGCACGGCCTGATCAGCTTCCGGACCGCGGAAGGCGAGCAGCGCCTCGGCCTGATCAACCTGACCGACGCCACCCTCACCCAGCCCTACCCTCACCAGGCGCGCAACCCCGTGATCTCCGGCAACCGTCTGGCCTGGGTGGAGGACGACACCGCCACGAACACGCTCCGTGTGGTCGTCCGCGACCGGACCAGCGGCGCCGACACGATCGTCCCCGTGCCGGGGACCACGTCAGGTGCGGAGCTGAAGATCAGCCTGCTCGGCGACTGGGTGACGTACGGGGCGACGGCCCTTCACATCAGCACCGGCGAGAAGGTCACGCTCCTCGACCGTGTCGACGCCTCGTTCACCACCCCTGACGGCTCGGCCCAGATCGTCCAGGGCGGCCTCGCCGGCCAGGGCGAGGGCATCTTCCGCGTCTCACCCGGCACGGACGGACGGCCGGCCGTGCGGCTCCTCGCCCACGCCGGCACTCCCACCTCCGCCCTGCACGACTTCGACAACAACGGTCTCGCCGACCTGCTGGGCCGGGACGCCTCGGGCGCACTGTGGCGGGACAGCCCCAAGGACGGACACCAGCGGTCGCGGATCGGCGACGGCTGGCAGATCTACGACAAGATCGAGACCGTCGGCGACATCGCGGGGCGGTACAGCCCCGGCTTCACCCCCGAGCTCGTCGCCCGCGACAAGGACGGTGTGCTCTGGCTGTACGAGGGCCGAGAGGACGGCGGCTTCGACAAGCGAGTGCGGATCGGCTCAGGCTGGCAGACGTACGCCCACATCACCGGCGGCAGCGACCTCACCGGTGACGGCCGCCCCGACGTCGCCGCCATCGACAGGACCGGAGTCCTCTGGCTCTACCGGAGCACCGGCGACACCGCCCGCCCCTTCGAGACCCGCAAGCGCATCGGCACCGGCTGGAACATCTACAACCAGCTCAGCGCCGTCGGAAACCTCGCCGGTGGACCCGCCGGAGACCTCGTCGCCCGCGACAAGGACGGCGTCCTGTGGCTCTACCTGGGCAAGGGCGACGGCACCTACACCCAGCGCACGAGGATCGGCGGCGGCTGGCAGACCTACTCCCAGCTCATCGGCACCGGCGACGTCGACCACGACGGCAAGGCCGACCTCTTCGCCCACCACCGCAGCACCAACACCGTCTACCTCTACTCCGGTACCGGCGACCGCCACCGCCCCTTCACGTCCCGCGCGATCTCGGACGCCCACACGGGCAACACGTACAACCACATGAGCTGAACCGGGAGCCTGACCGGGCGTGGCACCTGCCACGCCCGGCGCAACGGCCACGCCCAGGATCTCGCCATGGCCCCCCGCGCCCTGGCGGGCGCGTGCTTCGGGGCTCCGCCCCGGGCCCCCGCGCCTCAATCGCCGGCGGGGCTGGATCTTGCGGAGACAAATCAGCCCGTCTGGGGGCCCCTCCCACGGCCGCCAGGCCGTAGGGGGAGATTGAGGACGCCGCGCGAAGCGCGGTACGGGGTCCGGGGCGATGCCCCGGTTACGGGAAAGGGCGGGGTGGGGAAAGGTCACAGCTCCACGCGCAGCTCCCGCACCCCCCTGATCACGAACCCCGGCTTCCACTCCGGCTCCGCGACGAGCCTCATCCGCGGTGCCTCCCGCAGCAGTTCCCCGAACGACGCCGCCAGTTCGATCCGCGCGAGCGGGGCGCCCAGGCAGTAGTGGATGCCCGCTCCGAAGCTCACGTGCGGGTTGTCGGTGCGCGCGAGGTCCAGGTCGTCCGGGCGGGCGAAGCGCTCGGCGTCACGGTTCGCCGAGCCGAACAGCAGCGCCAGTTCGGAGCCGCGCGGGATCACCGTCCCGTCGATCTCGATGTCGTCGAGCACCCAGCGCTCGAAGAGCTGGAGCGGGGTGTCGTATCGCATCAGTTCTTCCACAGCTGTGGACAACAGCGAGTGGTCGGCCCGCAGCTCCGCCAGCTGCTCGGGGTGGCGGAAGAGCGTCCACCAGCCGTTGGCCGTCGTGTTGACCGTCGCCTCGTGGCCCGCGTTCAGCAGCAGCACACACGTGGAGACCATCTCCTGCTCACTGAGCCGGTCACCCTCCTCGTGCGCCGCGATGAGCGCCGAGATCAGGTCCTCGCCCGGCGCCGCACGCCGCTGGGCGATCAATTCGCGCAGGTAGGCGCTGAATTCGAGCGAAGCCCGTACCGCCCGCGCCGCCGTCTCCCCGGACGGGTTCAGCTCGTACATCCCACAGATGTCCGCCGACCACGGCCGCAACAGGCCCCGGTCCGACGCGGGAATGCCGAGCATCTCCGCGATCACCGCGACCGGCAGCGGCTCGGCGACCTCCGCCAGGAGGTCGCCCCCGCCCGCGCGCCTGAAATCCGCGACCAAGTCCGCCGCGAGCCTGCGCACCACGGGCTCGAGCGTCTGCACGGTCCGGGGTGTGAACGCCTTGGTCACCAGGCGTCTGATCCGGGTGTGGTCGGGGGCCTCCAGGTCGAGGAGCCCGTGGTCGTTCAGCGTGTGGAACGGCTCGTGCGCCGCGGGCGGCGGCGTCCGGCCGAACTCCTCGTGCGTGAAGCGGTGCAGATAGGTGCGTCCGAGCCGCCGGTCGCGCAGCAGTGCCGACACATCGGCGTGGTGCGGCACCAGGAACTGCCGCGTCGGCTCGAACCAGTGCACCCGGCCCCGCGCCCTCAGCTCGGCGAGGGCCGGATACGGATCGGCGGCGAAGGCGGGGGACCAGGGGGCGAACGGGACGTCCATGACGGGACGCTAACCCCGCCTACGACGGCGTGACCAGCCTCGCCTCGTACGCGAACACCGCCGCCTGCGTCCGGTCCCGCAGCCCCAGCTTCACCAGGACCCTGCTCACATGCGTCTTGATCGTGGACTCGGCGACGACCAGGTGGGAGGCGATCTCCGCGTTCGACAGGCCCTGCGCGATCAGCACCAGGACCTCCGTCTCGCGCTCGGTCAGGTCGCCGACCTGGGTCATCGCGGCCGGGCGCGGATTCTCGGCGAGCCGGGAGAATTCGGTGATCAGCCGCCGTGTGACCGTCGGCGCGAGCAGCGCCTCGCCCGCCGCGACCACCCGCACCCCGTCGGCGAGCTGCCGGGCGGAGGCGTCCTTCAGCAGGAAGCCGGACGCCCCGGCCCGCAGCGCCTGGTACACGTACTCGTCCAGGTCGAACGTGGTCAGCACCAGCACCTTCGCCCCGCTGTCGGCGGCCACGATCTCGCGGGTGGCCTCGATGCCGTTCAGCTCGGGCATGCGGATGTCCATCAGGACGACGTCGGGCACCAGTTCGGCGACCCGGCGCACGGCCTCGCGGCCGTTGACCGCCTCGCCGACGACCTCGATGTCGGGCATGGCGTTCAGCAGGACCGAGAAGCCCTCGCGGACCATGGCCTGGTCGTCGACGATGAGCACGCGGATCGTCATCACATCTCCTGGGCGGGGGTGGCGGCGACGGGGATGAAGGCGGTCACCTCGTACCCGCCCTCCTCGGTCGGCTCGGCGGTCATCTCGCCGTTCAGCATCGCCACACGCTCCCGCATGCCGGTGATGCCGTGGCCGGCGCCCGGGGAGGGCTTGGCCGGCCCCCGGGGTGCCGTGTTCACCACGCGCAGGCCCAGGCCGCCCAGCACATAGGAGATCTCGACCCGGGCGGTGGAGCCAGGGGCGTGCCGCAGCGCGTTGCTCAGTGCCTCCTGGATGATCCGGTACGCGGACAGCTCGACGCCCTGGGGCAGCTCGCGCACCGCACCCGTGACCGTCTTCTCCGTCTCCAGGCCGGCGTCGCGGACGCCTGCGAGCAGGGTGTCGAGGTCGGTGAGCATCGGCTGCGGCGCGTCGGGGGCCTCGTAGTCCTCGGCCCGTACGACTCCGAGGATGCGGCGCAGTTCGGTCAGCGCGGCCACCGCGTTCTCGCGGATCGTGGCGAACGCCCGCTCCAGCTCCTCCGGCGGGTTCTCCACCCGGTACGGCGCTGCCTCGGCCTGGATCGCGACGACGGACATGTGGTGCGCGACCACGTCGTGCAGTTCGCGGGCGATGGTGGTGCGCTCCTCCAGCAGTGTGCGCCGGTCGCGCTCGACGGCGGTCACGGTCTGCTGGACGGCGACCTCCTGCTCCGCGTGGCGGCGGATCAGCAGCATGCTGACGAACAGCAGGGACACGGCGGACGTGAAGAGCATGGCCGGGGCGTCGGAGCTGTAGCCGTGGCCGAGGACCGTGTCGGCGAAGACCGAGTACGCGGCGGTGATGAACCACATCCAGCCGGCCGTGCGCGGCCGGGTCCGCATGGCAACCACGATCAGCACCGTGAGGTGGGACAGGAAGCCGGCGGGCGACCAGGGCCAGTCCCGGTCGGAGCCGCCCAGCACGCTCACGAACGGTGTGCTCAGGATCGACACCCACCAGGCGCCGACCGGCCTGATCAGCGTTATCGCCACGGCGCCCGTCGGGACGAGTGCGAACAGCAGATCGCCGAAGTCACCGTCGCCGCTCGCGCCCGCCAGCAGCAGCACGCAGAAGGCGACGAACAGCACGACGGCGTGCGGCAGCCACACCGCGCCCCTGCGTATCCGCTCGCCCGGCAGCCGCCTGACCAGCGGCCCGTCGGCGCGCAGCGGCGGCAACGGCCGGTAGGCGAACGCGTCGTGGAAGAGGTCCTGGCGGAGGCCGCTGAGCGCCCCTTGGGCCAGGCGGTACTCGGGGCTTCGGGTCTTCTCGGTCACGTGAGAAAGGTAAGCGGAGCGCAGCGCGGGGTCGTCAGCATCGTTATGGATCCTGCGGCATCCGTCCTGAGGACTACCTGGTGGGACGCGCCTCAGTAGCCGGCCGGGCGCACCAGGCCCGTCTCGTACGCGAACACCGCCGCCTGGGTACGGTCGCGCAGGCCCAGTTTCACCAGGATCCTGCTCACGTGCGTCTTCACGGTCTGCTCGGCGACGACGAGGGCATGGGCTATCTCCGCGTTGGACAGGCCCTGGGCGATGAGGGACAACACCTCCGTCTCCCGTTCGGTCAGATCGCCGACGCGCTCCCTGAGCGGGGCGCGGGGAGGGCCGGCCGTCCGGGAGAACTCGGTGATCAGCCGCTTGGTGATGTTCGGCGAGAGCAACGCGTCCCCGGCGGCCACGACCCGCACGGCGTGCGCCAGTTCGTCGGCCGACGCGTCCTTGAGCAGAAAACCGGAGGCGCCGGCGCGCAGCGCCTCGTAGACGTACTCGTCGAGGTCGAAGGTCGTCAGCACGAGCACTTTGGTCCCCGGGTCGTCCGCGACGACGCGGCGGGTGGCGTCGATGCCGCCGAGCTCGGGCATCCGGATGTCCATCAGCACCACGTCGGGCCGCAGTTCGGCAGCCCTGGCCACGGCGTCGAGGCCGTCCACGGCCTGGCCGACGACCTCGATGTCCGGCTCGGCGTTCAGCAGCACGGTAAAACCCTGCCGGACCATCATCTGGTCGTCGGCGACCAGCACGCGGATCGTCATTTCGCTGTCTCCCCCTTGGCAGGTGTGTCTCCCGGCAGGAAGGCCGTCACCTCGTAGCCCCCGTCCGGTGTGGGCCCGGTCGCGAGGTCGCCGCCGAGCATGGCGGCCCGCTCGCGCATGCCCAGCAGTCCGTGCCCGGCGCCCGGTGAGCGCGGGGCGGGGACGCGGGGTGCGGTGTTGGTGACCCGGACGCGCAGCCCGGGCCTCGAGAAGGCGAGCTCGATGCGCACCTTCGTGCCGGACGCGTGCCGGATCGCGTTGCTCAGCGCCTCCTGGACGATCCGGTACGCGGACAGCTCCACGCCCGGCGCGAGCGGACGCGGTTCACCCGTCGACGTGCGGGTGACGCTCAGTCCGGCGGCCCGCGCGTTCTCGACGAGGGCGTCGAGGCGGGCGAGCGTGGGCAGCGGGGCATGCGGGGCGCTCTCGGCCGCCGCCGGGTCCTCCGAGCGCAGGACGCCGAGGACGCGGCGAAGCTCGGTGAGGGCGTCGAGCGCGTTCTGCCGGATGCCGGCGAGATTCTCCTTGAGCTCGTCGGTGGGCTCCCGCACCAGGTGCGGGGCGACCTGCGCCTGGATGGAGATCACCGACATGTGATGGGCGACGACGTCGTGGAGCTCGCGGGCGATCCGGTTGCGCTCCTCCAGCACCGTGCGCCGGGTGCGCTCCTCGGCGGTCAGCACCTCCTGCTCGACCAGTGCGGCACGCGCCTGGCGGCGGCCGCGCAGGGCTGTGCCGAGCAGCACGACGACCGTGCACAGGACGACCGCGACCACCCCGGTGGACTGGTAGTCGGCCGCGCCCAGCAGGCCCTGGACGGCATAGGTGAGGAACGCCGTCAGACCCAGTGCCGCCGCGCACACCCGGGTGCGCACCCGCAGTGCGAGCAGCAGCAGCACGGCCATGTGCCCCAGGATCCCGGCCGGTGTCCAGGGCCAGGTGAAGCCGTCTGCGTTGCCTGTGAGCAGCTGGTGGCGCACCAGGACGGCGCCCACCACCGTGGCCGCCGTCGACAGCCACCACGCCGCGACCGGCCGCCGCAGCGCGAGTACCACCGCACCGCCCTGAGCGAACCCGATCAGGAAGCCGAGCTGGGGGCCGAGACCGCCGTTGTCCACCAGCTGTGTCACGCCGCCGAACGTGATCCCGAACGCGGCGATGCAGAGCAGACCGTGCGGGAGCCAGCGCAGCCAGACGAGGGGCGGCAGCGGATCCGGCCGGAAGGTCCACAGCCCCTCCCACAGCACCCGCAGCCAGCTCAGAAGACCTCGCGGGAAGGCGAGTTGGGGCCCCGTGGTCGTCACACGCCCCACCCTAGACACTGCCGTGCACCTCCGCCGCCGCGTCCCGGTCCGGGCAATGGGCCCGCACCACGCGGCCCCCGCCCTTCGGACGGCCGTGTTCGTACGGGAGGAAGGCCGACCGGCACACCAGCAGGGCGAGCGCGAACACCGGGAGCCAGGCGAGCCGGGCGAGCACCCATGCGCCGTCGTGGGGAACGGTGTGCAGTCCGGGCAGCCGCCCGATGAGCAGCCCGGTGGCCGTGACCGCCATCAACGCCGTCTGGTGCCACAGGAAGACGGTCATCGCGCAGAGGTTGAGCAGGGCGACGGCCGCCCAGGCGACGGGCCTCGCCAGCGCGCGGCGCAGCGGGCCGAGCAGCAGCAGGGCCGCACCGCACTGGGCGAGGCCGAAGGTGACGGCGGCGAGCGTCGGTGGGTTGAGGTTGGAGACGGGCTCGCCCGGCACGCCGACCATGGACGCCGGGTATCCGGCCCACGCGACGAGCGCGGCCGTGGCCGCCGTACCGCCCACCAGCAGCGCCAGGCGCACGCCCTTGCCGGGCTCCCCGCGGGCCCAGGCCGTGCCGAGGCAGTAGGGCACGAGCCAGCCCGCCGCGATGTTGATCCAGCCCAGCGATTCGGGTGCGCCGAAGCCGAAGCGGAACAGATCCACATGCAGCACGACGGCCAGGGGCCACAGCGGATGCAGGCGGGCGACGAGCGGGGTCGCGGCGGTCAGGACGGCGAACACCAGCAGGAACCACAGCGGTGACAGGGCGAGGGTGAGCAGGGTGCGCACCGTCTGCGGCCCCGTCCCGGCGGCCATCGTGCCCGCGGACACGGCGGTCCACAGCACGAGGACGACGAGCACCGGACGGAACAGGCGGGCGAGCCGGGAGCGCAGCCAGGCGAGATGTCCGCCGGGGTACGAGTCGCGGCTGCGGGCGGCGGTGTACCCGCCGACGAGGAAGAAGACGGACAGGGTCTGGAAGACCCAGGAGACGGGGGCGAGTTCGGGCAGGTGCTGGAGAGGGGACGCGGCGTGCAGCGTCCCGCCGTCCGCGACGAGCGCGGTGACCAGCCAGTGCCCCAGGACGACGCCGGTGATGGCGAGGGCGCGCAGGGCGTCCACGGCCCGGTCCCTGCCGGGCGGGGTCGCGGCGTCGATCCGGCGGACGAGGGCGCGCGGGTCAGGCACGGGACACCGCCGCCGTGCGTCCGGCCGCGATCAGCGCGAGGTTGCGCAGCGCCGTGGAACCGGGCCGCAGGTAGTCGCCGTGGCCGCCGCCGCCCGCGTCGAAGACCCGGGCGCCGAACCCGTCGGCGAGGGGATCCGTACCGAAGCCGACCTCGGTGCCGAGGAGTTCGAGCCGTGCGTGCGGGACGTCGGCGATCCAGTCGTCGCCGCCGCGCCCGGCCCAGACGGTGGCGCGGGTGCCCAGGTCGGCGGCGGAGTCGGCGCCGGTGCCGGGGCTGCCGAAGAGGACGATGTCGGACACGCGGGCGCCGTCCAGGCGGTGGGCGGCGCGGGCGCAGACGACGGAGCCGTAGGAGTGGCACAGGAGCGAGAACCCGGCGCTCTCCTTGGCCGCACGCAACTCCCTTGTGAACACGTCCAGTCCATGCGCCGCTTCGTCGGCGCGCGTACTGGTCAGGACGTCGGTGCCCACGGTCCTCGGGGTTTCGTAGCCGAGCCAGGCGACGACCGCGGTACGGTCCGCGCCGGCGCCGCGCAACGCTCGGTGGAGTGCGGCGGCGCCCGCGCGGAAACGTTCGTAGGTGTCGAGATGGGTGTCCGAGCCGGGCACGAGGACGGTGATCCGGTCGGCACGGGCGAGGTCCCCGAACACCTCGGCGGTGCGACCGCCGTCGCGCCCGTCGAAGGTGAGGAACTGCCGCCCGTCCGCCGCCATCCGTCGCAGCGCGCGGGCCCGGCCGTGGTCACCGTGGCCGTCCGCGACGCGGGCCGCGGCGCGGATACCGGCCCGTGTGGCGGCGTAACGGGTGTCCAGCGCGGGCAGTTCGGCGGCCGAGAGCGGTGCGAGGGCGACCGGCTCCGGCGCGGGCACGGCGGACGGCCGCGCCGCGGCCGACACCGGGAAGGCCACCGCCGCGGCGACGAGCGCGGCGAGCAGGGTGCGGGGCAGGCGGGACGCCATGGGGGTTCCTTCCGGTCCGGATCGCTGTGTCCGGAACGGACGTTAGGAATCGGACCCCCTGACGGGCGTCCCGCCAGGGACCTCACTTGGCGCGTAGCTCCCAGGTATGACGGGTAGCGCGTCGCGCTGCTCAGGCCCGGAAGGCGTCCGCGCGTCGCGCTGCTCAGGCCCGGAAGGCGTCCGCGCGTCGCGCTGCTCAGGCCCGGAAGGCGTCCGCGCGTCGCGCGGCTCAGGCCCGGAAGGCGTCCGCGTGTTCCGCGGCCCACGCGGCGAACGTCCTGGCCGCCCGTCCCGTCACCTTCTCTACGGTGTCGACGACGGTACGGCCCGCCGGCGGGGTGTTCCCGTACGCCTCCAGCAGGAAGCCGATCACGTCCTCGCCCAGACCGGACGCGCGCCACTGCCCGACGGCCTCCTCCTCGGTCAGCTCGACGAGCCGGATCGTCCGTCCGCGTGCGGCGGCCAGCGTCTCCGTCTTGTCCCTGAGGGTCATCACCTCAGGTCCGGTGATCACGTACTCCTGCCCGCCGTGGCCGTCCTCGGTCAGGGCAACGGCCGCGACCGCGCCGATGTCGCCCTCGTGGACCATGGCGCTGAGCCGGTCGGTGAACGGCTCGCGCACCTCGTCCGCAGTGCGGACGCCGTCCGCCCATTCCAGGGCGTTGGCCATGAACTCGACCGGCATCAGCACGGTCCACGGGATGTCACCGGCCCGCACCACGTCCTCCAGCAGGCTGGGGCCCCCACCGTGCAGGACGGTGATCCGCCGTACGCCGGCCTCGCGGGCCAGCCCGAGGATGCGCGGGCCGGTCTCCAGCGGGGCGAAGTACGGCCCGCCGAAGGTGATCAGATGCAGGCCGGTCACGCCCTCCAGGGCGGCGGCGAGTGTCCCCGGGTCGGTGAGGTCGCCCTGGACGACCTCCACCTCGGGCGGGAAGACGGCCTTGGCGGCGTCGCGGGTCAGGGCGCGGACGGAGTGTCCACGGCGCAGCAGTTCGGCGACCACCTGGCGGCCGACGGTTCCGGTTGCTCCGGTCACGAGATTCGTCATGGGAAGAACGTAGGAAGACTTGCGGTCAGCTTCTGTCCGCAAGCCCTTGAGCCTTTGTCACCAGGCGAGTTGGGCGATCTCCTCGGCGACGACGGCGCAGGCGTCCGCGGCCGGGTCGATGAGCGGGAAGTGGCCGACCTCCTCCAGCAGGGTCAGCCCGACCGTCTCGCCCGCCTTCGCCGCCGCGTCGACGAACGCCTCGCTCACCGCTTGCGGCACGACGATGTCGGTACGGCCCTGGACGACGACGGTCGCGATGCCCGTGGGCAGCAGCACGGCCGGATCGGTGTGTGCGGCCCGCTGCTCGTACTCCCGCTCCGCGCCCAGCAGTTGGCGCACCGCGCCGTCGCACACGTCGAGGCCCACGGCATGGGCGAAGTCCGCGATCGGGGCGAGCGCGACGACGCCGCGCAGCGGGGGCGGGGCCGGCAGCCGCCAGGGGGATCCGGTGGGCAGGACGTGCCGGGCGGCCGCCCACAGCGCGAGATGCCCGCCTGCGGAGTGCCCGGTGACGACGGTGCGCCGCGGGTCGGCCTGCGGCAGGGCCCGGCGCGCCAGGTCCGGCAGTGCGTCCAGGGCGGCGGCGACGTCGTCGAACGTCTCCGGCCACCGCCCCGCGACCGGCCCCGTCCCGCGCTGCTGCGGGATCTCCCGCCCGCGCCGGTACTCGACGTTGGCGACGGCGAGCCCGCGGCGGGCGAGAAAGTCCGCGAACGGGGTGACGTGCTGCCGGTCGTACGGAGCCCGCCAGGCCCCGCCGTGCAGCAGCACCACGAGCGGCACGTCGGCCCGGTTGCCGCGGGGCGCGTAGAAGTCGACGACCTGATCGGGATGCTCCCCGTAGGCGGCGGAGGCGTCCGGCGCGACGGCAGGATGCGAGAAGGCCGACGCTTCCTCGGCGGCGTCACGGGCGACGGGGTCCGGCATGTGCTGCTCCAACAGTCCCGCGGTGGCGTACTGACCAGCGCGGACGCTACCAGCTCCGGGGGTTCGGGGCCCGCCCGTTGACCCCGGCGCCGCAACCGCCCCCTACGGGCCTGGCGGCCGTGCGTGGGGCTCCCTCCGGCGAAGCCAGGGGGAGTGCCCCCAGCGGCGGGATATCGCTGCGCGAAACCCGCACGGTCGGAGTCCCGTTCCGGCGTCCCACCCCCGTCCTCAATCTCCCCCTACGGCCTGGCGGCCGAGGGGGCGATTGAGGACACCGTGCGAAGCGGTACGGGTCCGGGCTTGGCGCGGCACAGCCCCGAACTGGGCCCGGGAACGGCTCCCCCGGCCCTCAGCCCCGGAGTACCTCCGACAGCATGCGCGCCGCCCGCTCCGCGTCCCCGAAGCCCACGTACAGCGGCGTGAAGCCGAACCGCAGCACGTCCGGGCGGCGCAGGTCACCGATCACGCCCCGGGTGATCAACTCCCGCATCACCCGCGGCGCGTCCTCGCAGCGCAGCGCGACCTGGCTGCCCCGATCCGCGTGCGCGGAAGGGGTCAGCGACGTCACCGACCCGGCCGGGACGTACGCATCGACGCACTCCAGGAAGAAGTCCGTCAGCGCCAGGCTCTTGGCCCGTACCGCGTCGATCGAGATCCCGTCCCAGACATCGAGCGACGCCTCCAGCGCCAGCATGGACAGGATGTCGGGGGTGCCGACCCGGCCCCGGACCGCGCCGGGCGCGGCCTCGTAGCCGAGGGTCATCGCGAACGGGTCCGTGTGCGAGTTCCACCCCGGCAGCGGCGAGTCGAACGCGGCCTGGTGGCGCTGCGCCACGTACAGGTACGCCGGTGAACCTGGCCCGCCGTTCAGGTACTTGTACGTGCAGCCGACCGCCAGGTCCACGCCGTTCTCGTCCAGCCCCACCGGCAGCGCTCCCGCGCTGTGGCACAGGTCCCAGACCGCGAGCGCGCCCGCCTCGTGGACCGCCGACGTCAGCGCCGGCAGGTCGTGGAGCCGACCCGAGCGATAGTCGACGTGATTGACGAGCGCGACCGCCGTCGTCGGTCCGAGGGCCGCGGGCAGGTCCGCGGGGTCCAGGAACACAGCCTGCTTCCCGGTCATCCGGGCGGCGGACTCGGCGATGTACCCGTCCGTGGGGAACGTGCTGGCGTCCACCAGGACGTCCGTACGCGCCGGATCGTCCACCAGGCGCACCGCGCCGACAACCGCCTTGAAGACGTTGACACTTGTGGAGTCACCGACGATCACCTGGCCCGGCGCCGCGCCCACCAGCGGCGCGATCCGGTCGCCGATCCGCTCAGGAGCCGTCCACCAGCCGCTCTCGTCCCACGAACGGATGCGCAGCTCGCCCCACTGCCGCGTCACCACATCCGCGACGCGCGAGGGCACATGCGCGGGCAGCGCGCCCAGCGAGTTGCCGTCCAGGTACACGGCGTCGTCCAGGGCGAACAGCTTTCGCGCACCGGCGAGTTCGTCTGCGGCGTCCAGCGCCGCGGCCTTCCCGGCCAGGAACTCAGACATGGCTGCGCGCCGTCCACAGCTCCGGGAAGACGTTCTTGCGGGCCCGCTTCTCCAGCCAGGAGACGCCGGCCGAACCGCCCGTGCCGACCTTCGAGCCCATCGCCCGCCGCGTCGCCACCAGGTGGTCGTTGCGCCATCGCCACACCAGCTCGCCGACATCGGTGAGCGCCTCGCCGAGGCGCACCAGCTCGGAGTCCTGATCCTCGGCGGCGTACAGCTCGGCCCACGCCCGCTCGACCTGCTCGGACGGCTCGTACTTCTGCGACAGGTCCCGCTCCAGCACCTCTGCCGGTATCGCGTACCCGCGCCGTGCCAGCAGCCTGAGCACCTCGTCGTAGAGGCTCGGTTCGTACAGCGCCTTCTCCAGCTCCGCGTGCACCCGCGGCGCGCCGCGGTGCGGCACCAGCATCGACGCCGACTTCTCGCCGAGCAGGAACTCCATGCGCCGGTACATCGCCGACTGGAAGCCGGAGCCCTCGCCGAGCGCGTCGCGGTAGGCGTTGAACTGCGCGGGGGTCAGATTGGCGATCGGCCGCCAGGAGGCGTTGAGCGCCTCCAGTTCCCGTACGGAGCGCTTCAGCGCGTCCATCGCCACGGGAATGCGGTCCTCGCGCAGCGCACGCGCCGCGGTCTCCCATTCGTGCACGACGACGGTGAACCACAGCTCCATGACCTGCGTCGTGACCAGGAAGACCATCTCACCCGGGTCGTCCGAGCGGGGGTGCTGGAGGTGGGTGAGGACGTCCGCCTGGACGTAGTCCTCGTACGGAGTGGTGCCCGCGAAGTCCAGATTCGGGGCGGCGTCATGTGACATCGCTGTCTCCTCGACGAATCCAGGTAGCGGTCCGCCCCTTCCTGTATCGGTGTGGGCCCCGGTCCCCACCGGCATCATAGGACGATGTTCACGCGGGTGGGCCGGTGAGATACGTCCCGTCCTCGTCGTAGGGCCAGGCGTTGGAAACGCAGCCGTTCAGCCCCTTGATCTGCTGCATCATCACCGGCGCGGGGCGGCCGGGGCCCGGGCAGCCCATATGTCGGCGGATGCCGATCTCGTGCCCGACCTCGTGGTTGATGATCAGGTGCCGGTACTCGGCGGGCGTCCCGGCGAACGTCGGTGAGCCCAGCATCCATCGCTTGAGGTTGACCACGACGCCCTCGGCGGTCTCGCAGTTCAGCTCGCCGCGGGTGTTCAGGCCCTGGGCGAGGCAGAGCCGGTCGGCGGTGACCGGGGTGGCGATCCTGATGACGAAGTCGGCGCTGGAGGAGACGAGCTGGAACCGGCCGCGGCCGTGGGCGGCCCAGCCCTGCGGGTGGGCGAGTATGTCCTCGATCTCGGCCGCGACCTGCCGTGCGGACAGGTCGATGCCGTCCTCGACCTCGACCTTGAAGCGGCGCAGGGTGCCGGCGCCGGTGCCGGTCGCCGCGCCGGTCGCCTGCGCCACGGTGAAGGTGCCCCTGCCGGACGCGGGCACCTTCGGCGGTCCGCTCGCCGGTGTGGACGCCTTGGGCGACGCGGACACGGTGGGGCGAGGCGACGCGGATGCGGATGCGGATGCGGATGCGGACGGCTCGGGGTCCGGGTCGGGTTCGGGCGAGGCCTCGGGGGACATCAGCGGCTGCACGCGGGGCGTGGCGGCCGGGGCGGCGGACCCGGCGGCGGCCTGGCCGCTGCGCCAGTGGGCGAGGGCGGCGCCGCCGCCGACGGACAGGAGCCCGACGAGGAGGCCGAGCACGAGGAGCGGAGCGAGCGGACGGCGGGGTGCCCGACTGCGGCGGGACGGGGCCCCGCGGCCACGCCCACGTCGTCGTCCGCTGGCGGCGCGCTTGCCCACGACAGACTTCTCCCCTGGTTCGGCCGGTGCCCGGGGGGAGAGGTGTGGGCCTCTGCTCCGGCGATGTACATGAGCTGCGCACGGGTAAATCGACGGCGCGTGCGACCGTACCCGGCCACCGGACGGTGTTCCCCAGGACGGACCTGGTCCCCCGGGGCCCCTCCCCGGGACGGGAGACGCCGCCTACGACGCCGCGGTTCCTTGCCGGGGCCGGGTGCTGGGGGCCGACGGTCCATGCCCCTGCCCGGCGGTGCGCCTGGCGAAGTGACCGAGACCACGCGCCGGCGGTCCACCAGCGGTCCCGGTCCGGTGCGGTGCGCCGGTGGCAGACTTCAGCCATGAACCTTCACGAGAACCTGCTCGGCGGACCGCCCCCGACCCATCTGCCGGAGAACGAAGAGGCTTACCGGATGCTCGCGGAGCAGTCCGCGGCGCCCACCGAGGTCGCCGCCGCGCACCCGACGTTCTCCCTCGCCTGGGCCATGCTGGCCGACGACGCCTTCGAGGCCGGTCGTGTGGTGGAGTCGTACGCGTACGCCCGGACGGGGTACCACCGCGGGCTCGACGCCCTGCGCCGCTCGGGGTGGAAGGGCCATGGCCCCATTCCCTTCAACCACCGCGCCAACCGCGGTTTCCTGCGCTGCCTGGCCGCACTGGCGCGGGCCGCCGACGCCATCAAGGAGACGGAGGAGGCGGAGCGCTGCTGGCAGTTCCTCAAGGACAGCAGCGAAGAGGCCCACGCGGAACTGAAGCGCTGACCCAGCCGGCCGGGCATTTCCGCCGCCGGCGCTTGAGGGGCGTATCCGGCCCCGCCGTCGTTTGAGGAGGCGGGGCCCGCCCCCGCCGACGCCCGAGGGCACGGGCACATCCGGCCCCGCCGGCGCCTGAGGGGGCGGACTTATCCAACCCCGCCGACGCATGAGGCCCCGGGTCCGGGGCGGAGCCCCGACAGGCACACGAGCCGCCCCGACCCCGCCGACGCCCGAGGGCACGGGCAACCCGCCCCGCCGACGTCTCAGGGAGCGGGCAACCCGCCCCGCCAGCGCTTGAGGGGGTGGACTTATCCAGCCCCACCGGCGTTTGAGGCACGGGGTCCGGGCGGAGCCCCGACAGAGGCACGGGGTCCGGGCGGAGCCCCTACAGAGGCGCGGGGTCCGGGGCGGAGCCCCGACACGGAGCCCCGACAGGACGCGGGCCCCGCGGGACCGCTCACGCGGCGGACCCGTCCTCCCCCGCCGCCCTCGGCTCCAGCGGCGGAGCCGACACGCCGCAGTTGATCCGGCACTCCGGGTGGGAGCGTTCCGCCGGGGGCGGGGTGCGGACGGTCGCCCAGGCGATCACCGCACCCGCCACCAGCACCCCCGCACACATCGGGATCGCCCGGCGGAACGTCTCCCCGAACTCCTCCGCCGAGCGGTACGCCTCCGGCCCCATGCCCGCCAGCAGCGGCAGCGCCGCCACCGCGAGCAGACCGGCCGCGCGGGCCGCCGCGTTGTTGATGCCGCTCGCGACGCCGGCCCGGCCGGTGTCCACGGCCGCCAGCACGGTCGCGGTGAGCGGGGCGACGAGGGTCACCATGCCCAGGCCCATGACCAGCATCGCGGGCAGGACGTCCCTGACGTAGGAGGCGCCCTCGCCAACCCGCAGCATCAGCATCGTCCCGGCGGCGCACAGCAGCGGTCCGACGGTCAGCGGGATGCGCGGGCCGATCCGTTCGCCGATCTCCCCCGACTTCGCTGACAGCAAGAGCATCAGCACGGTGGTCGGCAGCAGCGCCGTCCCCGCGCCCAGCGCCGAGTACCCGGCGACGACCTGGAGCTGCAGCGCGACGAGGAAGAAGAAGCCGCCGAACGCCGCGTACACGCACAGCGTCACCAGGTTGACCGCCGTGAACTGCCGCAGCGCGAAGATCGACAGCGGCAGCATCGGCTCGGGCCGCCGCCGCTCGACGAGGACGAAGAACACACCCACGAGCACGCCGACGAGCCCCGGCCACACCGTCGCGTCGATGAGGGCGTACGTCACCAGGCCCAGCGCCGCCGCGCCGAGCACCGCGCCCAGAACGTCGAAGCGGCCCGCCGCCCGCGGGTCGCGCGACTCGGGGACGTGCCGCAGCGCCACGGGCACGCACAACGCGGCCAGCGGCACGTTGAGGAGGAACACCCAGCGCCAGCCGGGCCCGTCGGCGAGCCAGCCGCCGACGAACGGCCCGACCGCCGCAGCGACGCCGCCGAGCCCCGACCACAGCCCCACCGCGCGGGCCCGGTCGTCGGGATGGAAGCTCCCCTGGATCAGCGCCAGCGACCCCGGGGTGAGCAGCGCGCCGCCGACGCCCTGCAAGGCGCGGGCGGCGACCAGTACGCCACCGTTCGGCGCGAGTCCGCACAGCAGCGAGCCGATCGCGAACCAGACCACTCCGAGCAGGAAGATCCGGCGTCTGCCGTAGCGGTCGCCGAGCGCCCCGCCGAGCAGGATGAGCGCGGCCAGCGTGAGCATGTAGGCGTTGACGGTCCACTGCAGGACGGCCAGGTCGGCGTCGAGGTCCCTGCCGATGTGGGGCAGGGCGACGTTGACGACGGTCGAGTCGAGCAGGGCCATGCCGGACCCGAGAACGGTGGCGAGCACCACCCACCGCCCCTGGGCCGTGGACAGCCTGATCTCCATACGGGCATCCTTCCGGCCCCGGCGGCGGCGGGCTAGTCCAGGGCTAGTCCAGAAACTCGGATTTGGCCAGGAGACAGGCGAGGTGGGCCCGGCTCCGGCTGCCGAACTCGGCCACCTTCTTGGTGTGGGTGGCGACCGTTCGGGGGCTCATGCCGAGCCGGCTCGCGATGGCGGCGTCCATGTGCCCCTCGACCATCAGCCGCAGCACGGTGCGGCGCTCTTCGTCGGTCAGGGGGGCCGGCCGGGCGTCGGACGCGCCGTGGTGGACGGGCTCGGCTCGCGCCCAGGCGTGGTCGAAGACACCGGCGAGGAAGCGTGCGATCCCCGAGCGTTCGATCAGCAGGGCGTGGCGGGTGGGCGAGTAGCGCTGATCGCGCACGACGGCGACGGTCCGGTCTCAGATGATCACGCGGTCGAAGGGCTCGTCGAGGGTGCGGAACCGGCCGCCCGCCGCGTGGGCCCGCGCCATGAAGTCGAGCATCGGGCGGTGGGTGCGTACGGAGTGCTGGTCGTGGGTGCGGTAGTGGCCCCCCCGGCCGATCGGGGCAGCATCCGCCGGCGGTGTCATGGCGAGCCGGGCCGGATCGCCCACCCCGGCGGCCGGGCGCTGACGTCCCGTACGACCCGTACGAAACCGACGCGTACGAGAAGGGTCCGGCACCGCATCCGGTGCCGGACCCTTCCCCACAGCCTTACGTGGCTCACAGCCTTACGTGGCCCTGAGCCTTACCGGGCCTGGGACCTACTTGATCCTGGTGCTCGTGGAGCGCAGCGCCGAGCACGCCTCGACCACGCGCTGGGCCATGCCCGCCTCGGCCAGCTTGCCCCAGCTGCGCGGGTCGTAGGCCTTCTTGTTGCCGACCTCGCCGTCGACCTTCAGGACGCCGTCGTAGTTGCGGAACATGTGGTCCACGACGGGGCGCGTGAAGGCGTACTGGGTGTCGGTGTCGAGGTTCATCTTCACGACGCCGTTCTCCAGCGCGGTGCTGATCTCCTCGGCCGTGGAGCCGGAACCGCCGTGGAAGACGAAGTCGAACGGCTCGTTCGTGCCGTACTTCTCGCCGACGCCCTGCTGGAGGTCCTTGAGCAGCTCGGGGCGGAGCACCACGTTGCCCGGCTTGTAGACGCCGTGCACATTGCCGAAGGAGGCGGCCAGCAGGTAGCGGCCCTTCTCGCCCAGGCCGAGCGCCTCGGCGGTACGCAGCGCGTCGTCGACGGTGGTGTACAGCTCGTCGTTGATCTCGTGCGAGACGCCGTCCTCCTCGCCACCGGTCGGGGTGATCTCGACCTCAAGGATGATCTTGGCGGCGGCGGCCTGCGCCAGCAGCTCCTGGCCGATGGCCAGGTTGTCGGCGAGTGTCTCGGCGGAGCCGTCCCACATGTGGGACTGGAAGAGGGGGTTGCGGCCGGCCTTCACGCGCTCGGCGGAGATGTCGAGCAGCGGACGTACGTAGCCGTCGAGCTTGTCCTTGGGGCAGTGGTCCGTGTGCAGCGCGACGGTGATGTCGTACTTGGCGGCGACGATGTGCGCGAACTCGGCCAGGGCGACAGCGCCGGTGACCATGTCCTTGTTGTGCTGGCCACCCAGGAACTCGGCTCCGCCGGTGGAAATCTGGATGATGCCGTCGCTCTCGGCCTCCGCGAAGCCACGCAGGGCAGCGTGCAGGGTCTGGGACGAGGTCACATTGATGGCGGGGTAGGCGAACTTGCCTGCCTTCGCCCGGTCGAGCATCTCGTTGTAGACCTCGGGAGTCGCGATGGGCATGTGTCCGCTCCTTGTGATGTGCGGGTATGTGGTGCTGGCCCTGACCTGGGGGCGACGTCATCGTCGCGGCCTATCTTTCCAGACTCTTCCCCCGGCTCCACAGTGCCCGCCGTGCCCGGATGCGCCAAGGGCGTCCTGTTTCACGTGAAACAGGACGCCCTTGACCATCAGCCCAGGTCAGCGGCCAGACCAGGTGGTCGGCAGGGACCTTTAGGCAAGGCCGAGCTCTTCGAGGGAGTACGCGTTGACGTACGGCAGCCCCGCCGCGGCGATCTTCGGAGCGGCACCGCGCTCGACGATCACGGCGACGGCCACGACCTGGCCGCCCGCCTCCCGTACCGCCTCGACAGCCGTCAGCGGGGAGCCGCCGGTGGTGGAGACGTCCTCGACGATCAGGCAGCGGCGGCCCTTCACATCGGTGCCCTCGATCCGGCGCTGCATACCGTGCGCCTTGCCGGCCTTGCGGACGACAAAGGCGTCGAGCCGCTGACCGCGCGCGGCAGAGGCGTGCAGCATCGAGGTCGCCACCGGGTCCGCGCCCAGGGTGAGACCGCCGACGCAGTCGTAGTCGATGTGGGCGGTGGCATCGAGCATGACTTGGCCGACCATCGGCGCGGCCTCGCCGTCGAGCGTGATCCGGCGCAGATCGATGTACCAGTCGGCCTCGATACCCGAGGAGAGGGTCACCTTGCCGTGCACGACGGCCTTGTCCTTGATCTGCTGGAGCAGCTCTGCACGTACATCAGTCATGCCCATGAGCTTAGGGCCTTATCTACCTGGCGCCTTTGTCCGCCCGGTGCCGTCTACTCGGCCGTCGTACGCCCGGTGCCGTCCGCTCGGCGTCGCCCCGTCACAGCAGCCCCCTCACAGCAGCCCGCTCACAGCCGCGCTCACAGCAGCCCGCTCACAGCCGGCGCCAGGTCCAGGTCGTCGCGATCTCCAGCGGATCGATCGGGGTCACGAACCGGGGGTGGGTGTTCAGACCGTTCGGCGGGCCGGACTGCGGCTCCACACAGACGGCCTCGGCCTGCTCGTCGTAGATGACCACCCACTTGGCACGGGAGGCGACCGTCAGTTCCAGCTGCCCGGGCCAGGTCAAGCTGACCGACACGCCGTCGGGCATGCCGAAGCAGTCGTCCCAGGGGCCGGGGAGCGGGTCGATGCGGCGGCCCGTCGGCAGGTGGTCCTCGCCGCGCTCCTCCTGCCACGCCGGCGTGAAGTCGATGCGGACGTCCTCGCCGCCGATGTTGCGCAGGAACCATGGGTGCCAGCCGGCCTGTGCGGGGAACGAAGTGCCGTAGGTCTCCACCCCCAGCGCGACCGTCAGCGAGTCCTCCGTCAGCTCGAACGTCTGCGTGACCCGGCCGGTGTAAGGCCAGGGCTCGGCGAGGTCGTAGGTGAACGCGGCCTCGCTCTTGCCCGCCGTGGCGGTGCGCCAGGCGGTGTCGCGGCCGGTGCCGTGGATGGCGTGCGGGGCCGCGTTGAGCGGGAGTTGATGGACGATGTCCCCGTTGCGGAACTGCCCGTTCTTGGTGCGGCCGCACCAGGGGACCATGGGGAACATGCCGTACCGCTCGCCCTGGCGCAGCACCTCGGTGCCGCTGATGCGCAGGCTTCCGATACGGCAGCCGTTGTCCGGACGCACGGTCAACTCGGCGTCGCCTGCGCCCAGCCGGACGCTCTCTTCGCTACTCACACGACGACACTAGCCCGCACTACCTACGGCGGCGCAGCACACGGCCGATGACGACCGCAGAGGCGACCGCGAGCGCCGCGGCGGGCGCGATCCATCGCAGGGTGGCGCCGGAACCGGCCGCGTCGGGACCCGGGGTGGGGGCGTAACGGCCGCGCGGCGGCGCGTGGTCGACCTCTTCGGCGCTCCGGCCGATCATCGTGCGCCGCGCATGGGCGGCCTCGGCGGTCGGCTCCCCGGGCATGCCCGACAGCTCGTCGAGACCTTCGATGTCGTCGAGAGCGTCCAGGTCCTCGACGTCGTCCAGATCGTCGAGGTCGTCGTCCTTGTCGTTGTCGGAGGCGTCGAGACCGGCGAACTCCTCCTCGGCGGCGGGGCCGAGAGACGGCGGGGGCACGGGTGCGTCGAAGACGGAGGGGGCCTGGTCGCCGGGCGCGGCGGAGTCGGGCGAACCCGGCGCCTCCACGTCGTCGGCCTCCACCGGGGCGGTGCCGGCAGCGGACACGTCGGCGGCATCGGAAGCGGACGCGTCGGCGTGGGAGGCATCGGAAGCGGAGGCGGACGCGTCGGCGTCGGCGGAAGCGGACGTGTCGGCGGCCGAACTCCCAGGCCGGTCCCCCTCGTTCGAGGCGTCCTCCGAGGCCTTGCCCGAGGCATCGTCCGACGTCTCCTGCGACGACACGGGCGTGACGTCGAAGGCAGTCGCCGCCAGCGCCTCCGCGAACCGGTCCAGCAGACGATGGGCGGCGGACGTGCGCCCGGACGCCTCGATGTCCGCGAGCCGGCCGTCGGCCGTCGACGAGCCGCTGAACGTCAGCGTCGTACCGCCGTCGGTCGGCTCCGGGCCGATCGTCAGCGCGATCTTCACCGAGCCACTGCCGCGCGCCTCCACGCCCTCGCCCTCCACCACGAAGGTGCGGCCCTGCTCCACGAGACGCAGGGTGCCGCGGTAGGTGATGGTGTGGCTGCCGACGCGGACCTTGAGTCTGCCGGAGAGCGGTGCCGCCGATGCGTCGGCATCCTGTTGGAGCCCCGGAATGCAGCGGGCGACCTGGGCGGGATCCCTCAGCACCTGTCGAAGGGTCTCAGCCGGAACCGGAACGAACACCTCATGCTCCATGGAACCCGAGCCTACTCAGCCGGGCGCGCCACGTCTGCCTCCGCGCGCGAGATCCCCCGGCACGGTGCCCGTCGTACGAACCTTCGCGCTGCCCTTCCGCCAGGGGTGGGGCGCCGATCAGCGGGAGTAGCGCGGGTGCACCAACGTCGACGGTTCGAGACCGGGCACCCGCGTGCGTTCGGCCGCGCGCCCGTAGGCGGCGAGTTCGTCCACGAGCGGCGACCGCAGGGGCGGCACGCCGTCGTCCAGGGCGAGATGCGGGACGCGGCCCGCCGAGGCGAGCAGGAATCCCCGGCCGCCTCTGGCCTCGTCACCGCTGCCGGACCGGTCGCCGCCGCCGCCCGGATCACGGTCGAGGTAGGCGGTGGTGGAGAACCCGGCCGCCCGCAGTGTCGCGTCGACGGTCCAGTACGTACGCGGACGGGCCGCGGGCCCCGCGTGGACGGCCAGGCGTCCGCCCGGCGCGAGGACCCGGCGGACGAGTCCGTAGAACTCCAGCGAGTACAGCTTGGTGGCGTCGGTGACCCCGGGGTCGGGCAGGTCCGAGACGATCACGTCGTACCGCCCCCGGTGCGCGAGGCGCAGCCAGGAGAAGGCGTCCGCCGTGACCACGCGCAGGCCGGGGTCGTCGTAGACATGGCGGTTGAGCGCGGTGAGCGCCGGCTCCGTGCGGGCGATCCGTACGAGCCCTGGGTCCAGTTCGACGACGGTCACCGAGTCGACGTCCCCGTAGCCCAGCGCCTCGCGCGCGGCGAGGCCGTCGCCGCCGCCGAGGATCAGCACCCGCGCGTGCGGCCCGTTCATGGCGGGGTGGACGAGCGCCTCGTGGTAACGGTGCTCGTCGCGGCCGCGCAGCGTCAGCCGCCCGTCGATGAAGAGGTCGGGCGCCTGGGACGGCCGGCCGGTGAGGACGATCTCCTGCACGCCGGTGTGCACGGCCACCCGCACCTGGTCGCCGTACAGCGCCCTGCGCGCGGCCCGCTCGAAGTCGCCGACGAGCGCGGTCGCGAGGGCGAGCAGGGCGAGCACCACCCCGTTGAGCACCAGCAGCCGCCGCCGCCAGCGTGCCGACATCTCCCCCCGGAACAGCCACAGCACCAGCACGGAGCCCGCCACCCCGTTGACGCAGCCGGTCACCAGCCCGCCCGTCAGTTCACCCAGCCAGGGCAGCAGCAGGAAAGGGAAGGCGAGTCCACCGACCAGCGCGCCCACGTAGTCGGCGGCGAACAGGTCGGCGACGGTACCCTCCGCGTCCCGGCGCGAGACGCGCTGGATCAGGGCCATCAACAGAGGTAACTCCGCGCCGATCAGCACCCCGATCGCGAGGGAGAACGCCACCAGCGCGACGCGGGAGCCGCCCATCCAGGCGAAGGCCGCGTACAGCACCATCGCCGAGGTGCCGCCGACCAGCGCGAGCACCGCCTCCAGCACGCCGAAGCCGACCGCCGCGCGGCAGCGGAGCCGTTTGGCGAGCAGCGAGCCCACGCCCATCGCGAAGACCATGACGGACAGTACGACGGACGCCTGGGTGACGGAGTCGTCGATCAAGTACGCGGCGAGCGCGACCAGTTCGAGCTCGTAGACCAGTCCGCAGGCGGCGCAGACGAAGGCCGCGAGCAGGACGAGACCGCGGCCGGCGTCCGGGCGCACGGGCAGCACCACCGTGTCGGGGGGCAAGGACGCGAGCTGCCGATCGACCATTCTCGTAACGCTACGTCTCGGGCCGCGCACCGCTTGTCACCCAAAGGTGTTGACTACCGTGCGGCACGCTCTGGGCGGCGCTCCGTGCGCTGGCCGTGGTGCAACGCACCGACCCGCGTACGTGTGACCACGAGGCGGCCCTCCTGCGGGTAGGCGTGCCAGGTGCGCCAGCGCACCTGCCCCTCACCGCGCTGGGCGAGCATCGCGGTGAAGGCGTGCGGCGAGCCGGGGAAGGTGCCCGCGAGACCGTGGGGGTGGTCGGCCACCAGCGCGAGCAGCTCCTGGGCACGGCCGGCGAACGACTGACGCGACAGCGTCTCGACCCGCGCGGCGAACTCGTACTCCCAGTCGCCGAGCCGCTTGGCCACGCCGAGGGGCAGCGGCGTACTGCTGCCCGGAATGCAGGCGACGGTCTCCGAACAGGCGCCGTGCTCCTGGTCGAGGAGCACTTGGTGGGACGCCCCGAGGAGCCTCAACTGCAATTTGGCGCCCGACAGTTCGAGGTCGAGAACTGCGAGGGCTGGCAGCGGCCCCCGGCCCAGCGCCCAGGCGAGGTCGTCGGCACGGGTGTCGGTATAGGCGGTATCGATGGTCGTGAGCATGGGTCGGCTCCGCATACGCGCTTCGGCGGGTGGACACGTGGACCTGGCGCCCCGACGACGGGGCGCACGACATGGGGGGTGGCCTGCTCGGGTCCACAGGAGGTCCGAGGGCTGGATGGATCCAACAGGTTCCATGTGGAGGGAATCACGAACTACGCGTCAACCGCAGCGTTTTTACCCAACTTGCTATGGTTTCCATCCCCTAGGGGGCCAAGCGGTTCACCTGTTCAACGAAAAGCGGGGCGCGATGGGTACGTGAAGTGCCGTCCGATCAGAAGCACTTGCCCACCGCCGCACCAACCTGAAGGCACCCGGCGGGAGTTCACCCGCCGGGCACCTTCACCGGTCGCGGACCAGCTGCCCCGTGTCAGCTGCCTCCGCCACATCCACCGCCGCCGCCGCATGAGGACGAGCCGCCCCCGCACGACGAGGAGCTGCCGCCGTCACCGGCCGCCCACCAGCTGTTCGAACCGCTGTTGCCGGCGCCGCTCCGGCGCCGCCCGCCGCTGCCGGCCTTCCCCGAGCTCCTGCCGGACATCACCAGCGCGAGACCGACGATCGCCACGATGATCACTGCACCGAAAACCGCCATCACTTCCACCGTCCCTGCTCGTTCCCCCGGTGGGGGTACCTCCCAGGCCGAAGGCTCTGGGGGAGAGTCCCCCGCGACGCTGCGCGACCGCTTCCCCGTGGTCTTTCCTGTGGCACTGAGGCGCTCACCCGTGGTCCTGTCCGTGGCGCCCATCTGCCGTGACAGGGAGATGCCCCCGCCCTCACGGACCCAAAGCAGACTTGAGCAAGTCCAGAGGTTCGGCCCAGGATGGCGCCCATGACAGGACGCGAAGCGGGATCACGACCGCTGCTCAACCGCCGGCTGGCCGAGTTCGGCACGACGATCTTCGCCGAGATGTCCGCCCTGGCGGCACGGACCGGGTCGATCAACCTGGGCCAGGGCTTCCCCGACACCGACGGTCCCGAGGAGGTCAGGGAGGCGGCGGTGCGGGCGCTGCGCGACGGCCGCGGCAACCAGTACCCGCCCGGCCCCGGCGTGCCCGAGCTGCGCACGGCGGTCGCCGACCACCAGCGCCGCCGCTACGGGCTCGTCCACGACCCCGACACCGAGGTCCTGGTCACCGCGGGCGCCACCGAGGCGATCGCGGCCGCGCTGCTCGCCCTCGTGGAGCCGGGCGACGAGGTGATCGCCCTGGAGCCGTACTACGACTCGTACGCCGCGTGCATCGCCATGGCAGGCGGTACGCGGGTGCCCGTGACGCTGCGCCCGCACGACGGCGCTTACCGGCTCGACCTCGACGAACTGCGTGACGCGGTGACCTCCCGCACCCGGCTGATCCTGCTCAACACGCCGCACAACCCCACCGGCACGGTCCTGACCCGCGACGAACTCGCGGCGATCGCGGCCCTCGCCGTGGAACGGGACCTGCTGGTGGTGACCGACGAGGTGTACGAGCACCTCGTCTTCGACGGCGAGCATGTGCCGCTCGCGTCGTTCCCGGGGATGCGTGGGCGCACGGTCACGATCTCCAGTGCGGGAAAGACGTTCTCCTTCACCGGCTGGAAGGTCGGCTGGGTGACGGCGGCACCCGAGCTGGTGAGCGCGGTCCGCTCGGCGAAGCAGTTCCTGACGTACGTGTCGGCGGGGCCCTTCCAGTACGCGGTCGCGGAGGCGCTGCGGCTTCCGGACACGTACTTCGACGGCCTGCGCGCCGATCTGCACGCCAAACGTGATCTGCTGAGCACGGGGCTCGCGGCCGCCGGTTTCACGGTGTACCGCCCGGCCGGGACGTACTTCGTGACGACCGACATCCGCCCGCTCGGCGAGGCGGACGGCTTCGCGTTCTGCCGGTCGCTGCCCGAGCGGTGCGGGGTCGTGGCCATCCCCAACGCGGTCTTCTACGACCACCGCGACCAGGGCGCCCCGTTCGTGCGGTTCGCCTTCTGCAAGCGGACAGGCGTACTGGAGGAGGCCGCGCGCCGCCTCAAGACACTGGGCGCATAGGGCCCTGGGCCGCTGGGCTATTCAGTGTCCTTCGGGTGTCGCGGGGAGGCGTACACCAGGATCACAGTCGAGGTGTCCAGGCTGACCAGGTACCGAACCCGGCCGCCGCTGGTGATCTCGTACTCCCACTGCTCCAGCTCGGAGCCCTTCCATTCCCTGGTGGCATGCCTGCCGCGGAGATGGTGCTGACGGTTCCAGTCAGCCCGCGACAGCGGGTCCGTGCGAAGGGCTTCCAGGCAGCGATGCGCGTTCGGCAACGCCACCCGGCACAGCTCCTCCCAACCGGTCGCGGCCTCCGCCGTCCCGTGGATGACGTTCCAGCCACTCAGCGGAGGGACGCTGACCCGATCGCCTTTCTTCGGGCTCACCCGTGCACCTCGACCGGGCCGAGGTCGACGTCACCGAGCGGACGGAGTGCTTCCCTGAGCTGGTCAGGGTCAGCGTTGATGCGGGCAGTTGCCCGCCACGAGACGATCGCTCGGTGCACAGCCTCCCTGGCACCCAGCTCAGCGGCGTCGGACAGCGCGTCCAGGAGCTCGACGGTGAATTCCCGGACTTCTTCGTCGTCCAGGTGACGCACCCACGGGAACACATCAGGCAGCGCGAGCAGAAGCGACCTGGCGCCACCGTCCTGCTTCATCAGGGCAAGGAACAGCCGGGACGCCGTGGTCAGGTTCTCCTCGCTGCGCTCTGCGTGTATGGCCGTGGTCAGCACCATGTCGGGCGCGTCTCGGTGCGTGACACGCAGACACCCCAGGGCTGCGGCCCTCGCGGCGACCGCCTTCGGGTTCCGGGACAGATCGGTGAACGAGACGGATTCCGATTCGGATACGGAGTGCACGATGCTCATACTCAGACTGTACTCCGACTATACTCTGATTTCTATGCGAGACGGCAACCAGCGACGAAAACCGGCTCCGTGCCGTTGCCGGTCTCACCCCGCGCCTGCGGGCACCGGGCGGCGGCGCCGCTGGTCAGCGGCGCGGTTTGCGGCCGCTCTTGCCGGAAGGCCGCCCGCGTTTGCGGGCGCGGCCGAGACGGGCGGCAGGAGTACGCAGTACCCGGGCCGCCAGCTGCCTGAGCTCTTCGACTCCGGCCCGGTCCGGGTGCGCCGAGTCCAGGGCGGCGGCAACCGCGTCCCTGGCCTGGGGACCCTGCGCGCGCAGCGCCTCCTCGGCGTTGCCTGAGCCGCCCGCCAGCTCCACGAGCTGGAGCAGGTTCTCGGCGAGCACCAGCAGATGCTCGGCGTCGGTCATGTCCTCGGGAGACAGCAGCTCACGCTGCGCCAGCGCGTTCAGCGCCAGGGGCGCCAGTTGGGTGTCGCGACGCAGCGTACGCAGCAGCCGCTCGCCCTCACCGTACGGCAACGCCGCCGACAGCACGTCGAGCATCGCCTGCGCACGCGCGCGGAAAGCCATGGTCCTTACAGCGTCGGTCAGTTGCCGTAGTGCGGCCTTTCGCTCGCCGCGGGCCGTGATCCAGCCGGACAGCTCCGCCTGGGCGGCATCCGGGGGATAGCTCTCGGCCAGCAGGCCCAGCACACCGGCCGGCGTCGCCTGTGCCAGTTCACCGACCAGCGGTGCGTCCCTGCCGGCTGCCAGCAACCGCTGTCGTACGGCCCGGGTACCGAGCTCGGTGAGACGGATGAGCTCCACCGGCCCGGCGGTCAACTCCTCACGCCGGGCATCGGCACGCTCCCGCGCCGCCGGGTTCGTTGCCGCCCCCGCGACGCCCAGCAGCTCCGCGAGCTCTGGCGGCATGTCCGCGAGCAGCTCGGGTCCGGCATCGGAGAGGTCGACGTCGAAGTACACCGGATCGGCCATCCCACGGTCACGCTCGATCGCGCCCAGGTCGTCCAGCAGGTCGAGCACCGTGCGCAGGTCCCGGTCTGCGTGCTCGAACCACATCCGGTGCTGAAGGTCCGACCCGCGATCGAGCTGGAAGGAGCTTCGATAGGCCAGGTGCACCGTGTCGCGCAGTCGCGGCCAGGGCATCGGGTACGGCAGGCTGTAGAGCGTGTTCAGCACGTCATCCAGCACATGCTCATAGACGTCGAAGAGCATCGACTCGACGTGCCAGCCGCTGCGTGGCCCGATCAGGGCCTGCCGCAGTTCGAAGCAAGCGTCGAAGGCGCGCAGCCACAGCCGAAGCGGGTCGGCCAGCACCGGCCGGGCCTTGGCCACCGCACACAGACGCCCCTTGACCACCCGGACCAGGCGCGCCTTCTTCGCCCACTCCACCAGCAGTCCCAGCCGCGGCAGGTCGGCCGAAGAGCGCACCCCGTCGGTCTTGTCGCCGGTGCCGAGCAGGTCCACCAACTCGCGGGCATCCGCCATCCGCAGCCGTCCCGTGGCCGTCACGGGGCGGCCGTCCTGGCCCGTCCACTCGGTGAGTCCGCGCAACTGCGCCACGGTCGTCGACTCCCCGGCCGGTCGGCGCAGTTCGTCGTCCGGGGGGAGCATGACGGGCAGTTGTGGCTCGGCCCGGGCCGAGCCGGACAGAGCGCGGCCGGTCAGCCGCAGTTCCATGATCGCTTCGAGAGCCTGCTGATCGTAGGCGACCTCTCCACGCTGCGCCCGCTCCGCGAAGCGCTGCAACGCCGCCCCGTCCAGGACGTCCCCGCCCTGCTCGGCGGCCGTCATCGCCCAGAACTTCGCCACACCCCAGCGGGTCCGATCCGCCATCGCCGCCGGATACCGCTCCGCGACGGCGTCGACCGCGGCGAGGGAGTCCTGAAGTGCGGGGCCTCGCGGGTCCGCCAATTGCGCCGCGTGCAGATAACGCAGCAGCGTACGCAGTGTGCCCGGGGCATCGGAGCGTTCCTCCCCGGGAAGCTCGGTGACGGTCTGGGGCAGCCAGGAGAGCAGCAGTTCCTCTACGTGGCGCGCCTCCCACAGCCCCAGCCGGCCGTCGACAGTCGCCCCATGTCGGTAGTCCAGGGCCGCCTCGGCCGTGAACCCGTCCGCCGGCAGCCCCTGCTCCCCGGCCCACCGGACCAGCCGGTCGACCAGCAGCCCGCACGCAGCCTCGAACTCCTCCTCGGCCTCGGGTTCGAACCGCATCCGCATGAATTCGTCCAACCTGTCAGCAACAGCCTTGCCGTGCCACGCTATCGCCGAACCGGGGCCGGTAACTCGGTCAGCGGACGTCGGCCTCGGGCTCCGGACGCGGGAGTTCGTCGAGGTCGAGGGTAAAGGTGCGGCCGTCGGCCAGGGAGATGGGGAGCTTGCCCGTGCCGTACTTGTGGGTGTGTGCCGCGATGTAACCGGTGGCAGTCGGCTGGGTGTGGAGGACGACTTCCTGGGCGTAGGGGTCCACGACCAGGTAGATGGGGACGCCGTAGCGGCCGTACTTCGCGGTGCAGTCGTCGTAGTCCTTGCGTGCGGAGGAGGTCGAGACGACCTCGGAGATCAGCAGGACGTCTTCGAAGCTGTAGCGCTTGCCTTCCCGGCGGGCGTCCTCACGAAGAATTGTCAGATCGGGGGCGGAGTTCTCGTCGGCGGGGAAGTCGATGTAGACGTCGGAGGCGGTCTTCGCATGGCGCCCGAGGGACACGATCGTGTCGTACTGCATCGACTTGATCGTGTTGGAGTGCTCGAAGCTCTGCGGAGTCATGATCACCTTTCCGTCAGCCCCGAACAGGACCGTGTACCCCTTGGGGAACTCGGTGTGCACGATCGCGTCGACACTCATGGAATGCTCCTTCCCGTGTGTGGTCAGGATACGGCGGACAGCGCCGTGTCACCGAGCTCGGCGGTACGGCTGTGGATCGGCCCGGACAAGTCCTGCGACCACCCTGGCTCCGTCGTGCAGCGGGAGAAGCACTGAGGGAGCGGATGCCTTTGGACCGTGCATCACGGAACACGAGCCGCGACCGGCTCGCCGGCAGTGCTGGAGACGCCCGTGGGGACCCTGTTGCACGACACACGAATGAGTGCACGAACGAGGCGTCGGCTGGGTGACGGCGGCACCCGAGCTGGTGAGCGCGGTCCGCTCGGCGAAGCAGTTCCCGACGTACGTGTCGGCGGGGCCCTTCCAGTACGCGGTCGCGGAGGCGCTGCGGCTCCCGGACACGTACTTCGACGGCCTGCGCGCCGATCTGCACGCCAAGCGCGATCTGCTGGGCGCGGGGCTCGCGGCCGCCGGTTTCACGGTGTACCGCCCGGCCGGGACGTACTTCGTGACGACCGACATCCGCCCGCTCGGCGAGGCGGACGGCTTCGCGTTCTGCCCGTCGCTGCCCGAGCGGTGCGGGGTCGTGGCCATCCCCAACGCGGTCTTCTACGACCACCGCGACCAGGGCGCCCCGTTCGTGCGGTTCGCCTTCTGCAAGCGCACGGAGGTCCTCGAGGACGCGGTCGCGCGGCTGAAGTCCCTGGCCGCCTGAGGAACGCCGGTACGCGCTGGTTGCTTCGCCCGGTCGCCATCGGGGGTTGCGGGCGTGCGGTGCACCGGTGGAGACGGTGGTCACGTTCGTGACCGCGTCCGCCGTCTCCACCAGAAGACAACATCGACCTTCAAGGCCACCAGGCCCCAGGTACCGCTCAGGTGGCCGGGAGCCGGGGCAGTTCCTTCGGGAAGACCCGCGCATCTGGCATACCCGAGACACCGGCCCGGTGGCAGCGCTTCGCCCCGCCGCATAACGGCGGGGCGAAGCAACAGGCCCGCATTGACGCCGGGCCCGCGCGCACGCGTGGTGCGTCAGGCGCCGATGCGTCAGGCGTCGTCGGCCGGCTTGTCCTCGCCGGCGTCCTCGGCCTTCTCCAGGCCGAACTGGTCGACGATGAACCGGTCGAACTCGATCGACGCGCGCACCCAGCTGACCGTGGACGACACGAAGTGCTCCAGGCTGACGCCGGTGCCGATGAGCATCTGCGCCTCACCGATGAGACGGAGGGACTGCTCCTTCGTCTCCTCGTCCTCGTGCTGGTGCGTGTAGACCTTCGGCCACAGGGTGCGGCGGTTCCAGTCGTCGATGGTGTCGAGGAGCCTCGCCCGGTCCTCGACCGCGTGCGGACGGTCGTAGAAGGTGCGCACCGAGAAGACCTGCTGCTCGTTCTCGCCGCGGAACATGAAGTACGTGCGGAATTCCTCCCACGGCGCCGCGAGGTCGCCCTCGTCGTCGACGACGTACTTCAGTTCCATCTGCTCGAGCAGCTGCTTGACCAGGTCCTGGTCGGGAACGACGGGGCCCGCCGGTCCTGCGGCCTGAGGCTGGGGCTGGCCCCCGAAATTCGGAATCGAGGACGGATCGATGGTCACCGTGTATTTCCCTTCGTACGGATGCCGCCATCCTCTCCCATCCCCGCCCGTGCGTGGCAAGCCCCGCCGCACCCGATCCGCTGCGAGCTGATCCGACGCGGGGATTCCCCCGAACCCCCTCGCCTCGAATGCCCCCTGCGGCCGGGTGGCCGTGGGAGTTTCCCCAGCGGGGCTGGTTTTCGCCGCGCGCGGTCAGCCCGTGCGGGGACTGCCCGGGGGAGGCCCGGAGTACCGCCCGAAGGGCCCCGGGGCGAAGCCCAGGAGGGGCCTGAGGACACGCGCCCCGTATCCCGGCTTGCCCCCGGTCTGGCGGCACTCCCCGGGCTCCGCCCGGGGATCCCAGACCCACGGCCGCCAAACCGTCCACGCCCTGCGGGCGAAGCCCCGGACCGGCGGGGTACCTCCCACGGCCACCAGGGCATCACGGGGCCTGGGGCGGAGACCCCGGACCAGAACAGAGGCACCCCAGCGCTCCGCCGGGACCCATGCCCACGGCCGCCAAGCCGTCCACGGCCCCGGGGGCGAAGCCCCGGATCAAGATCGACCTCCACACAGCCGCCAAGCCATCCAGGGCCTGCGGGCGGGACCCCGGAACGGGATGGGCACCTCCCACGCCCGCCACGCCATCCCGGGCCTGGGGCGAAGCCCCAGTCAGGCAAGGGCGGGCAGGGGAAACGCCCCGTGCGGCGGACCCGCCCCGTCACCTACCGCGCCACGCCCACCAGCACGCCGTCCTCGAAGCGGTCCACGCGGACCGTGTCGCCGTCCTTGATCTCGCCCGCGAGGATCTCCTTGGCGAGGCGGTCGCCGATCGCCGTCTGCACCAGCCGGCGCAGCGGCCGGGCGCCGTACGCGGGGTCGTAGCCCTCGTCCGCGAGCCATTCCAGCGCCGCCGGGGTGACGTCCAGGGTGAGCCTGCGCTCGGCGAGGCGGCGGGCCAGCCGGTCGATCTGGAGGCGGGCGATGTGCGCCAGCTCGTCCTTCGACAGGGCCGAGAAGACCACCAGGTCGTCGAGGCGGTTGAGGAACTCGGGCTTGAAGGTGGCCCGCACCAGCTCCAGCACCCGTTGCTTCTTCTCCTCGGCGCCGGTCAGCGGCTCGACCAGGTACTGGCTGCCGAGGTTGGACGTCAGGATCAGGATGGTGTTGCGGAAGTCCACCGTCCGGCCCTGCCCGTCGGTGAGCCGCCCGTCATCGAGGACCTGGAGCAGGATGTCGAAGACCTCGGGATGCGCCTTCTCCACCTCGTCCAGCAACACCACGCTGTACGGGCGGCGCCGCACGGCCTCGGTGAGCTGGCCGCCCTCCTCGTAGCCGACGTAGCCGGGGGGCGCGCCGACCAGGCGGGCGACGCTGTGCTTCTCGCCGTACTCCGACATGTCGATACGGACCATCGCCCGCTCGTCGTCGAAGAGGAAGTCGGCGAGCGCCTTCGCCAGCTCGGTCTTGCCCACACCGGTCGGGCCGAGGAAGAGGAACGAGCCCGTCGGCCGGTCCGGGTCGGCGATCCCCGCGCGCGTACGCCGGACCGCGTCGGACACGGCCTGCACCGCCTCGCTCTGGCCGATCAGCCGCCGCCCGAGCTCCTGCTCCATGCGCAGCAGCTTCGCGGTCTCGCCCTCCAACAGGCGGCCCGCCGGGATGCCGGTCCAGGAGCCGACCACGTCCGCGATGTCGTCGGGGCCGACCTCCTCCTTGACCATGGTGTCCTTGGACGCCTCCTCCTCGGCCTCGGACGCGGCCTCCAGATCGCGCTCCAGGGCCGGGATCTCCCCGTAGAGCAGCTTGGAGGCGGTGTCGAAGTCACCGTCGCGCTGGGCGCGCTCGGCCTGGCCGCGCAGGTCGTCCAGCCGCTCCTTGAGCTCACCGACGCGGTTGAGGCCCTGCTTCTCCTTCTCCCAGCGTGCGGTCAGCCCGCGCAGCTCCTCCTCCCGGTCGGCGAGGTCGCGGCGCAGCTTCTCCAGGCGCTGCACGGAGGCGGGGTCGGACTCGTTCTTGAGCGCGAGCTCCTCCATGCGCAACCGGTCGACGGCGCGCTGCAGTTCGTCGATCTCCACGGGCGAGGAGTCGATCTCCATCCGCAACCGCGAGGCGGCCTCGTCCACGAGGTCGATGGCCTTGTCCGGCAGGAAGCGGGAGGTGATGTACCGGTCGGAGAGAGTGGCCGCTGCGACCAGCGCAGAGTCGTTGATCTGCACCTTGTGGTGGGCCTCGTAGCGGCCCTTGAGCCCGCGCAGGATCGCGATGGTGTCCTCGACCGTCGGCTCGGCGACCAGCACCTGCTGGAAGCGCCGCTCCAGCGCGGCGTCCTTCTCGATCCGCTCGCGGTACTCGTCCAGGGTGGTGGCGCCGACCATGCGCAGCTCGCCGCGGGCCAGCATGGGCTTGAGCATGTTGCCCGCGTCCATCGACGAGTCGCCGCCGGCGCCCGCGCCGACGACCGTGTGCAGTTCGTCGATGAACGTGATGATCTGCCCGTCGCTCGCCTTGATCTCGGACAGGACGGTCTTCAGCCGCTCCTCGAACTCGCCGCGGTACTTGGCGCCCGCGACCATCGCGCCGAGGTCGAGCGCGACGAGCCGCTTGTTGCGCAGGGACTCGGGGACGTCGCCCTTGACGATGCGCTGGGCGAGGCCCTCGACGACGGCGGTCTTGCCGACGCCGGGCTCGCCGATGAGCACGGGGTTGTTCTTGGTGCGCCGCGACAGCACCTGCACGACGCGGCGGATCTCCTGGTCCCGGCCGATGACCGGGTCGAGCTTGCCCTCACGGGCGGCCGCGGTGAAGTCCGTGCCGAACTTCTCCAGCGCCTTGTACTGACCCTCGGGGTCGGGTGTGGTCACCCGGCGCCCTCCTCTTGCCTTCTCGAACGCGTCCAGCAACTTCCTGTCCGTGGCACCCTGCCCGGCCAGCACCTCACCGGCCTGCCCGCCCCTGGCGGCGATGCCGATGAGAAGGTGCTCGGTGGAGACATAGTCGTCACCGAGCTCCTTGGCCCGCTGGGAGGCGTCGGCGATGACCGCCAGCAGCTCGCGGTTGGGCTGCGGCGGCGCGACGGTGGAGCCGGTGACGCTGGGCAGCGACGCGAGGAGGCGTTCGGCCCCGGACCGGACGGCGGCCTGGTCGGCGTCGACCGCGGCCAGCAGATCGGTGATGTTCTCGTTTTCCTGTCCCGCGAGGAGCGCGAGCAGCAGGTGCGCCGCGGTCAGATCGGCGTGCCCGTCCTGCACGGCCCGGTTGCTCGCCGCGTTGATCGCGTCACGGCTCTTGTTGGTCAGCTCGGCGTCCACGTGCCCTCATTCCTCCCTGCTGATGGGCTCTGCCCAACACTGACTCCGTCAACCTTCACAAAGTTGAGTCTATTCCACTCATGGTGTGAACGAACAGGCCACGCAGGTAGGTTCCGCCCATGGCCATCGATACCCGGAACCCTGGCGTGTCGTATCTCAGCTTCTGGCGTGAGTACCACATGTGCACCCTGACGACCCCGCGCCCGGACGGCACCCCGCACGTCGTGGCGGTGGGCGTGACGTACGACCCCGAGGGCGGGACGCGCGGCATGGCCCGGGTGATCACGAACAAGCACAGCCGCAAGGTCGCCAATGTCCTGGCCGCCGGCCCGGAGGGGGCACGGGTCGCGGTGTGCCAGGTGGACAAGGGCCGCTGGGCGACGCTGGAGGGCGTCGCGACCATCCGTACGGAGCCGGATGTCGTCGCCGACGCGGTGAGCCGCTACGCGGAGCGGTACGGGCGCACGCCGTCGCCCAATCCGGACCGGGTGGTCATCGAGATCGCGCTGACCCGGGCGATGGGCCGGGCCTGACGCCCGGCACCCGCTCGCGCGGCCCAGCGGGCGGCCCGAGCGGGACGCGGGCCCGCCGGCCCGGCCGAAACGTTTCCTGGCAGCACAGCGGCGCCATCGTGTTTCAGGTCCACGATGGCGCCGCTGTGTGGGGGAAGCACCCGAGCGATTTGAAACGACGGGGGAATCGCTCAGGCACTGCGGGGGGTGGCGGTGGTGTCTGGTTCGACGAGCTGGTGATCACGCGCGTCGAGATTGACGAAGATCATGCCGTACCGGATGGCACAGCGGACCGGCTGCGGGGCTCCGCGCGGCCGTCGCAGGCACCGGTAGGCGCGGACGTCCTCGTCCTCTTCGCGGGCGACGACGATGGGCTCTCCGAACAGGGTGACCATCAACGAGTCGCCACGGTGGGGGATTGCCGTGACGAGGTCGATGAAGTGCCACCCGGAGCGATATGCCGTCGCCATCTCCCGTCGGAAGACCCTGTCGTCCGGGGGTATCGTCATGCGTCCGCCTTCACGGGCGGGGCATCCCAGCCGCTGTCCGGCGGTCCGGTGACGGCCTGCACGTTGTCCCAACCGCTGTCCGCCGGGAAGTCGGCCGGATCGAACCCCGTGGCACCCGCGGCGCCGAACGCCACGATCGCAGAGAAGACAGCGGCAAGCACCGAGCGAAGCATTCTTTCGCGCATAGTCGGCTTCGTCCTCACTTGATGGTTTCTTCTCCCCCGCATCACAAGACGATGGCTCATTCAGGCATGTCAATGCCACAGGGGCGATGCATCATGTTCCTGTACGTACAGGACCCTGGGGGGTGGAGATTTGCCGCGGGACGCCATAAAACAGACACATCCCCATGCGGTCACCGATCTGTGCGAAGAAGGAGCACGGCTCTACGTCAGCGCTCTGAGTACCGGACGGATCAGCAGATCCGACGCGGAAGCCGCCCCCTGCCTCCTGGAATTCGCCCTGTTGCACCCGGATCCCGACGACGCGACCTGGCTCCGCCCCGTCCCCCCGTCCGTCGCGTTGGCGCAAAGGCTGCACCCCATCGAGCGGGAAATCCTGGACCGCCGGCGGCTGTCCATCGAACTGACCGACGCGTTCGAACCGTTCATGGCCATCAGCGCCCAGAACCCGGCGAGCACCCACGCCATCACCGTGCTGGAAGGCTTCGACCGGATCAACGCCGCGCTCAATCTCGCCACGTCGGAGTGCCGCACGGAGATGCTGACGATCCAGCCCGGCGGCGGGCGGAGCGCACACGTCCTGACCCAGGCCCTGGAGCGTGACCGTCCGCTGATCGACCGCGGCGTCAGCATCCGCACGCTGTACCAACACACCGTCAGGTACAGCCAGGGCACTCTCGCCTACGTCGAGCGCATATCCGCCGGCAAAGTGGAGATCCGCACCCTCGAGGAACTCATCGAGCGTCTCATCGTGTTCGACCGCACGGTGGCGTTCATCCCCGCACGGGACGATCGCCGTGTGGCCCTGGAACTGCGGCACCCAGGACTGGTCGAGTACCTCATCAAGGTCTTCGAGCAACTGTGGCGGCGCGCCGTGCCCTTGGTGGAGGAGGTCCCGTACGACCCCACCCCGGACGGCATCTCGGGCGTCCAGCGCTCCATCGCCAGGCTCCTGATCGAGGGCCACGTCGACGAGGCCATCGCCCGCCGCCTCGGGATGAACGTCCGCACCTGCCGCGCCCACATCGCCAAGCTCGCCGCCACGCTCGGCAGCGGGAGCCGCGCCCAACTCGGCTTCCTCATAGCGAAGTCCGGCATCCTGGAAGAGGGGTGCCTGCGCGGCGCCGACCACGACTGATCATCCCCCTCCATACCGGACGTGATTTTCCGAGGATGCCTGCGGCAGTGCGCCGGGACCGCCGTCATCTTGCTGCAGTTCAGCAACCGGAGCCCGTGACGGCGCCCCGCAGTCACCTCAATCGGCGCTAGGCCCCGGAGCGTCGAGCAGCCCCGAGCGAGCGATGCGCGACTTGTTTGCGGCAGGTGCGTCGCACGCTGCGTCGCGCCACAACCTCGTCGGCGTATCCCTCGGCGAGCAGCCGCGCGATGGCCGCCTGCCGCTCGGTCACACCTTCCGCCGCGGAAGAGGGCGGTATGGCCCCGGCCGTTCGCGGGGCCTGGTGCCACAACCGCTCGAAGACGGAGACGAGATACCCGACCAGGGCGCCTCTCGGCGTTCACCGGCCCTGCGGGGCAGCCTCCTTGGTCGCCTTCTTCGCCTCGGCGAGCAGCTTCAGTCCGGCCCGGTCCGTGCCGGCGGGCCGGCCGGCGAGCCGGTGCACGACCGCCCAGACGCCGGTGCCGGGAAAGGCGCCGGCGAAGACGGAGGCGTCCCGGGTCGCTCCGTTGTGCCAGCGCAGTTCGCCCGCGCTCTGCCAGGACGCCGCGGGTTCGCCCAGCACCTGGTCCACCAGCAGGCCGGTCACCAGGGCCGCCACGGCCCGCGGGGTGGCCCACAGGCCGCCGGCGGGCAGAATCGGGCCTGCCATGCTCCAGGGAGCGCGTGGCCGCCCGAACAGGCCGCGGGCGGTCAGGCTCCGTTCGGCGGGCGGCCGGGCCGTGACGTCGCCCACCCCCAGCGGCGCGAGCACGTACTCGCGCAGGAGGTCCTCGTACGTGCCGCCGCCCGCGGCCTCCAGGGCGGCGCCGAGGACGGCGTAGCCGAGGTTGGAATACTCCTCGCCGGCACCCGGCGGCCGCAGCGCGATCTCGTCGAGCCGCCGCAGGACCCGGTCGAACTCCTCGGCGTCGAGCGCCGCGTACGGGTCGCGTGGGTCGGTGGCGGACGGCAGCGGATGCAATCGGGGAAGGCCCGAGGTGTGGTCCGCCAACTGCCGCAGGGTGATGTCCGATCCGGCGGGAACGGCCGGAAGCCACCTGGTCAGCCGGTCGTCGGGATCGATCCGGTCTGCCGTCGCAAGGCGCGCGAGCAGCGTGCCGGTGAGGACCTTGGTGAAGGAGCCGATCTCGACGTACGCGTCCGGGTCGTGGCCGTGCTCGGCGCGCAGGGGGCCGGTGCCGGTGATCGCGCACACCGGCGCGGGGCGCAGCAACTGCCTCATGTGCCGGTCCACTCCCTCAGCAGCGCCTGGCGCGCCGGGGGCTTCGGCGTCGTGCCGTCGGCGACCCTGCCCCATTCCGCGAGGGTCACCGGAGAGGCGGTGCCGTCGACGAACCGGGCCAGCAGATCCTGGGAGAGGATGAACTCCTCCTCGACATAGGCCGCGGCGGCGGCCGAGTGAACGCGCAACTCCTCGGCCCCTTCAGCGGTTTCGAGCCGCAGGATCATTTGCGGCGGTTCGATGGCACCGCCCAGCGCCACGGTGAGCACCGTGTCCACCGCCAGCGACAACCTGCGGCGGGACGCGCTGCGCACAGGGGCGCCCTCGACGGTCGCCGAGCGCAGTTCCGCCCAGGTCCAGGTCCTCCCGCCGGTCCCGTCGGCCCCGCCCCGGACGGCCTCCACGCCCTGCCCGGTGAGCCGCACACCACGGCCCTCGGTGCCGGGCGGGGCACCCACGTACACCGCATCCGCAGTGATCCAGAACAGTCCGACCATCGCCACAGTTGACTCCCCCTCATGGGTGTTACGACCTGGTGTGCCACGGCCCGGGGCGGACGGCACGGCCGCCTGCGCCCGGACGATCAGCCTGCGTTCTCGGCGGAGGCCGTCCACGCGCCGGAACGGCGGGCCGTTTCGGCCATCCGCCCCGCTGCCCCGCCGGCGATCCGACGCGCGTCCGCACCCGGTCCGCCATCCGGATTCCCGCGGTGAGCGGCCGGCTCAGGAAGATCAGGTCGCAGGCCACCATGGTCAGCGCTCGCGAACCGAATGACGCCGGAACTGCGCGTTCAGTTGCTTCCCCCTCAACCTGCCGGGTTGTTTCTGACGAAAGAAAGCAATGCCATCTGAACAGCGGCATCAGGCGGATACTCATGTCAGCTTCCCGCACCGGGCCCAGCACCTTCCTGCCGCGGCCGCGCGCCCCCGCGCCCCACCCGGCACGCCCCCGACGGGCACACGGGCACACGGGCACACGGGCACACGGGCATACAGGCATACAGGGAAGGGCCGGAGAGCATCTGCTCTCCGGCCCTTCTCGTACAAGGCTTCAGGACGATCTGCCGCCCTGGTCGGGCCGCTTGGGACGCCACACCACCAGCGCGCTCGTCTGCTGCACGTCCTGGTACGGCACGAGGTCACGCCGGTAGGAGGCGTGCACCTGCGCCTCACGCTGCTGCATCGCCGCCGCCGCGCCCTCCACGGCCGCCGACAGCTCGGCGACCCGGGCCTGGAGCGCCGCGACCTGGTTCTCCAGTTCGATGATGCGCTTGATCCCGGCGAGATTGATGCCCTCGTCCTGCGACAACTGCTGGACGGTGCGCAGCAGTTCGATGTCGCGGGCCGAGTAGCGCCGACCCCTTCCGGCCGTGCGGTCGGGCGAGACGAGTCCCAGGCGGTCGTACTGCCGCAGGGTCTGCGGGTGCAGGCCCGACAGCTGCGCGGCCACCGAGATGACGTACACGGGCGACTCGTCGGTCAGTTCATAGGGGCTGCGACTGCGGCCCGGACGGCCCTCCATGTCATGCTCCCTTCGCGGCCTGGAACAGCTCGGCCCGCGGGTCCTCCTCCGCGGTGGCTTCGCGGTAGGCCTCCAGCGCTTCCTTCGCCTTGTCGCTGAGCTCGGTCGGCACGGCCACCTCGATGGTGACCAGCAGGTCCCCGCGGGTGCCGTCCTTGCGGACCGCGCCCTTGCCGCGGGCACGCATCGTCCGGCCGTTCGGCGTGCCGGCGGGCAGCTTCAGCGTGACCGCGGGTCCACCGAGGGTGGGCACCTTCACCTCGCCGCCGAGGGCCGCCTCCGCGTAGGTGACGGGCACGGTGACGGTGAGGTTGTCGTCCTTGCGGCCGAAGACCGGGTGCGCGTCGACATGGACGACGACATACAGGTCACCGGCCGGTCCGCCGCGCTCGCCCGGCGCGCCCTTGCCGCGCAGCCGGATGCGCTGGCCGTCGGACACGCCGGCCGGGATGCGCACCTGCATGGTGCGGGAGGAGCGGGCACGCCCGCTGCCCTTGCACACCTCGCAGGGCGTCTCGGCGATCAGGCCGCGGCCCTTGCAGTCCACGCACGGGTCGGTCAGCGAGAACGACCCGCTGCCGCCGCGCGAGACCTGGCCGGTGCCTACGCAGGTCGGGCACACGCGGGGCGTGCCGTTCTTGTCGCCGGTGCCCGAACAGGCCTTGCAGGGCGCCTGGCTGGACATCCGCAGGGGGACCGTGGCCCCGTCGACGGCCTCGGTGAAGCTGAGCGTCACCTCGGACTCGATGTCCTGGCCGCGGCGCGGCTGGGTGCGGGTGCCCGGGCCGGCACCCCGGTTGAACAGGCCGCCGAACACGTCCCCGAGGCCGCCGCCGAATCCGCCGGCACCGCCCTGGCCCCCGCCCGGGGCGCCTCCGAAGAGGTCGCCCAGGTCGAAGTTGAAGGTGCCGCCGGCGCCGGGACCGGGCCGGAAGCCGCCGTTGCCGAACAGCGAGCGGGCCTCGTCGTACTCCTTGCGCCGCTTGGGGTCGCCAAGGATGTCGTTGGCCTCGGAGATCTCCTTGAAGCGCTCTTCGGCCTTGACGTCACCCTTGTTGGCGTCCGGGTGGTTCTCGCGGGCGAGCCTCCGGTACGCCTTCTTGATCTCGGCCTCGGTGGCGTCCTTGGGGACGCCGAGAACCTTGTAGTAGTCCTTCTCGACGAAGTCCTTCGTGCTCATCGACGTCCCTCCTCTCGGACGATCATCGCGCTAGCCCTCGTCGGGGCCACCGCTCTCCTCGTCGGCCGGCTTCTCTTCCTTGGCCGCCGCCGGCGCCGCGCCCGGCTGGGGCTCGGCCACCGCGACCCGCGCGGGGCGGATCGTGCGCTCGCCGATGCGGTACCCCGGCTGGAGCACCGCGACGCACGTCGTCTCGGTGACATCCGGCGCGTACGAGTGCATCAGAGCCTCGTGCACGGTCGGGTCGAAGGGCTCGCCCTCCTTGCCGAACTGCTGCAGACCCATCTTGGCCGCGGCAGTCTCCAGGGACTCGGCGACGGACTTGAACCCGCCCACCAGCTCCCCGTGTTCCCGCGCACGGCCGATGTCGTCGAGCACGGGCAGCAGCTCGGTCAGGAGCGTCGCCGTGGCGATCTCCTTGACCGTGACCCTGTCGCGCTCCACGCGGCGGCGGTAGTTCTGGTACTCGGCCTGGAGCCGCTGGAGGTCTGCCGTGCGCTCGTTGAGCGCCGTACGGACCTGGTCCAGCTGTGCCGTCAGACCGGCGATCTTCGCTGCGTCCCCTGCCGGTGCCGCCTGGCCCTCCTTCTCGGAGGACTCGGCGGACTCGGCGGCGTCCTCAGGGGCGGCGCCGGAGGGGACGTCGGGCTTCTTGTCGAAGCCCGGAGTCTCCTCCGTCACGCGGCACCACCCTTGATGTCCTTCTCGTCGTCCACGATCTCGGCGTCGACGACGTCGTCGTCGGCCTTGGCCTCACCGGCGGCACCGGCACCCGCGGCCGCGTCCTCGGGGGCGGCGTTCGCGTACAGCGCCTGGCCGAGCTTCTGGCTGACCGCGGCGACCTTCTCGGTCGCGGTGCGGATCTCGGCCGTGTCGTCGCCCTTGAGCTTCTCCTTCAGCTCGCCGAGCGCGGTCTCGACCTCGGTCTTGACGTCACCGGGGACCTTGTCCTCGTTGTCCTTGAGGAACTTCTCGGTCTGGTAGACGAGCTGCTCGCCCTGGTTGCGCGACTCGGCGGCCTCGCGGCGGCGGTGGTCCTCGTCCGCGTACTGCTCGGCCTCCTGGCGCATGCGGTCGACCTCGTCCTTCGGCAGCGAGGAGCCGCCGGTGACGGTCATCTTCTGCTCCTTGCCCGTGCCCAGGTCCTTCGCGGTCACGTGCATGATGCCGTTGGCGTCGATGTCGAAGGAGACCTCGATCTGCGGGACACCGCGCGGGGCCGGCGGCAGACCGGTCAGCTCGAACATCCCGAGCTTCTTGTTGTACGCCGCGATCTCGCGCTCGCCCTGGTAGACCTGGATCTGCACCGACGGCTGGTTGTCCTCGGCCGTGGTGAAGATCTCGGACCGCTTGGTCGGGATCGTGGTGTTGCGCTCGATGAGCTTGGTCATGATGCCGCCCTTGGTCTCGATACCCAGGGACAGCGGGGTCACGTCGAGGAGCAGGACGTCCTTGACCTCACCCTTGAGGACACCCGCCTGGAGCGAGGCGCCGATGGCGACGACCTCGTCCGGGTTCACACCCTTGTTGGCGTCCTTGCCGCCGGTGAGCTCCCTGACGAGCTCGGCGACGGCGGGCATACGGGTCGAGCCGCCGACCAGGACCACGTGGTCGATCTCGGACAGCTGGATGCCGGCGTCCTTGATGACGTTGTGGAACGGGGTCTTGCAGCGCTCCAGCAGGTCGGCCGTCAGCTGCTGGAACTGGGCGCGCGTGAGCTTCTCGTCCAGGTGCAGCGGGCCCTCGGCGGAGGCCGTGATGTACGGCAGGTTGATCGTCGTCTCGGTCGAGGACGACAGCTCGATCTTCGCCTTCTCCGCGGCCTCGCGCAGACGCTGGAGAGCCATCTTGTCCTTGGACAGGTCGACGCCGTGCCCGCCCGCGAACTGCTTCACCAGGTAGTCGACGACGCGCTGGTCCCAGTCGTCACCACCGAGGTGGTTGTCACCGTTGGTGGCCTTCACCTCGACGACGCCGTCGCCGATCTCGAGCAGCGAGACGTCGAAGGTGCCGCCACCGAGGTCGAAGACCAGGATCGTCTGGTCGTCCTTGTCCAGGCCGTAGGCCAGGGCGGCCGCGGTGGGCTCGTTGACGATGCGCAGGACGTTCAGACCCGCGATCTCACCGGCCTCCTTGGTGGCCTGGCGCTCGGAGTCGTTGAAGTACGCCGGGACGGTGATGACCGCGTCCGTGACCTTCTCGCCCAGGTACGACTCCGCGTCGCGCTTGAGCTTCTGCAGGATGAACGCGCTCATCTGCTGCGGGTTGAAGTTCTTCCCGTCGAGCTCGATCTTCCAGTCCGTGCCCATGTGGCGCTTGACGGACCGGATGGTCCTGTCGACGTTGGTGACCGCCTGACGCTTGGCCACCTCGCCGACCAGCACCTCACCGTTCTTCGCGAAGGCGACGACGGACGGCGTGGTCCTGGCACCCTCGGCGTTGGTGATGACGGTGGGCTCGCCGCCCTCCAGAACGCTGACGACGGAGTTAGTCGTGCCCAGGTCGATGCCGACCGCACGTGCCATTTCGATTCCTCCAGCTGACTTGAGTAGAACTGGCTCAAGGATGCCCCACCGGTTCCTCTCGCGTCAACAGAGCTGAGTCGAGGCGACTCAACTTTTATCCGGCCCTTACGGGCAGCCTGACGCTCCCAACCCGCGACGCGCCGTCGTCCCGCACGCCTCCCGCATGCTCGGCACCCCGCCGGTCCGCGCGCGTGGCGCACCTCCCTGCCGCCCAGCGCCTCCCGCGCGCGTGGCGCACCGTTCCGTTCGCACTCGTCTGCGAAAGTCATAGCCGTAAAAAACGGTCAAGAACCATCATTCGCGACGAAGGGTGGACCGATCATGTCGGCGAAGCGAGCCGTCGATCTCGTAGGCAGCCTCTTCCTGCTGCTGACGCTGTCCCCGGTCCTGCTGCTCGCCGCGGTCGCCGTCGCCGTGACCTCACCGGGCCCGACCCTGCACCGCGCACGGCGTACGGGCCTGGGCGGGCGTACCTTCGAGAGGTTCACGTTCCGCACGATGCGCGCCGGTCAGGTCACACCGGTGGGCCGGGCGCTGCGCCGCCGCCTCCTGGACGGCCTGCCCCAGCTGATCAACGTGGTGCGCGGCGAGATGTCGCTCGTCGGCCCGCGCCCGCTCCCCGTGGAGCCGGCTCCGGCGGGCCCGGAGCGGGCCCGCCTCGCCGTACGGCCGGGGATCACGGGCCTGTGGCAGATCAGCGGCCGGTCCGAGCTGCCCTGGGAGGAAATGACGGTCCTCGACCTGCATTATGTGGAGCAGCACTGGCTTGGACTCGACCTGATGATCCTGGCCAGAACCGTCTCCACCGCGGTCGCCGGGCGCCCTCCGGTCAGGGTTGCCTGAGCGACACAGATCACCGCCCACGCAGCTACAGTGCGGCGGAATAAGTGGGTACTCTCAGCACGGACTGATTAAGTTACCGCTTAGTAGTAGTGCTGGACCATCCCACCCTCGCAGGCCCGAGGAGCCCCCAATGCAACTCGCCGCGATCATTGTGTCGCTGACCCTGACCGTGGTCGGCGTTGCTCTCTTCGCCCGAGCCATCGCGCAGATCTATCGGTTCGTGAAGCTCGGCCAGCCCGTGCCCGCCGGCACCCGCACCAGCAACCCCAAGGCCCGGACGATCACCCTGGTCAAGGAGTTCCTCGGCCACACCCGGATGAACCGGTGGGGCATCGTCGGTTTCGCGCACTGGTTCGTCGCCATCGGCTTCCTGACGCTGCCGCCGACCCTCGCACAGGCCTACGGCCAGCTCTTCGAGGCCGACTACACGCTCCCCGTCCTCGGCGGCTTCCTGCCGTTCGAGTTGTACATCGAGTTCATCGGCGTCATGACGGTGGTCGGCATCGCCGTCCTGATGGTGATCAGGCTGCTCAACCTGCCGTCCCGGGCCGGCCGCAAGTCGCGCTTCGCGGGCTCCAAGGCCTGGCAGGCGTACTTCGTCGAGTACATCATCCTGACCATCGGTCTGGCGATCTACACGCTCCGCGGCCTCGAGGGCGCGATCCACCACGTGGAGCACTACGAGGCGGCGTATTTCCTCTCGTACCCCTTGGTGCTGGCCTTCGACGACCTGAGCATCGGCACGCTGCAGACCCTCACCTACGCCGTCGCGATGATCAAGATCTGCACCTCGCTGATCTGGATGATCACGGTCGCGCTCAACACCAACATGGGTGTGGCCTGGCACCGCTTCCTCGGCTTCCCGAACATCTGGTTCAAGCGCAACGCGACGGGCGAGAGCGCCCTCGGCCCGCTCCAGCCCATGACGTCCGGCGGCAAGCCGATCGACTTCGAGGACCCGGGCGAGGACGACGTCTACGGCGTCTCCCAGGTCGAGCAGTTCTCCTGGAAGGGCATCCTCGACTTCTCCACTTGCACCGAGTGCGGCCGCTGCCAGTCGCAGTGCCCCGCCTGGAACACGGGCAAGCCCCTCTCCCCCAAGCTCCTGATCATGTCGCTGCGCGACCACGCGTACGCCAAGGCCCCGTACCTGCTGGCCGGCGGCGGCAAGACCATGGAGGGCGAGGAGAAGGCGTCGGCCGAGGCCCTGAAGGACGTGCCCGCGGCCGCGCTCGCCGAGGCTGAGCGCCCGCTGATCGGCACGCTCGAGGAGAACGGCGTCATCGACCCGGACGTGCTGTGGTCCTGCACCACGTGCGGCGCCTGCGTCGAGCAGTGCCCGGTCGACATCGAGCACATCGACCACATCGTCGACATGCGCCGCTACCAGGTCATGATCGAGTCCTCGTTCCCGTCCGAGGCGGGCACGATGCTCAAGAACCTGGAGAAGAAGGGCAACCCCTGGGGTCTGGCCAAGAAGCAGCGCGTCGAGTGGACCAAGGAGGTCGACTTCGAGGTCCCGATCGTCGGCAAGGACGTCGAGGACCTCAGCGAGGTCGACTACCTCTACTGGGTCGGCTGCGCCGGCGCCCTGGAGGACCGCGCCAAGAAGACCACCAAGGCCTTCGCGGAGCTGCTGCACATGGCGGGCGTCAAGTTCGCGATCATGGGCGGCGACGAGAAGTGCACCGGTGACTCGCCCCGCCGTCTGGGCAACGAGCCGCTGTTCCAGCAGCTCGCCCAGGAGAACGTGGCCATGCTGAACATGGCCTTCGGCGAGGACGACGAGGACGAGTCGACGAAGAAGCCGAAGTCGGCGAAGAAGATCGTCGCGACCTGCCCGCACTGCTTCAACACGATCGCGAACGAGTACCCGCAGCTGGGCGGCGAGTTCGAGGTCATCCACCACACGCAGCTGCTGCAGCACCTCATCGACGAGGGCAAGCTCGTCCCGGTCACCCCGGTCGACGGCCTGATCACCTACCACGACCCGTGCTACCTGGGCCGCCACAACAAGGTCTACACGCCCCCGCGCGAGATCATGTCGGCCGTCCCGGGCCTGCGGCAGCAGGAGATGCACCGCCACAAGGAGCGCGGCTTCTGCTGCGGCGCCGGCGGTGCGCGCATGTGGATGGAGGAGCGCATCGGCAAGCGCATCAACACCGAGCGCGTCGACGAGGCGCTGTCCCTCAACCCGGACATCGTCTCCACGGCCTGCCCGTTCTGCCTCGTGATGCTCACGGACTCCGTGAACGGCAAGAAGAACGACGGCAAGGCCAAGGAGTCGCTCCAGGTCGTCGACGTCGCGCAGCTACTGCTCGACTCGGTGAAGACCCCGCCGGCCGACCCGGAGCCCTCGGCGGAGGCGAAGGACGCGCCGGAACCGGAACCGGTGAAGTAACCGTCTTCCCGCGTGAACGGAGAGCGGCCGGATCTGCCTCGGGGGCAGAACCGGCCGCTTCTGTCTTCCTCCGGCTTTCTCCGGCCGGACCGAGGGACGCCGAGGGCCCCCCATTCGGCCGAGGCAGCCCCCGACGCCTCCCGCCCCGCTCCCGGCGCCCAACGCCTTCCCTGCCGGCCTCCTCCCCCGTTATGTTCTTCGCGGTCCTGCAAGAGGGCCGCTGGCCTCCGGGCCCGGCATGACTGTTCCCCCCTGTCGAACGGATGACCTGGGGGGTG